>JAFEAB010000003.1 GCA_018266615.1 Bacteroidota bacterium
GAATTCTTCTCCATCCCATTCACGCTTTCTGAATTTTTTGAATTGAGACAGGAAGTAATTTTAATGTTGAAAAAAGAATTGGAAGAGAAATCAATGGAACTAAGTGTTCCGCTTGGAGAATTTAACGTATTTCCCGGCCCTACGGCTCAACCCCCAAAAAACAATCCGGTTATTTAAGCAATTCGGCAAGTTCCGTATCCCATTTCCCGGTTTTTCCATATTCTACCACCCTTCCCACTTCCTTTCCCTCTTTTAGAACTATTATAGTGGGAACATTTTTTATTTCAAAAGCCTGAGTAAGATTTCCCAAACTGCGTTTATCCCGGTCAACACCAATAAAACTGATGGCACTATCCGGAACTCCACTTAACTCCTGAAGTCTAAAAAACTTAGGGAGCACAAAATGAGTATCATCGCACCAGGAGCCCCCAAATATTAGGAAAGAAAATTTTCCCTTTGATGCATTAAAAGCATCCACCACTTCTTTTTTAGGAGTAAAAATATCCTGGCTAGGTTTATACCAGGTACAGGAAGTATCATTAATGAAAATATATTTTGATATTACCCCATTAAGAATCTTCCCACCGGGTTGTTGTGGATCGGGTACTGATGTATAGGGCGTTTGAGCAGATAATAAGGAAATCGTATTGGAAAGAACAAACGATAAAATCAAGTACTTCATTTACAGGGTAGCTTTAAGTTCTATCAGAAAGCTCTTTAATTTTTTAAGATTTTCGGCCATGGCAAATTTTTCTTCCGTATACTTCGCCCTTTTCAGGTAATCTTTTGCACCATCAATCGTATATTTTTTTTCGCGCAGCAACTGGTAAATGATATGAAGGTTTTTGATGTCTTCTGGTCGAAACAACCGGTCGCCTTTCCCGTTAGTTTTCGGTTTTATTACCGAGAATTCATTAGTCCAGAAACGAACCAACGAGGTATTTACCTTAAACATGGCTGAAACGGCGCTGATGGAATAATATCTTTTTTCGAATAAAATTTCATCCTCGGGGATCTCAATAGTTTCGGCATGGGCGTCCATATCGGCAATACGCATCCTGCCACGCTGACCGGTGGTTTTCTTTTTGGTCAATGGTTCACTTACCTCCAGTTTCATTGCTTCCAGGTTAACCGGGGGCTGATCTTCTGCGAGGGAAACCGACTCAGGGGATGCTTGAACAGCCTTTGCTTTTCGTAAAGGCTCTGCCGGTGGCAAATCAAAATCGAAGGAGGCCTGTTTAAGGGGCATAATCAAAATTAATCAAAACTCTTGGCACTTCCCGTTGCTGCAATTTTTAATAACCTGTCGTATTGCTCAGGAGTCAGGTCGTTATAAAAGAAATAAACTGGGTCAACCACATTATTATTGATATGTACCTCATAATGGCAATGCGGCCCCGTACTTTTTCCTGTACTTCCCACCCAGCCAATAACCTCTCCGCGTTTTACCCTTTGCCCCTGTCTTACTTTAATCCGGAACATGTGGCCATACAGGGTCTCATAGCCATACCCGTGGTTGATAACAACATGATTCCCGTATCCGGCATCGGAAAACCCGGCCTCTTTTACTACTCCATCGCCTGTGGCATAGATGGGTGTGCCCTGGGGAGCTGAAAAATCCAGTCCCTTATGAAATTTGGGGGTCCCGTAAACCGGATCGATACGAACCCCAAAACCACTGGCAATCCGGTTCAACTGCTTGTTGCTCACGGGCTGTATAGCGGGGATACATGCCAGCTTCGCATCCTGGTTTTTAATTAATTTGGCAATACCATCGTAACTCTTTTCCTGATAGGCCACCCGGGCGGAAAGATTATCCAATTGGGCAGCAATTTCATTTTCCAGTACATCATCACTTAACAGATTCACTTTCTGAATTTCCTGTTTCTTTTCAATAATTTTTGCCCGGGCGCTGTCTGGTACCGGATTTGCTTCAAAAATAGACCGGTACACTTCATTATCCCGTTTTTCAAGTTCTGAAATCTGGTCCTGAAGCGTATGTACCTTTCCGTTTAAGATGGAGTAATTTTCCCTTAAAGCCTGATATTTTTTATTAGATTCTATCTCCCCGGGTTTGGGAACAAACTTATTATATAGAAATATTACAATAGCCGCACTAACCAGCATAGCCGATAAAAAGCCAAAAAAGCGAAGCAATTTTACATGCAACGGAGTTACCAGCTTTTCGTAGCGTAGCGTATGGGTATTATAATAATACTTTATCTTCTTCATTCTAAATTCTTCCAAAAAAAAACACTTCCAAACTGCGTTGCCAAAGCGGCATAACAGCAGGCACATTTATTACCTTTGCGCCTGAAAAACAAATATAACCCTATCAGTAGGTAAATCAACAGGATTATGATGAAGAGCGCAGATATTCGCCAGGCATTTCTCGATTATTTTAAATCGAAACAACATACCATTGTTCCTTCGGCCCCCATAGTTATTAAGAATGATCCTACCTTGTTATTTACCAATGCCGGTATGAACCAGTTCAAGGATTATTTTTTAGGAAATAAACCTGCACCCTGGAACCGGGTTGCCGACACCCAAAAATGTCTTCGGGTAAGTGGTAAACACAACGACCTGGAAGAGGTGGGAGTTGACACATACCATCATACCATGTTCGAAATGCTGGGTAATTGGAGTTTTGGCGATTATTTTAAAAAGGAAGCCATTTCCTGGAGCTGGGAACTGCTCACTTCGGTATATAAAATTCCAAAAGAAAATTTATATGTTACCATTTTTGAAGGGGATGAAAAAGAGGGACTGCCAAAGGATGAAGAGGCTTATAACGAATGGCTAAAATACGTTCCTGCCAGTCATATCCTGTTGGGAAATAAAAAGGATAATTTTTGGGAAATGGGCGATACCGGCCCCTGTGGCCCCTGTACTGAAATCCATGCCGATAGCCGTTCGGAAGAAGAAAAAAAATCGATACCCGGATCCTCCCTTGTAAACGCCGACCATCCGCAGGTGATTGAAATTTGGAATAATGTTTTCATCCAGTTCAACAGGAAAAAAGACGGAAGCCTGGAACCCCTCCCTGCAAAGCACGTAGATACTGGAATGGGATTCGAAAGACTGGTTCGGGTATTGCAACAAAAACAAAGCAATTACGATACTGATATTTTCTCAGGAACCATTGCGGCTACGGAGGAAATCACCGGAAAACAGTACGAAGGAAGTGAAGAAAAAACACGGATCGCATTTCGCGTTTTGGCTGACCATATCCGGGCCATAGCATTCACCATTGCAGATGGACAGCTTCCTTCCAATACGGGAGCGGGTTATGTAGTCCGCCGCATCCTGCGCCGTGCCGTAAGGTATTATTATTCTTCCCTGGATTGTAAACATCCTTTACTCTACAAATTACTGCCGGTAATTGCCACCCAATTTGAAACCGTATTTCCAGAACTCAGGAAACAGGAGTCATTTGTGCAACGGGTTATTAAAGAAGAAGAAGATTCTTTTTTGCGTACCCTCGAAAAAGGATTAAAAAAAATGGATGAACTAATTGCCGCTGCTCAACAAAATACCATCCCGGGAACGGAGGCATTTGAACTTTACGATACCTACGGCTTTCCCATCGACTTAACCCGGCTTATTGCATCGGAGCATAATTTGAAAGTGGATGAGGATGGGTTTGATAAAGAAATGCAACAGCAAAAAAACCGTAGCCGTTCAGCTACGGCGGTAGATACCGCAGATTGGCACATCCTGGACGACAGAAACAGCAAAGGATTTGCAGGATATGAACAATTTGAATTAACAACTACACTTCTCCGTTACCGAAAAGTTATAGGAAAGGGAAAAGAAGCCTATCAGGTGGTATTGGAAACTACGCCCTTTTATTCGGAAAGCGGAGGACAGGTAGGAGATACAGGCACCATCCACTCCGAAAACGGGAGGCTTGAAATTTATGATACTAAAAGGGAAAATGACCTTATAATACATTTTACAGAAGATGACCCCTCCCTTTTAGGAAAAACCGTAACCGCCACTATCGATAAGCATCGGCGAAAACATATTGCTCTGCATCACAGTGTGACCCACCTGCTTCATGCCGCCTTGCGCGAAATCTTAGGAAACCATGTGGCGCAAAAGGGGAGCCTGGTTAATGAGGAGCACACCCGCTTCGATTTTTCCCATTTTGCCAAACTCACCCCCCAGGAGTTAGCAGCAATCGAACAAACGGTAAATCATAAAATCCGGGAAAATATTCCGGTGGTTATTAAAACCATGCCCAAAGAAGATGCGATAAACATGGGCGCTATGGCGCTTTTTGGAGAAAAATACGGCAGCGAAGTACGAGTAGTGATTATGGACCCCGCGTACTCTATTGAACTTTGCGGCGGCTGCCATGTAGGGCATACCGGAGAAATAGGGATCTTTAAAATCAAACAGGAATCGGCTGTAGCAGCCGGAGTAAGAAGAATTGAAGGCGTTTCAGCGAAAGCGGCTGAAAATTACATTAATGAAGGCTTTGATGAATTAAATAAAGTAAAAGAACTGCTTCGCAACCCCAAAGAACTGGCCAGGGCCATTGAAAGTTTACAGGAGGAAAATTCGTCCCTTCAAAAAAATTTAGAATCCCTGCAGGCAAGGCAACTTGTAGCAATCCGGAATGAATTGATGCAACAAGATGAAATCATTAATAATGTTACTTTCATCGGTGCCACCGTAGAAGTTCCCCATGCCGATGCATTAAAAAAGCTATGTTTCGATTTTAAAAACAACCTGCACGATCATGTA
>JAFEAB010000040.1 GCA_018266615.1 Bacteroidota bacterium
CGAACTAAATCTTTTAATACAAATGGCGATTCCAGTGCAGAATCCGTAGCAGAATTTGTGAGGGTAGATAATCACTGGTCTGTGAATTACCTGTCTGCCTATGAACCTCAATATTCCGCTGGGGGCAATGGCGCATTAATTGACGGGCTAACGGGAACAGCTAACTGGCGGAAAGGAAACTGGCAGGGCTTCCAGGGAAATGATGCCGTATTTATCCTCGATCTGGGAAAACAACAAAGAGTGAATGCCATCAGTATCGGTTTTTTGCAGGATACCCGGGCATGGATCATTATGCCCAAATCTCTTATTGTTCAAGCTTCCTCAGATGGAAAAAATTTCTCGACCATTTACAAAGGAGAAAATTTCCTCCCCATCAAAAACCTGGAGCCACAGATTATGCGGTTTGACTTACCCATTGACCCCACCATTACCCGATATATAAAATTTACGGCGTTACAATACGGACAAATGCCCGATTGGCACGAGGGTGCCGGTGGTAACTCACATATTTTTATTGATGAGGTGAAAATTAATTAGCCCCGGTTAAGGATTGCGCAATACACCGGCAGTATTAGGGATTATATAAAGCCAGGAATGCTTTTGATTTAGCCAGAATGAAAGATAGATTTGGTTCAACAGCAAAGGCAACATGGTCGCCGGCCCAAACATAACTCTCATGTGGCACATTAAATTGCGTAAGCTTATTTTCTAACCTTGCCTGTTGTTCTATTATCGGTACTGCAGTATCTGTACTTCCGAAAAAGGAAATAGTGGGTGCACTTCCCGTTTGTATCCATGTAACGGGGCTGGCATATTTATAAAATGTCATTCCTGACGGTATCACCGCCGGATCTACCAGTCCGCTAAATAGTGCCCCTAAGAAAATATTACTGCTATATGCAGGATCCTCAAAATCTGCAGGGCCTGCCAAACTGATTACCGCCTTTACATTTGGGTTGTTTTTTGTGTATGCATAGTACATGGATAGATGTGCTCCCGCTGAATGACCACAAAGTACAAACTCGGGTTTCACTTGCCATTCTGCCGACTTTTGGGTTATCAAATCTATCACCGATTGGATGTCGTTGATCTGATTTGGCAGGGCATACTGGCCGGTAGTTGAATTAGCCAGCCTGTAGTTCATGTTTACAATAGCATATTTTGGGAAATAGGTGTTTTTAAAATCGGGAATCCCGCTGGTAAAGTCTGATTTATCGCCACTCGTCCAGCCACCCCCATGAATGAAGATGAAAACTTTGGTGCTGATATTGCTACGACCCGGAGGAAGGTAAAGGTCAAATTTTTGCTGGGCATTTGTGCCGTATGAGATATTCGTAATATCTTTTGCAGCCGTACCCGAAGGGTCATCAACGGATGATTTCTCACAGGAAGCTACGGTAAGGATGCAGGTTGCAATAAGCAGGAATCTAAATATTTTCATTTCGACGAAGGTTATAATTTCTATTAAAAGTAATGGCTTTAATGTTAAAAAAAAGTAATGAGTTCAAAGTCCTGATTTATACAACCTGTTATTATGGTTATTTGACATGGGCAATTCCTGTATTTTGTGATACCGGTATTCGATGAATCCTTGTGGCCTGTTTTATCCTAAATTTTTGATCGCCCGGTCAATTCTTCTTTTATTTTCCTGTTGCAATAAGGATGGGTACAAATTCATAAGGACGTTAAGGATCATTATAATGATAGCAAATAAATATTCAGCATTTGCCAGTTTAATTAAAGCAAAAATGGCTACAAAAATAAACCCAATTAAATGGTCGGTTTCAGCGATATTCATTTCATTCCTTAAATGTATCAGGCTGGTTTTATCCGTTTTTGCTTTTAGTTTCAGTTTTTGATTGAAATATTTGAGAAAACTATTTTTTATAATCCATTTTGTAGTCCCAATTCCAATGTTTCGGTTGGTGTTTTCACTTTTTATAAAATTCAAGTCCGAAACTGCATTGCGATAAATGGCTGACTTTCTTAAAAGTCCATTAATAATCATACCCACAATCCAGGATATAAAGGCAATAGAAATGCTGAAGGATAAATATTTCAGTATTAGCATGGTTTCTGAAATTTTTCCGTGTAAATGAATTTTTTTAAAAAATAAAGCCGGTAAAAATTTCACCGGCTCTGTTTAATGAGGAAATAATTTATTTAGGACTAAATGCTTTTTTAAGAGCTAATCTTTTTGGGATGAAGCAAGTCTTTTATCTCTTATATATTTGAAAATAAAATAGATAATATGTAATGAGCCAAATATCACAGAAAACACAAACAGGGCAGAATCACCTTTTGTTTCTTTAATCATATTATGATGTGCAAATGCAAGTCCTATCAATACAATGGAAAGAATGAGACCACAAATACTGATGATCGTTTTATCCTTGAAATGTTTTTTACCTGCATTCATTAAACTCTTCTTTACACCATATTCCGCATAAATATCCAATCCAATCAGCATCCAAACCAATAGCCGGATCCAGGTATCAAAAGGCAGAAAAACCATCATGCCTAAGCAAACCAGGATACCTAAAACAGGAACATAAGGAACCAGGGGGACCCGGAATGCCCTGGGGGCATCCTTCATGGTATATCGCATCACCAAAACACCCGCACAAACCAGGATGAAGGCAAATAAAGTTCCAATACTCGTCATCTCACCAACTACCCGGCCGGGTATAAAGGCAGCAAACAAACTTACAAACACCATGAAAAGCAAGTTTGATTTATAGGGCGTGCGATGTTTTTTGTGGATGTCGGAAAATATTTTTGGCAACAACCGGTCTGTACTCATCGAATAAAACACACGGCTTTGCCCTAGTAACATCACCAGGATTACGGAGGAATATCCAAGGAGGATGGCAAAGATGATGGCCGTATTAAGCCAGGGGTAATCGGGGTGAGGTACTCCATTTACAATGGGGCCCATCCAGTTAATTGCAGTAGCTACCGGAGCCAGTTCGCCACCTTCAAATTCTTTGTAATTGGTAACGCCCGTCATTACATAAGCAAAAAGAATATAGAGAACGGTACAAATTAACAGGGAGCCCATAATGCCGATGGGCATTGATTTTTTCGGATCCTTCGTTTCCTGGGCCGCAGTTGATACCGCATCAAATCCGATATAGGCAAAGAAGACTACGGCGGCGGCACGAATAACGCCTGTCCATCCAAACTCTCCGAAACTTCCTTTGTTTTCAGGGATTAAGGGAGTTAAGTTTTCGGGACGTATATAGTTAAAACCAAGAACAATAAATACGATAACAATAGAAACTTTTAAAATAACGATCAAGGCATTTACTTTGGCGGATTCGCTGGTGCCTCTTATCAGAATTAACGACATTACCACCACAATAAATACCGCCGGCAGGTTGAGTATGCCTCCGTCAAAAGGGGTTTTCATTAATTCTTCGGGAAAGGCTACCCCATAATTGGATAATAATTTAGAAAGATAGCCACTCCAACTCGATGCTACGGTTGCAGCCCCTACGGCGTATTCCAATACAAGGTCCCAGCCAATGATCCAGGCAATGAACTCGCCCATGGTGGCATATGAATACGTATATGCGCTTCCCGCTACCGGGATCATGGAAGAAAATTCTGCATAACACAACCCCGCCAGTCCACAGCCTATTGCCGCAATCACAAAGGATATCATAATGCCCGGACCTGCATAATTGGCTGCCGCCATCCCCGTGATGGAAAACAACCCCGCACCAATAATCGCCCCGATACCGAGGGCAATCAAAGATCCGGAACTTAATGTCCGCTTTAACCCCTTTTCAGAATCCCCTGCTTCCACCAATAATTGCGGAATAGATTTCCTTACAAATAAGCTCATACGTTTAGTTTGGTTGAATTTAGGATGAAAAATAAGCATAATCTGTTGAAACCAGTTGCCATGGATATAAATTTTCAGGTAATTCAGGTAAACTGTTGATAAGTCATATATTGCAAATTCATTTATCCGCATGAAGGGAAATACGAGTTCAAAAAACCGGCTCACGTTATATATTGGAATTGCTCTGGTGCTCGGAATAGCGCTGGGGTTTGTATTTAATAAAATGTATGTGGGTACGGAAAATGCCGGGATCGCAGAGGCTGACGTCAAATTGGAAGCGATTGAATCCCGAATCAGTCAGGCGAAGCAGCCGGTTAACCCGGCCCGCTATGAAGCCAACCAAAAACTAATAGAAAACCTGGAGGCAAGGCAGAAAGATTACCGGAAGCATTTGCTGGATGCCGGTTCTGGCAATTTGCTCGATTCCCTAACCCTGGTTAACGAATCCCTGGTTTCTTTACATGCTGAACAGGCCAAACTTGTTGATACCCTAACTACCGATTATAAACGGCTAACTTCCAGTTATAATGAAGTACTACAGCAGAAACAAACCGCTTCGATAGGCAGAGATAAAAAACTGGAACCCTTCTTGTTACTGGCCGACATTTTCATCCGGCTGATAAAAATGATTGTGGGTCCCCTGGTATTTTTTACCCTGGTTGTAGGTGTAGCCAAACTGGGTGATATTAAATCCATAGGAAGAATTGGAGGCAAAACCCTGCTTTGGTTCCTGGGCGCCTCCCTTACCAGCCTCATCCTGGGAATGATCCTCGTTAATATTTTCCAACCAGGAAGCTCCATGAATCTTCCACTGCCCGAAGAATCGGTTAGGACCGGGGTAGATAAAGCCGCCCTTACACTCAAAGATTTTATCCATCACCTTGTGCCGGTAAGTTTTGCAGATTCCATGGCAAGGAATGAGATTTTACAGATTGTTATTTTCTCCCTGTTCTTTGGGGTTGCTGCAGCAGCCATGGGAGATTTTTCTGCCCCCCTTATTAAGGCCTTTGATGTAATTGCACATATCGTTCTTAAACTAACGGGTTATGTAATGCAGTTTGCACCCGTAGCCGTTTTTGGGGCTATGGTTGGGGTTATTGCCAAACAAGGACTAAGTGTTCTTTCCACCTACTCCATATTTATTGTTGAATTCTATTTTGGATTGTTGGTTTTATGGATTGTGTTAATCCTGGCCGGAAGTCTTTTTGTAAAAAAGCGAATCTTTAGTTTACTTAGGCATATCAAAGAACCGGCTTTGCTTGCATTCTCCACTTCGAGCAGCGAAGCAGCATTTCCGCAAACCATGGTGGAGCTGGAACGCTTTGGTTGCAACAATCGCATTGTCAGTTTTGTGCTTCCGTTGGGGTATTCCTTCAACCTGGATGGAAGTATGATGTATATGACCTTTGCCTCCATATTTATTGCACAGAGCTACGGCATTCATCTTGATTTTGGCACCCAGTTAACCATGCTCCTGGTATTAATGCTAACCAGTAAAGGAATTGCCGGTGTACCACGGGCATCCCTGGTGGTAATTGCCGGAACGCTTGCTACATTTCATATCCCCGAAGCAGGTATTGCCCTTTTACTCGGTATAGATCCCCTTCTTGATATGGGAAGAAGCGGTACCAATATATTAGGCAACAGCATTGCCACCACGGTTGTAAGTAAGTGGGAAGGTCAACTTAAACATTCTCCCGACTAAAAGATGATGAAGCGTATTTTATTTTTATTCCTTTTCCTTTCTCCCCTGGTATTATTGGCCGGCGATACATTACGGGTTGAAGTAACAAATCAATACAAACAAGGGGTGAAGAATGCGGATATTTTTATTAATGGAAACCTGTTTCATACCGATTCTAAGTCCTTTACCCGTATTCCTGTAGATGGCAATAATATCCTGAAGGTTTGGAAACCCGGGTTTGATACCGTTTTGATATCGTCCGCAAATGCCGCTGCATCTGGTAAATTGGTGATGCAGAAAAAATTTAGCTGGACCGACCTCCTAACCCCCATGTTTTATATCCTGTCGGGTGGAATATGGTTATTATTAATCATCATTTTTGCAGAAACAGGTTTATTTGTGGGATTCTTTTTCCCTGGCGATTCGCTCTTATTTGTAGCCGGAATATTAAGCACACCTCTTGTTGAATCCATATCGTTAAACACGAATAACGATTTTTTAAACCTGCTAATAATTTCAGGATTGTGTAGTATAGCCGGGATACTCGGCAATACTGTAGGATATATTACGGGACGGAAAGTAGGCCCTGCCATGTTTTCCTGGCGCGATCGGTTCCTGTTTAAGAAAAAATACCTCTACCAGGCAAAAGAGTTCTACGAAAAACACGGCGGGGCAGCCATTGTGTTTGCCCGGTTCTTACCTTTTATCCGGACCTTCGCTCCCATAGTGGCCGGAATTGTGGATATGGATAAAAAGAAGTTTGGACTTTTCAATATTGTGGGTTGTATTGCATGGGTCTTCTCGATGCTCTTTGCCGGCCACTATCTGAACGAATTTTGTAAACGCCAATTTGGACTTGATCTTGAAAAACACCTCGAAGGCATTGTTATTATAATTGTATTGGTTACTACCGCACCAATCCTTTTTAAGTTATTTTTTAAAAAATCAAATCCGGCCGCAGGGAATCACCTGGCTTCGTGACTGCATTTCTTCTTCCTGTGTGAGGCAGGTTATATTTTTATTTTTGATGACCGATATGAGCGAAGTAAAAAAAATAAAGATCCTGGTTATCCGGTTCTCTTCAATCGGTGATATTGTTCTCACCACACCTGTTCTTCGGTGTATCCGGGAGCAGGTCCCAGGTGCAGAAATCCATTTTCTTACCAAATTGAAGTTCAGGGAGGTTACCCTTCACAATCCTAATATTCAGTTCTTCCATTACCTTAATGAAGAAATTGTGGAACTGATACCCGGGCTGAAAGCTGAGCATTTTGATTTTGTGATTGATCTTCAAAACAACAATAAAAGTCGTAGGGTGAGATCTTCTCTCAAAGCAAAGTATGCCGTGGTGGATAAATTGAATATCAGGAAATATTTATTGACCGCTTTTAAAATTAATCTGCTTCCAGACAAACACATTGTTTCCCGGTATCTTGAAACGGTGAAAGAATTGGGAGTAACCGATGACGGCAAAGGATTAGAGTATTATATAAGCAGCGAGGAAGAAGTGAAGCAGCAGGATATCCCTACTTCCCATTCGCATGGATTTATCACTTTTGTTATTGGCGCCACTTATTTTACCAAGCGATTGCCCACGCATAAGTGGATTGAGCTTTGCCAAAAGATTGACCATCCCATTATTTTACTGGGAGGCCCCGAAGAACAGGAAATTGGTGAAGAAATTGCAAATATTGACCCCATTCGTATTTACAATGCCTGTGGAAAATTTTCATTGAATGAATCTGCCGACCTGCTTCAAAAATCGAAACTGGTGGTGAGCAACGATACCGGTTTAATGCATATTGCGGCTGCTTATCAGAAACCGGTAATTGCCGTTTGGGGGAATACCATTCCAAAATTTGGCATGTATCCTTATTATGGATCTCTTTCTGGCAAACAGGCGCTTTTTTCGGAAGTGAAAGGATTGTGGTGCAGGCCTTGCAGCAAATTGGGATACGACCATTGCCCCCTTGGTCATTTTAAATGCATGGAGAAACAGGATATGCATCAATTGGCGGCTATGGTCTTCCGGCAGTTATCATCAGGTGCACGCTAACCTTGTTAAGAATTATTAAATCTTCCCCGGCATACTTTTTTATTAAAACCCTTAATCGTTGTTTTGGTTAATATTTTATGCGTCAGTTCCTCGTTTTATTCTTTACTTTTTTCGTGTTCCAGGTGCATGCGCAATTGGAAACGCAAGTGCAATGGTCGGTCGATTCAAAAATGCCTGCAAATGATGTTATTTATTATAAGGCAGATCAAATTTTAGCATGGGACGACTTCAGGGGGGTGGTACCGGAAAGGACCGGAGCTGTGGCAGCCGTAACGATGTCTGGCTTTGGATATCATGCCAGTTCAAAATTTTCCGGAAGGTCTGGAATGGTTGCGATAGGAGTCTATTGTTATTTCGATAAAACAAAATCCTGGGTAAAGCCGGGAAGAACTACCGAATATATTTTGCAACACGAGCAACTGCATTTTGATATCAGTTATCTGGCTGCCAATATTTTTATTCAGGAGCTTAGGTTAGCAGAACTAACTCCGGGAAATATGAATGCCGAAATAAGCCGCATATATAAAAGTTGTACCGATTTAATGGATAGAATGCAGGATGATTACGACCGGGATACCCAGAATGGACAGGATGTATCACAACAAAAAAAATGGGTTACCAGCATCAAAAGAAAACTGGCAGAGATAAACGGGAATCAGAATCCGGTACCTTAAATTCTTCCCTTTCCATAGGTGTATCCTGGTTATAGAATTGGAAAAATCTTTTTGCGTTTATAAGGTTACTACCAGGATGTTTACTTTCAACTCGTGCCTAACCGCATTTACCGTTTCTCCATATATAAAATCTTTAAATCCTCCATGGCCATGAGCGCCCACTACCAGCAGGTCCGAATCTGTTTCTTTAACTATTCGGGCAATTTCTTTTGCGGTTCGGCGGTATCCTAATTTTACCTGTACTGTTAAACCCTTTTCCCGCAGGGAAGAAGCAATTTTTTCTAACCTGTCTGTGTCTTGATTGGTTTCAAAATCATCAGTTTCGGCGCCTAATATAGCGGTGGGGCTTTCTACAATATGGATGAGGGTGAACGCAGTTTCCTTCTGCGATTGTCCAATGGCGGCAGCAATAAGGCGGCTGTCCCGGTCGCTAAAATCAAGGGCAATGGCAATGTGCCGGTAAACAGGTACTTGTAGGTGTTCGAGAGATTCCAATCCCTGGTGGAGGTCTATGGAACGACTTCGTGGTTGCTTTGAGGTTAGTAAGGGGAAAATAAGGGTATAACCCAAAAGATAAAGAAAGCCCAGGCTGCATAGTATAATAAGTAATTTAATACTCCAATGGCCCATTGTTCCAAAGTACCCGATCGCTTCTTCGGAAACCATTTTTATATTCAGGTAAATTAGAATGGCCGCAATCAGCCAGGCAAAAATCTGGGTAACGGGGCTTATTTTAAAAATCCCCATTTGCTTTTTGTTACTTACAAAGTGAATGAGGGGGATTACAGCAAAGCCAAGCTGAAGGCTGAGAAGCACCTGGCTAAAGATGAGCATTTCATTTACTTTTTCCTCCCCAAAAAATGCAATAACAAAAATGGCGGGAATTACCGCTGCCAACCGGGTAACCAGCCTTCTTACCACCGGGTTAATACGCAGTTTGAGGTATCCTTCCATTACTATTTGCCCTGCAATGGTACCCGTTACAGTGGAACTTTGCCCCGAAGCAATAAGGGCCACCGCAAATAGAGTAGAGGCAATGGTAGAGCCCAGCATGGGTGAAAGTAATTCGTGAGCCTGCTTTATATCTCCTACATCGGTTCGGCCGGTTTTAAAAAATACGGTGGCTGCCAAAATCAAAATGGCTGCATTGATCAGGAAGGCAATATTCAGTGCAATGGCGCTATCCCAAAAACTGAGTTTTATAGCTTCCCGGATGCCGGCCTCGTCCTTTTTAATTTTACGGGTTTGGATTAACGCCGAATGTAGGTATAGATTATGGGGCATTACCGTAGCTCCAATGATTCCGATGGAAAGGTATAGTGCCGTTTCCGGAGGAATGGCGGAATGGATGTTTTTTGATTTGTATAAGGTGGCAGCATCCGGAAGGGATGGAATAAAACCCTGCAGGATATCCGATAAGGCAGGTTGAGCCATAACGATGTTAACCAGGAAGCAAAATCCAATGATGCTGATTAATCCGATGATAAAAGCCTCCAACTTTCGGATTCCCAGTTTTTGTAAGTAGAGTAATAAGAAAGTGTCTAATACCGTAATGCCAACAGACCATATCAAAGGAAGGCCGGTAAGTAATTGGATCCCGATCGCCATTCCCAAAACTTCGGCGAGTTCTGTGGCTGCTATGGCAATTTCTGCCAGGATCCATAAACAAAAATTTACTCCGGCCGGATAACTTTCGCGGTTTGCCTGGGCGAGGTCCCGGCCTCTTACAATGCCCAATCTGGCACTTAGCGACTGCAGGAGGAGGGCCATCAGGTTACTCATCAGTAAAACCCAAATCAGGGTATAGCCATATTTACTTCCACCTGCCAGATCGGTGGCCCAATTCCCGGGATCCATATAGCCAACACTTACCATATAGGCAGGACCTACAAAAGAAAGAAATCTGCGCCAGCCCTTTTTACGCGTAGTGGTATCTATCGAACTATGGACCTCGTGTAAGGAATGATGATGTGATGAACTCATTTTGTGCAGAAGATATTTTGTGCTACCTGGTAACTCAGAATAAAGGGCGGCTGTTTGTCAATTTTTATTTCAATCGATCCGTCAAAATCAAATTTTCGTATAACCTTTAGTTTGCTCCCTATCCCAATTCCAAAATGAAGGAGTAGATAAAGTATTTCGGGACTCTGATTTTTTACAGATTGCACCATACCGGTTTGCTTTGGTAAAAAGGAACTAATGGGTTCCTGCCTGATTTTTTTTAGTTGGCCTTTATGATTGGGTATGGGGTCGCCATGTGGGTCAAACGCCGGCTTCCCCAAATATTCATCAAGCCGGGTAACCAACTCCTCGCACTTCACGTGTTCAAGTTCCTCGGCCACTTCGTGCACCTTGTGCCAGTCGAACCCCAGTTTATTCACCAGGAAGTATTCCCACAGGCGGTGTTTGCGAACTATGGATAACGCTGTGCGGGTACCGGATGCAGTAAGAGAAAATCCTTTATACCGCTGGTAATGCACAACGCGTTTCGACCTGAGCTTTTTTAGCATATCCGTTACGGAGGCAGGCCTTGTTTTCATGGCAGTAGCCAGGGAATTGGTGGTCACCTCCCCATGCACCAATTGAAGATGGTATATTTCCTTGATATAATTCTCCTCCGTGGGAGTATGAGTCATTTAAAAATAAATTTAGACAAACCTAAAAAATAATTTTCATTATACCTAACAGTAAAAAAAATATTAATTTTGTGACTCCGGACAATCTCTGCTTTTTTTCCTCCCTTTTTTGATTGGCGGAAAATGGACACTATATTGCAGCGGATTTTTAATTGAAATACTATGAATTTTAACCAGTTTTCTGTTCCTTACCACATCGATCCTTTATACAGCAGGCGGGTGGCCTATTTTTCTATGGAGTATGCTGTTCATCAACCGTTGAAAATTTACAGCGGCGGCCTGGGCTTCCTGAGTGGCTCTCATTTGCGAAGCAGTTATGAATTACGCCAGAACCTGATCGGAATCGGAATTTTATGGAAATACGGATATTACGATCAGGCGCGGAACCCCAATCAATCCCTCCAGGTTCAATGGAATGAAAAACTTTACAACTTCCTGGAAGATACAGGAATCAAATTTCAAATTGATATTCATGGGAACCCGGTGTGGGTAAAAGCCTGGTACCTCCCTCCGGAAACCTTCAAAACTGCGCCCCTGTTTTTACTTAGTACCGATTTACCTGAAAACGATTATGTTTCTCAAACCATTTGCCATCACCTTTATGATTCCAATGTGGCCACCAAAGTGGCCCAGTTTATCCTCCTCGGTATTGGCGGCGCCAAATTGGTGGATGAATTAAATTATAACCCGGATATTTATCACCTGAACGAAGCCCATGGTGTTAGCTCCGTGTTTTATCTCTATAAAAAATTCGGGAATAAAGACGAAGTTAAAAGAAGATTGGTTTTTACTACCCATACGCCCGAAGAAGCAGGAAATGAAAAACACGATATCAACCTTTGCAATTCAATGGGCTATTTCTGTGGAATACCCCTCGATGAAGTACGCAAACTTACCGGTATCACCGACGATCAGTTTAACCATTCCCTGGCTGCCCTTCGGTTTGCCCATATTGCAAATGGAGTTAGTCAGTTGCATGGCGAAGTGAGCCGGAAAATGTGGGAAAAGTATGATGGGATTTGTGAAATAAAGTCCATTACCAATGCCCAAAACTGGCACTATTGGGCCGATAAACAATTGTATCATTTTATTGACGATCATAATATTGATGCATTTGTTGACCGTAAGCGCTGGTTGAAAAAGCGAGCCATGGAAATTGTAGCCGACCAAAGCGGCAAATTAATGAACCCCGATGTACTCACAATGGTTTGGGCAAGGCGCTTTGCCGGCTATAAAAGAGCAAACCTCATAACGCGCAATCATGACCGTTTTGAAGCATTATTGAAAAATGTAAAATACCCGATTCAGATTATTTGGGCGGGAAAACCCTACCCGGTTGATTACCCGGCCATCGATGAGTTTAACAGCCTCATTAACCTGAGCAAAAATTACCCCAATGTTGCTGTTTGTACCGGGTATGAACTTACCCTGAGCAAAAGGCTCAAACAGGTATCGGATGTTTGGCTTAATAATCCGCGCGTGCCCAGGGAAGCCAGTGGTACCAGCGGGATGACAGCCGCCATGAACGGCTCCGTAAATTTCAGCACCAATGACGGCTGGATCCGCGAATTCATTAACCATGGGAATAATGGATTTGTAGTGCCAATTCCCGATTACGACCACATGAGCGTGGAAGAACAGGATCAATACGACCTGGATAAATTATACGATATCCTCGAAAATCAGATCCTGCCGATGTATTACGACAATCCCCATGTCTGGAGGCAGATTGTTAAAAACGGAATGCGGGATGTCCGCTGGCAATATGATGCCAACCGGATGGTAAAGGAGTACTATGAGATAATGTATAAATAACACCATTTATAATATTTTCATCATCCTTCCTGTTTTCCCGGGAAGGATTTTTTATTTTCAATTATGGAAGAATCTTTTTTTGTAAAACCTGAAATCCGCTGGGCTGACCTTGATCCTAATTTTCATGTACTTCATTCAAAGTATTATGATTTTGCAGCGTATTGCCGTACTAAATTTTTAGTATTAAACGGGATCACGCCGCAGCGAATGACGGAGTTAAAAATTGGTCCGGTACTGTTTAAGGAATCCTGCATTTTCAGAAAGGAACTGCGTTTCGAGGATTCGATAAAAGTATATATGGAACTGGTAAAAATATTACCCGATTATTCCCGCTGGAGAATCAGGCATAAAATTGTAAAGAACGACGAGGTGGTTTCTGCCAGCATTGAGGTGGATATTGCCTGGATCGATTCTGAACTTCGAAAATTAATTGTGCCACCCGAAATAGTGGGGAACGTAACAGAACGGATCCCCAGGGCAAATGATTTTGAAATTGCTCAGCGGAAATCCGACTTTCAATGATTTCCCAAACTTTACAATTATACAAAGATGCCTATTCGGGCTTGTCGAGAAGAATTTGGCTGCTTGCCATTGTAATGTTAATTAACCGGAGCGGAACGATGGTGCTCGCCTTCATGACCCTTTATTGCAAGCATCTGGGTTTTACCACAGAGCAGGGTGGGATGGTAGTGGCCATTTACGGTATCGGTGCGGTATTTGGGGCTTTTATTGGTGGCAAACTAACGGATACCGTAGGGTTTTATAAGATACAGTACATGGCCTTATTGCTGGGTGGGATTATGTTTATTATGCTGGGGCAAATGCCCACTTTTGCAAGTATATGTATTTGCACCTTTTTATTGAGTATGTGCAACGAATCTTTCAGGCCCGCCAATGCAGCAGCTATTGCTTTTTATTGTACACCTCAAACTATGACCCAGTCATTCTCGCTCATCAGGCTAAGCATAAATTTGGGCTGGGGAATTGGGGTGGCACTCGGTGGTTTTGTGGCATCAATTAATTATCATCTCCTATTTTGGGTGGATGGATTTACCAGTATCGGGGCTGGTATTTTCCTTTTGTTGATATTGCCCAAAGTGAGTTTTGGGGAGCAAATAGGCACTGCCAGAAAAGAGCATCACCCGGCTTCTTCAGTTTCTGCTCTTCAGGATAAAACATTTTTGGTTTTCCTTCTATTAGCCACCCTGTTCGCCTGTTGTTTCTTTCAGTTGTTTACTACCATTCCGGTGTTTATGAAAGAGAACCTGAATCTCAATGAAATTAAAATCGGAACCATCATGGCGATGAATGGAATTATTATTGCTTTGATCGAAATGGTACTTGTTTTTAAACTGGAAGGGAGAAGGCCTTACCTGTTTTATATGGCCATCAGTTCTATTTTGATGGGCGTTGCATTCCTTTGCCTGAATTTGCCATTAACCAGTGGGTTGATCATTGCGGTAATTGCCGTGTTGGTGGTAACCAGCTCCGAAATGATGGGGATGCCTTTTATGAACAGTTACTACATCTCCCGTTCCAATGAATTTAACCGGGGACAATATACGGGCCTTTACACCATGGCGTGGAGTACAGCACAGGTTATAGGAAGTAGCGGCGGGGCATTCCTGGCAGTACATACCGGATTTAACGGGTTGTGGTATATTGCCGCTTCATGCAGTTTCCTGGCGGCCGCGGGGTATTTCTTCCTGTTGAAATTTAAGGGAAGAACTATTTGACCTCCGTAGTGATCGTATTGGTGGTGGTTCCCGAAATAAGGGATGTCTGACCCATTATTTCAAAGTTTCCATTGATGGTGGCGCTGCTCTTTTTATTTAATACAAGGGAGGTAGAGGCATCTACCGTCATACTGCCATCAGATTTTGTATCCATATTAATGGTAAGCGTGATCCCCTGGGTTTCAGTTTCAATAATGTTTTTAATATCATTGCTGAATGAAACTTCATTCGTCTTTCCTTTTTTTACCAGGGTGTAATTCTTGGTATAATTCAGGTCTTTCGAACTCAAAGAATCCACCCATTTGTCGCCTTCATTTTTTGAATTCATTACAGGGAAGAATATATCTTCAATCACCAGTTCCTGCGAACCTCCGCCTATTGATTTAATCATCCCCTCCATAGGGTTCGATTCGTCCGTTGAATCCTGCTTTGTACTGATCATGGTAGCCTTACCTGTTTTCCAGTTATACGAAAAGGTATCGGGAACATTCAGGTGCTTACTCATCTCCTTGCCTATTTCAGTGTCCGCATCGCTTTTCAGGTCGGAATCGTAGGTCTGTTTCTGTCCCATCATTTCCATGTTCATTTTGGTGGCGGTTAGTTTTCGTGAAATCAGGTATTCATCACCGGTCAGTCCAATTACATTGTATTGCATAACCGTAGTAATATTGGTGTTCATCAACATCCCCATTCCCATATCCAGGTTTTGAACCATCTCATTTTTTGAAATGATGTTTTTATTCATCGGCAATGAAATATCTGAAACTGATCTTTGTGCCTGGGAGGATACGAAGGTTAATGCCAGAAGGCCGAGTAGGATTGATTTCATTATTGATTAATTATTCAGGTAAAAATAACAGATTATTTGTGAAGAAATCAGTTTGTTTTGTTTGTAAAAAAAATTACGGTGTTCAGCAATTTCTGAACCGGCGTACAATAATCACCATCACGCATAGCTGCTTACCGGTTCGCAGGTACAAACCAGGTTTCGGTCTCCATAGGTGTTGTTGATTCTTGAAATAGCAGGCCAAAATTTATTTTTACTTATATAGGCCAGGGGGAATGCCGCCTCTTCCCGGCCATAAGAATGTTTCCATTCATTGGCGCATATTATCTGTTGGGTATGCGGGGCATTTTTTAATAAGTTATCAACCTTATCGGCTCTTCCCGCTTCAATTTCAAGAATTTCGTTATGGATGCTGATCATGGCTTCGCAAAACCGGTCCAGCTCCGGCTTGTCTTCACTTTCTGTAGGCTCAATCATTACGGTGCCGGGTACCGGAAAACTCAAAGTAGGTGCATGAAAACCGTAATCCATCAGGCGTTTTGCCACATCTTCCGCTTCAATTCCCACAGTTTGTTTAAAGGGCCTCAGGTCTACAATGAATTCGTGCGCACAAAAACCTCCTGTTCCTGTGTAGAGGATTTCGTAATGCTTTTGCAATCTGGCCCGCATATAATTCGCATTCAATATGGCATGTTCAGTGGCCATCTTCAGTCCCTTGCTTCCCAATAATTTTATGTAGGCATAACTGATTAACAGAATAGAGGCACTCCCAAACGGTGCAGCGGAAACGGCAGAGCCCGCTGACTTCGGCGCTTGCAGGGTGTTGTTATTAATATGCCCCGGGAGAAATGGTTTTAATTTGTTATTCACGCAAATGGGGCCTACACCCGGGCCTCCTCCTCCATGCGGTATGGCAAAAGTCTTATGCAAATTTAAATGGCAAACATCGGCACCTATTAAACCGGGACTGGTAAGCCCCACCTGGGCATTCATATTGGCTCCATCCATGTAAACCAGCCCGCCATTTGAATGAATGATCTCACAGATGGTAATAATGCTTTCTTCAAAAACTCCATGGGTGCTTGGGTAAGTAACCATTAACCCCGCCAGGTCATCTTTGTGTTCTTCTGCTTTAAGTTTAAGGTCTTCCACATCGATATACCCTTCTGCGGTACTCTTTACCACAACTACCTTCATGCCCGCCATAATTGCGCTGGCAGGATTTGTGCCGTGCGCCGAAATGGGGATGAGGATTACGTTTCGGTTATGCTGGTTATGGTATTGATGATAGGCCCGGATGGTAAGTAGCCCCGCATATTCACCCTGTGCACCACTGTTGGGTTGTAAAGAACAGGCTTCAAACCCGGTTATTTCTGAAAGATAATTTTCGAGTGTGGAAATGATTTCCTGGTACCCTTGCGTCTGGAAAGCAGGTGCAAATGGATGAATATGTGCAAACTCCGGCCAGCTTACCGGAATCAATTCGGTGGCCGCATTTAATTTCATGGTGCAGCTACCCAGCGATATCATAGAAGTATTCAGGCTGAGGTCTTTATTCTCCAACGATTTCAGATAGCGCATCATCTGGCTCTCTGTTCGGTGGGTATTGAAGACCGGGTGGGTAAGATATGGGCTCCGGCGTTGAAGATCACTTCCTTCGCTAAACAGATTTTCAGTTTCTTCTTTAATTTGAAATTCCAGATTTACTCCTTCACTTTCAGAAAATATATTTTTTAGTGCCGATAGGGTTTCGGTAATGCTGGAAGATGATACTTCGTCAATAGAAATTCCTACTGCACCATGGGAAGGATAATAGAAATTACATTCTTGTTTTTCGGCAATCGATTTGAATTTGGTAACATCGTTTACCTGGAATTGAAAACTGTCGAAAAACTTTTCTGTGTTTATCCTGATGCCGGCCTTTCTAAATGCATTGGCAATGATGGAAGCGGTATAATGTGTTCTTAATGCAATCTTCTTTAAACCCTCGGCTCCATGGTAAACTGCATACATAGCTGCCATGTTAGCCAGCAGGGCCTGAGCAGTACAGATGTTGGAAGTGGCTTTTTCGCGTTTGATGTGTTGCTCCCGTGTTTGTAAGGCCATACGCAAAGCCCGGTTATTATGGGCATCAATACTTACACCAATTATCCTTCCGGGAATTATGCGCTTAAATTCTTCACGGGTGGAAAAAAAAGCAGCATGAGGGCCTCCAAATCCCATGGGTACCCCAAACCGTTGTGCCGAACCCACTGCTACATCTGCATTAAGTTCTCCCGGAGAAGTTAGAAGGGTAAGGGCGAGCAAATCTGTAGCCATACCCACATAGGCTCCATGGGTATGCACTTTTTCTATAAACGATCGGTAGTCAATCACAGCCCCATCAGCCGCCGGATATTGCAATAAGGCGCCGAAGAAACTGGAATCAACGGCCTGGGTTTTATAATCGCCAACTACCAATTCAATACCAATTGGAGTTGCTCGTGTTTTAAGAACTTCCCGTGTTTGAGGAAAAATATTTGCATCCACAAAAAACCTGGGTGCCGAAATTTCTGTGCCCTTGTTTTTGTGATGAAATAGCATTGCCATAGCTTCTGCAGCCGCAGTGGCCTCATCCAACAAACTGGCATTTGCCACCGGTAAACCGGTGAGGTCGGATACCATGGTTTGGAAATTTAACAGGCTTTCTAACCTGCCCTGGGAGATTTCTGCCTGGTATGGAGTGTACTGGGTGTACCAACCGGGATTTTCAAAAACATTCCGGAGGATTACACTGGGAGTAATAGTTTGGTAATATCCCTGGCCAATAAAATTTTTAAAGAGACGGTTTTTTGCTGCCACCTTTTTTAACCCGGAAAGGAATTCAAATTCATTTTCTGCCTCTCCAATATTTAATTCCTTACTGCCTCTTATATTTTTAGGGACGGTTTTGTCAATCAAATCATCCATCGAAGAAACGCCTATCACTTTAAGCATTTCCTTTATGTCGTTTGGATTGGTAGTGCCTATATGCCGATCCCAAAATTCCCGGTGCTGTTCGTCAAAGAGATTCATAATAATGAATATTATTTCAATAATTTTTGTAAGCCTTAAAAAGAATGGCGCAAATTTACAGTAGGAAAGGGTGAAATCGCATGACAAGTTTCAGTTCCCTGCCTCTGTGGAAAAATACGGAATAACCTGAATTTTTAATATGAATGGGGAATTTTTGAAAGATTGGAGGAAAAAGGCAATGGCAGGTCAGAAAAAGTATGCCCGGTTTTTGAGCCGGGCGAAAAAGAATGACGTATTAAA
The DNA here is from genome assembly GCA_018266615.1 of Bacteroidota bacterium. Taxonomy (GTDB): domain Bacteria; phylum Bacteroidota; class Bacteroidia; order Chitinophagales; family Chitinophagaceae; genus Ferruginibacter. The sequence goes on from JAFEAB010000040.1 coordinate 18,533, forward strand.
GGAACTCCCAGCCCTCCATCAGGAAGCTTTTGAAAAAATAAATTGCCTGGATTGTGCGGCTTGCTGTAAAAACTATTCTCCCCGGTTTAAAACACCCGATATTAAAAGGATTTCGAAGCACCTGCTAATGAAAGAAGGCAGTTTTATAGATACCTATTTGCGAATTGATGAGGAGGGGGATTATGTTTTAAAAACAAAACCATGCCCTTTTTTAGGACCAGGTAATGCCTGTAACATTTATGAAGTTCGGCCTTCTGATTGTCACCGGTTTCCTTATACCGACGAAGATGTTTTATTAAAAAGGTCCAAACTAACCCTTATGAACAGCCAGTTTTGCCCTGCTGTATATTTTGTGTTGGAAAAACTTACCAATCCTTAGGCTCCGGATAATTCTTCAAAAGCCGCTGTGATGGGGCGCTCAATGCCTTCCCCCTGCCAAAGTGGAGAGCCGGGAATTTGTGTGCAATGCAATAATTCTTCCTTCGATTTTCCTGCCTGAATTCCCTGGCTCACATAATGCAGCACATTTCCCAGGTAATCTTCAAATAAAGTTAGGTCGGGATGAAAAATCAGCACATCACTTCCTTCTCCGCAATGACCACATACAAATTGGGTGTTTTTGGGAAAAGCCGTTTTGATTTTGTCGATAACGGTTATCCATCCTTTGATGGAAGCCCCTGCACTCCGGTCGATGTAAGGGTGCTTTCGGTTAAAACACAAATCGCCCACATGCGCCAGGTTTTCTTTTTCAAAATAGATAACCGAATCGCCGTTCGTATGGGCAGGCCCAAAGTAGAATGCCTGTATCCTGCTATTGCCCGCCTGCGTACTCCATCCTTCCTTATCGAATGACATATTGGGAAGCAGGATGCCATCCACATTTCCTTGTTTTTCTGCAACAGCAAGCTGATTTGCAATGGAATTTTTGTGGGCTACCCCATCTTTTATAAGTCCCTTAAAGGCAATATTTCCGGATGTATGATCGAAGTGGTGGTGGGTATTGAATAGGTACCGAAACGGGAGAGAAGATTTTTCTTTCACCTGTTCAATAAAATGAGGGGCCGTATCGGGAAACTGCGCATCAACCACCATAATTCCTTCATCAGTTATCAGGAAGGCCATAGTGCCTCCTTTCTCTGTGTATATTCCGGTATGTTGCGATAGCATCCGGAGTTTCCCCGAAGCAAGTAAACCCGCTATATTTTCATTTGACAAAAAAACGGATGCACCCAATAATGCAGCAGATTTCAGGAAGGCTCTGCGATACATGATTTTGATTTTTTTTGTAGTCCAAAAGTCGTAAAAAACCGGTTTAATATTCCATTTTTCTTAGCGATGGAGCTTTAAACCAGGTAACGATGGCAACCCCAATCGTCATACAACCTCCAAAAATTACAGAAGGCACTGTGCCCATCAGCCTCGCCATAACGCCGCTTTCAAATTGGCCGAGTTCATTCGAGGAATTAATAAACATGCTATTTACCGACATCACTCTGCCGCGGAGTTCATCGGGAGTTTTTAGTTGAAGAATGGTGCTTCTTACTATAACACTAACGCCATCGAGGCATCCGCTTAGCAATAATGCCAGGAAGGAGAGCCAAAAAACTTTCGACAAGGCAAAAAGTAAGATGCAGGCGCCAAATCCCGCCACCGCATAAAACAAGATCCTTCCCTGGTTCCTTTTTAAGGGACGGATCGTTAGTGCCGTTACCATGATAATAGAACCAATATCGGTAGCGGCATTCAGCCAGCCAAACCCAATGGCGCTAATAAACAGGATGTCTTTTGCAAATACCGGAACAAGGGCTGCGGCTCCTCCAAATAATACGGCAAATAAGTCGAGCGTAATGGCTCCAAATATTTCCTTTGATGAGTACACATATTTCAATCCCTCTTTTACGCTTTTCCAGGGGTTGGCACCGGCGTTCAGGAAAACGGGTTTCGGCTTAAGTTTAAGAATAAAAAAATAGGCGGTTGCCGTAAGTGCCATCACAAACAGGAAAGTGTAATGAATGCCTACAAATGCGATCATGAATCCCCCTATGGCATGTCCGCAAATAGAACCAATTAACCAGGTGGCAGAGCTAATGGCTGCTGCGGCAGGAAGAATTTCCTTGGGAACCACCTGCGAAATCATCGCCGAAAAATTAGGACCTAAAAAAGCCCGGATAGCTCCGGTTAAACCCACCACAGCGAAAATCAGAAAGGCAATTGTCCAACTGTCGAGCCTGGCTTTTACAACGTTGCCGGAAATAATAAAAAACAGGAAGGAGCAAATCAGGGAATAGATCAGGCAACGAAGCATCAACCCCCGCTTTTCGGTTTTGTCAATATGGTGTCCTGCATATAGCGCCAGAGACAAAGCAGGAACCACCTCCGAAAGGCCTACCAGGCCCAATGCGAGCGGGCTATTTGTAACCAGGTAGATCCACCATCCAATAACGGTAGAGGTCATACGCAATCCGAGGATAAATATAAAGCGACCGGTTAGGAAAGATCGGAATTCCGGGATCTGTAAAGGAGCGTAAGGATTTTTCTTTGGATGGCTAAAACTCATCTTTTGCAAATTTAGCTATCGGCAAACAATCAGGGGAGGGAAAGGTAATGTTGCCCTTCGGGGTATTCTTTGTCTAAAGCCTGAATTATCGTTTCAAGATGCGTTTCATTACCGAGGAAATCGGCGTTACTGGTATCCACTATCAATGCTTTAATATGATGTTGTTTAATATAGGCGATATAGGTTTCCTGGAGCGAAAGCAGGTAATCATCCGGTATTTCCTGCTCATAACTGCGATTTCTTTTTTTAATTTGCTGCTGCAATCTCGTTACCGGTGCATTCAGGTAAATCAGGATATCCGGTTGAACAATCTGCGGATTAATGATTTCAAATAGTTTTTGATATAACCTGAATTCTTCATCCGGCAGGTTAACCTTGGCAAATAACAGGCATTTGGTAAAAAGGTAATCTGATATAGTAACCTGGCGAAACATATCCTTTGTTTGGAGCAGTTCCTTTAGTTGTTTGTACCGTTCAGCCATAAAAAATAATTCCAGCGGGAAGGCGTATTGCTGGGGGTTCTCGTAAAATTTTGGCAGAAATGGATTGTCGGCAAATTGTTCTAAAACCAGCCTCGCCTGGTAGTGTTTGCTCAAAAGGTGAGCGAGTGTGGTTTTTCCTGCTCCTATATTACCTTCTATTGTAACAAAATTATATTTCATGAATGGGCTGCAAAATAAGTGTAATCATACAGCCCCGCTTCACAATTTTTTCACATTCAGTGTGTCGGAGCATTGTTGCAGCAAAGCGGTGTTGCTTTTTTGGTGTACAGGGTGGAGGTAATCGGGCGATATTTCCTGGAGAGGGGTCAATACAAATCTCCGTTCCGAAATAAAGGGATGTGGAATAGTGAGATCTGGTGTATTTAATATGAGACCATCGAAGTATAAAATATCCAGATCTATGGTTCTGGGCGCATTTTTCTCTGATCTGACCCTACCCATTTCTGATTCAATTTTCAGCAACAGATGAAGACATGCAGAAGCTGTCGATTCCGTAGTAACTTCTAAAACCTGATTCAGGAAATCCGGCTGATTGGTATTTCCCCAGGCTGCAGTTTGGTATATAGATGAACTGCAGGTAATGATTCCAACCCTTTTTCGGATATGCTTCGACGCTTTTTGTAAGTAAGATTTTCGCCTGCCCATATTGCTTCCCAGAAGGATGTACACAGTGTGAATTTGGGGCATAGGCTGGGTTCTTATCGCCAAAATTAATAAAAGGCAATTTTATTTGAGAAGTTAATGGGTAGGGAAGAGGGAACTGGTTTTATAAGAAGGCCCCTGTTTAATTGATCCTGATTTTTTTCTTTTTTGAATTTTTTCCGGCTGATTATTTATTTCCAAACCCGCTTCATTCCGTTAGATTTGCGGATAAATTCCAGGTATGAAACCTTACAGTCAGGGCCGTGCGCTTTGGGCCATTACCAGAGCCAGCCTGATTTCCATCTTTCGAAGCCCCCAGTCTGTATTTTTCGGAATTTTCTTTCCCATTATCCTGATATGGATCTTTGGTGCTTTAAGTGGGGGTGGAAAAATGAAATTCGATATTGGAATGGATCCCGCCAGCGATACCCTGAATCCGGTATTTAAAGCAATGTCTGCCACTCCGGTTTTTGATATAATAAAAGGGCGCCACGACTCCCTGGAGGATATGATGAAAAAAGGCCAGCTTACCGCATTGCTGCTTATTGAAAAAAATACCGATACGGCCCGGAAGTCACTGTACAATATTCATATACAATCCAGTTCTGCCAGCCAGCGCGAGTTGCCGGCATTGAATTCGATGCTGGGCAATATAATCAGTGGCATTGATAACCGAATCAACCCCCGGATGGAAACTGTGGCCAGCGTTAGCCACGAAGAAGTGGAAGGGAGAGAGTATAAACTGATTGATTTCTATTTGCCGGGAATGATTGGGTTTGCATTGATCGGTGGAGCCGTATTTGGCGTTTCATTCCTGTTCTTTAACCTGCGCGAAACGCTTGTATTGAAACGGTTGTACGCCTCGCCGGTAAACCGGCTGAACATCATCCTGGGCGAAACGTTATCCCGCATTATTTTCCAGATTGTTACTGTTATAATCCTGATTGTGTTTGGAAAATACCTTTATGGGTTTACGTTAGCCAATGGGTTTATTACATTTTTGGAAATGTTGCTGGTTACCATTTTTGGACTGGTTGTTTTTATGGGAGCCGGATTCGTAATAAGCAGTGTGGCAAAGAACCAGAATGTGATCCCAATCTATTCTAATATTTTTATGTTCCCCCAGTATTTTTTGGCCGGTACATTTTTCCCAACATCCGCCTTACCTTCGGGTATCCAGTGGCTGGTGCGGGCATTGCCTTTAACTGCATTGAATGATGCGCTGAGGAAGATATCATTCGAAGGAGCTCATATTTATAATTGCGGAAAGGAACTGGGGATTCTAACCATTTGGGGGGTTATCGTATATGCCATTGCCGTTAAAGTCTTTCGCTGGGAATAATA
>JAFEAB010000041.1 GCA_018266615.1 Bacteroidota bacterium
ATTGAAAACAACCTGATCGCTAAACTGGGAGGATGGATGCAACTGTCGAACGACATTTTTGATGTTTACAAAGACAGAGAATCTGGGATCGATACCCTGGTAACTACCTGCTGTGATATAAAAGGTCTAAAAACACTTTACCTTACCGGGATAAGAAAATGTTTTTCAGAAGCAAGGAACCTTCCATTTAATTCTCGAAATATTGATGCTTTTTTAAACCGGTTATCAATCGGTATTTTCTCCAGGGCCCTGGTATGCCTTTCCCAGTTGGAAAAGAACCAACAAGTAACAGGCGGAAAATTTGAGGTAAATCAATATTCAAGAAAGCAACTTATATGCGATATGGATACTGCTGAAAACAAATTGCAATCCCTGTTACAACACCTTCAAATTTGAGTACTATTTGATATCTATCTTCAGGTAACTTTTATCTTCCATAAAAGCTTCCAGTTCATCCCCTACTACGCATTCGCCTACTCCGGCCGGTGTACCGGTAAAAATAATATCGCCAATATTGAGGGAAAAATAATTGGAGATATGAGACACTATTTTTTCGAATGAAAAAATCATTTTTCCTGAACTTCCCTTCTGCACGGTTTCGTTATTTTTCTTCAGCGAGAAATTTACATTCTTTAAATTAACGGCAGGAGTAAGATCCAAAAACTTTCCAATGGCGGCGGAATTATCAAAAGCTTTCGCCTTTTCCCAGGGAAGTCCTTTCTCGCGGCAAGTATTCTGGATGTCCCTGGCGGTAAAATCAATTCCTACGGTAATCCCGTTAAAATAATTAGCCGCATGGCGTTCCTGGATATACTTACCGTTTTTACAAATGCGAAGAACCAGTTCACATTCGTAATTCAGTTCATTGGTAAATTCCGGATAATAGAAGGGGGTATGCGCTTGTAATAAGGCACTTTTAGGCTTCATAAAAACCACCGGCTCATCTGGAATTTCATTACCTAATTCCTGCGCATGCTCAGCATAATTTCTTCCAATACAAATAATCTTCATGTAAGCCGGGTTTTTAAAGTGGTTCTGGATTAGATACGAAAATAGGGGAAAAAGGCAAGAAATTTATACCCGGGGATACATATTTTATACCTTGTAACTCAAATGGTTATATTGGCTCATGGTCATATCAAGGCCAATTATGGCAAAATTTTCAATGATTTCAACCGCTTTTTCAATTTTAAACTTCACCTGTTCAATTTCATTCCCCTGCCATCTTCCAAGCACAAATTGCACCTGCATTCCCTTTGGGAAATTATTACCTATTCCAAAGCGAAGCCGGGGATAAGAATGGGTACCTAAAATATTCTCAATATCTGTTAATCCATTGTGGCCACCTGCGCTACCCGATCCCCGAAGCCGCAGTTTATCAAGTGGTAATGCGAGTTCATCTACAATGGTCAGAGTATTTTCAAGAGGTATCTTTTCTTTGTCCATCCAATACTTAAAAGCTCTTCCACTGAGGTTCATAAAGGTAGTGGGGCAAATACAGACGAAATTCTTTCCCTTCCATTTTACTTCTGCCACATAGGCCAGCCGGTCGGTGCGGAATTGGCCTCCATGCTTTGCCACAAAGGCATATACCACATCAAATCCGATATTATGCCTGGTATTGGCATATTCATTTCCAACATTACCCAAACCAACAATCAGAAATTTAGACGCCATAGTCATAATAAATTGGCTCCCAGGTGCATTTCCAGATCGGCATCTGTTTTAATTAATACATCCCGGGGTTTACTGCCCAGGTTGGGTCCAACAATGCCTGCCGCTTCCAGTTGATCCATAAGCCGTCCGGCCCTGTTATAGCCCAATTTCATCCTGCGTTGCAAAAGAGAGGTACTTCCGCTTTGGCTGCTTACAATCAGCCTGGCTGCATCTTCAAATAGTGAATCTTTATCCTGCAAATCAAATTCCTTCCCTTCCAAATCCTTTTCATCAATGTACTCGGGGAGTTTAAAGGCTTCAGGGTATCCTCGCTGAGAGCCTATGAAATCACAAATCTTATCCACTTCGGGGGTATCCACAAATGCGCACTGCAGGCGAACCACATCCCCATTATAACTGATAAGCATATCTCCTTTCCCAATTAACTGTTCCGCCCCACCAGTATCAAGTATGGTACGGCTGTCAATTTTACTACTAACCTTAAAGCCTATGCGAGCAGGGAAATTTGCCTTAATGGTACCCGTAATAATATTTACGGAAGGTCGTTGGGTAGCAATGAGGAGGTGGATCCCTATTGCCCGGGCAAGCTGGGCCAGCCGGGTAAGCGGCATTTCCACTTCTTTGCCTGCGGTCATAATCAGATCGGCAAATTCATCTACCACAAGCACGATAAACGGAAGGTATTGGTGCCCTTTTTCGGGGTTAAGCTTTCGTGAAACAAATTTCTCGTTGTACTCTTTAATATTACGGCAACCGGCCTCTTTCAACAGATCGTACCGGTTATCCATTTCAATACATAATGCATTGAGGGTATGGATTACTTTCTTAGTATCCGTAATTATAGCTTCTTCTTCATTGGGAAGTTTGGCCAGGAAATGTTTTTCGATGGTGCGGTAAATACTCAATTCCACTTTTTTGGGATCCACCAGCACAAATTTCAATTGCGAAGGGTGCTTCGAGTAAAGCAGCGAAACAAGAATGGCATTTACGCCCACTGATTTCCCCTGTCCGGTGGCACCCGCCATCAACAGATGGGGCATACTGGCCAGATCCACAATAAAATTCTCATTATCAATTTTCTTCCCGATAGCAATGGGAAGAGAGAAGTTATTCTTCTTGAATTTATCGGAACTCAAGAGGGTCTTCATGCTTACGATCGTCTTCTTGGCATTCGGAACCTCAATCCCAATAGTGCCTTTACCCGGAATGGGGGCAATGATCCGGATACCCAGTGCAGCCAGGCTGAGAGCGATATCATCTTCCAGGTTTTTAATCCGGGAAATTCGGATGCCGGCGGCTGGCACGATTTCATAAAGCGTTACGGTTGGGCCAATGGTTGCAGAAATTCGCTGAATGGTGATATCATAATTTTTCAGGGTATTGATGATCTGGCTTTTGTTATTTTCCAATTCAGCAGGGTCCTGAACAATTTTATCGCTGCCATGGTTTTCCAGAAGTTCAAGGGATGGAAATTTATAATCCCTCAAATCAAGTATTGGATCGTACGGTTTTAATTGTTTCGAATCCAAAGCCGGCTCTTCCCTTATGACAGGTTCGGAGGGTTTAATTTCAAGGAGGGGTTCTGGCACATCAGTACCCGCCTTTTTCCTATCTGAGCCTGCACTTTTCGGTGTATCCACAGAAAGGGGAATAGCCGGTTCCACGGGCGGCTGCATTACAACCGGCACGGCTTCTTCTTTTTCTACCAGGGTAAGGTTATGCGTTGGTTTAGGTTCTTCCATTTCCACCGGAAGCATGGGGCCAATTTTTTTTTCTGGTTTGGGTTGCATGGCTTCTGCTATGGAACCCTCCTCATCGGGCCATTCATCCACCGCTGTGGATACAGGCGCTGCTGAATCCTCTGCTGATTTCTTCTTCCCAATACTGGCAAAATCGGGATTGAATCTCCAAATTATATATGCCAGAAAAGCCACTCCTATTACCGCAATCGCACCAATCTGCCCCAGCACCTGGTACATCCAATTGCGCGACAAATCCCCTACGGCTCCTCCCCAGGGAAATTCCTGACCATTCATAAAAATGGAAGCCGTAATGCTGATTAAGGGAAGGCCAATGATTATATATTTCAGGTTTCTGAAAATGGAGAATACCTTCTTCCCAAAAAACAGGTTTACCCCTATTACAAAAAAGAAAGAACAGATAAAATAGGATGCTATGCCAAATCCCTTATAAAAGAAAAAGTGAGAAAGATAGGCGCCAAAGCTTCCCATCAGGTTGGCGATATGCTCATCCGTACCGAGCAATAATTTATATCCATGTCTGAAAACCTTGTCCTGATCTTCATCCCAGGTGAAGAGATAGGATGTGAAAGCAATAAAGAGTAAAATGGAAAAAAGGAGGAATATGCTTCCCAGTATTTTATGGGTACGTTCATCCTTAAGCAATTGCTTAACCTCGATGTCCACTTCCTTTTCAGGTTTTAGTACATCTGTGTCTTTCGTTTCTTTCTTTGTGTTTGAAGCCTTCGTTTTTTGCGCCATCAGGATCTTAGATATTCCAAAACACGAATGTAAGAAGGAAATCCGTGTTAAGGATGGTTCTTACTGGTTATCCACAGGCTTTTGAAAAAAACTAATCAGTAATAGAAGCCAACCCATAATAAAAAGCAACCCGCCTAAAGGGGTAACAGGGCCAAGCCAATTAAAGCCTGCCAGGCCTTTTGCCTGCGTCCAAACCAACCCGTAAAGTGACCCGGAGAATAAGCATATCCCGCCCAGGAAACAATAACCAGCCGGCTTCAGCAGCTTTGAATTAAATTTTTGGAAAAGGATTCCCACAATAATTAATGCAAATGCATGATAAAACTGATACCGAACTCCCGTTTCAAAAACCTGCAATTCCGTAACGCCAATCCTTTGTTTTAATCCATGCGCGGCAAATGCCCCCAGCATTACCGACAACATTCCAAAAACGGCGCCCCATTTTAAAAAGCCTTTATGCATTTTTGTTATTTTTATTAATCAGGGGTAAGATACCGCGAAGGGTATTAATCGTGATTTCCTGGCAGGGAAGGCAAAGCCTTGCCTGTGAATAAAAGGGCATCCGCTCCTCCATTTTCTTTTCGATAAAAAATTTAATCTCCGATTCGTTTTGATTTTTCAACAAGGGCCGGGATGTTTCATCCGATTTTAACCGGTTAAACAGGTAAGTTGGGGAAGCATCCAGAAAAATAGTTATCCCGTGGCGGTTCATCCAACCCATATTCCCGTAGAAACAGGGAGTTCCCCCCCCCGTAGCAATAATGCAATTATTTTCCTGCGCCGTTCCTCGTAGTATTGTCGATTCCAGTTTACGGAAATACTCCTCCCCCCTTTTTTCAAAAATATCTTCAATTAACATTCCTTCTTCAAATTCAATTTTCTTATCGAGGTCGGTAAAAGAAATACCTAAATCTTTAGCCCATAAATTGCCCCAATAGGTTTTGCCGGCTCCCATAAAACCTAAAAGGTAAATGCGCATCATAAATTAATTTCCTGAAAAATCAGCCTATGTTATTTTTTTCTAAAGTCGCCCCGTTTCCAGGCTTTGATAAATTCATTCCATGCAAACGGATTAAAGATATTCATGGGAGCGACCTGGCCCGAATAATATAATTTCTGAGCGCTCTGACGCATATAGCGGCTGGATGCTTCTCTGCCATCAGAGGGGAGGCTGGCCATCAAAGCCCTTCGGGTTGCTTCATCATTGTTCTGCCTTGCAATGGTGATCTCATCTGCCGGCGCCTGGGTATTAATAAAATCCCTTTCAAACTGCTCGCGCGATACTCTGGGCCGGATTATAGTAGCCGGTAAGAATACCGTATCATTCACCATCAACTGAATCATGCTATGCTGGTTCCCTTTCAAATCGGCCGGAATGGTAACCAATTGGGGTTTATATCCCACACTGGTAAATTCTACCTTATCCCCTTTAATTACCACAATACTAAATACGCCTTTTTCATTGGAGATGGTTCCCCTATTCTCTCCTTTAACCATAACGCTAACTGCAGGTAGAGCTTTCAGGCTATCTGCCGTCATCACCACGCCGTAAAGTTGCACTACGGAATCCTGAAAACTTTCAAATTGGGCATGAGCAATTCGGGGGAAAATGAAGAAGGAAAGGAAAATATAAGGGAAATATTTTTTCATGATTAAAATACAGAATGCTAACTGGGTATATATTGGATTAATGAATGAAATATCCTTTATTAATACAATATCAAAGAGAAACGGTTTAACGATTTTAAAATTACAACAATTACAACATTGTAAACAAAATACGGGTATGGTTGGTTAATTTTGCATCCTGAATAATTTATTTAACAAATAATTGAACGATGACGGAAGCAGACATACTTAAGGCCCTGGGGAATGTGGAAGAACCCGATTTAAAAAAGGACCTGGTTACTCTTAACATGGTGAAAGATATAGTAATTAATGATAATGACGTGTCTTTTACCGTGGTATTAACCACCCCTGCCTGCCCGTTGAAAGACCATATTAAAAATGCCTGTATCAATGCCATCAAAATCCTCGTAAACCAGGAGGCTATAGTGCAGGTTAATTTTACCAGTAACACAACGAGTAACCGCAATGATGCCAAAACCCTCCTGAAAGGAGTTAAGAATATCATTGCCGTAGTAAGTGGCAAAGGGGGCGTTGGAAAGAGTACGGTAGCGGCAAACCTGGCCATTGCCCTTGGAAAGGGAGGGGCGAAGGTGGGGCTGATGGATGCGGATATTTATGGACCAAGTCAGCATATCATGTTTGGCATTCGTGGGCAACGGCCGCTGATGCGTAATTCCGATTCGGGAAAAGGCCTGATAGTTCCTATTGAAAAATATGGGATTAAAGTAATGAGTATTGGTTTACTAATCGATGAAAAGCAGGCGGTAATTTGGCGAGGCCCCATGGTGAGCAGTGCAGTAAAGCAATTTGTTAGTGATGTGGATTGGGGAGAACTTGATTACCTGGTAATAGATATGCCGCCCGGAACCGGCGACATTCATCTTACGATGGTGCAAACCGTACCAGTTACCGGTGTAATTGTTGTTACCACCCCCCAACTGGTTGCTCTTGCCGATGCCAAAAAGGGAATTGCGATGTTTGGCCAGGCCCAGTTAAAAGTGCCGGTGATAGGCCTGGTAGAAAATATGAGTTACTTTACCCCCAAAGAACTGCCGGAAAATAAATATTTTATTTTCGGGGAGAATGGAGGGAAAAACCTGGCGGCAGAATACGATATCCCTTTGCTTGGCCAGATACCCATCGTACAGGCAATTCGGGAAGGTGGGGATAATGGCGAACCGGCCATGGTTTCCGGGGACGAAATCACCGTTGCCGCCTTTGAAGAATTTGCAGGAAATGCAGCCCGGGGAATTGCCATGCGAAACGCCAATATGGAGGCATCTAAAATTCAGGAAGTACTTGTTTAGTTCTTAGGAAATATAGCACGGAATAAAGCCCAATCGGGAATTTACCCTCATCCAATTCATGCTACATTCATCCTGAGTATTCGATAATTTGGCAATAAGGTTTTTGATATTCATTTATTCAAGGTAACGGCATCTTAAATTAGCTACAACAAACAATAAGTATTATCAAAAATGTTATTACCATATTTCTTCAGGGCGTTATCCTTCTTATTACGCTGGTCATTTTAATCTTGCTAATCTGGCTACCTACAAAGGAAGGCAGGGCGGTAAACTCAGACCTGTTCAATATTTACACTGATCCTTTCATTCTCTATGGTTTTCTGGCCTCTATACCAATTTTTGTTGCGCTTTACAAGGCGTTCAGATTGCTTGGATACATTGGAAAGGATAAAGCATTCTCATCTATTTCGGTAAAGGCTTTGCGAAGCATTAAACATTACGCCATATTTTGGGGAGTTCTTATGGCAATAGCAGGGTTCTTCATAATGCTGTTCCATAACAAGAATGACGACCCTGCTGGTTTCCTTGCCCTGTGTGTGATAACTGTTTTTATTTCACTGATATTGGCAGCGGCAGCATCAGTATTAGAAAGGATACTTCAAAAAGGGATGGACCTCACATCTTTGAATAATCCACCGAAGCCAGTTTAGCTAATTCAATTTTTCCTGATAAACAGAAATAAACCGGCAGATTAAAAAGAAAGGATGAAATATTACCACCCGAAAAAAAGAAAGCAGTTCAGTTAATGGATATTAAGCCTTACTGCTGTTCAAATCTTCCGGAAGAAAGGCCAAGCCATCGAAGGGCATTTTGAAAAAATATTTTCTCTTTAACCTGTTGGCCAATATCCATTTTTGTAACCATCGCCCCGGATTTTAACTCTCCTAACGGGAACGGATAATCGCTGCCGAGGCAGATTTTATCTTCTCCTACTACATCCAGAATAAACTTCATCGCGAGCGGATCGTGCACCAGGCTGTCGATCCAGAAATGGCCAAGGTAATTTCGCGGGTTGACGTTATTATCAATGGCTACCAGGTCGGGGCGTACATTGAAGCCATGCTCAATACGTCCAATGGTTGCCGGGAAAGAGCCACCACCATGTGCAAAAGCCACCCGCAGTTTAGGAAATTTTTTAAACACCCCGCCAAATATCATCGAACAAATAGCCCGGGAGGTTTCGGCAGGCATACTCACCAGCCAGGGGAGCCAGTACCGTTGTATTTGATCCTGTCCCATCATTTCCCAGGGGTGCACAAACAGGGATGCATCCAATTTTTCCAGGGCCTCAAACAAGGGAAACAGAGAGGGGGCATTGAGATTGATTCCGTTAATATTGGTTCCAATTTCAAAACCGGGAAACTTCAATTCTTTGACGCACCGTTCGGCCTCCTGTATGCTTTTATCAATATCCTGAAGTGGAAGTGTTCCTATTCCAATGAAACGATGTGGGTACTTAGCTACCGTTTCTGCAATATGATCGTTGAAAAAGCGGGCGGTTTCAAGGCCATGTTCCGGTTTAGCCCAATAATTAAATAATACCGGAATGGTTGATAATACCTGAACTGAAATCCCGGTATCGTTCATTTCAGCAATACGGGTACCGGCATCGAAGCAATTTTTCTCCACCACGCGGAACATCTTATCGCCCTTCATCATACAGGCTTCGCAATTCCGGTGTTCGAGATGAATAAAATCGCCATACCCGAATTTCTGCACCCAATTAGGCATCCTGTCGGGCATGATGTGGGTGTGAATATCAATACGCATCAGGAGGTTAGCCTTTTTTTACCGGTGCCGACATAACAGCACCACATTTATTACAGGTTCTTTTATCTGCATCTGCATAAAACCCTTCCATCACGGGCGGGAGTTGCTTTACGATATCCGAAACGTGCAAATGCTCTTCGTATAATTTATTCCCACAACTTTCGCAATACCATAGGAACCCATCCTCTTCAACACCCCGTACTTTCTCTATCACCAAACCAACGGTATTGGGCCCACGCTGCGGCGAGTGCGGTGTTTTCGGGGGAAGTAAAAACATGTCCCCTTCCCGGATTTCAATATCCCTGGGTTTTCCACCATCAATGATCTTCAGTACAATATCCCCTTCCACCTGATAATACAATTCCTCCGATTCATTATAGTGATAATCTTTCCGGGAATTAGGCCCCCCCACCACCATCACTATGAAATTCTCGGCATCTTTATAAATGCATTGATTACCAACCGGAGGTTTTAAAAGGCTCCGGTTATCGTTTATCCAATTTTTAAGATTGAAGGGGGCAGCTATTGACATGTAAGGGAATATTTTGCGTAGAAAATTACGATTTTTTTTGAGAATGGTTACCTTTAACCCATGCATAATGCTATTCCATTTAAACTGGAAAATTTCATCAATGGCCAGTTTGTTCCTCCCGTATCACAGAATTACATTCCATCTATAAACCCCGCTACCGGCGATCAGATCAATGATATCCCCAATAGCAATGCGGCTGATGTTGCCATAGCGGTGGAAGCAGCCGAAAAGGCATTTCCTGCATGGAGTAACGGCGCTGCCGAAATGCGGTTTACTATTCTGAATAAAATAGCAGAGCAGATACACAACAAGTTGGATGAATTGGCATTGGCTGAAACCAATGATAACGGGAAACCACTTTGGTTAAGCAAAGAAGTGGATATTCCCCGTGCTTCTGCCAATTTTCGCTTTTTTGCCACGGCGGCCATGCAATTTGCTTCAGAAAGCCACAGCGTGGAAAACAAAGCCATCAATTACACTTTGCGGCAGCCTATTGGCATTGTTGGATGCATCTCCCCCTGGAATCTTCCCTTGTATTTATTTACCTGGAAAATTGCGCCTGCCCTGGCTGCAGGAAACTGTGTCATTGCAAAGCCTTCCGAAGTAACACCGCTCACTGCGTATCTTCTGGGGAGGATCTGCCAGGAAGCAGGCCTACCTCCGGGTGTATTAAATATAGTGCATGGAACCGGCCCGCAATGTGGGGAAGCCATGGTGAAGCATCCAAAAATAAAAGCTATATCTTTTACAGGAAGTACCCGGGCGGGTAAACAAATTGCAGAGATTGCCGCACCCATGTTTAAAAAGATTTCCCTTGAACTTGGGGGGAAAAACCCCAACCTCATATTTGCTGATTGCGATTGGGAAAATATGATGGAGACCACACTCAGATCATCCTTCTCAAATCAGGGACAAATTTGCCTTTGTGGTAGCCGGATCTTAATTGAAGAATCAGTATATGAAAAATTCAAATTGGAATTTGTAGAAAAGGTAAAAAAAATAAAAATAGGCGACCCGCTTCTCAATGAAAACAAAATGGGTGCGGTAGTTAGTGAATTGCATTATAAAAAGATACTGGGCTGTATCCAACTGGCTAAAGAAGAAGGGGGTAAAATACTTACCGGAGGAAATTCCATTAATCCCAGTAACCGGTGTTCGCATGGATTCTTTATTGAACCCACAGTTCTGGAAGGGCTGGGGCCTTCCTGCCGTACCAACCAGGAAGAAATTTTTGGCCCGGTGGTTACCCTTCAGCCATTTAAAAATACAGAGGACGCACTCCGGCTGGCCAATGATAGCCAATATGGGCTCGCCTGTTCGGTATGGACTTCCGATATCAACCGGGCAAATTTGATTGCCTCAAAAATACAGGCCGGCATAGTTTGGATAAATTGCTGGCTTCACCGCGACCTCCGTACACCCTTTGGAGGCACTGCCAATAGCGGCGTCGGACGCGAAGGGGGATGGGAAGCCATGCGCTTTTTCACGGAACCAAAAAATATTTGTATCGCTTTTAATAATTCTAAATAATGGCAAAAAAAATAATGCCAGGCAAACCCAAAATGCAAGTTGCTCCATCTGTAATAAGCACGAAAGCTGCAGCAAAACCATTAGGCGCTTACCCCCATGCAAGGGTGTTGGGTAACCTGGTATTTCTCTCCGGTATCGGCCCCAGGAATGCAAAAGATAACAGCATACCGGGGCTCATTCTCGATAAAAATGGAAACATCAAATCCTATGATATTGAGGCAGAATGCCATTCCGTATTTGCCAATGTTAAATCTGTATTGGAAGCTGCCGGAAGCTCCTGGGAAAAAATTGTAGATGTAACGGTTTTTCTTACCCACATGAAAAAAGATTTTCCGGTCTATAATAAAATCTATGGCGACTATTTCAAAAATGTTGAGGCTTGCCGAACCACCGTTGAAGTAAAGAGCCTGCCCACACCCATTGCCATCGAATTAAAAGTAATTGCCACCCTATAGTTTATTATGAAATTTGAAAATACCATCGATTTCGCAAAACAATTAGATAATGAAGACCCGGTAAAGGCCTTTCGGGAAAAATTTTATGTCCCTTATATTCATAAAAAGGATGCCATATATTTTACCGGCAATTCTTTAGGCTTGCAAGCCAAGGCAGTTCAGGAACATATATTAGATGAGCTGGAAGACTGGGCAAGTTATGGAGTGGAAGGTCATTTCTACGCGCGGAATCCCTGGGTAAGCTACCATGAACTTTTTCCGCCCTTACTGGCCCCTATTGTAGGGGCAAAAGAAGAAGAATTGGTAGTAATGAATCAACTTACCGTAAACCTTCATTTGTTGATGGCCAGCTTTTATCGCCCCACCCAACAACGATATAAAATTATTTGCGAAGCAAAGGCATTTCCTTCCGACCAATATGCATTTGACTCCCAGGTAAAGCTCCATGGCTTTGATCCCCGAAACGCGGTAATAGAAGTTACGGCTGCGGAAGGCGAAGCCTCCATAGGTACCGAGAGGATACTGAATGAAATTGAAAAGCATGGAAAGGAGACGGCCCTGGTGCTCTTTAGCGGAGTGAACTATTATAGTGGCGAAGTATTCGATATGGAATCGATCGCCAAGGCCGCCCATACAGCCGGCGCATATTGTGGATTTGATTTAGCGCATGCAGCAGGAAATATCAGGCTGGCACTACACGATTGGGAAGTAGATTTTGCAACCTGGTGTTCCTACAAATATCTAAACAGTGGCCCCGGCGGGGTTTCTGGCGTTTTCATTCACGAAAAACATGCAACCCAAAAATCCTTTCCACGACTTGCCGGATGGTGGGGCCAAAATAAGGAAACCCGGTTTGCGATGGGGCGCGAATTTGACCCGATCCCCACCGCAGAAGGCTGGCAACTAAGCAACGCTCCGGTACTAAGCATGGCGGCACATAAGGCCTCCTTACAGATCTTTGAAGAAGCAGGGTTTGAACACCTGCTCGAAAAAGCAGCTATGCTTAGCAGTTACCTTTTCTTTATTATTGATGAAATTAATGCATCTCGGAAAGAAAAAATTATCGAAATTATTACCCCCCGCGATCCGGAAAAGCACGGTTGCCAGGTATCTATGCTCATGCTAAAAAGGGGGAAAGAAATATTTGAGAAACTAAAAGCTGAATCGGTAATAGCCGATTGGCGGGAGCCGAATGTAATTCGAATTGCCCCTGTTCCCCTGTATAACAGTTATACCGAAATATTCCGTTTTGGAGAGATCATTTCAAAATTGCTTGCCAATGGCTAAAAAAAAGCTGGTAATTATTGGCGCCGGACTGGTAGGTTCATTATTGGGAATTTTCCTTTCCCGAAGGGGCTACCGGGTAAGCCTATTCGAAAGAAGGCCAGACATGCGGGATCACGCCATATCGGCCGGAAGATCGATAAACCTCGCCCTAAGCGACCGGGGGATAAAAGCATTGGAGGAGGTAGGCATCATGGATTCTATCCGGGAAATTGCCATCCCCATGCACGGAAGAAGAATCCACAATGCCGATGGCAGCAGCGCTTTTCAACCCTACGGCAAGGAAGGTCAATATATCAATTCCGTTTCGAGAGGGGAACTCAATGCCAGGCTGATGGATCTTGCCGAAGAAAATGGGGTAGATATCTTTTTTAACCGGCGTTGCACAAATATCGAATGGGATAGGAACCTCATTCATTTCACTTCCGAACAGGAAGCAAGGCAGGATGCCGTGGATGCCGACCTGATATTTGGTGCCGATGGCGCTTATTCGGCAGCCAGGCTAACACACCAGTTGCAACACGACCGGTTTCAATACCAACAATATTATATTGATTTCGGCTATAAAGAGTTGGCAATACCTCCAGGAACAAAGGGTGAATTTCAACTGGAGCAAAATGCGCTCCACATCTGGCCAAGGGGAAATTATATGCTGATAGCACTTCCCAATACAGATGCCAGTTTCACATGCACCCTGTTTTTTCCTTTTGAAGGAAATCCTTCATTTGAATCGCTCAACAACCCCCAGGCAGTCAGGGAATTTTTTAATGAACATTTTACCGACGCCTCTCAACTGATGCCTAACCTGGAAGAACAATTTGCGCATAACCCAACCTCCTCCCTGGTAACTATAAAATGTTATCCATGGGTCCGGGAAGATAAATTTGCCCTGATTGGCGATGCCGCCCACGCCATTGTTCCGTTTTTTGGACAGGGGATGAATTGCGGATTTGAAGACTGCTCTGTGCTGGATAAACTGGTAAGCAAATACGAGGGCGACTGGAAATCGATTCTTCCGGCTTTTCAGGAATTAAGAAAGCCGGATTGTGATGCCATTGCCGATCTTGCAATAAATAATTTTGTAGAGATGCGTGATAAAGTGGCAGACCCTGAATTTTTACTACAGAAAAAGATAGAGGCGGCTTTCTCCAAAAAGCATCCCGATAAATGGACTCCGGCTTATTCAATGGTTACCTTTAGTCCGGAAATCAGGTACAGCGAGGCCTTAAACCGTGGCCTTAAACAGGAAGCGATCATGCGAAAAATAATGCAAATGAATCGCATTGAAACAATCTGGGATTCGACTGAAATAGAACAACAAATTTTAAAATATCTGGCAGAATAAAGCTACATGTATCAATTTGAATACTTCACAGAGAAGGATATCCAAAAGGTTGAAGAAATAATTCAAAATAACCCTTTTGCTATGGTGGTTGGCACTGCCTCCAATGGCTTCCCGGTTGCCACCCAGTTGCCCCTGGAACTAATTCGCAGAGAGAACGGAATATATTTAAGGGGGCACATGATGAAAGGGGCTGCGCATCACCTCGCCCTAGAGAAAAATAATAAGGTAATGGCCCTATTTACCGGCCCCCACCACTATATTAGTGCAAGCTGGTATAACAAAAAGAATGTAGCAAGTACCTGGAATTACGTTAGTATCCAGGCAACAGGAAATATTCATTTTACCGATGAATATGAAACCATAAAAATCCTGGAAGAAATCACGGATAAATACGAGAAAGCTGACTCCCCCTCTTCATTCTCCAAACTTAGCGAAACCTATATTTCAGAAATGGCAAAGTATGTAGCCGGTTTTGAAATTAAGATCGAAAAAATGGAAAATGTTTTTAAACTGAGCCAGAATCATCCAAAAGATACCCGGTTGGGAATTATCAGCGCCCTGGAAGAAAAAAATTCTGAGAATGCAACCGCAATTGCAAAACTTATGAAAGCCCGGCTTTAAGTAAACTGGCAATATTTAGTTTTCATATGCTGTTGTTTCTCTTCTTTCGCTCCGATTATTAATCTTCTTAAAGGAATTACTATTCCTATCATAAAGCAGTTCAAATAGCAAGTAACTGGTTACCTAAACACAGGAGCAATGCGTACCTTGCAGCCAACTCTTGAAATTGATAAAGATAATATCATGAAGAAAAAGGAACTGGAAGCCCAAATAAATGCGAAAAAGACCTTTCTGTGTGTGGGATTAGATACCGATCCAAATCAAATACCTGCACATTTAAAAAAACAAAAAGATTCGGTCATTGAATTCAACAGGCAAATTATTGATGCTACAAAAGAATTTTGCGTAGCCTATAAATTAAACACGGCCTTTTATGAGGCGCTTGGTGCAAAAGGTTGGGAAATAATGGAACAAACGGTAAACTATATTCCATCTACGCATTTAAAAATAGCCGATGCAAAACGTGGGGATATTGGCAACACTTCCTCCCAATATGCAAGGGCCTTTTTTGATATCCTGCAATTTGATGCCATCACAGTAGCCCCTTATATGGGCGAAGACAGCATCCGGCCATTTTTAGAGTATGAAAACAAATGGACCATCGTTCTTGGACTTACCAGTAATAAAGGGGCCGAAAATTTTGAGCTTAAAAGATTACAGGAATCAGGAAGATATCTTTATCAAAAAGTACTGGAAACAGCCGCCCAATGGGGCTCGGTTAATAACCTCATGTTTGTGGTGGGTGCAACCCAGTCTGAATACTTCGCGGAGGTAAGAAAAATTGTACCCAACCACTTCCTGTTGGTGCCCGGGTTGGGGTTCCAAGGTGGAAGCCTTACTGATGTATCCAGGTATGGGTTGAACAAAGAAGTTGGAATGTTGGTAAATGCATCCCGAGCCATTATATATGCCGGGGAACATGAAGATTTTGCCAAAGAATCGGCTGCTATAGCTGCCCAATACGCTACCGAAATGAGCACCATGATATCCAAATATGTGTCATAGCATCGCCTCTTTCAATATGTCCAACTAAACTTTAATTCCACCCCCAATAACTAAAATTTTAGGGGATATATAAATCCCGTGTAAAAAGGCCAGGAAACAAATAACGGCAATCCCCGGTTAAAAGAATAATTTTCTCATTGATCCCCAAAACCCGCCCATTGAATCAGGATGTTTTCATACAATGCAGGTATTAATAACCAGGATATTATTTTTCAGCATGTAGAAATACGGTCCATTAATATTGACGGGGAAAATAGGAAAAAGCATTTCCTAAAAATGAAATCAACCTATGAAACAAATAAATATAAATTTATCCGTATTAAACGTATATACCCGTTAAAAAACGGATTGAAATAAAAATATTTCGTAACTTTTTTGTGGGGCGGGGCTTGAGGTTCCCCTACACTTTCCAATAATAAATTTCGTAAATCCCAATGCAAGGGATCCCGGCGCCCATTGCTGCCAAATCTAATTTTTCCCCTTACCAGATTTCCCGATAATTATTTTTTTATCATTTTCAGTTCGGTGTACGCAATTGACCCAATTTTCAATTTGAGCCAACGATTTTATCCAGAGAAATTTTCTGTCTTAAACGTATATACCCGTTTAAAAACGGATTGGAACAAAAATATTTCGTAGCTTTTTTGTGGGGCGGGGCTTGAGGTTCCCCTACGCTGACTAATAAAGTAATTAGCTTTCCTCATTTGCTGGCTAACCGGATATTCCAGATTGGATATTCTTAATTTTCATCTACCCTTTTTTGCTATATTTCCTTTTCAAATCTTTCATTGCGTGGAGGTGCCATTTATCCTAATTCAAAAATTTGAATACCCCGGTCATACCTGGAAAATTTATCAGAATTAAACGTATATACCCGTTTAAAAACGGGTCGGAACAAAAATATTTCGTAGCTTTTTTGTGGGGCGGAGTTTGCGGTTCCCCTACACTTTCCAATAATAAATTTCGTAAATCTCAATGCAAGGGATCCCGGCGCCCATTGTTACCAAATCTAATTTTTCCCCTTACCTGATTTCCCGATAATTATTTTTTTTCATTTTCAGTTCGGTGTACGCAATTGACCCAATTTTCAATTTGAGCCAACGATTTTATCCAGAGAAATTATCTGTCTTAAACGTATATATCCGTTTAAAAACGGATTGGAACAAAAATATTTCGTAACTTTTTCGTGGGGTGGGGCTTGAGGTTCCCCTATTTTTTCTTCGACTGTATTTTTCTGAAAGAACAATAAATTTAAATAAGAAATTAAAGATTAGACAGCACCCTTCCAACTAAGCTATCTGCCCATCTGTTATACTCCTTTTCAGAGGGATGCAATCCATCCGGTGCAAGATAGTCTTTCAGATTACCAAATTCCCGCTGTCCGGTGGTAATATCTAAAAAATTACAGCGCCTTTCTTTGCTAATATACTCAGCCGCACTGTTAAAAGTATCAATCTCCCTGGCAATTACCTCTACGTCTCTGCCTGCCGCAAAAGGGGTAATTCCCCAATCGGGTATTGAAAGAACATATACATTATCGCTATTGCCTCTGGCAAAATCAATAGCCTTTTGCAATAATTCCGAAAATTGTTCTTCAAATCCTGTAACGCTCCTCCCCCGATACTGGTCATTTACCCCTATGAGCAGACTAACCATGTCATAACCCGCTGGATCAAAAACCCATGCATCTATACCTGCTGCCAGTTCATCGGTAGTCCAAGCGGTCTTTGCCACTATTTCCGGAGCGGCAAATGAAAATTGTTTTCCGGCATGATATGTATACTTTCTCATTTTGCGGATAAACTGGTAGGGAAAGTTTTGATTCAGCAAAACCTGTTCTCCAATGGTGTAACTATCGCCGAGAGCGAGGTAATTAAAATATTGCATCTATAAATTTATTAAGAAATCCTTTCTTCTCTCCGGGTATTTATCTAATAGAAAAGTTGCTAATTCCATTTTTACACCCTACTCCATTGAAAGTCTTATCAGGGAAATAAATACCCGAATCAAAAGGAGCGGATTTACCTTAAAAATATTAACCCTGGTATAATTCTAAAAGGCCAAAGTCTCATTCAACTGTTGAATTTAAGGTTCCTGGCCACCCACATTTTCCCGATTGCTATTTCTATTTCCCGATTCCGTTATTTTCCTACCTGATTACTTATTCAATTTGCAGAAAATAAATTATAGTAATAATGCAATCATTAAAGGAAGCCACCAACGAAAAACACAGGCTGGCAGAAAGTATGCCTTTTAATCAACGAATGATTAATGCCCAATTGAGCAAGGAGGAATACCTGCTATACCTCACCCAACTCCAATGCATCTTCAAGGCGATTGAAGTTCATGAATTGCCTAGTGATCATTTACGAAGGATAACGTCTATTGAATTGGATATAAAAGAATTGACAAATGAGGGGTATTCTGCAGAAAATATCCTCACCAGTACCCAAAAATATGCATCCTATTTGGCCAGCCTATCAGGCACACAGGTTCTCCCTCATATTTATCTTAACTACCTGGCTCTTGCCTATGGGGGGCAAATAATTAAAAAATGTGTGCCCTCCTCTGGTAACCTTTATCATTTTGAAAATTTGAAGGAAGCCATCTCCTCCATCCGCACAATTCAACAGGATGAATGGGCTACAGAGGCCAATATTGGATACGATTACCATATTGCCATTTTTGAAGATTTGGAAAATGAATGTTTAATCCTTAAATGAAATATTTGAGATGGAATATATAAAAAACATGGGCCTCGCCGCATTCCTGTTTTTCCTGATTAAAGGTCTACTGTGGCTTACCCTTTTTGCACTCCTTTATTACAAAGTAATTAGTAAAGAAACCCTAAAGAAAAAGAGATTCTTCCGGATATTTTTCAAACAATAACCCATTTATTCTTTGCCCAAAGGAGATTCAATTTCCATTTTTTTTGGATCGTACGGTTTACTTTTCTATAAATGCGGCGAGAGGTTTTAAAATAATGGAGTTTCAATATCCAAAATCAACTTTCTTTTTCGGAATTGATCAGGATGTGTTAATACCGGATAATTTCATTTTTGAAAATAAACCTTCCGGGGGAACCGAAGCAGGGTACCTCCGGTTAAAAATGCCATTAGCAGGAATTGTTAGGGAAATACCATTAATTTTTCCCTGATTTTCCAGGAAAGCTTTGCCGTTGCGGCTTATCTTTGCGGCCACGGGAAAACCTGCCCGCCGAATTGCTTGCTGTTGTACAAGAGTGCGACGCCAATGCCGTTGGGATATGTAAAACTGCCCGTAAAAAATATACCATGGCTGTTAAAACCGACAATTTTTTATCGCCCGATTATTTTAATGTGGATGACCTTCTGACGGATGAACATAAGCTGATCCGGGAAACCGTTCGTGCATATGTAAAGAAGGAAATATCCCCGATTATTGAGGATTTTGCCCAACGGGCAGATTTCCCTGTCTTCATTGTAAAACAGTTAGGAGAACTGGGCTGTTTTGGCCCTACGGTTCCCCAACAATATGGTGGAGGCGGTCTCGATTATATCAGCTATGGCCTGATGATGCAGGAACTGGAACGGGGCGACAGTGGGGTACGCTCCACCGCCAGCGTTCAGGGCAGCCTGGTGATGTTTCCCATTTATCAATATGGTAGTGAACAACAACGTAATAAATATCTCCCCAAACTGGCGAGCGGCGAATGGCTGGGATGTTTTGGGTTAACGGAGCCCAACCACGGCAGCGACCCAAGCAGTATGCTTACCCATATCCGCGATGCGGGAGACCATTTTATTCTGAATGGTGCAAAAATGTGGATTTCCAATGCTCCATTTTCACAGGTGGCAGTGGTATGGGCCAAGGATGAATCGGGAGTAATTCGTGGTCTGATAGTAGAAAGAGGAATGGAAGGATTCAGTACCCCTACTACCCATGGGAAATGGAGCCTTAGGGCCAGTGCCACAGGCGAATTGGTTTTTGATAATGTGAAAGTTCCAAAAGAAAACCTCCTTCCTAATGTTTCCGGTTTAAAGGGTCCTCTATCCTGCCTAACTAAAGCCCGCTATGGCATTGCCTGGGGTGCAGTTGGCGCAGCCATGGATTGCTACAATACCGCACTCAATTACAGCAAAGAACGCGTTCAATTTGGAAAACCCATCGGAGCCTTCCAATTGCAGCAACGAAAGTTGGCAGAAATGGTTACTGAAATTACAAAAGCTCAACTTCTTAACTGGCGTTTGGGCGTTTTGATGAATGAAGGGAGAGTTACTCCCCAACAGGTAAGTATGGCAAAACGTAACGCCTGTGAGATAGCTACTACTATTTGCCGTGATGCCAGGCAGATGCTTGGAGGTATGGGTATTACCGGTGAATACCCCGTTATGCGGCATATGATGAATCTGGAAAGCGTAATCACATACGAAGGAACCCACGACATTCATTTACTCATCACCGGGATGGATGTTACCGGTTTTAATGCGTTTAAATAAATTTAATCTTCTCTGATGGCTATTGAAAAAGTTTCTGTAATAGGTGCCGGTACGATGGGTAATGGAATTGCCCATGTTTTTGCCCAGGCAGGCTTTAATGTAACCCTGATTGATGTAAGCCCTGGCCAGTTGGAACGGGCATTGGGTACTATTGCAAAAAATGCCGACAGGCAGGTAGCTAAAAACCTGCTTACCGAAGATCAGAAAAAGGCCTTACTCGCTCACATTAAAACCAGTACCGATATGCGTGGCGGAGTTAGCGATGCCCAATTGGTAGTGGAAGCGGCCACAGAAAATGAAACCCTGAAATTGGAAATTTTTAAACAACTGGATGAAGCTGCCCCTGCCGGTTGCATACTGGCTACCAATACCTCCTCCATTTCCATCACTAAAATTGCAGCCGCTACCTGGCGCGCCGGAGATGTTATTGGGATGCATTTTATGAACCCGGTGCCGGTTATGAAACTGGTTGAAATAATTAATGGTTATGCCACTAAAAAGGAAGTAACTGAAACCATTATAAGCCTCTGCGAAAAGCTGGGAAAAACTCCCTGCGAGGTGAATGATTATCCCGGGTTTGTAGCCAACCGGATCCTGATGCCGATGATTAATGAGGCTATTTATTCCTTGTTTGAAGGCGTTGCGGGAGTAAACGAAATTGATACGGTAATGAAGTTGGGTATGGCACATCCCATGGGGCCCTTGCAACTTGCCGATTTTATTGGGCTTGACGTTTGCCTTAGTATTTTACGGGTTTTACACGATGGTTTCGGAAATCCAAAATATGCACCCTGTCCCCTATTGGTAAATATGGTTACGGCAGGTAAATTGGGAGTTAAATCAGGCGAAGGTTTCTACTCCTACACGGCAGGAAGTAAGGAATTGGTGGTGAGCCCAACTTTTAAAAAGTTTAAGTAAAATACGAATCCGCATAAGATTTCAAGTTGCATTTTTGGCGGAAACGGATTTTTCTATTTATTTTTTCTTACCTGAATTACGTTTCTTCACCAGGTCATAAGAATCAGTGATCATCTGTTTTACGGATTTTGCCGAAATGCTGCTATTTAATTCGATCGTATTCCAGTGCTTTTTATTCATATGATAACCGGGGAATACTGCTTCCGGAAATTCTTCCCTTAATAAAATGGCTTTTTCCGGATCGCATTTTACGTTCAGCCTTCCCGGGGTTTCATCTAACGCCAGTAGCAGGAAAATTTTTCCTCCAACCTTAAACACCAGCGTGCCTTCCCCAAATGGAAAACTTTCTTCTACATCCGAAAGCTTTATCGCCCAGTCTCTGACCATTTCAATATCCATATTTCTGTTCGATCTTTAAAAAATTACACCCCACTCTTTTAATTTTACTATACCCGGATTACGGTGAAATCCCATTTAGCCAATAAAGGTTCCAAATTACGAAATTGGACTCTTCCAAATTTCCTCCCATACAAAGCTGTTCTATTATTAGCCCTGAAAAGAAAGCCCAAAAAAAGCCCACATTGCTGTGGGCTTATGTATCATCTTGTTTTTAATAATTATCTCAGAACAGTAACATCCTTTTTAATGGTCACTACTTTATTATCTATAAGTGTAAACTTACAAACTGCATAGTATGTGCCATCAGGAACGGGTTTCCCTTTGTAGGTACCATCCCAGGTATTGTTATAATTCTTGTTTTCATAAACCGTATTTCCATATCGGTTAAACACCTGCACGCTTACATTCTTCAGGCAGGCATTACTGCGATAAACCATCCAGTAATCGTTAATACCATCGCCGTTTGGTGTGAAGGCATTACGAACCTCAATACAAATAGGAATAACGGTAACGGTTACCGTATCGGTAGCTTCACAACCCTGCT
Source organism: Bacteroidota bacterium (assembly GCA_018266615.1). GTDB lineage: Bacteria > Bacteroidota > Bacteroidia > Chitinophagales > Chitinophagaceae > Ferruginibacter. Next base: position 21,996 of record JAFEAB010000041.1, read on the forward strand.
GGCTAATACCGGTGAGGGTATAAGTGGTTGTTTCACTGGGCGAAGCAACCGGGTTTGAAATAGTAGCGGAGCTCAGTCCGGTGGCGGGCGACCACAAATACGATACGATAGGTGATGTACCGGAGGAAGTTAGTGTTGTTGCATCTCCAATAATAATAGTTACCGGCTCTCCGGCATCCACTTCAAACGGAGGAAGCAGGGTAACGGTTACCTGACTTTGCGTTTCGCACAACAGGCTGTCCTGAACCGTAACGGTATGGTTACCGGCACCATTTACGGTAAATACATTGGTTTCATTCTGAAGTTCACTATCGTCAATCCCCATGGAGAAAGGTGAAATACCCTGGGTGGTTGTAACCGTTATGGTAGCTGTTTGAGTACAAGGAACCTGCTCAACCGCTGTAGTAAACTTGACCGTATCCACAAAAATATTCACATGTGCGGTATCGACACAACCAAAGCTATTGCTTCCAATCAATTGATAATTTCCTGATTGGCTCACAGCAGAAGGGTTAGCCACTGCAGCACCTCCAATGGTCCAGTTAGCAGTGATACCGGTCATATTATACAGAGAGTTTAAATCAATGCTGGTAGACTGGCAAATCATGGCCGAAGTATCTCTGAAATTAGGAGCAGCTACTACGGTAAGTTTGGTGGTATCGGCACAGGTGGCAGCACCCGAACTGGTAGTATCGGTAGCAATAACGGTATATACATAAGTGCCAGGCTGTGTGGGAGCAACTACCTGAGTTGGGTTTTGCAAAGTACTGCTGAAGCAATTCGGACCAGTCCAGGCATACGTAGCATTTTCAATGAAATCGCTTCCCAGGTTAAAGGTTCCACCTGCGCAAACCGGGCCGGTATTGGTTGCATTGGTGGTACAAACCACATCGCAACTGGTGGATCCGGTACCCCCAATTTGCTGATACGTAATGGTACCAGGCTGGTTACTATAATTGGTTACCAGCAGCAGATAGAACTGACCCGGTTGGCCATTGGCAATATTAATTTCTTCTGTACCTGCAGCGGAGTAGCTACAATCCACAATGTTTGCAGCAGCAACCCCATTACATGCGGCGGCGAGATCGTTAAATGGCCCCCACAATACAAAGTCCACATCAATTAAACTACCCGATAAATTATGCTGTTGAACCTGGATAGCAATATCTCCGGCATTTTGAATTTGTAAATAATAATAAGTAGGATTGGGGATAGTGTATAGGCAGCCATAAGGGCCTGAACCATTAGTATTTGGTTGTCCTGTAATATTAGGCACAGTAAACGGAGCAGAAGTACAGAATGGCAATGCGGTAGAACAGTCAGAAGCCGGCGGCGGTGGCGGTGGAATGGCAGCGCAAATACCAAAGGCGCCGGGGTTATTATTACCATAAGTCCAGAAACGAACCCAAACGGTATCGCCGGGATTCAGGTTATTGGCATTGATGGCGGGCATTCCGTTTCCTGCTCCATCATCGTTACAGGTTACGAGTGTCATGTTATCGCAAGTGCCGGTATAGAGCGCCATACCTCCATCGGTTACATCAATCCGGTTTGTAGAGATGAGGATTGAACCGGAGCAGGGCACAACCGCTTTAAACCAAACATCGCCTCCCTGGTAGTTGGCACAACCAGGTGCGGGAATACCGGCACCGGAAGTGGGTGATGCAGAGAAGGTAGAATAGGTTGCAAAATTGCAGTTACCGCCCTGGTCTACATAGAGATCGAATGCGTTGCATGGATCATCATTAGCAGGAGCCGGAGGCGCAGCTTTTACGCATATATTAAAAGTACCCGGGTTATCGTTACCATATTCCCAGAACCGGATCCAAATCGTATCTCCCGGTGTAAGCCCCGTACGTACAATCATTGGCATCAACCCATTCGGGCTGTCATCATCATCACATTCAATCAGGGTAAGGTTATTACAATCACCCGAATAAATGGCCATTCCGCCATCTGTAATAACGCCGGTATTGGTATTCACAATAATACCCCCTGTAGCAGGAACCACGGTTTTAAACCAAACATCACCTCCCTGGTAATAGGCGCAACCCGGAGCAGGCACTCCCGCAGATGAGGTAGCGCTTTGGGTAGTGAATGTCTGGTAACTGCAGGTATCCAGGGAAGGCATGAATATAGCCCCGCATGGATCATCATTCGCAGGAGGAGGTGGGGGAACACCTACGCAAACATTAAAGTTGGCGCCATCGGTAGTGGTAGTGGTGGTCCATACCCGTACGAAGTATGTACTTCCATTTGTAAGTCCACTGATACTATAGGTATTTCCTGTAAAGCATCCTTTAGAAACCAGGCTTCCGCAGGTTCCTTCATACACTTCAGAAGCCAGGAAGGTGGCAGCACCGGTAACATTCAGGAAAGAAATATTATGATAAGGAGATGTTGCCACAAAGCTGAACCAGCTATCATCATTTGCGCCGGCAGGTGAACAGGTTGGAGTAGGAACACCTGGCCCCGAAGGGAGCGCTGCAACTGTAGTGCCGGCCGTAACGGATGTGCAACTCATATCCGGATTCACGGTTAATGAAATGGCCCCAGTACAGGTATCATTAATGGGAGGGGGTGGTGGTACAGATGCACAGATTCCAAAGGTTCCGGGGTTGTCGTTTCCATATTCCCAGAAACGAACCCAAAGGGTGGTGCCGGGTGTTTGACCCGCCACGGTTATTTTGGGCATTAGTCCATTGGGGCTGGAGTCATCATCGCATGCCAACTGGGTAAGGTTATTACAATCTCCAGAATAAATGGCCATTCCACCATCTGTTATTACTCCCTGGATGCAATCTACAACTACAGCGCCACCGGATGGAACAGTAACGGTAAACCAAACATCTCCTCCCTGATAATTGGCGCAACCTGGTGCAGGGTAACCCTGGGTAGCAGTTGCCCCATCTGTATAATGGGTTTCGTAGGTGCAGGTAGCGTTAACCGGAAGGGATATCGCATCGCAGGGTTCATCGTTAGTGGGTGGAGGCGGAGGAATGGAAGCACAAATTCCAAAAGTCCCGTTATTATCGTTTCCATATTCCCAGAACCGGACCCAGAGCGTTTCACCCGGCGTCAGGCCGGTTAAAGTAATCTTAGGCATCAGCCCGTTGGGGCTTGAATTATCATCGCAGGCAACTTCCGTTAAGTTGTTGCAATCGCCAGAATAAACAGCCATGGCTCCATCTGTAACCACCCCTGTCTGGCAATCTAATACGATTGAACCTTCGGCAGGAACGGTTACGGTAAACCAAACATCTCCACCCTGGTAGTTGCCACAACTGGGTGCAGGATAACCCTGGGTAGCGGTAGCTCCTTCATTATAAAATGTTTCGTAGGTGCAGGTAGGGTTAACCGTTAGGGGTATCGCATCGCAGGGTTCATCATTTGTGGGAGGCGGTGGAGGGGTGGAAGCACAAATTCCAAAGGTTCCGTTTCCGGTTCCGCCGTATGCCCAAATCCTTACCCAAATAGTTTCACCTGGCGTTAAATTGCTTAATGAAATTTTAGGCATAAACCCATTGGGGCTCGATAAATCATCGCAGGCCAACTCAGTTAGGTTATTACAGTCGCCGGAATACACCGCCATATCGGCATCGGTCATTTCACCCTGGATACAATCCAGGATTACAGCCCCTCCGGCTGGTACAGTTACCGTAAACCAGATATCACCACCCTGGTAATTGGCACAGGTAGGATCGGGATAACCCTGAGTAGCGGTGGCTCCTGCATTGGTATATGTTTCATATACACAGGTAGGGTTAACCGTTAGCGGTATTGCATCGCAAGGCTCATCATTTGGGGGTTGTGCAAACACAGTTCCGGCAAATAAAAGCATCGAAAAAACAAGCACCGTTTGTAATACCGTCCTAAATGAAATAGTAGGTAAAAATTTATTCATTTGCATTGTATTAATATTAACCAGTTGAGGATTGGGTTTATAGGAAGGTTATTTTTTCTTTAAATCTACGATGAGAGAAACCTCATGTGCACCTGTTCCTCCGGAATACACACTGATTGGGGCTTCATAATAATCGTAGGAATAAGACAGGCGAACGCGTTGAAGCATCTTAAACCCTGCCTGAAGGCTCCAGGACTGCTTTACCCTCCAATCCAGGCCCCACCATATTTTATCCTGATAATCGCAGCGGGCACCAAAATCAAATTCGGAGGGAGAATGAGCAATAACCCGGGCCATGGCATTGGGAATAATATAAATATTATCACCCGCCTGGATGCGGTAACTACCGGTGAAAACAAAATGGCGGTACAACCGACCCGATTCTTTGGCGTTCGGAACATTGGCCAATTCCAATTTCGATTGAATCAACTGGCTAACGGCAGCGCCCACCGAAAGTTTTTCGTTTGTCCAGTAAACACCGGCCCCTGCATCAATACCCAATTTCTTATCCTTCCCGCCCAATAAGGGATCATTGGGGCCGAGTGCATCTGCGATTTTACTTTTATCAACCGCATATTGCAACCCCCTTACTTCAAGGCCTAAACCCAATTTACTGTTAGCGCCGGTTTTTACATGATAGGAGTATCCTAACTGAATACCCGTGCGGCTGGTAGGGCCGGTTTCATCCCGGTATATATATGCAGAAATTCCGGCATTCAGTTTGTTGAGCGCGAAATCACCAAATAACATATAGGTAGTTGGGTTACCGGGAAAACTTGACCACATATTGCGGTAAGCAAGCCCAACCTTACTTTGTTCTGTAATCCCCGCAGCGGCCGGATTGTACATGGCATTATGCTGCATGTACTGGCTCATGAAGTGAAGCTGCTGGCTGTATCCAACACCGGTTAAAATCAGCATTAGAAAAAGAAGGTAGAATTTTCTCATTTTCGAAATTTGAAGTGGCTAAAATTACTATTTATTTAACAACCTGCCTCAGGGGCACTAAAAATATTTATGTTATTCAACGACTTGAAAATTTAGTTGAAGATCTTGCAATCGATGAACTACTTCATCATAATAACTCAATGGTATAGAGGCATTAATCTTACAAAATAGCTGCATTTCCTGGCCAACAATTTTTGCACGAACCTGCTTTAATAATTGCATTACTTCGTTTTGGCGCAGATAGGGAAATTCAATAATAATATTAACAATTACAGGCATTTGCACAATTGGGATCGTTTGCAAAACAAGCGCTGCGGAAGTTTTATAGGCTTTTATTAATCCGGGTATACCCAACTGGGTGCCTCCAAAATATCGAACTACTACTACCCCGCAATCTTTTATTTTGCGGCTATCGATTTGCCCCAGGATAGGCCTTCCGGCAGACCCGGATGGTTCGCCATCATCGCTCACCCTGAAATCATCGCCTGAAGTACCTATCCGGAAGGCAAAACAATAGTGACTGGCTTTAGGATGCAGAGACTTTATCTCCTGCAGTTTCATTTTAAAATCCTCGCGGTTTCCAATAGGAAAGGCAAAAGCAATAAACCGGCTTCCCCGGTCTTTAAATTCCGCCATCCCATCCGAACCAATCGTATCAAAATAGTATGCCTTTATATCCCTTTCCATCTATTTCTTCAAATTTTGATAAACGTAAATGCGGTCCCGGCCCCACACTTTTAATGCAATAGGATCCAATCCCGGCACCGGGGCGGGTAAACCTTTATGTAAATATTTTTCCTGGGAAACAATTTGACGGATTTCATCAAAGCAGCCCAAAGAAATAAACTGGTTTAATAGGTTAGCCCCTCCCTCCACCAAAAGCGACTGGATATTTCGCTGATAAAGCAGACCGCATAAATAAGTTAGCAGGTTCTCTTCTTCAGGCATCTTTACAAAAAGCAGGTTACCTTCCTCATTATGCAGGATCTGGTTGAGGATAATTGTGGGCGCAGCATGATTGTAAATTTTGGCAGTGCGGGGAATGGCTAATTTCTTATCTATAAAAATCCGCACCGGGTTCTTCCCAGTCCAATGCCTTACGGTAAGTTCCGGATCATCAACCCGGACCGTATTGGCTCCCACCAGGATGGCTTGCTCTTCGCTTCGCCAGCGGTGAACCTGCTGGTCTGTTATCAAATCTGAAATTTTTGTTTGTTTCCCTTTAACTGAAAGAAACCCGTCGGCGGATTCAGCCCATTTTAAAAGGATGAAGGGCCGTTTATGCTGATGAAAACAGAAAAACCGCCGGTTTAGGAATTTACATTCCTTCTCCATCACCGGAATTGTTACTTCCACCCCTGCATCTTGTAACTGCTTTACTCCCGCCCCATTTACCTCGGTAAAGGGATCTACACATCCGATAACCACCCTGGGGATCTTATGCATAAGAATTAATTGGGTGCAGGGCGGAGTTTTTCCATAATGCGCACAGGGTTCGAGGGAAACATACAAGGTAGCATGGGCTAACAGGTGCTTCCATTCGGATGGAACATTTTGAATGGCCTCCACTTCGGCATGCGGGCCTCCAAATTGGCGGTGATAGCCCTCCCCTATTATCTTTCCCTCATGCACAATCACGGCACCCACCAGGGGGTTGGGAGCCACATTACCCAATCCCTTCTCTGCCAGTTGAAGGCAGCGTTGCATATAACATTCATGCTCCTGCATACTGTAAAAATAGCGATCGAAAAATAAACTTAAGTTTGTCCCCTGTTATTAAAAAAGGCATATCGGAATTTTCTGGAGGTATTGAGCAGCCTGTATCCCCCTGGTGAAGCAGAGGCCATAACCCGGTTATTGTTTCACTTTTATGGGGGTGGGGATAAATCCGATTTCATCCGGGACCCTCAAAAAGAGATTTCCCCCGAAGTACAAAAGAAATTAAATGAAGCGCTTATTAAATTATTGGAACATGAGCCGGTTCAATATATTATGGGAGCGGTGGATTTTTGCGGATTAAAATTGTCGGTATCCGGAGCGGCCCTCATCCCAAGGCCCGAAACAGAAGAATTAGTCTGGAAAATTATTCATTCGATTTCCCCGGAAAAAAAGGAAAGGATTTTGGATATCGGAACGGGAACCGGGTGCATCCCCATCAGCATAAAATACCACCGGCCATTAACCCGGGTTTATGCCATCGAAAAGAGCGAATACGCCTTATCGTTAGCAATGGAAAATTCGGATAAATTGAATCTGCCTGTATTGTTCCGGCAAATGGATTTCCTGTTGGAAGAAAATTGGAAATCCCTGGGGCAATTTGATGTACTCATCAGCAACCCGCCCTATATTTCCCAATCAGAAATATCGACCCTCGATCCAAATATAGTACAGCATGAACCCCATTTGGCCTTATTTGTTCCAGACAGCGATCCGCTCCTGTTTTATAAGAAAATAGCACAATTTTCCATCCACCATCTGGCAGAAAACGGAAATATCTGGTTGGAAATAAATAGTGATCTGGCCAATGAAACCCGGGCGATATTTTCGCCGGAAGATTACACAACGGAATTATTAAAAGACGCTTTTGATAATTACCGGTTTCTTCACGTTACTCGTCGCTTCCGGTAACCGTTGCCGAAGTGGTGGCTCCTAATCTCCGGGCTGCCTTCATTACCTTCACCACTTCTCCCCATTCCGTCATAGCGTCAGCGTTAATTACCACCGCCGGTTTGATGCTGTCCCCTTCATGAATGTACTTGCTCAGTTCGGGAAGCAGTGAGTCTGCAACTATTTTCTTTGATCCGATATAAAATTGTTTTTGTTTATCCACGCTTACCACCACACTTTGTTTTTGCTTGGTATCGCTCTTCGCTTTGGGCACACTCATCTTTATCACATTCGGATTGGCGAGGGTGGATATCATCAGGAAGAACATCAGCAGGATGAACAGGATATCATTCAACGGACCTGTATCCACCTCTCCATGCGATTCCCTGAATTGTGCTTTTCTCAGATTCATGATTAGCGTGTGGGTTCCTGTAATACGTCAATAAACTCGCTGCTGGCAGCTTCCATCCGATTGGCCGTACGGTTGATCTGGCTATCCAGGTAACTATAACCGAGGTATGCCAGCATTCCAATAATGAGGCCGGTGGCAGAAGTAATGAGTTTTATATACATCGCATCGGCAATCTGGCTAATGGAGGGGTTGCTGATGGTGGCAAACTCTTTCAACAGTATAACCAGCCCAACAATGGTACCTACAAATCCAAATAAGGGGGCAATCCGGGCAATCACCTGCAAAATGGCCAGGTTTTTCTCCATTTTATACATTTCCAGTTTACCTACAATACCCATGCTGTTCTCAATGGCATCAATGGGTTTTCCGATACGCTGAATCCCTTTATCAATCATACGGGCAACCGGATTGTTGGTATTCTTAGCCAGACTCCTGGCGGCCGTAATATTTCCACTGGTAATATGATCGCGAATGATTGACATAAAATTTTCATCCATCTTAGATGCTTTGCGCACCACCAGCAGCCTTTCAATAAAAAAGTAAACAGCCAATGCAAATAATATTCCCAATGGAATCATCAATGGGCCACCCTTAGTTAACAGGCTCCAGACCGATTCAACTTTAGCCGTTCCTGCCGCTGCATTCACTGCGGCAGCGCTATCAACCTGTAAAAAAATATCAAACATGTAAACTCAATTTGCGAAATGATTATATAAATTCCGGCACGATTGGAGTTGCAATAAAGAAAACAAAAACCGCAACTCCGCTTAAGGTTCTGTTAATCTTGTAATTTCTATTCCCTGTTTGCCCCTTCGGGAGTGAACGGGGGAACGCATACACTCCAGTATTCGCAGGGCTCTTCAAAAGGATTGCTGTATTTAACCCGACTTCCCTTTTTAACGAGAATACTTTGTCCTTCCGTTAATAAAATCTCTTTACCATCTACCTCAATTTGTTTTCTTCCTTTACTCACCAGGGTAAATTCATCAAACAATGGATTTTGGTGGGGTTCGCTCCAACCCGGAGGTGCCATCATGTGGGCAATGCTCAGGTTGCCGCCATCCTCCGATAGTTTTCCAAAATGCTCCTCAATAGTTTTATGATCACCGGTGGGAATCCGCACCGGTTTATCCTGCTTAATAAATGGCATCTCTTATTCTGCATGCAATTGCTGCATACTCATTAGTTGTTTTATGGTTTTTTCCATTCCATCGCTGCTTCCATCCAGGAATATCACATTCCCTTTTCCAAATTCTGCAAAGTTCTTAATGGCCTCTACCCACATGCTAAACAGGATCACATTGGTATCGAGGTTTGCCTGTTTCATTTCCGTAGCAGCCATGGTCATCCCTTTGGCAACTTCCTCTCTAAATAAGGCTACCCCCTGGCCACGCAATTGTGCGGCCTGCCTTTCGGCCTCGGCGGCAATTTTTATCGCATTCCCTTCCGCTTCTGCCGTTTTGGTTTTTGTGATGAGTAACGCCTGCCCCTCGTTTTCAGCCGCCGCCTTCAGGTTGTTACTTGCCACTACCTTACTCATGCTGGTCATTATCACTTCATCAAAGGTGATATCATTAATCTGGAGGTCTTGCAAATGATATCCCCATTCTTCCAAACTCAAATCCACATGCTCTTTTACAAATTCTACTATATCCCTTCTTAATCCGAGAATCTCAGATTGCCTGCGTGTGGCTACAAAAGCCCTGATGTTTCCTTCAATGGTACGCACCAACGCCTGCATCAGGTCTTTATCGCTGATAAATTTAAAAGCCACCTTTTGAATGGTTTCTTCATGCTCATTTTGTACTGAATAAAGCAGCATCGATTTAAAATACACATTGGCCTGATCGATGGTAACGGCCTGAAATTCCAATTCAACCGAACGGTTCTGAATGCTCACTCTTTTATAAATCTGTTCCAAAAGCGGAATTTTAAAATTCAACCCCGGCCTCAGGATACGCTGGTATTTACCAAACATGGTTACCACCCCAATATACCCCTGGTTAATGGTCACAAAACTTCCAACAAATACAATTAATAAAATGACCAGCCACCAATAATCTCTGATATATTCCATGATTTCAAAATTTTCGGAAAGATAAGTTTATTTCTCCTTAGCCTTCGCTTCGTTCTTCCCAGATGGCAGCCAGGTGTATCAGGGTTTGAGTAGCTTTCTCCATATCATCAATTCCTATCCACTCCAGTTTGCTGTGGATGTTTTGCATGCCGGTAAAAATATTGGGACAGGGCAGACCCATATAACTAAGCCTGCTTCCATCTGTTCCACCCCGGATACTTTCTGTTTTTACCTTCATTCCTGCGCGTTCGATCGCTTCTTTGGCATTCGCTACCACCTGGGGGTATTGATCCAGTACCATTTTCATATTCCGGTATTGTTCCTGTTGTGTATATTCCAGGCTTGTACCGGGATACTTTTTCACCACTGCCTCTGCATGTTGTTTTAGCCGGAGATGATGATCTGCCAATCTGGACGTATCAAAATCGCGCACAATAAAGGAAGCGCTGGCCCTTTCTGCAATTCCGCCTATCGATACCGGGTGCACAAATCCCTCCATTTTCTCTGTTGTTTCGGGGCTCCATTCATTCTTGGGAAGGGTAGCCAAAATTTCACCCACAATTTTTAGGGCATTCACCAATTTATTCTTGGCATATCCCGGGTGGGCAATTACTCCATTAACAATAAGGGTGGCGGCATCTGCCGAAAAAGTTTCATCTTCGAGGTACCCTTCTTCACCCCCATCGAGGGTATAGCCAAAATCGGCAGCCACCTTTTTCATATCAATTTTGGCAGTGCCTTTTCCCACTTCCTCATCCGGGGTAAATACGATCCGGATATCTCCATGTTTTATGCCCGGGTGTTCCACCAGGAACCGGGTGAACTGCATGATGATGGCTACGCCCGATTTATCATCTGCTCCAAGCAATGTTTTTCCACTGGCCGTAATAATATCCTTTCCCAAATGATTTTTAAGATAGGGAGAATTGGAAAGGGAAAGCACCTGGGTTGTATCATCGGGGAGAATAATATCCTTCCCGTCGAAATTCTGATGCAAAATAGGTTTCACATTTGTTCCGCTGCAATCAGGGGCCGTATCAACATGGCTGCAAAAACAAATAACCGGTACTTTTTTAGCCGTGTTTGCCGGAATGCTGGCATAAACATAACCGAACTCATCCGTTTCAACCTGAGTAAGTCCAAAACCACGAAGTTCATCAGCCAGTAATTTTGAAAGTTCTTTTTGTTTTTCGGTGGTCGGGAAGCGTTCACTCTCCGGGTCGCTCTGTGTATCCATAGCAACATAGCGCATGAATCTGGAAGCCAGGTCGCTTTTATCAATATCAAACCGCATAACCATAAAATTTTTGCACTAAAATTAAAAAAGCAGCGCGAGGGCTGCTTTACTTTTCTTTTTACAAAATTATTTCTACCAGTTCTATATCAAATATCAATTCTTTGCCGGCCAGGAAATGGTTGGCATCCAGCACCACCACATCGGGTTTCACTTCCAATACCACAACCGGAAAAGGTTGCCCCTGCTGGTTACTGAGGGAAAGTTGCATTCCCGGTTCCAGTTTCATATCAGCGGGCACATTCTCTGCCGGAAAATTGATGATCGCATCATCGGAGCGATCTCCATAGCCATCAGCCGGAGCAATTTGGATGGTCTTTTTATCGCCCACATTCATTCCCGGAACGGCTGCATCAAAGCCTTTAATCATTTGCCCTGCGCCAACAGTAAATTCCAGCGGTTCGCGGCCTGCAGATGAATCAAATTGTTCGCCGGAACTGAGTTTCCCTGTATAATGTACCTTTACGGTATCGCCACTTTTAGCTGCTGCCATGTTTACTTTTTTTTCCGGGAATATCCGGTAGTGATGAAAGGGCACAAAGTAAATGATAAATGTCGGAAAGGAATGAAAAGATTTCCGCAATTTCGCCCCATGAGAATTTTCATATCAGTATGGGTGCTGTGCTTAAGTTCGTTCTCTTGTGTACATTCTCAAAAAATAACATTAAACAACCGGGTAATTCCGGGTGCGGAGCGAACTGAAACTTATTTTCCTCTGCTTCAAAAAAAACGGGTGGCCGTGTTTGCCAATCAAACCAGTCTCGTTGGATCTTGCCACCTGGTTGATACCTTATTGCAAAGTGGGATCCGGGTGGTAAAAATCTTTGGCCCCGAACATGGGTTTAGGGGAAATGCAGATGCAGGAGAAGAGGTCTCGAACAGCCGCGACAAAAAAACCGGATTGCCCATAATCAGCCTGTACGGAGATCACAAAAAACCTTCGATTGCTGATTTAGCGGATGTAGACGTCGTATTATTTGATATCCAGGATGTAGGGGTTCGATTTTATACCTATATCTCTTCCCTTCAATACCTGATGGAAGCCTGCATTGAGCAGCATAAACCCTTACTCATTCTCGACAGGCCTAACCCGAACGGATTTTATGTGGACGGGCCGGTATTAGATACCGTCTTCCGGAGTTTTATCGGGATGCAACCCATTCCCATCGTTTATGGCATGACGATAGGAGAATATGCCCTGATGCTTACCGGAGAAAACTGGCTTTCTGAAAAAGCCAATATCATTAATGCCTATAATGTAAATACCCAACCCACCGCCGATACTCCCTTTCATGTTATGGTGTTGAAATGCAAAAACTATAACCATACAACAAAATACCGGCTACCCATTCCTCCTTCTCCTAATCTGAAGGACATGAAAAGCATTTACCTCTACCCCTCTACCTGCTTTTTTGAAGGCACGGTACTAAGCGAAGGCCGGGGTACAAGCCGCCCCTTCCAGGTGTTCGGATATCCGGGTTATCCAAAGAATTTGTACAGTTTCACGCCCATGCCCAATGAAGGAGCAAAAACGGGAAAATGGTTTAATCAAAAGTGCTACGGATGGCAAATTGAGGGATCTGAGGAGGAAATTCTGAAACGGCTCCACGGAAAAATTCAATTGCATTATTTATTGGAAGCCTACCAATTATTTCCCGTCAAAGACAGTTTTTTCCTGAAAAATAAATTTATCAATAAACTGGCAGGAAGCAGTCTGCTGGCCCTTCAGGTAAAGGAAGGGAAAACAGAATCAGAAATCCGGAAAAGCTGGGAGCCGGCCTTGAATGAATTCAAAAAGATCAGGAAAAAATATTTATTGTACGATGATTTCGAATAAGGATGAACGTGAGAAAAAGTTTTGAAGAATTGAGGATTGTATTTATGGGGACTCCCGAATTTGCCGTGGCTTCTCTAAAGGCGCTTTTGGATGCCGGGGGGCATGTGGTTGCCGTGGTAACCGCACCCGATAAACCGGCGGGCCGGGGAATGCAGATTAAGAAAAGCCCTGTTAAAGTGTTTGCCGAATCACAGGGGCTAACCATTTTGCAACCTGAAAAATTACGTTCGTCTGCATTCATAGAACAACTAAAGGCATTAACCCCCGACCTGAATGTGGTGGTGGCCTTTAGAATGCTTCCCGAAGTAGTATGGAGCCTTCCTCCGTTGGGCAGCATCAACCTGCATGGCTCCTTATTACCTCAATACCGGGGAGCCGCACCTATTAACTGGGCCATCATTAATGGTGAAAGCCAAACGGGTGTTACTACATTCAGGTTAAGCCATCAAATTGATACAGGCGATATCCTGGACTCAGAGATAATTGATATTCCTAACCAGGAAACAGCGGGCGAACTGCATAACCGAATGATGCCTATTGGAGCTGCTTTATTGGTGAAGACCCTCAAGGGTCTGGCCAACGGCAATCTTACCCCGCATCCTCAATCATTTGAAAGCAGCCAAAAGCATGCACCCAAAATTTTTAGCGCCGATTGTGAAATAAAATGGAACCAGGATTCCCGAAATGTTTACAACCTGATCCGTGGACTGTCGCCCCATCCCGGTGCATTCACATTTGTGGATGGTAAAAAATGCAAAATACTTTTAGCTGAATACGATAGTTCAACCCTGGATGGCACCCCGGGCTCCTATGTAACCGATAAAAAGACATTTTTAAAATTTGCCTGTGCAAAAGGGAGCATTCAGGTATTACAACTTCAAATGGAAGGAAAAAAGGTAATGGCTGTTGCCGACTTCTTACGAGGTTACCATTTTAAATAAATTCATTCCAAAAAAATATCGGCGAATTTCGATACTACTATAAGTTGGCTCCTTAATAATTGATTACGCAATCAAAACTATCGGAACTAACCCCCAATTCACTGGCTCCGGCATTACTCAGTCGCAGGATCATACCTGCATTTTGCTTCAAATCAGGAATAAGATCAAGTACCCGCGCATAAATGACTTTGTTATTTATTGTATTGGTAATTTTCACAATAGCGCCGGCAGGCACTGTATTAGAAAGGCAATAATATTTCCCATCCTCCCAGCCGCTTGTACTTTTAAAAATTCCGGATTGCCCTTTTTCCTCTATTACATCACGGTTATTTATCTGTTGGTTATAAATAGTTTTAAAATTAGATAAAGTCCCTTCCGATTTTATCACCCTCACAGGCATTGGGTTGGTGGATTCAGGAGATTTAGTTTCCTTAGAGACCGTTTCTTTCACCGGTTCTTCCTTTTTAGAAATGAGAGCGGGTGATTTTTCAGGTGCTGACAGCACGGGTTCAGGTTTATTCTTTTCCACTTCCTCAACTGCCACCTTTTCCGGAATAGCAGATGGGTTATTGCTATATCCTACAATAAGATTCATTCCTTCACTTAAACCATCTCCAGTAAGATCATTCCATTTCCGAATATCATCGAGGGTAACGCCCGGGTACATTTTACTAATTCGATAAAGAGTTTCCTTTTTTTCCACCTTATGATACATGGGATACTTACCTTTTTCGGTCGGCTTTGTTACCGCTGTTTTATTTCCTACCGGTTCCGGCTTACTTTCCGGTTCTTTAACAAGTTCCGGTGTTTTGCCTACCGGAGGAAGCGGATCCATGTGGGTCTTGGTAGGGATCTTGATGATCTGTCCCAATTCCAATCCTTTGTTTACAGGGATATTATTAAACTCGGCCAATTCCCGGGGGTGTACATTATATTTCCTGGCCAGTGAATAAAGCGTCTCTTTGGGCTGAACCTTATGTGATATTTGTGCACCCGCAAAAAAGGGGATGAAAAATAACAGCAGGAAAAGAAATTTCATAGCTAAAAATTATCTTGTAAAGGTGTTGCAAATATACGGTTTGCCGCTTCTTTACATGTTAAGAATCCGCCACTCCTTTGGATAATAATTATTGACCCGGTTGGGCAACACTTTGGCCCAACCAAGCGGCAGGTGGTTGTAAGTCAGAAGTTTCCACCCCGGCGTTGCATCCAATTCAAAATTTTGCCGGCGAAGGTATTGCAATGCGTTCTCCCGGTTCAGGTTAATTTTTGGAAAATGGGAATGCAATTGCCAGCTCATGGCCAGGGCGTGATGAGGAATAAGTTCTCCCTGCTTCATTTCGCCAATAACTGTTCCCGCCTGTTTTACAAAGAACATTCCAAGCGCCCATTCCAGGAATGAAAGATACCGGGAAGGGAATGTCACCTCCTTACCGGCATAGCTATACAGCGAATATCCATCAGCGTTAGAAACAAAATCCTGAATTTCAGAAATTGTTTTTGGGGACGTAAGTCCAATTTTCTTTTTCCCTTTAAAAAATAAGGGAGATCCCATTCCTTCTTTCTTAAATGCCGCCATAAAAAATCCTTCTCCCTTCAGTTTATCTGGATAGAACCTGTACCCGAAGCAACCCTCCGAATGGGTTTCCACAATATTCCAATTTGCTGTAATGTTAATTCTTACCGGCTCTAATCCCTGATCGCGGGCAAGCCAATTTCCAATTTCCTCATTCTCTTTCTTCGAAAATGAACAGGTTGAATACACTAAATACCCACCTGGTTTTAATGCCGGTAGGCTTTGTTCGAGGATCCGTTTCTGCCGGAGGCTGCAATGATCTACTTGGTTTAAACTCCATTGGGAGATGGCATCCTCATCCTTCCGAAACAGTCCACTCCCACTGCATGGGGCATCCACAATTAAATAATCTGCAAAGGGGCCTGCGTCTCCATACCGGGAAGGATCTGATTGCGTAACAATCCCATTGCCAAAACCCCATTTTAGAATATTCTCCTGTAATACCCCCACTCTTGTTTTAATTACTTCATTACTTAATAACAGGGAGGTGGAATGAAGTAGAGATTGCAGCAGCGTTGATTTACCTCCCGGTGCTGCACACAAGTCAATGGCAATTTTTTCGGGTTCACCTGCACCCAGTTGGGTGAGAACCTGATGCAGAAACATACTGCTCGCTTCCTGCACATAATACCCGCCGGCATGGAAAACCGGATCGGAGGTAAAGGAAGGGCGTTCGGCCAGATAAAACCCATCTTCGCACCAGGGAATTCGTTCTGCATCTTTCAACTTTTCCTTACCTTCCCAATCTTTAAACGGATTTAACCGGATTGATACAGGAGGTATGCCTGTTGCATGCGCTCTTAAAAAATCATCTTCCCGGAAACCTTCAAGCCCGTGAAGAGATTCTATAAAATCAACTGGTAATATCTTTTGCAAGATTAAATTTGATATTTCCAAAAATACAAGCATCACATGAAACAATTATTCATCTTCATTTTCTGCCTCGGATTATTTAGTGAAGCCTGGGCACAAAATTTTCCTGACAGTTGGACAGACGGAAAGTATTACACTGTAAACGGTGCCAAAATTTATACGGTTACCGTGGGCCATGGTGCTCCCCTCTTTATCATCCCGGGAGGCCCGGGAGGGTCGCACCCCGGTTACCGCGGGCTCGACTCGCTTTCTGTAAACAGCAATATCCAACTGGTATATTTCGATGCTTTTGGAAGGGGAAAATCGGATACAGCCAAGGATGTAAAAGAATATACCATCCAGCGTGATATCGATGACCTGGAAGGGTTGCGGATTGCCATGCACTATGATAAGATTTCCGTATTGGGGCATTCTTATGGCTCGGTGGTGGCACAAGGTTATGCCATACAGCACCCCGACCGGGTTTCGCACCTCATTATAGCAAACGGGTTTCACAGTTACCTGATGTGGCAGGCAAATGACGATAACAGCAATCACGAAATAAAAACCAATTACCCCGAAGTGTGGGATACTTTAATGAAAGTACGGGAGAAAGGATATGTTTCACAAGACCCCATTCACCAGGAAATTTACGGCCAGGTCCCCTACGGATTTTTATATGCCTATAATCCCGATTATTTTTTAGCGAGGGGTAAGCGAAAAGCCTATCCCAATGCCTTCAACTCAAAACTTTATTACCAAATGGTGGGCAGAGATGGTGATTTCATCGTTGGAAATGAAATCGGAAACTTCGATTACCGGAAACAGTTAGCCGGGTTAAAAATGCCTGTACTCATAATTGCAGGACGTTACGACCGCGTGGCCGTTCCTTCGATGCAGGTGAAATACAGGGAATACTGTCCCCAGGCAAAATTTGTGATGTTTGAACACAGCGGTCACAATCCGCAGGTGGAGGAAAAACCAGCTTATTTTAAACTGCTGAAGGAGTTTCTTTCCCAATAATCAGGAGGCCTTTACTTCGGTAACCAGGTCCTGCAAAACTTTTTTGGCGTCGCCAAAAAGCATAGATGTTTTGGGTTGGAAGAAAAGTGCGTTTTCAATACCGGCATATCCCGGCTTCATACTGCGCTTATTAACAATTACATTCTTTGCCAATTCCACTTCCAGGATGGGCATCCCGTAAATGGGAGAAGCGGGATCATTTTTGGCTGCCGGGTTTACTACATCATTCGCACCCAGTACCAATACCACATCGGTGGTTTTAAACTCATCATTAGCCGCTTCCATTTCAAGCAGTTTATCATAACTAACATCCGCTTCTGCAAGCAATACATTCATGTGCCCGGGCATACGGCCGGCAACCGGGTGGATGGCATATTTCACTTCCACCCCTTTTTCAACCAGGGCTTTTTCCAACTCATGACAAACGTGCTGGGCCTGAGCCACGGCAAGTCCATAGCCTGGAACGATCATCACCTTATTTGCATAACTCAGCACCATGGCAGCGTCGCTAAGTGAAATTTCTTTGTACGCGCCTCCCTCCGATCCGGAAGAACTGGAGGAAGCTGCATTACCGCCAAATGAGCCAATCAATACATGTTTCAGGGAACGGTTCATGGCTTTACACATCAATATAGTAAGCAGGGTGCCTGCTGCGCCTACCAGGATACCTCCGGTAAGCATTACCTTATTATCGTACAGAAAACCTCCACAGGCGGCGGCTACCCCGGTAAATGAATTGAGCAAAGAAATTACTACCGGCATATCAGCCCCTCCAATAGGCATCACAAACAATACCCCGTATAAAAGGGAAGTGCAAAGAATAATATAAATCAGGAATGTAAGATGTGGATGGAATACCAACCAGGCTCCCATTCCAAGGGTTACAAAAAGTAAAATAAGGTTCAGGATATTTTGCCCGGGGAAATTAAAATCTTTAACCTTCCCATTCAGTTTTCCCCAGGCAACCATACTGCCGGCGAAGGAAACGGAACCAATAATTAACCCGAGTACAATAATCAAAACCGTATGGCTGATATTGGTTTCTTCATGGATATGTCCAAATTCAACGAGTGAAATCAAGGCCGCACAGGCGCCCCCCATACCGTTGAACATGCTAACCATTTCGGGCATGGCAGTCATCTTTACCTTTTTGGCAACGATGGTACCAATGATGGCGCCAATCAACAACCCACCAAAAATCCATTCATAATTATGGAGATAAACTCCGTTCCGGGGAAGAAATATGGTTCCAAAAATAGCAATGGCCATTCCCGCTGCGGCAATCAGGTTCCCTCTTCTGGCCGTAGCCGGGTGGGAAAGCATTTTAAGCCCTACAATGAAGGTTACCGAAGCGATGAGATAACAGATGGTGAGGATATGTCCGCCCATGAAGTAGTATTATTTCTTTTTTACTTTAAACATTTCCAACATCCTGTCGGTAACCACAAAGCCGCCCACTACATTCAGGGTTCCCAGTACCACGGCAAGGAAACCCAGGATAAGAGCCGGGTAATTTCCCGGATCGGCATTTCCCATTACGATGATGGCCCCAATAATAACCACCCCGTGGATGGCATTGGCGCCACTCATCAGCGGAGTATGCAATACACTTGGCACACGGCCTATCACTTCTATCCCAACAAAAATCATCAGGATTACGATATAAATTGTTTCCTGGTTTGAGGATATCCAACTAAGTGCTTCTTCCATTTCGTTTATAGGTTTAAGTTAGTGCCGCTATTCTTTCATTGGTTATGTTACCATTATGGGAAATGCAAGCTCCTTTCACTAAATCATCCTCAAAATTCAGGGCCACATTCCCATCTTTATCAATGATGAGTTTTAAGAAGTTTAAAATATTTTTTCCGTAAAGCCGGCTCGCATCAGCAGGCATGGTGCCGGGTAATTCTGAATTTCCAATGATGGTAACCCCGTTATAGGTTATGGTCTTGTTGTCTTTGGTTTGCTCTGTATTACCTCCCGAAGATGCCGCAATATCTACAATTACAGAACCGTGCTTCATGCTTTCGAGCATGACATTGGTGATCAGGATGGGTGCTTTCTTACCCGGAATTTGGGCGGTGGTTACCACTACATCTGCTTTGGCCACTGCTTCGGCTATGCGTTGCTGTTGCTTTTGCCGGTATTCATCCGTTTGTTCTACGGCATACCCTCCTGCTTTGGAGGCATCAGCGGCGCCTTCTACTTCTACAAACTTAGCTCCCAGGCTTTGTACTTCTTCCTTAACCGCAGGGCGGGTATCAAATACTTCCACCACAGCGCCCAGCCTCCTGGCGGTGGCAATGGCCTGGAGGCCGGCAACACCGGCACCCAGGATTAGCATTTTTGCGGGGGGGACGGTTCCGGCCGAGGTCATAAACATGGGGAAATACCTGGGAAACTGGTTGGCCGCAATCAATACTGCTTTATACCCCGCAATGTTTGCCTGGCTGCTTAGCACATCCATACTTTGGGCCCGGGTAGTGCGGGGAAGCATGTCCATACTAAACACCGTGAGGCCTTGGGAAGCAAGTTGTTTAATTTCCTGCGGATGATAGAGCGGAAGGAAAACGCCCAGTAGGATTTTCCCCTGCGGTAGCTCATCGGGAGGACGGTTAATACTCAAAATAAGGTCCGACTTCCGAATAACCTCTTCCCGGTTAACCAGTGAAGCCCCGCACTGTTCATAAACTTCATCGGAAATAAACGACCGAATACCTGCGCCTGATTCAACGCAAACAGAAACGTTCATTTTTTTCAGTTGGGCAATATGTTCAGGGAAAAGAGAAACCCTGTTTTCAAATGCAGGTTCTTTCAGTACTCCTATGGTCATAATTGAAATATCCTCCCGAAGATAAACAAATTCAGTATCTGATTTTTATATGAACCGGTTCTTTAAAATCCGGCGAAACCAGGATTATCCCCATAAAAAACAGGTCGATACTGCCCGTTACTGCCGGATGCGATTTTAATTGATCCCAGGCTGACTCCATTTCGGCACTCCAGTGGATATCATCAAAAATAAAAATGGAATGTTTATGGGAGGCGGATAATAAGAGATTAAAATAGTGCAGGGTGGGTTCCATTCGGTGATTCCCATCAATAAACAGCAAATCAAGTGGTTTATTTAGGCCGGTAACAAATGCCGGGAGGGTGGAATCGAAATTTCCCAAATGAAGGGTGACATTTTTTAACCCCGATTTCAAAAAGCTTTCTTTTGCCTTTTCGGCAATCCCCGGGATGCCTTCGAACGTAAACAGTTCGCTATCCGGATTTGCACTGGCCAGGTATGTGCTGGTAACTCCCAGTGAAGTGCCTAATTCCAAAATCCGAAGGGCCTGATAATACGTTGCCATCCGGTACAACAACCGGGCATATTTTGGAGATTTCAACGAAGTGCTTGCAATAGAAGAAACCCTTCTTTGCCTGGTTTTTAGCTTTTCGGAGCCTGCTCCCAAATCGCTCACAGGAATGAATGAATGATCCCTTTTTAGTTCCCGGCGCCGGTTCTCTAATTTTGAAAATAGCTCCTTCTCTTTTTTATCCGGAACATACCTCAATATTTCCCGGATAAAATTGTATACAAAAGGGGAATGCACTCCATGCCCTTTTCCATTTGCAGCACGGAACAAAAAATTAAGATACTTAAATGCAATCTTTGATGGAGAATACAAGCCGGTATAGATTAGGTTGTTCGTTTATCCCAAACCTGGAAGGAATAGGAATAAGCATGTTTGTCGTCCGTTTCAAAATCATGATGGGAAGTCAGTTTCCACTTTTTTTCATCTATCCCCGGAAAAAATGCATCGGCATCCTTAAATTGGGCGTGAACCCGGGTGATATAGATCCGGTCTGCAGTTTCCATAGCGAGTTTATATATCTCACCGCCTCCAATCACAAAAATTTCTTTTGTGTTGGCCTTTTCGGCTTCCTTATAGGCTTCCGGCAAACTGGATACCCGGATGGCCCCTTCCGCCTGCCAATTGGGATTTCGGGTAATTACAATATTTATCCTGCCTGGAAGCGGCTTGCCCATGGCCTCAAAGGATTTCCGGCCCATGATTACCACCATGCCCCAGGTGGTATTTTTGAAGAAACGCATGTCGTTTGGCAGCGACCATAATAATTTACCATCCCTGCCAATGGCATTGTTTTCAGAAGCGGCAACTACGAATGAAATCATCACTTAATTAAACGGCAACCTGGGCTTTAATGGCCGGGTGCGACTGGTAATTTTTTAATTCAAAATCCTCAAAATTAAACTCAAATATATTCTTTATGGCAGGGTTAATGACCATTTCGGGTAATGCAAATGGGGTTCGGCTCAATTGCAATTCAGCTTGTTCAAAATGATTCCTGTATAAATGAACATCTCCAAAGGAATGAACAAAATCGCCCAAATCCATATCACAAACCTGTGCAATCATCAGGGTAAGTAAAGCATAGGAAGCGATATTGAAAGGTACTCCCAAAAATACATCTGCACTTCGTTGGTAAAGCTGGCAACTTAATTTCCTCCTGCCTTTTTCATTGGGAGGCGAAGTATAAAATTGAAAAAGGCAATGGCAGGGCATCAGTTTCATTTTTGGCAAATCGGCTACATTCCATGCACTCACCAGCAACCGGCGGCTATCGGGGTTGGCTTTTAATTGGCTGATCAAATCTGATATCTGGTCCGTCTCCACAGCATTGGCCCCCTCCCAACTTCTCCACTGTTTGCCATATACCGGACCGAGATTCCCTTTATCATCCGCCCATTCATCCCATATAGAAACCTTATTATCTTTCAGGAAGGCAATATTGGTATCTCCTCTCAGAAACCAGAGCAATTCATAGATAATACTTTTAAGATGGGTTTTTTTGGTGGTAACCAGCGGAAAACCCGATGCCAGGTTAAAGCGCATCTGATATCCAAACACACTGCGGGTACCAGTACCAGTCCGATCCTGTTTATCAGCCCCATTTTCCATCACGTATTTTAGCAAATCGAGGTATTGTTGCATGGCTGCAAATTACTTTAAAATCGGGCCCAGGTATATGCAAGGATCCAACATTTTCTCCCGAATCCCAACCCATTATGGAAATTAATGATACAATACAAATTCGTTAAAGAAAAAATCCCAGCCCTATTCCCACCCCCCGCCAGATTGAATGTTATCTTTGCACAATGAGCAGGAAGGGAAAGGTTTTGGTAGCCATGAGTGGCGGAATAGACAGTACCGTTACCGCATTAATGTTGAACCAACAGGGATATGAGGTAATTGGAATTACCATGAAAACATGGGACTATGCGACCAGTGTGGGGGCATCCTCTAAGAAAGAAACTGGTTGTTGTAATATCGACAGCTTTAACGATGCCCGGCTGGCCGCAGTTCAACATGGGTTTCCTCATTTTATTCTCGATATACGGGATGAGTTTGGCGATTTTGTAATTGAAAATTTTGTAGAAGAATATATTGCAGGCCGTACACCCAACCCCTGTGTCCTCTGCAATACCCATATTAAATGGAGGGCATTGCTAAAAAGAGCCGACGCCCTGGATTGCGAATTCATTGCTACCGGCCATTATGCTCAGGTCTCAAAATCGCAGGAAGGCCGGTATTTCATCCAAAAGGGAACGGACGAAAATAAAGACCAAAGCTATGCACTGTGGGGGCTCCAACAGGACTTGCTTTCGCGGACAATCCTTCCCCTTGGTACCTATCGTAAACCAGAAATCCGGCAAATGGCCGTAGAATTCGGCTATCCAGAATTAGCAAAAAAGAATGAGAGCTATGAAATATGCTTTATTCCCGACAACGATTACCGGGGTTTCCTGAAAAGACGGGTCCCGGGGTTGGAAGGCAGGGTTGCCGGAGGAAATTTTACTGACCCAATAGGTAATATCCTGGGAAAGCATAAGGGATACCCCTTTTATACGGTTGGACAAAGAAAGGGATTGGACATAGCTTTAGGAAAACCTGTTTTTGTTACACGGATAATTCCTGAAACCAACACAGTTATTTTGGGTGATGAAGACGATTTACGGGAACAATTAATGCGGGTTTCCAAAATTAACTGGCAAAAATATGGCGGCCTTGAAACACCGATGGATTCTCTGGTTAAAATCAGATATAAGGACCCCGGAACCCTGGCATCCATCCTGCCATACGAAAATGGGGTGGAAGTACGTTTTTATGATCCCGTAAAGGGCATCGCTCCCGGCCAGAGTGCCGTATTTTATGAAGGAAGCGATGTAATTGGCGGGGGAGTAATTCAGAGGCTTACCATGTAAAGCAACATAAAAAGTTATTTTGCAGTCTTACCGTAGTAATTAATACCATGAAGAAAATATTTTTTCTCCTTTTAATTTCCTGCCTCACGGCTGGTATTTTATTTTCTTGCAAAAAATCGACCCAGGATTTTATAACGCCAGCCATTAGCAAGTATGTACCGCTGGAGGTGGGGAAATATATTGTTTACCGGCTCGATTCTCTGGTATTTGTTGATTTTGGAACCAATACCCAAACCCACAGTTATGAAGTTAAGTACGAGGTTTCCGATTCCCTGACCGATAACCTGAACAGAAAGGCTTTTCGCATTACCCGATTTATCAGAGTAAACAATACACAAAATTGGACTCCCGATAATACATTTATGGCAGTAAATTACGGCACCGGTTACGAATTCGTTGAAAACAACCTTCGTTTTATTAAATTAAAGCAACCCATTCGAAATGATTATTCCTGGAAAGGAAATTCTTTTATCGACACCTATTCCACTGATTCTCCGGTGCGGTATATGGATGATTGGGATTATGTATATGCCGATGTGGGACAGCCGCTGCAGCTTACCAATTTTAGTCTCCCCAACACCATTACGGTAAATGAACGGGATGAAGTAATTGGAAATCCCGATGACCCGCAATCTTATGCGGAGAAGAATATTTCGAAAGAAGTGTATGCAGAAGATATTGGCCTGGTTTACCGCCAGTTTTTACACACCGAGTATCAACCTCCGGTAACCGGCTCACCCGGCCATTTTGTAGATGGATCTTACGGAGTTACCCTGGAAATGATTGATCACAATTAATTTATTTCTTTCTGGTAAAAACAATAAAATCAGTTGCCGGAATTTCCTTACCCCCTAATTGATGCAGCATCGTAACCAACTGACCCCGGTGATAACTTTGGTGAATAAACAAATGCAGTAATACTTCCCGCACGGGTTGTTTATAACGGTTCCTTTTTGAATCGAAATATATAAACTCGTGGTTGATGGCAGCCTCACTGGAATTTCCGATCCAATTTATCCAATCCTGAGATTGCGACTTCCATTTTGATACCAATTCTTTCTCCGAACCGTTAAATGTTTCCATAGGCAAATCAATTATCTCCTTTAGCTTAACACGCTGCCACCAAACGGATTCCGCATTCCACATATGCAACATGGTTAAACGAAGGCTGGCAAAACTGCTGCTTAGGTTTTGGATTATATGTTCGGGAGGCAAGGTAAGAATACGGTCGGCCAACCTGGAATTGGCCCAAAGATTATATTGGGAAAGTTGGAGAATAGATTCTTTCATATTTACATGAGAATTTAAAATTTTTCATCAGAATTACCGTGTTCAATTGAAATGAAAAGTGATGTCAAATTTAATTTAATTCCAGGCAAACTTTTCACAGAACAAAAAATATCGACAAACTATTCCACCCTATACACATTGTTTAAATACATAAATCCCATTTTAAGCAAGGGCAGGAAAATAATGCATAAGAACATCGAAAATGTGCCTTTTTTGTAGGGAAGATTGCCGAACAAAAATAAAATCTGACTGAATATTATTTAGTTTCAATTTTTGGCTTTTGTTTTCAAATTTAATATTTTGAATTCGGGGGAACCGGGGCGCAGCCCCGGGGGGCCAAGGGAAAAATAATATATTCAAAATCAAATTTTTCGTTCTGAACATGCTGATTCCATCCCGATTTCAGGAGGAACCATTTTTTGCTTGAAAAAAGTCAGTTGTTACCTATTTATTCAGCCACAAAATAATTCTAAATCTCCCGCTTCACTTATCAACCTACTTTTATTAAACAGGTTATTCTGCAGTACCTTGCCAACAACAAAAACTCAGGAAGAACATGAAATTTACAATCCGGGAAGCCGAAATAAATGATTGCGAAAGAATGATGGAACTAATTAAAGAACTCGCCATTTTCGAAAAAGAACCAGATGCCGTAACCGTTCCATTCAACCATTTTGTAAAGTGTGGCTTTGGCCCCTCCCCGATCTGGAAGGCCATCGTTGCCGAAATAGAAGAACCGGATGGTAACAGGTGGATTCCGGGGTTCGCAATATATTACTCAAGGTACAGTACCTGGAAAGGGAAGAGGCTTTATCTCGAAGACCTGATTGTTACCGAAGAAATGCGGGGTAAAGGGCTTGGTAAATTATTGTTTGAATGGTTAATAGATAAAGCTAAGCAACTGGGATATACCGGCATGACCTGGCAGGTGCTGGATTGGAATCAGCC
>JAFEAB010000042.1 GCA_018266615.1 Bacteroidota bacterium
ATAAATATAATCCTTTGCTTTATCGTTACTGAACCGAAGCCACTGCCCATCGAGGTAGGCTTCAAAGGAAGGAATTTCTTCGGTATTGTCTTTTACCCGGAAACGGATACTGTGCAACCTGGCCGCATTCATCCCATTATGGAAGCCCACCGGAGTTATTACGGGCGGTATGTCATCATAAATCAGTTGAAAATTTCCCAACTCTCTAAACCAGGCCCGGTACCAACCGTTAAAATAATCTGCTTTTTTAAAATCTTCTTTCGGCCCATAATATCGCTTCATTACCAGTTTTGAAGTGTCTTTAAATGCCAGGCCGGGTTTAATCATTACCGGAAAATACACATGCACCGGTACGGAGGGGTTATGTAATGAATAGGTTGGTTGGGGCTGGGTCTTGATTTGGTAGAACCGGAAATGAAAAGAGTCGTAAAGTGCATTTTCAGGTAAATACAACAATACATTTTCATTTTCAAAAACATTTACCTCATTTGGACGGAATACCTGCCCTGGAATTGGGGGGAGAGATGCTGTTTTTCCTGCTTTCTGAAGAATGAAACGTAGCGTCCGTTCATTTCCGTTCGTATCGTAAACCTTAATACTGATTTCGTGTTCAGCCTCGTCTGTTAACCCGATAACCCCATTCCCGGGATTGCTATGATAGACCCCATCATGGTATCCGGGAAGTTGCGACAAATGCTGAAGGTATGGACCTCCAAGGGCTTTGGTGCGATAATCGATATGGGCATTCAGGTATCGCGTTTCATCATAACTGATGCTATCCAACTGGAAGCCGCACAATGGCTTTCCGTCTTCAAATATTTCGGCTTCATAAATTCCATTTTGGTTGGTGGATCCCGTATAATGATCGTATGCGGTAATGGCAAAACTAACCTCATCGGAGGATACCATTATTTTTGATGGCAGGGTCTGGTATTTTCCATGAATCAATTTTACGGGATACAATTTGGGAGGGTAATCATAGGTGCTTACTCTCCTGTCGTAAACCGCCAGCCGGAGGATCGATGGTGGAATATTATCCTGAATGGGGAAACCAAAAAGCAATGGATTCAGAACCTTTTCTGTTTTTGTATCCCGAATTTCAAAATGAAGGTGCGGCCCCATAGATCCGCCCGTATTCCCACTGTATGCAATGAATTCGCCCTTTTTTACCGGGAGCACCCCTTCGGGCACTGGTAGGGTGATGGCCCATGTTTTTTGTTCGTATTGGATTGTTTTTAGATATTTTTCAATCCGGGGATCAAATTCATTCAGGTGGGCATATAAGCTGGTAAGCCCATTGGGATGGTTGATACTGATGGACCTTCCAAATCCAAAGGGTTCAATTTTAATCCGGGAAATATATCCATCAGCGGCAGCTAATACGCGTTTATTTTCCTGCTGATCGGTTCTGCAATCAAGTCCCATGTGGAAATGATTGCGCCTTAGTTCACCGAAATTGGCAGCCAGCCCCACCCTGGCATCAACCGGGTAAATAAAATATCCTTGCGGATAGTGTTTCTGCGGAAGGAGTTCATCCTGGGCCTTAATATAGGGAGGAAATAATAGAAAGCACAGTAATAAGACACCCGGAATTGCCAGTTTTGAAAAAATCATGCCGGCAAAGTTCCGCATTTTTCTTCTAAGCCCGATTTTGCCTCCCGGCGGTAAGCCGTTATTTTTGTACGCCATTTATTTCAATCATGCCAAAAGATTCATCCATAAAATCTGTTCTTATTATTGGTTCAGGCCCCATCATTATTGGCCAGGCCTGTGAATTTGATTACAGCGGAACACAAGCGGCCCGGAGCTTACAGGAAGAAGGGGTGAATGTAATCCTCATCAACAGTAACCCCGCTACCATCATGACCGACCCCATTATGGCAGATAAGGTTTACCTGCTCCCGTTAACGGTGGAAAGCATAGAACAAATTTTGGAGGAAAATAATATTGATGCCGTACTCCCTACCATGGGCGGACAAACGGCTTTGAACCTTTGCAAGGAAGTGGATGAATTGGGGATTTGGGAGAAATACAAGGTGAGATTAATTGGAGTTGACATTAAAGCCATCGATAAAGCCGAAGACCGGGAGTTTTTCAGAAACTGGATGGTGGAAATGAATATCCCGGTTTGCCCTGCAAGGATTGCCAATTCGTTTTTGGAAGGAAAAGAAGTGGCACAGGAAATTGGTTTTCCCCTTGTACTTCGTCCATCCTTCACGTTGGGTGGTACAGGTGGAAGCATTGTTTTTTCGAAAGATGAATTGGATGAGGCCCTGAATTATGGATTGAAGGCAAGCCCAATACATGAAGTGCTGGTAGAAAAAGCCGTGTTAGGATGGAAAGAATTCGAATTGGAATTACTGCGCGATAGCAGAGACAATGTAGTTATTATTTGTACGGTTGAAAATTTCGACCCCATGGGCGTACATACCGGCGATTCAATTACCGTAGCCCCCGCCATGACGCTTAGTGATACGGCTTATCAACAAATGCGCAATACGGCTATTAGAATGATGAGGGCTTTGGGAAATTTTGCCGGCGGTTGTAATGTGCAGTTTGCATTAAACCCGCAAACCGAAGAAATCATTGTAGTAGAAATTAACCCCAGGGTTAGCCGATCATCGGCACTCGCCAGCAAGGCAACGGGTTACCCCATTGCAAAGATTGCCGCCAAACTGGCTATTGGATATAACCTCGATGAACTGGAAAATCAAATTACCCGCTCCACCTCCGCATATTTTGAACCTGCATTGGATTATGTAATTGTAAAAATGCCGCGATGGAATTTTGATAAGTTTAAAGGAGCAAAAGATACCCTTGGGTTTCAGATGATGAGCGTGGGAGAGGTTATGGGTATCGGAAGAAGTTTTGCAGAAGCAATTCAAAAGGCATGCCAGAGCCTCGAAAATGAAGCCGTAGGATTAGGATATTATGGAAAGAGCCTGATGCACGCCGATGAATTAATCGAGTATATTAAAATTCCCAAATGGGACCGGGTTTTTCGGATTAAAGATGCCCTCATGGCCGGTGCCAGCGTGCGCCGCATTTGCGAAAGCACCGGAATCGACCGCTGGTTTATTTATCAGATTCAAAAAATTTGTGATTGCGAAAAGGAAATTGCAAAGTATAATATTTCCTCCCTTCCGAACGACCTGCTACGCGAAGCAAAACAACTTGGATTTAGTGATGAGCAAATTTGCCGTATCATGAAAGATGGAACCGATCAGGAACTTTACCAGCGCCGTAAAGAGATCGGACTAACCCGGGTGTATAAAATGGTAGATACCTGCAGCGCCGAGTTTGAAGCTAAAACCCCCTATTATTACAGCACATTTGAATAAATATGTACCTGCTCGGCATTTCGGCTTATTACCATGATGCTGCGGCAGCCATTATTTTCAATGGGAAACTGGTTGCCGCTGCCCAGGAAGAACGGTTTACCCGTATTAAACACGACGACCGGTTTCCTATAAATGCTATTCGCTATTGTTTGCAGGAAGCCGGTATTGGACTGCAACAGGTAGATGCAATTGCATTTTACGAGAAACCATTCTTAAAGTTTGAGCGGTTACTGGATACTTATCTTGCTTTTGCTCCCAAAGGATTGACCTCTTTTGTTAAAGCTATGCAGGTATGGACCAAACAAAAACTGTTTATTAAAAAGTATATCCGGGATGAACTCTCCCTACTGGATAAAACAACGGCATCAAAAATAAAGATCCTGTTTCCCGATCACCATTTCTCTCATGCAGCGAGCGCCTTTTTCTGTTCGGGCTTTAAAGATTCAGCCATTTTGGTAGTGGATGCCGTAGGGGAGTTTACCACCACAAGTATTTTTTCGGGTAAATCAAATTCGATTACGCTGCACCGTAAGTTATCATTCCCCCATTCGGTTGGGCTGCTTTACAGTGCGTTCACCTATTGGCTTGGCTTTAAAGTGAACAGCGGGGAATATAAATTGATGGGACTTGCCCCTTATGGAAATAAGGGGTCGGGAGAAGTAGAGATGTTTAAAGAAAAGATTCTTCAAAATATCTGCCGGGTTTACGATGATGGCTCTGTATGGTTAAATCAAAATTGGTTTACCTATGCTACCGGATTTAAAATGGCAAAGGATAAAAAATGGGAAGCCTTGTTTGGATTTAAACGGAGGTTACCTGATGAATCCTTCTCCCTCCAGCATACGAACCTCGCACTCGCCATCCAGGAGATAACGGAAGACATTATGCTTAAACTTTGCAAAACCGCAAAGGGGCTTACAGGTTCTAAGAGTCTTTGCCTGGCAGGTGGAGTGGCATTGAATTGTGTGGCTAACAGTAAAATTCGGGATCAAAAAATATTTGATAATCTGTTTATACAGCCAGCCGCCGGAGATGCAGGAGGGGCCCCGGGTGCAGCTCTGGCAGCCTGGCATATATATTTTGGAGGAGAAAAGATTCAAGAAGCCGAAAATTTACAAATGGCGCACGCCTACCTGGGCCCCCGCTTTTCGCAAAAGGAAATAATCAGTGCCATTGAAAACCAGGGGCTTGTTTATGAAGAATTTCCGGAGGATGTTTTGGTTGGAATAGTAGCAGAGGCGTTAAGCCGGGGTTATATTGCCGGGTGGTTTCAGGGAAGGATGGAATTTGGCCCAAGAGCCCTGGGAAACCGAAGTATTCTGGCGGATCCCAGAAATGTGGAAATGCAACGGCAAGTAAACCTGAAAACAAAATTCAGAGAAGGATTTCGCCCCTTTGCACCGGCTGTAAAAGAAGAAGCATCTGCCCAGTGGTTTGAAATGGATGCGCCCTCTCCCTTTATGTTGTTCGTGTATAGGGTGAGAAACAGACTGCCCCTTCCCGCTGGATTTGAGTCCCTTTCAATTGCAGAAAAACTGGCAATAAAAAAATCGGATATTCCCGCTGTAACACATGCCGATTATTCGGCAAGGGTTCAAACCGTGTCTGAAAAAGAGAATGAGAAATTTTGGAAACTTCTGGATGCATTCGAACAATTAACAGGATGCCCCATATTAATGAATACCAGTTTTAATGTACGGGGAGAACCCATCGTATGTAATCCCGCCGATGCCATCTCCTGTTTTATGCAAAGCGGCATGGATTTACTGGTGTTGGAGAATTGTTTAATTTGGAAAAATGCCCAACCTGAAGGGGCTTTTACCAAACAGGCCATCCGAAATTTTGCAGATGATTAAACGCACTTTAAAAATATTTCTATCTGTACTTATTACCTACCTGTGCATTGAGTTGGTTTGTATAGCGTTTATGCATTTTAAATTTAGAGCATCGCCCCGCCCCTCTTTTACCTGGCATTGGAAATATGCCCAATACGATTTTCCTTTTGCAGAGATAAACCCGATATGGGGTATGTGGCACTACCCGGGCCACCGGGTAGAAGAAAAATCCTGCTTTAAGGTAGATTATTATTGCAACAGCTACGGAGCCCGGGATGTAGAAAGGGAACAAAAAACGGATTCGAACCGGGTTGTAGTATTAGGAGACTCATTTATGGAAGGGTATGGAATTCAGGCCGCCGACCGGTTATCGAACCAACTGGAAAAACTAACGGGCACCCCTGTACTGAATTTTGCCTGCGGGTATTTCACACCTACCCAGGAACTGCTTGTTTATGAAAACCTGGCAAAAAAATTTTCTCATAATAAAATAATCATCGGGATACTCCCCTTCAATGATCTGAATGAAGACGACAGCAGTTTTCATGAACAAGATGGTTTTATTCATTACCGCCCCTTTTTGGAAGGGAATTTCCCTAATTACCAGTTGATATACCGGGAAGACAGTATTTCAAAATCTACATTTAATAAATCCGGATATGAGGCAATCCAAAACCGGCCGGCAGCGAGATGGCGGCGATTTTTAAAGGCAAATACCTATTGGTATAATCTCTACCACTATATCCGGGCTATTCATGCGAGGCCGGCCCAACCCCGGAGTTACTCCGGTTATTTCGATTTTACCAAACCGGAATTGGAAAAGTTAAATTATATCCTTGGCAGGCTAAAACAGGCAGCCGGCCAAAGGGAAATTTATGTGCTTACCCTTCCTGTTAAACAGGATTTTGCCCGTACAAAAGATGGAAATTCGCCGCTTCGGCAACGAATGCAGTTAATTTGCGAAAACCTGGGTATTCACTATATCGACCTGTTATACGAGATGAATAAAACGAATCATAACCCCGATTCTTTATTTCTGGAATGTGATGGGCATTGGAATCAAAATGCAAATAAACTGGCGGCACAAATAATAGTACCTTTGCTTTCCAAGCAGTGAAAAATGAAAGAATTCCTGGTTGATTGCTGGCACTACCTGCTTCAGCAAAAGAAATGGTGGCTGATTCCTCTTGTGGTGGTGATCCTGCTTATTGGTGTGCTTCTGGTTACCGGAAGTTCTTCTGCGCTTGGGCCGTTTATATATTCACTATTTTAATATGAGTACGAGCAACTCAAATAAAGATGCAATCCTCGCTTTAACTCTGTTGTTCCTTTTATTATTCCTCTCCTTTAATTTTATTCTATTCATTTACCTGGCAATATTCATCTTGTTGTTGTCATTTTTCTGGAATGGATTTACGGTTTTTACAGATATGGCTTGGCGACGATTTGGGAATATTATTGGAGCAATCACCGGAACGATTATCCTAAGCGCTATCTTCTTTCTGGTAGTATTTCCCATCAGTCTTTGTTTGAGACTTTTGGGCAGGAACCCGATGCAATTGAAATTGCCGGGAGGGGATTCAAATTTTGAAGCAGTAGATAAAAATTATTTAAAAGCAGATTTGCAAAATCCTTACTAATTACATGAATAAAGAACTTACCCTTAAGAATGAATCGAGTGTTTCAGCAAAAAGGAAGATTATTGTATTAGGCAGTGGCCCCAATCGGATAGGTCAGGGGATTGAGTTTGATTACTGCTGCGTGCATGGGTTGCTGGCTATTAAGGAGAGTGGGTATGAGGCCATCATGATTAACTGCAACCCCGAGACTGTTTCTACCGATTTTGATATTGCCGATAAACTTTATTTCGAGCCTGTTTTTTGGGAACATATCTGGGAAATTATTGAATTGGAAAAACCGGATGGGGTGATTGTTCAACTCGGTGGCCAAACGGCGTTGAAACTCGCAAGGCGACTAAATGAAATGGGTGTCAAAATTTTCGGCACTTCTTTCGAAAATATGGACATAGCCGAAGACCGGGGCCGCTTTAGCGATTTATTGAAATCGTTGGATATTCCTTACCCCAGATATGGCACGGCTTTCAATACGGATGAAGCCATTGAAGTGGCCCGTTCGGTTGGCTATCCGGTGTTAATCAGGCCTAGTTATGTGCTGGGTGGCCAACGTATGCGAATCGTATTGAATGATGATGAACTGGAGAAGGGTGTACTTAGCCTTTTTAAACATTTGCCCGGAAATAAAGTTCTTATCGACAGTTTTCTCGACCGATGCCAGGAAGCAGAAATTGATGCCATTTATGACGGTGAAACTTTTCATGTAATGGGGCTGATGGAACATATTGAACCGGCCGGTATTCATAGTGGTGATAGCAATGCAGTGCTTCCCCAATTTAACCTCTCGCCCCTGATTGTACAAACCATGGAAGAATACGCGGAAAAAATTGCCAGGGCCTTGGATATCCGGGGACTTATCAATATCCAATTTGCTATTAAAGATGGCAATGTATTTGTGATTGAAGCCAATCCCCGCGCTTCACGAACTACGCCATTCATTGCAAAGGCATATCAGATCCCTTATTTGAATATTGCTACCAAGGTGATGATTGGATCGGCAAAACTTAATGATTTCCGATTCGAGAAAAAGTTGAAGGGGTTTGCCATTAAAGAGCCGGTATTTTCGTTTAATAAGTTTCCGGGTGTAAATAAAGAGCTCGGTCCCGAAATGAAAAGCACGGGAGAAGCCATCCGTTTTATCAAAGACCTGCGCGATCCCTATTTCCGGCAACTATATAAAGAGCGGAGTATTTACCTGAGTAAATAGGGAAAATTCTGTTTTTATTTTGTAGTTCTCACCACCCGGTTTTTTTGGGTAGAGGTTAATTTGAAAGATGCATTTTACCCTCCCCCTTTGGAAACTGGCTCCCTTTACCAGGCTGCTTTTCCCTGCTATGGCCGGGATCCTGGCTGGTTGGTATATCCCTTTGCCTTTGTGGTATCCTGTTTCATTTGGGATTATTTCTGGTATTGCGTATTTATTCTTTCATTCCTTTTCTTCCTCCCTATCCTTCCGCTTTCACTTTGCACCTGGTATGCTGCTTATTGTGCTATGCGCTTGCTTCTTTTTTGTACTTACCCTTTGGAATAATCCGGCCGCCCGGAAATCCTGGTATGGGCATATCCAAAAACCGGAAGCTGTTGAAACAGAGGTTCTCTCTGCCCCGGTTTTGAAGGATAAATATTTTAAAACTGAAGTCCGTACTATTGCCGTTTATACGGGTGGTAAACGATACAAGTCTTCGGGTACGCTTTACCTTTATCTTCGAAATGTTCCGGGTATAATAATACCAAAACCGGGAACCGTCCTGATCTCAAAAGCTGGGTTGCAGCCTATAAAATCACAGGGAAACCCCGGGGGGTTTAATTATGCTCAATATGGCGCCCTCCGGGGAATATACCATGCCATTTTTGCGAAGCCGGAAGAATGGAAAGTCCTCAGCGTGGGGGATCCCGGTTTTATATCCGGGTTTATTAATGAATTGCGCACCTATGCCCTTTCCTGTATTCGCAAATATTTGCCCCCTGATCTGAAAACACAAGGGATTGCCGAAGCGTTGGTGGTGGGGTATAAAGAAGACCTTGATCCGGAACTGCTGCAGGCATACAGCCATGTAGGAGTAGTGCATATTATTGCAATTTCAGGCCTGCACCTGGCTTTGGTTTATTATATTTTGTCACTGTTTATTTCCATGATCCCCGGTATTCAAAAATCAATTGGCTTTCAGTCCTTGCTGTGTATTGTGGGACTATGGATCTTTGCATTGGTAAGCGGGGCCTCGCCCTCTGTATTGCGCAGTGCTGTCATGTTTTCTTTTGTTCTGGGAGGAAAATCATTGGGCTATAAGGGTTCGGTAGCCAATGCGCTTGCTTGTTCTGCCTTTTTCCTATTGTTGTATAATCCTTATTACCTGTGGGATATAGGATTTCAGTTAAGTTACTTGGCGGTTATTGGAATTGTAGCCATACAGGATCCTATGTACCGGATGCTTTATTTTAAAAGCCGTATAGCCCGGTATTTGTGGAAGGCCTGTACCGTAACCATGGCTGCTCAAATTTCCACCCTTCCTTTTTGTCTTTATTATTTTCACCGTTTTCCTTTGTATTTTTTACCCGCAAACCTGGTAGCAGTTCCTCTTTCCAGTGCCATACTGGTTATTGAATTTTTTGTGATTGCATTTTCCTGGCAGCAAAACCTTGCCCTGTATGCCGGAAAATTGGCCGGCTGGATGCTGGTGCAGATGAATACCCTGGTTCAATTTTTGGATCAACTTCCCGGTTCATCTGTTTCAGGAATATTTTTTCCCTTTGCATCTGCTTTACTGGTTAGCTTATCGGTTTTGTTTTTGGGGTTGGCCTTGATAAGGCGCAAATACCGGTATTTTATTTTTTCAGCATGCTTACTTGTGGCCGCCCTGATGGTTAATTTCCTGCTTACCTGGAGAGTACGCAACGAACCCGTAATGGTGCTGTATAATGCGGCCGGACATACTTTCATTGATTTTTACCATGCCGGGCATTATTACCCCTGGGGAGATAGACTAAGAAAGGAACATGCGGCTTACCGGTATGTTGTTGAACCTTCAAGAATCTATTTTGCTTCTACCTCTCCCGGGCAGCTTGTTGTACCAAAGAAAAATAAAAAACTGGTTACTTTTTGTAATAAACATATCCTTCGGGTCGACTCCTTAGCTGAAATACCCAAACCGGATGTACGATTGGATATCCTGATCATATCCCAAACCCCTAAAATAGATATGGATTCTCTGCTCAATTTGGTAAAACCCGGAAAAGTGGTTTTTGATGCTTCTAATAATTTGTGGAAAATTGCCAAATGGAAAACCATTTGTGAACGGTTAGCTTTGCCCTGTTTTTCGGTTCCCGAGCAGGGAGCATTTGTGTATTTTCCTCTCCGGAAATAAATTATTTTATTTCATGAAACAGATCAGATCGGCACTTATTTCAGTATTTTATAAAGAAGGATTGGAACCGGTAATTAAGAAATTATCCGAATTTGGTGTTACTATATACAGCACGGGCGGTACACAACAGTTTATTGAAAAATTGGGATTTTCCTGTGTTCCGGTTGAAACAATAACCAGCTATCCCTCCATCCTGGGAGGCAGGGTGAAAACACTGCACCCTTCGGTATTTGGTGGCATTCTGGGCAGAAGGTACAACGAAACAGATATGCAGGAAATGAAAGAATTTCATATTCCTGAAATTGATTTGGTAATTGTGGATTTATATCCTTTTGAGGAAACACTGGAAAGCATGAATGCCGATAATTCATTGTCTGAAGAAGAGAGGGAGGCAAAGATCATTGAAAAGATAGATATTGGCGGGCCTTCCATGATTCGTGCGGCTGCCAAGAATTTCTCTGATATAGTGGTGATTGCTTCAAAGAACGATTATAAACCATTCGTTGAAATCCTGGATACGCAGGCAGGAAAAACCACCCTCCCTCAGCGAAAGCTGTTTGCGGCCAAAGCATTTGATGTAGTTACCCGGTACGATGTGGCCATTACGCAATATTATAATCCGGGGGCAACGCATTTATTTGCAGAAACCTTTGAACCGCCTGTTCCACTCCGGTATGGTGAGAACCCCCATCAGTTGGCTGTGTTTTATGGAAACCTAAATATGGTTTTCGAGCAATTGCACGGCAAAGCCATTTCCTATAATAACCTGGTTGATATACATGCTGCGGTTAACCTTATCAGTGAGTTTGGTGGCGGCGATTCTGTTTTTGCCATCATCAAGCATACAAATGTTTGCGGTATTGCCGCCCGGGATAGCCTGAAACAGAGTTGGGATGCGGCATTACAGGGGGATCCGGAAAGTGCCTTTGGTGGAATCCTTGTAACAAACCGGGAAGTGGATGAGGAAACGGCAAAGGCTATCAATGAATTGTTTTTCGAAGTATTGATAGCGCCATCTTTTAGCTCCGAATCGTTGCAGGTTTTGCAATTAAAAAAGAACCGGATTCTTTTGCGACTTAAAGAGACAGCTTCGAAAAGAAAACAGTTTAGGTCGGTTTTGAATGGGGTGCTTGTACAGGGGAGCGATGCGGGTAATTATTCTGAATGGAAAGAAGTAGGAGGCAGGGATACTTCCGAAGCTGAAAAGCGGGATTTGATATTTGCCAACCTGATCGCAAAGCACTTAAAGAGCAATGCCATATCAATAGTTCGAAATAAACAACTTTTAGGGAAAGGATGCGGACAAACCAGCCGGGTGGATGCCCTGCGCCAGGCTATTGCAAAGGCAAAACAGAATGGGTACGAATTGAAAGGATCCGTCATGGCCAGTGATGCATTTTTCCCTTTCGATGATTGTGTAAAGATTGCTGATGCGGAAGGGATTTCGGCGTTTATTCAACCGGGAGGTTCTGTCAGGGATGAAGATTCTATCCGATATTGCAGGGAGAAAGTTTTGCCCATGGTAATTACAGGGGTACGGCACTTTCTTCATTAATCTTTTCAGTATGAAATCCGGTATGGCTAAGAGCTATGGTGCATTGTTTCTCACCTGCACCATATGGGGAACTACCTGGGTTGTAAGCAAAATTGGTATTGGAGAAATGCCGGCATTACAAATGTCGGCCATCAGGCAGTTCCTGGCGGGGTTCATATTCCTGATTTATTTTTTAGGTATCCGAAAGGAGAAATTTCCTTCCATTAACGATCTTATCTGGTCGGTAGGAATGGGCATGTTGTTGTTTGTATTTGCCAATGGACTTAGCACCTGGAGTCTGAATTTTATTCCTTCTGGTTTTAGCGCCCTCATTGGTGCATTATATCCATTATGTGTGGTAATCATAGAACGGATTTTCTTTAAAGTGAGGATGATTAATTTTTTGACTCTTTTTGGTTTGCTGCTTGGGCTCCTTGGAATCGTAATTGTTTTTTATGAGAATGCGTTTCATTCTATTAATCCTCATTTTTATTGGGGTGTGGGTCTTTCGTTGATTGCCATGTTATCTTGGAGTGTAGGCACTGTTTTTGTAACCAGGCAGAAAGTGGAAATCGGACCTTATCATGCTACCGGATGGCAGATGTTCTTCAGTGGGATCTTGTTGTATATATTCTCCTTATCGGCACACCAGCATATACCCATTTCCGAAATAACCCTTACCTCCTGGAAGGCTATTGGGTACCTGGTAATTTTTGGTTCCATCATTACCTTTATAGCCTTTATTTATACAATCCAAACACTGCCTGCCGCCATTGCTTCTTTGTATGCTTATATAAACCCTCTGGTGGCAATGCTGCTTGCGGCTTTGTTTTTAAATGAGAAACTAACAACCCATATTTTATGGGGATCGGTGGTTACCCTGATCGGGGTGTACCTGGTGAACCTGAGTATTAAACGGGCGAAGGCAGTGGCTTCTGTACCGGAACAATAATTAGAGCTGAAGAAGATTCATTAACGAAGAAATTATTTGCGACGTACCTGTCTTATGAAATCTGTGTACAAATCTCTCCAGCCTTCAGCTAATTTTCCCGTTCCTAAAAAGCTGTTATGAAAAATAGTTATCAGGGTGCCACCCAATGATTTACATTGATCCAGGTAATACCAAAGTTCCTCCTGCGTTTGAATTAAATTTTGTTTTTGTTCATAATAGCTGTTTGCATCCATGAAACAAAATGGATGTACAGTAAGTGAAGTTTCTTCTTCTTTTAATAAATCGTACCATTTAAATGGAGCAGCTACAGAAGCTCTGAATCCATTTATACTGCCATATCCCATTGAGTAATCATCGGTAATTCCAGCTTCTGTAAGAGCCCGGTATGTGTCGGGCATATTCATTTTGATAAAGTGTTGACGGGCGGAAGTAACCGGTTGCCGGATAAGGCTTTCGAGGGTTTGCTTTTCGCTTAGAAGGACTCTTTTTTTATGATTGCTTTCCCAGGAAGGATGCAGACCCATTTTGTATCGGTTGGCATGATCGGCTAACAATTTTATAAAGTTTGGGTTAGCCGGAGAAATATTTTTATCGAACCTGCTTCTATTTTCTGCTAGTAGAAAAAAGTATATGGGATCCAGGTCGAAATCCTGGTTAACAGTATTAAGCCATTGATACACATCAAAGGGATCCTTTCTTAATCCAAATAAAACAGCCACTCTTTCCATGGATGGCTTTTTAATCATACCTCCCAGGTTCCGGAGTATTCCTTTGTTTTTATACGACCAGGCCATGTCTATGTCGTAAGTGGGCCGGAATGAAAATTTCGGTAAAGCAATTTTTATATCCGGGAACTGTGATATTAATTTCTGGGCAAACCAGTTGATCCATTCGTTTATTACGGGCCTTTGTAAGAACCCTAAACGCCATGCTGTCGAGTTTCTATAGGGGAAGCGGCCATACTCATCGGGAGTATAAGGAAGATATTCTTCGTAGCGGCTAAGCAGGAAAAATGTGGCAGAAAAAATATCAAAAGGAATACTTCCGGCGTTGTTTGGAAAGATAATTGGTAAACCCTGAAGGGTCTCGTGGTTAATATTTTTTTGGAAGACTCCTCCCTCATTTAATAATCCGGCAGGGATTATTTGAAAGCCTGTAAAATCAACATTCTTCGAATAATTTATTTTCGAACCAGGGTGCTGTTGAAATTCATCCTTATGCTCGGTGATGTTAAAGTCTATCCCCAGTTTCTCAAAAATAAATCTACATATATAGAGCAGCCTGGGGCTTTTTTGTGGGGAATAAACCAGGAGCATGCAATTATTTATATCTGTTTTTCCAAAGTTGGTTAAATGTTTGCTGGCTGAAATCCAGGTCGCCACGTCCATCTACCCATTGTTTAAACAGGCGGTTTGCCACTTTACTTTTCAGCCTGCCGTTTCCCATATTCATCAACTTGCGGCTTTTGCTTGCAATTTTCCAGGCTTTCCAGGCCACACGCTCACTCATAGACGCTAATCCCTCATCCACCGATTCTTTTCTGTTTTCGAGCAGTAACTCATGAATATTTATTTTTACCGAGCATACTTCGGTGCAGGCACCACAAAGGGAAGAGGCATAACTAAGGTGTTTAAACTCTTCCATTCCTTTTAAATGCGGAGTAATTACACTTCCAATAGGGCCCGAGTAGGTGGTACCATAAGTATGGCCCCCAATATTTTTATAAATAGGGCAAACATTAAGACAAGCCCCGCATCGAATACAATAAAGGCTTTCCCGCATTTTCGGGTTTTGGAGGATATGAGTGCGCCCATTGTCCAGTAAAATAACAAACATTTCATCTGGGCCATCTTCCTCACCCGGTTGGCGGGGGCCGGAAACGATACTGTTATATACGGTTAGCTGTTGTCCTGTTCCATAAGTAGAAAGCAGTGGCCAAAATAAAGCCAGGTCGTTCATGGTGGGCAACATCTTTTCGATCCCTACAATTACAATATGAGTTTTTGGAAAGGAGCAACTAAGCCGGGCATTCCCTTCATTTTCGGTAAGGGCTATTCCACCTATTTCTGAAATAATAAAGTTAGCGCCGGTAACCCCAACTTCGGCGGAGGCAAACTTCTCACGGAGAATGTTTCTGGCCACTCCGGTTAATTCCTGAGGTGTCAGGGAAGGATCAGTACCCAGTTTGTTTGCAAATAATTTTGCCACATCCTCCTTACTTTTATGCATAGCAGGGGTAACAATATGGTAAGGAGGTTCATTGTCGAGTTGTTGAATGTATTCTCCCAAATCGGTTTCCACACTTTCTATTCCTTTTTTTTCGAGTGCTTCATTGAGATGGATTTCTTCGGTCACCATACTCTTGCTTTTTACTAGCGTCTTGCATTTTTTTTCGCGGCAAATATTTAATACCTGTTCAACCGCCTGGTTGCCATTTTCTGCCCATAGAACCTTTCCACCTTTCTTGCTAAAATTTAGTTCAAAATCTTCAAGTTGCTTATCGAGAGTTTCAATTGCTCTCCATTTTATATTCTTCGCCCTTTCGCGGGCGAGATCGAGATCTGAGAATTGTTTCTTGCCCTGTACAACTGCCGTATCATACTTCCCAATATTAAAATTTATTTTTCTCCGGTGTTCCAGGTCAGCGGCCTTAATACTGCTTTTCGCTAAAAATATCTTTTCGTTTTCGGTCATGGTGTTTGTAGATGCTTTGTAAAGCTAACCAATTCAGTTATACTCATTTTAATACCCCCAGTTCTTTCCCTACTTTGGTAAAGGCGGCAACTGCTTTTTGGAGGTGTTCCTGGGTATGGGCAGCACTTAGTTGTACCCGGATCCTTGCATGGCCTTTGGGAACCACAGGGAAGAAAAAGCCAATCACATAAATACCTTCATCCAGCAATTGGGAAGCAAATTTTTGGGCTACTACGGCATCATATAGCATGATGGGAACAATAGGATGATCTCCGGGCTTAATATCGAACCCCGCTTCCGTCATTTTTTCCCTGAAATATTTTGTGTTTGTTTCCAGTTTATCCCTTAATTCGGTGGTTTGACTGAGCATGTCGA
This sequence comes from Bacteroidota bacterium, assembly GCA_018266615.1. Classification (GTDB taxonomy): domain Bacteria; phylum Bacteroidota; class Bacteroidia; order Chitinophagales; family Chitinophagaceae; genus Ferruginibacter. The sequence continues at coordinate 15,728 of JAFEAB010000042.1, forward strand.
AAACTGCAATTGAAGCCCCCACAATACTGGGAGCTACCGTGTTACTAAAAAGATAAGGCCGGCTACGTTGCCTCAACATCGAAATAATTTCTTTTCTGCCAGACGTAAACCCTCCGCTTGCACCACCCAGGGCTTTACCCAGGGTGCCGGTGATGATATCAATTTTTCCCATGACCCCCCGGTACTCGTGTGTACCTCTGCCCGTCTTTCCCAGAAAGCCCGAAGAATGACATTCATCTATCATAACGATAGCCTCATATTTTTCAGCCAAAGCGCATATTTTATCTAATTGGGCAATGGTGCCGTCCATACTAAACGACCCATCTGTAACAATAATCCGGCTCCTGGCACCCGCTGCTTGTTGTAATTGTTTTTCAAGGTCGGCCATATTATTATGTTCGTATCGGAAACGCTGGGCTTTGCATAATCTAACCCCATCAATAATAGAAGCATGGTTGAGTGCGTCGCTAATTATGGCATCCAATTCATTGAAAAGGGGTTCGAAAACACCGCCATTTGCATCAAAAGCAGCTGCATAGAGGATTGTATCTTCCGTTCCTAAAAAGGCCGATATTTTTTGTTCTAACTCTTTATGTATGTCCTGGGTCCCACAAATAAAACGCACACTGCTCATGCCATATCCCCGGTAATCGATGTATTTCTTTGCCGCCTCCAAAACTTTGGGGTGAGAGGAAAGGCCGAGGTAATTGTTTGCACAAAAATTAAGCACCTTCTTACCATTCACCTCAATTTCTGCCCCTTGTTCGCTGGTAATAATGCGCTCTTCTTTAAACAATCCGGCTTGCTTTATTTCTTCCAATTCGCCGGAAATCCGGCTAACAAATTTTTGATTCATAGTAAACGATTGAGGATTCAAAATTAGGCACAAAGCGCTTTCCTTTATGAATAATATATGGCAAATCGTATTTTAACTGCTCCTGAATTAATTATTTAAGAATGAACCTTGAAGGCCTCCTGTCTCCGGCCTTTATTTTGTAAATGTGCGCCTGGTTTGTATGGATGATTGTCAGGCTATAACCGAAAAATCTTTCCGAATTCTGAGGACTTCCTCAATTGATTTCTTTTTTTCATAAAGAAATTTACCCGTTGGCAAAAATGAAGGAAACAACACCAGCCAGGAGTGCAATATTTACGGTGGATGAATACAAAATTTAATATTGCCAGCGGTGAAAACAGGAATATCCTTTTCCTGTTTATTCCCCAGCACCATTTCTGAGGGTTAAATAATTTAATTGTGTACAATGAAAAAACTATTATCATTTATTGTGCTGGTTACAGCCTTTTCCGGAGTTAAAGCGCAACAATGCCCTCCGGGCCAATCTCCCTCATTTATCTATTCCTGTGAGTTGAATTTTCACCGTCCTAAGTTTGATTGTAAAAAAGGATTTTGGTTTTGTTTTTCAGAATGTAAGTGGAAAATCGGATGCGTACCAACAACAGGAAGTACGGGGTTTTTAAGCTGGCTGTCCAAAAATCAGCAAACCGTATTTGCGGAAGTCGATAAAGAAAAGCTGGTATTTCATTTTCCCGAAAAGGTTATGGAGAAACAGGGATTTTCTGAAGAGGAAAGAAAGACCTTTAATGTTGACGATCCGCTTATTTTCTTAATTGGCGAAAGGAAACTTCAATTAGTGCCAGGCAACTATCCTACCTTTAAATCTGAATTAGAAACAACGGTTCCTGTTTCGTTTAAAGAATTGTGATTATTTTCCGGCAGGCTTAGCCTGCCGGAATTTCAATTTTATTGCATGAAGAAATATGCTTTCCTGGTATCGATAATAATTCTTCTCCTGAGCATGCATGCCGGTTTCGCACAAGCCAACAGGGTAGGCCCAAAATGGTTAAAAGGGGAATTGGAAAAAAGGGGGAATTTATACTTGTTGAGTGAAACCGGTTATCGCAATTTATTTTCTATTTTTAGCAAATACAAGCCAGAAGGATTGTTATTGGGAAGGGCCTCCTCCCCGGATAGTATTTTTATCTTCCAATTTAAAAAGGAAGGATCCGTGCCATCCTGTATTAATGTGCAAACAAGACTTTTAAAAGAGGCTGCCTTAATGGATAGCGCTTCACTTTGCAATATTCGACTTTTAGATAGCGTCAACTTTTGGTTAAAAGCACCCTCCATTAAGAAGCAAACCATAATCATCTTATTTAACCGGGTCGCCCATAAGCGGTATAAAGCTTTTTACAAAGAAGCGGATGCCTTTGGAAAGAAACATGATGTGGATATAGTTCTACTATTAACGGATAGGTATAATTAGGAAGTTTTATCAGGATGCTGTAGTGAGATAATCATATCCCCCCTCCTCCGGTTTTAAAGTTTCGAAATTTTGTTTCCTGAATCTTTCCTTTGGCAGGCTGAATCCTTTTTTTGAGGTTCCTTTCCGATCCCTGTAACCTTTTGTGAGCAGGGTACGTATAATGGATATCTATGATAAAAAGACGGCCATATCATTTCCCAATACTTATAGTTGTTTTCCTTTGTAGCATATTATTTGTAGTTTGTTGGGATACGAGGACTAACACAGATGATTGTGGGCGCTGCCAGGGAGAAAAATCTCCCCAAAAGGCGTGGATTTCCTCACCCTGGGAAATGTTAACACAAGGAATTTTACATATTTCCTAAATAAAAGGAATGAATTTGTAACTTTTTAATAGATAGTTCGTAGAATAACCGGTTCTAAGTAACAAAACGCTGCATGACGGAGAGAAGATATAATGAAGTTGTGGATCAATACGCTGATGCCTTGTTTCGCTTCATCGTAAAGAACCTGAGGCACGAAGAAGATGCGCGGGATATTGTGCAATCTGCATTTGAGAAACTTTGGGTTAACCGGGAAAAGGTAAATGAAGAAACGGTGAAAAGCTACCTGTTTACCATTGGATATAACCTGATGATTGATCATATCAGAAAAATGAAAAGGGTTAGTTACCGGGAGGATTTCGGAGAGCACGAAAAAGGGGTCGTTCATCAAACCGGAAAAACGAACCGAATATTGGATGAGGCATTTAACAGACTGAATGAAATGCAAAGAAGCCTGGTGATGCTGAAAGATTATGAAGGATATAATTATGAAGAGATAGGGAAAATTACCGGCCTGAATGAAAGCCAGGTGAAGGTTTACCTCCACCGGGCGCGTTTGCAACTTCGGGCCTATATTGTTGATCCGCAAAATGTATTATAACCCATGAAAATAACCCGCCATAATTACGAAGAATTTTTTCTCCTTTTTGTAGATGGGGAATTATCCGGTTCCGAAAAGTTGGAGGTGGAAGCGTTTGTGGCAGATAATCCCGACCTGAAAGTTGAGCTTGATCTATTGATAGAATCTGTTCTCCCTCCGGTTAGTTTTCCCTTTAATAAGAAAGATCTTCACAAGTCGGTGAAGGAATATTTTCCGTCAGACGAACGCATTCTGCCTTTTATTGATGGCGAACTTTCCCCATCCGAAACGGATAAATTTATTTTAGAGGTGGATGCCAGCCCAATGTTAAAGGAAGAGGTGCTGGTATTGATGCAAACCCGGCTTGATTCATCCGAGATGGTTTCATTTGGCAACAGGTCGGGGCTTTATCGATGGGAGAGAGGAAGGGTAGTTGCCATGCGCTTTATTCGCATTGCGGTAGCGGCTGCCGTACTCCTTTTATTGCTTACTGCAGTTTGGGTTTACCTGGGAATAGAGCCGGCAAACAATATGGCCCGTAATAACCATTTGCAACAAAACAAGGGTTCTGGTAAAATAGTAAGAGCGGAAGCGAATGAGGATAAATTTGAAGGCAAAATACCGAATGGTTCTCAACCGGAACTAATAACGAATAAAAGGAACTCTAACCAGTTTGTGGCAGCAGAGTCAAACAATCCAGCGGTGAAAGCAAATCGGCTATATGTTAACGTGAGAGACCGGGTTCCTTCAAATGCATCTCAGCCTTTCGCTCCGGAATCCATTGCCGCAGAGAAAAACGTGTTGCCCGAAAGTAACAAAATCACACCCACTCCCGTACCATTAAAAGAAAATTTGCCGGTATATGTTAACCAGGCACCGGACGAGTTGATGGCAAACCTGCCTAAGCGGGAAGTCGGGGAAAACAAACTGCCTGTTTCGGATTATAATTCGGAGGTTATAGATAACAATGTGTATGCAAAAACAGCCGCAGTGAAGGAAGGGAATGATAATACCATTTTTTACCTGCCTGAAGAGGAGGTGGCAAAAACAAAGGTGGGTAGTATCTTCAAAAAAGTTAAGAGAGCAATCATAAGGAATTCGAACTCTAAAACAGCCAATGGAATTACAATTGGCGGATTTCAAATCGCATTAAAATAAGAATCATTTAAACAGACAGAAATGAAAAAGCTAAACTTCATGTTGGCATTGTTAATCTTTGCCCTTTCAGCAAATGCCCAGGAAAAGAACAAACCAGACACTATAAGGGTAGGGAATATGATCATTATAAAGAAACGCAATCCCAAAACCCTGAATGTTGAATCTGGAAATGAAACGAAGAAGCATAAATCCAGGATTTCCACCAATTGGCTGGTGGTAGATTTGGGATTTTCCAATTTTGAAAACAATACTGATTTCGGTTTGGCTAATGCGGGGCCTTATCTGCAACCCAATGGAAATCCATTTACAAAAAGGGATTTTGATCTGAGAGATGGAAAAAGTATTAATGTAAATATCTGGTTGTTCATGCAACGCCTGGATTTAATAAAAAAGAACGTGGGGCTTAAGTACGGCCTTGGTGTAGAGTTGAATAACTACCGGTTTAAGAAATCATCGCTTTTAAGCTTTAGGGAGAGCGGTACAGCATACCCGGGTGGGCCACTTTTAAATGATCCTTTTGTGTTCCGTGACAGCGTAGCAGGGTTTTCAAAGAACAAATTAGCTTTAGATTACCTCACCGTTCCATTGATGATAAATTTTCAAACTACCCCGCATGCTGGGAAACCCCGTTTTAATATTGCCTTTGGAGTAAGCGCAGGATACTTATACAGCCAGCGAAATAAACAGGTGAGCAACGAAAGAGGGAAAGAAAGGAATAGGGGCGATTATGATTTAAATAAATTTAAAGTCTCGTATGTAGGAGAACTCGGGTTGGGATTTGTAAAATTGTATGGTTCTTATAGTCCCAATTCTGTTTTCAAATCGGATACCCATTTGAAATTTAATCCCTTTACAGTGGGATTTCGTTTGGGATATTAAGGAAATCTTCTCTCTCTATAGGCCCTGCTGTTGTTTTTCAGCGGGGCTTTTTTGTATCTTGCCTTGTGCCAAAGGATTCTGTTTTTTTTCGATCTATTCCGGAATTTTCAAAATTAATAAACGCATTACCAGGTTCGATTCCGGGACTTGCAGGTTATCCTGCCTTTTATTTTCAACAGCTTCGCCAACACCTGGCTTATTATCTCCATATTTATGCAGATATTTTGGATAAGGCCACTATGGGCCATGAATCTCCTGAAAAGCTGAGATTACTTGATGTAGGGAGCGGGAATGGATTGTTGGGAATTTTTGCTAAGTACTGCGGTATGAGTTCGGTTATATTGCTTGATATAGATAAATCATTTTTAGATAGTTCCGGAATTCTAGCTAAGGCGTTAAGAGTACCCATTGATGGATTTGTACAGGGAGAGGTCTCAGCCCTCAGGCAGAATCCGGAATTTCCTATGATTCATGTGGTTGTTGGAACCGACATGATTGAACATGTGTATAATCTCGATGGATTTTTGAAGGAAGTTTCGCTTTTGAATAGCTCCTTAACTATTGCTTTTTCTTCGGCAGCGAATCCGGTGAATCCTTTCACGGTTAAAAAATTACGGCAGGCCCAAATAAAGGATGAGATAATAGGAGAAAGCGCCCCAAACGCAGAAGATATGGGTAAGTCGACTTTACCCTTTATCCAAGTCCGGAGGAAAATAATCCAGGAAAATTTTCCCGGGATTAGCCCAAATGAAGTGGAAAAGATTGCGGTTGTTACCCGTGGATTAAAAAAGGATGATATCCTGATTGCAGCCCGGAATATTTTTGAGAAGGGGGTTTACCCCCAGGTTCCGATTGGTGATAATACCTGCGATCCGGTAACCGGCAGTTGGACAGAAAGGCTTTATCCCTTACCCTGGTACCAGGATATCTTTAACCAGAATGGGTTTGAAATTGAATTTTTGAGTGGCTTTTACAATCAATGGGAACCCGGCGCAATGGGGATTGTAAAAAAAATGCTAAACCGGCTGATCCGGATATCCGGATTAAAATTTTCACCATACTTTATCATTCTTGGAAGTAAAAAACAGTAATTTCAAAGTCGAAAGCAGCATGAACCTATCTACTTAATTTTCCCATTTCGAGTTTGCTATTTAAACCCCATTTTATTATGAAACACCGCCTGGTTCTTTCGCTTTCCTGCATATCCATACTTTGCGTCATCATTGCTTTTGTTCCCGCCTCTTCCCGAAAGGCAAGCTTCAGGGAACGCCCACACAAACAAATTTTAAAGGAGGGAGAAAATCCATATTATATTATTGTAGATAAGAGCGATTATGAATTGAAAGTGTACGATGATGAAGGCTGGTATGCTACCTATCCCATTGTGTTTGGAAGTAAAGACCTTTCCGATAAAATGCGGGAAGGAGATAAGCGAACCCCCAACGGAAGTTTTAAAGTAATCCTGAAAAAGATTCATGATAAATGGGGACCCGAACTATTGCTGGACTATCCCAATAAAGACAGTTATGAAAAATTCCGCGAGCGCAAGCAGCAGGGTTTGATCCCTAAAAATGCAAAAATTGGGGGAGGGATTGCCATACACGCCACCAGACCACAGGAAGAGTGGACGGTAGATAATTTTTACAATTGGACAGATGGCTGTGTTTCCGTTAAATACACAGAGATGAAAGATTTGTACAGTTATATTCCGGTTGGTACGGAAGTTACGATTCAGCCATAACGGCTTTATCAAAAAATATCAGGCTGCTGTCGCCATAGCTTAAAAACCGGAACTGGTTCGCCAGGGCATATTCATATAGTCTCCACCATTCATTATTTGTTGCTGCTGCAACCAGCAGAAGCAGGGTGCTCCGCGGTTGATGGAAATTAGTAACCAGTGCATCTGCCACCCTGAATTTATACCCCGGTGTTATCAAAATTCTTGTTTGTGTGTACAACCGGGTAATTCCTTTTTGCTTCATCCATTCAATTAAAATCTTAAGCATTGGGATTCTTGAATATTTGTGAGTTAGTGTGACTTCTTCATAAATTTCCCACTGACCAATACCTGCTTCCGCATTAAAATCACCTGTTGTCATTATTTTGTATGCAACCCAGAATAACGATTCCAGGCTGCGGAGGGAAGTGGTGCCTACTGCAACGATTTTCCCTTTTGTATTGATCAGACTATTGATTAAGGATTCAGTTATCTCAATCCATTCGGAATGCATAACATGGTTTTCCATGGTGGCGGTACTTACCGGCTTAAAGGTTCCTGCCCCAACGTGAAGGGTAAGTTCCTGTCTGGAAATACCCCGATTCGCGAGTGCCTTTAATACCCGGGGTGTAAAATGCAAACCGGCAGTGGGCGCTGCTACCGAACCCTGCTCCTTTGCAAAAATGGTCTGGTACCTTTCCATGTCACTTTCTTCTGCATTTCGTTTGATGTACGGAGGCAGTGGCACCTGGCCCGTGTTTTCCAATATTTCAAGGAAGCTAATTTGGCCGTTGTCCCAACTAAACCGGATAAGCCAGGAATCTTCCAATTTCTCTACTATTTCTGCCGATAGGTAAAGGGGCCTTCCCTGGATGGCTATATCTTTTGTAACGGCTCCCGACTTCCATTTCGATATTCCACCAACCAGGCACTTCCATACAGAAGTTTTGGATGCAGTCAGGGAATGGCGATATCCACAAAATGCATCTACCGGTTCGAGGCAGAATATTTCAATTATTCCCCCGGTAAGCTTTTGGAACTTCAACCTTGCATTGATTACCCTGCTGTTATTAAATACCAACAGATCTCCGGGGCTCAGTTGTTCTGGCAGAGCAGAAAAGGGATGTTCCTCTATGTTCCCCTCTTTGTATAGCAGCAATTTTGATGCATCCCGTTCTTCTAGGGGGAACAAGGCAATGCGATCATCCGGTAACGGATAATCGAAATCTGCAATGGTCATTTCTTTTGGGTTCATTTCCTTCATCATTCATCCTGGGGTAAACTTCGATAAACAAGTTCCAGCAATTTCTCCCGCAATTGCATTTTTTGAAGGGTCTTATTATTATCAGGATAAACCCGGTTGCTTAGGAAAATAAAAATGAGTTGCTTTTCCGGATCCGCCCAGGCACTGGTCCCGGTAAACCCGGTATGACCAAAAGTGGCAGGAGAGGAAGAGGCAGCCGGATAAGGGTCTTTTCTGGTGGCATTGTCCTTTTCTGGCTTATCAAAACCCAGGCCCCGTCTGCTTTTTATGCTTTGGTATTTTGTAAAAAGAGCAACCGTTTCCGGATTAATGAACGTGCGGCCATTCATACTTCCCTTATCCAATAACATTTGCATAAGTACGGCCACATCGTAAGCATCTGAGAATAAACCGGCGTGTCCGGCGATCCCGCCCATTAATGCAGCCCCGGGATCGTGAACAAACCCGTCAATTTGTTGGTCTCTGAATCCTGATTCAATCTCTGTAGGAACAATCCGGCTAATATTAAAGTACTGAAGAGGCTGAAAACGGGTCGATTCAAGCGACAGCGGATCGTAAAAATATTTTTTCGCAAATGCAAACAGGCTCATTCCGCTTACCTGTTCTACAATTTTCCCCAAAAGGATAAAATCATTATCACTATACACGTAATCCTGTTTGTGTACAGGGCTCTCCATTATTTTCTTAAGGATGCTGTCCTGCCATCCGCGCCTGAGAAAAAGGTCTTTGGCAACCTGAGTTGGAAAACTATCGGAATAAGTTTGCCTATAAAAGAGGGGTGAAGGAAGTCCATCCGAAGAAAGAGTCTCTTTATAAAATGGAATATATGGAACCAGCCCTCCTTCATGAAGTAAAAGTTTTTCAATACTGATACGGGCTTTGTTGGTTCCTGCAAATTCGGGCAGATAATCTGCTAATTCCTTTTTAAGATCAATTTTCCCCTGGTCATACAGTTTCATAACCGAAAGGGTGGTGGCAAAAATTTTGGTGAGTGAAGCCAGGTCGTAAATCGAATATTTGGATACCTTTTCTGAAGAATCGGAATAGGTGTAAGAGCCATAAGCCTTTTGAAAAACCAGTTTCCCATTTTTTGCAACCAGGATTTCACAACCCGGCATAGCATGTTCTTTGACTCCAAAATTTACGAGGGAATCAATATGCTTTTCCATTTCCACATCGAATCCAAAGGGGTCACGGAGAATTATAGATTTTTTTTTTAAGGTAGAGATACCGGATCCGAAAAGAAATTTTTTACATGCAGTTACCGGGATAGTCCCTATAAATGGGTATTCTCCTTCCAGCATTTGCACCGCTGTTTCCTGAATAGGGGCCGAGTCTTCGTAACATAATACAAGGTTTTTCTCATTACAGAAATTTTTTATTGCGTAGGCATTTCCAAATACAACCACCAGGGTATTTTTTTCGGAAAGGAGGGTAGGGAGCGTAATGGACTGCCTGCTTAATCCAAAGTTGGATGAGGGCGAACGCCCCATATTGTGGTAACTGATTACGATTCGGTTATAATCAGCCAGGTTTTGCACAAGTTGTGCTAAAGCACTATCATTTGCATTATAGTTGAGGAAAAAAACATCCGCTCCTGTGATTTTTTTTATTCCTTCTGTAAAAGCATTTGATGAATTGGTTCCTACCGCTACCAACGCAGTCCGGGAGCCTGCCACTTCCTTCAGTGGAAAAAATGCTTCATTGGATTTGGATAAAAGGGTAATGGATTGCCTGGCGATTTGTTTTGTTAGTCCGGTGATGCCCCGGTTCAGATCGGCTGCCAGATTATCATAGGAAACGGCCGATATTTTTTCCAATCCATATTGGTATTTGACGGCTAAAATTTTTTTGCAATGGGTTTCAATTTCCTGCCAGCTTAACCTTCCATCTTCAATAGCCTGGTTAATTTTCTCAACTGCCAGTGGGATATCTTCGGGAAGGCACAACATATCATTTCCGGCAATCAACGCTTCCACAGAAGCCTCACCATTGGGAAAATATTTTGAAACGCCCTTCATGTCGAGTGCATCTGTAAAAGTGAGGCCCTGGTAACCAAGGTCTTCTCTTAAAAGTTTAGTTACATTGTTGTAAGAGATAGAAGTTGGCCGGTTGGGCCGGTTGTCGATGGCGGGGATATAAAGATGAGCAATCATTACACTTCCCACTCCGGCAGCAAATATTTTTTTAAATGGAATGAGTTCGAGCGAATCAAGCTGTGCCCTCGATTTATTAATGACCGGCAAATCATAATGAGAGTCTACACTTACATCGCCGTGCCCGGGGAAATGCTTGGCGCAGGCCATCACGCCGCCGTCCTGCAAACCCTGCATATAACGGATACCAAATTCGGCCACTTTATTGGGATCTTCACCAAAGCTGCGGTCGTTGATTACCGGGTTATCCGGATTATTATTTACATCCACTACAGGTGCGTAATTAACCTGGATTCCGAGCCTTTTGCATTGTGCTGCCACCAGCCTTCCGTAATCATAAACCAGGCCCGGACTATTCATTGCCCCTAACATCATTTGGCGAGGCAATGGGATCACACTATCGAGAATACGCATTCCCAATCCGTTTTCTGCATCAATGCACATGAGGATTGGGGTTTTAGCGATCGACTGAAAATGATTGATGAGGGATGCCTGTTTTTG
>JAFEAB010000043.1 GCA_018266615.1 Bacteroidota bacterium
GCTTTCACCAACGATTGGCAAATTTTCTTTCTCATCCCTTGTGCGTCCTTCTCTCAAGCTACCAAAATTGAAAAACACATTAAGGCGATGAAAAGCAAAACCTATTTAATAAACCTCAAAAAGTTTCCACTAATCTCGCAAAAACTCCTCGAAAAATACAAGTGCACCTGACCCCTCCGATACATATCGGAGCAGGGGGTCCCTGGTTCGAGCCCAGGTGGGCCCACAACTAAAAAGCATCAACAGGAAAAACGGTTGGTGCTTTTTTATTTTAATTATCCGGGGAATTTCTTTCAACAAATATTTACAGGTGATCTTCATTAGTTTTCTGTACTTATTCCTCCATATGAAACCGTAAATTAAGTCCTCTGTACTAATATAAAATACCCCGCCGGCAGAAGCCTTCATTTCACAATCCGGAGCTTTCTATTTTTCTTATTTTTGAACCTATTCTGCAAACTTTTTGTTTCGAAAAGTTTTAATTTATCAATAGCAATTTTTGCCACCCTAAAAGAAATTACCTCCATGTCGAAAGGAAGATTAGAAGCATTTAGTGATGGGGTGTTGGCCATCATCATTACCATCATGGTTTTAGAACTCCCTAATCCGGAGGGAACTACGTTTAGCGCATTAAAACCATTAGTTCCTAAAATAATTGCATATATCCTGAGCTTTATTTATGTAGGAATTTATTGGAACAACCATCATCACATGTTTCAGGCAATCCATAAAGTGAATGGAAACATATTATGGGCAAATTTGTTTTTGCTGTTTTGCCTTTCGTTAATTCCTTTTACTACCGCCTGGATGGGTGAGACCCATATTCAAAGCCATCCTGTAATTCTTTACGGTATTAACCTGGTTCTTTGTGCTATTGCGTTTACCATTGTAGAGAAACTGGCTATTGCGTTAGAAGGAAAGAACTCCGATTTAGGCAGGGCAGTGGGTGGCCATAAAAAAGAATACCTGTCGGTAATTTTCTATGTGGCAGGTATTTCAATTTCTTTTCTTCAACCCATTGTTGGAGTGATTTGCTATACCGTGGTTGCCCTAATATGGCTGGTCCCCGACAAAAGAATTGAACGGAATTTAAAAGGATAAATTATTCTTTCCCTGAAGGTGTGAAAGAAAAAATGTGTTTTCCGGATTTATTTTTAAATGACAAAGGCTGTACAAAAAATAAATGACGAACGGAAGAATCAGGGCCCTCCTCTACGCTAAAAATACTGTATAAATACAGGGTAGAAATTTCATGGCAGGATTAAATATTTCAATTTAACGGTGGCCCTTACAGCCCGTTTTATTTGACCACATTTCCTGCCCAGATTTTTATCGCATAAACCGTCTCGAAATCCTGTGTTTCAACTACTTTTGCACGGTTTCATTTAACCTTTCATTAACCCGGCAGAAGGTATTTTTGCCCGCACAAGTATTGATTATGAGAAAACTGATGGTGGCTTTCCTGCTTTTTGCTGCTACTTCAACTGGCTTTGCCCAGGAAAATACAACCTCTTCCACGTCACCCAAGAATCCTGCTCCCTATATTTCCCGTGCAGGAGATCATTTCATGATCCAGCTTAGCTATGATAGCTGGCTGGGCACACCGGACAGTATTAAATCCCACATGAAGGGGTTCCAGCGTGGGTTTAATATGGCCGTGATGCTCAATAAATCCTTTAAATCGAACCCAAAATTCGCAATTGCCGGGGGTATTGGGGTTAGTTCCAGCAATATCTATTTCAAAAAAATGAATGTGGATATTGGATCTGGTAACCCCACGCTGCGGTTTATTCCAACCAATTCCACCGATAATTTCAAGAAATATAAACTAAGCACCACCTTCATTGAGGTACCGCTCGAATTCAGGTTTAGTTCAAACCCCTCAAACCCCAATAAATCAGTGAAAGCGGCAGTAGGGATAAAAATTGGAACCATTCTTAATGCGCATACAAAAGGAAAGACCCTAAGGGATTCAACCGGGGCTACCCTGCATAACTATACTGAGAAAATCACCACCAAGGGGTATTTTAATTCCACCCGCTTTGCCGCTACGGCACGAGTTGGATATGGTGTATTCTCGTTGTTTGGCTCATATAACCTGTCCTCTATGTTTAAAACCGGAGTAGCCGCAGATGTTAGGCTGCTTCAGGTTGGGCTTTGTATCAGCGGATTATAAAATTCTAAAATATATCTGCAAATTTTAGGAGCGGCTTTGCCTCCTCTGCCCATTGTTTTAATTTTGTGCCTTAACACGGCGCCCCTTCATGAGCGATCCCATAAAACATGAGTGCGGACTTGCATTTATCCGCCTCCGCAAACCTTTCAGTTACTTTCAGCAACATTACCGATCGGCATTATTCGGGTTAACCAAGATGTATCTCCTGATGGAGAAACAACACAACCGGGGCCAGGATGGAGCAGGGCTTGCTGCGGTTAAATTAAATTCCGAACCAGGTTACCCCTTCATGTACCGCATTCGAAGTAATGCACCGCAATCGCTGGCTGATTTATTTTCTACTATCTGGAAAGAAATAGATGATATTCAGCAATACCAGCCTGATATTATGAATCACCCCGGGCTTTTAAAAGGTCACCTGCAAGTGATGGGCGAACTGCTCCTCGGCCACCTTCGCTACGGAACCCAGGGAAGAAACAATGTTCAGTTTTGCCACCCCTTTGTTAAATACCATACCATACCGGCCCGCAACCTGGCGCTTGCAGGAAATTTTAATCTTGTAAACACCGAAGAACTTTTCAACCTGGTAAACATCACCCCGGGCGATTTTCAAAAGCAAAGCGACCTGGCAGCGATGATGGAGATCATTCATCACTTTTTAGTAAAGGCCGATGAAAAATCGCCGGATAACTTAGATATCCTTCACGTACTCAAAAAAGCAGTACCCTTATTTGATGGCGGATTTACTTTTGCCGGTTTGGTAGGAAATGGAGATGCCTTTGTAGTGCGTGATGCACACGGGATCCGGCCTGCATATTATTATATAAATGAGGATGTGATTGTAGCAGCCAGCGAACGCGCCGCCATTCGCACCGCCTTTAACCTCGAAGAAAATGAAGTGCAGGAACTTAAACCCGGAAATGCCCTGCTGATTAAGAATTCGGGAGAATACAGCCTGGAAGAAGTGGTGCCTGCCAAAGAAAGGACGGCCTGCAGTTTTGAGCGTATTTATTTTAGCCGTGGGAGCGACGAAGAAATTTACCGCGAGCGGATTGCCCTCGGTTATCAACTCAGCGATACGGTGTTAAACGCCATTAACCACGACTTGCGCAATAC
>JAFEAB010000044.1 GCA_018266615.1 Bacteroidota bacterium
TGGCGAGGCAATGGGATCACACTATCGAGAATACGCATTCCCAATCCGTTTTCTGCATCAATGCACATGAGGATTGGGGTTTTAGCGATCGACTGAAAATGATTGATGAGGGATGCCTGTTTTTGGGGACTACCCTGGAAAAGACAAATTCCGCCAATATTGTATAAATGGATCAGAGAATCGATCTTTTCATCATAAAACGTAATCTGGTTTTTTTTAAAATCAATACTGGATAGGCGAACAATCATTAATTGCCCTATGCGTTCATTGGGGGTAAGGCGGTTGTAAACACTATCTGCCCAATGTTTTGCCCCTTCATCCGGGTGTGGGCTTGCATTTTGGGCATTGGATAAAATGGCAACCATGGAGAAAATGAATGTTAGGAGAAACCGCATAGGCATTGAGTGGAATCGGTGTAACTTTGTGGTACAAATTTCCGGATTTTGGCTGACATCATTCAATTATTACCCGATAATATAGCAAATCAGATAGCGGCAGGTGAAGTGATTCAGCGCCCGGCAAGTGCCGTGAAAGAATTACTCGAAAATGCAGTGGATGCAGGGGCCACCGAAATCAGGTTGTATGTACAGGATGCCGGAAAAGCGCTTATTCAGGTTACCGATAACGGGCAAGGAATGTCGGAAACCGATGCCCGGATGGCATTTGAACGCCATGCCACTTCCAAAATAAGCCGGATCGACGATTTATTTCATATCCGTACTATGGGTTTTCGGGGTGAGGCCCTGGCCAGTATTGCGGCCGTTTCGCAGGTTGAAATTAAAACCAAAAGAGCAGAGGATACCTCAGGAACCTTTATCGAAATTGACAATAGTATTGTACGTAAACAGGAACCCATAGCGGCAAATACAGGTACCCGTATTTCCATGAAGAATCTTTTTTTTAATGTTCCGGCCAGGCGAAATTTTTTGAAAAGCAATGCTGCCGAACTTCGGCATATTGTAGATGAATTTATCCGGGTGGCCATGGCCTTTCCCAATATTTTCTTCTCCCTCGAATCGAATGGGCAGCAAATGCTGTATCTCGAAAAATCATCCCTGAAACAGCGCATCGTTCAGATTTTGGGCAACAGTTATGCAGCAAAACTCATTCCGGTTCAGGAACAGACAGACTACCTGAATATCCGGGGTTTTGCAGGCAAACCCGAAACGGCCAAGAAGACCCGGGGCGATCAGTACTTTTTTGTAAATAACCGGTTCATCCGTAGCGCTTACCTTAACCATGCAGTGATGCGGGCATTTGAAGACCTGATTCCCAAAGATAGTTTTCCCATGTACTGCCTGTTTATTGATCTCGATCCAACACAACTGGATATCAATGTGCACCCCACAAAGCAGGAGATTAAATTTGAAGATGAGAAAATTGTTTATGCATTTGTACAATCTGCAGTAAAACATGCGCTAGCTCAGTTTAGCATTGCCCCCACCCTGGATTTTGAACTCGATCCGGGCATTCAATCCCTGGAGGCTGTTTCAAAACCTGTATCCAGGGAAGCAGAACAAGCTGCCGCATCGTCCGGACTTTACGAAAGTTTCACCCGAAAAAATCAGGCCCATTTTATTGAATCAAGGAGTAATCTTACCAACTGGAGGGAAGTGTATGAAAGGACCAACCCGGAAGTTCTTACAGACCAGGTTAAAGGGTCGGAAACTGAAACTAGAGAAGGGGAGTTGCCAAATATCCCATTGAAACTGGTTCAGATTTTTAATAATTATATTCTTTGGCCCAAGACCGATGGGTATTTGCTGATCCATCAACAAAATGCGCACGAACGTATCTTATATGAAAAGTTCCTGGCTGCTTTGGATGGGAAGTCCCTCCCAAGCCAACAAAACCTGTTTCCCGTATTGCTTGAACTTGCCCCGGCTGATTATGTATTATTAGAAGAATTAATACCCGATTTGAAAAAAGTTGGATATGAGTTGGAGCCATTTGGTCCCAATTGCTTTGCTATTAAGGGATCTCCTTCCGATCTTCCTGCGGGAGTTGAAAAAAAGTTGATGGAGGAATTATTGGAAGATTTGAAACATTCAGGGCTCGAATTGAGGATAAGTGTCCGCGAAAAAATGATTCGCTCATTGGCGATGCAACAGGCAGTGAAGACAGGAAAAGTGTTAAGTAACGAAGAAATGCAGGAAATAACCGAAACGCTTTTCACCTGTGAAATCCCCAATAGTACCCCTTTGGGGAAGCCCACTTATACGGTTGTTAAAAAATCGGAATTGGATAAGCTTTTTGGCAGGTAATCAAAATAATTCGCGTAGCCTTTTAATAAAACCCGCCATCTCTTCCCTGGCCTTGCTCAGGCTTTCTATATAACCATTAGCCATATACGAAATGATTAACCATTTCCCGGATTTTGTCTGAACGATACCGCTCATTGAACTGTTATTTTGCATTGATCCGGTTTTTATAAATACAAAGCCACTGTCTTGCCGGAAGTAATTCTTTAAGGTTCCTTCGCCTCCGGTAGGAAGTATTTTTGAAATGCGGTTAATACCAAACTGCATTATGGATTTTTGGATAATCATACCAAGTGAAGAAGGGGTAATGAGGTTATAGCGGCTAAGTCCACTTCCATCAACCCATTGAGGCTTTTGCGGTAAAGATTCCATGCTTCCATGCAGCATCCATTTGATTTCCGCCGTTTCATCAAATTTTTTTGAATGGCTGTATGCTGCCATCAACAATAATTGTTCTGCAAGAAAGTTGTCGCTTTGTTGCATCATTCTTTGGAGGACATCATCTGTGGAAGACGACATAATGCAGAACGGTGTGTTAATTGTAGAATCGTACCGGCAGGCAATGGTTCTGTGCAGGCTATCGGCCAATAATTGGATAGCCTGGGTTAAATCGAAATGAGCCGGATATCGTTTAGGAAAGTTGATAGATGAGGTGTCCGGGGCAGGCGGGAACCCCGGAGGCACTGTGTTATTATTCGAAGTAAAATTCCAGATGCTGTTACCATAAATGGGTAAAACGGATCTTTCTAACATAAAATTTTCTGTTGCATCATCCCAGGCCCACCCCGGCCCATACCTTTTAGGCAGAGAATAAGGAAGAAGAAAACAAATTGGTTTTTGTGAATTTCGGAGGAACGAAAAAACCGGCTGTACACTGAAATACGGATGAAGTAATAAAGGGTCGCCGGTTGGTCTTATGTATAATGTGTCTTTTTCGTTGTTATAAAAACATCCCGGAAGGCTGTCTCCAAATGTTTCCAATACGGTTAGCATAGTGAGCCACTTCATATTACTGGCCGGTACGAAATTCTTTTCTGCATGCTGGGTATAAAGAACCCGTTTTGAATCCAGGTCATATACAAAAATTCCTACCTGTGCATTGCCAAAAACGGAATCGAAGTGAGGGGAAGAATTAAACCGGTAAAGTTTTTGGGCAGGGGTGCAGGAACTGAAAACGGAAAGCAGGAAAAGACTAATTCCCCCTATGCCGGAGATTAACGGGCTAAGCATCCCTTTCCTGGGTGCGTAGCCATCTTTCGGGTATTTGGTTTCTGCTGGCATTCAGGTAATCGTTGTAACTACAGGAAATAAATTTATTATCCGGCAACTGCATCCACCACCGCTGGGTGCGCTTGCTTTGCAAAAACAGGGTATCCACTTCAGCAAATAGGGTATGATATTCATTAAAATTATGCCTTTCGGTAAGGGGGCTTTCCTGCAAGCGCTTATTTCTTCCATCCATAAAATACCAAAGCATTTGGGCTATTTGCACAGCCGATAATTCATGATGATCATCAAAGGAATAATATCCATAAATGCCCACTCCGCTTAAGTTTGGACTGAGGCCCGCAAATTGCATCAGGGTACATGCTTCTTCACCTGTAAGGCCGTTGGGTGTGAGTTGGTTGGAGGGTGCATCACTGTTACGAATAGCCGAAATATCAAATCCCAGGAGATTGGTATTCCTTAAAACGGGCTCCATCTCTTCGATGTGTTCCCGCACCACACCTACCCTGAAACAATCGAACCGGAGCTTATCCATTGTCTCCAGCATCCGTGGGTGTACAAAATAGCTTTGGAATCCGATGTGGTTGTAATGGCGAATAAAGTTGGGCTCGCCGGTAAGCATTTCCAGTAAAAAATTTTCCTCCCTAAATGGGCTGTTTCCCTGCAAATCTATTTTTGCATCTATGCAGGTGGTTTCAATTTGTTTTTTATTGGATTTAAAACTGTTATACATACCCAGCATAAGATCGTGTGAGCCGCCCAAAAAAATGACGGTTATTCCATGCGCATTGAGTTCGGCAGTTACGGTGCTAATGGCCGCATAGGTATCGGAAAGGGTAGCCCCCGGCTTAATATTTCCCAGGTCGGCAATTTTAATTTGATCGTGCCAATAATGAAGTCGGTAAAATTGTTTTCGTATCTGATTAGCTGCATTTACCACCCCAATGGCCCTGCAACTTCCCCGGGTTTCGCCGGAGCCGATAATTACCAGGTCGATACCGTCTAAATCCGGAATTTCGCCGGTAAAAATTTTAATGTGCTGACCGAGTTGGCCATCTGTAAATCCAGCATCCTCATTCAGGATTTCCACATCCAGGGGTTCCAGAAAATCCTTCAAATCGTCCATATTTCCTCTTTTCGCAAACATAAGCAATTTGGAAAGGAAGAATCGGGGAGAGGAAATCAAATTTTACTGGTATTTGCAGGAAGTGATATCGTAATTTTGGAAAAAATTTTGAGATGGCTGCTACACAGGAAATTCTACAGGATGTAGTAATAAAATTTGCAGGCGATAGTGGCGATGGAATGCAACTTACCGGAAGCCAATTCACCAATAATACGGCCTTGCTGGGTATTGACCTGGCCACTTTTCCGGATTTTCCGGCTGAAATCCGCGCCCCGGTAGGTACTCTCCCCGGCGTGAGTGGCTACCAACTCCATTTTAGCAGCGATAAAATTTTTACACCGGGGGATGAATGTGATGTGTTGGTGGCTATGAATGCTGCCGCATTGAAAGTCAACCTCCGCACCCTGAAGAAAGGGGGGAAGGTTATTGCGAATACCGATGGGTTTGATACAAAAAACCTGCGGCTTGCAAATTACCCGGATGGACAAAACCCGATGGAGGATGGTAGTTTGGCAGGATATGAGTTGATAAAAATTGATGTCACCAAACTTACCCGCGAGTCGCTGAAGGATTTTACCCTGGGCACAAAAGAAAAGGACCGGGCGAAAAATATGTTTGTATTGGGCTTCCTGTATTGGATGTATAACCGGGATATGGAAAATACGATCGGGTTTTTGAGAGATAAATTTGGTAAGAAACCCGATATCCTGGAAAGTAATATTAAAGTATTACAGGCAGGGTATAATTATGGGGAAACCACCGAAACTTTTTCCACGACCTATAAAGTGGAAAAGGCAAAGATGGAGACCGGAAGCTACCGGTCTATAATGGGTAATCAGTCGCTGGCGTATGGACTGATTGCTGCTTCTGTTAAAAGTAATCTTCCCCTGTTCCTGGGATCCTATCCAATTACACCGGCTTCCGATATTTTGCACGAATTAAGCCGGCATAAGGATTTTGGCGTGAAAACATTCCAGGCTGAAGATGAGATTGCCGCTATTGCTGCGGCCATTGGGGCGAGCTATGGAGGGTTGCTGGGCGTTACTACTACTTCGGGGCCTGGTATGGCTTTGAAAGCCGAAGCGATGGGCCTTGCCGTTATGCTCGAAATCCCGCTGGTTATTTGTAATGTGCAACGAGGGGGGCCAAGTACCGGGCTGCCAACGAAAACTGAACAAAGCGACCTGCTTCAGGCTTATTTTGGCCGGAACGGGGAATGTCCTATGCCCGTTGTTGCCGCATCTACCCCCAGCGATTGCTTTTTTGCGGCCTTTGAAGCAGCCCGTATTGCTGTAGAGCACATGACCCCGGTTATTCTGTTGAGTGATGGTTATATAGCGAATGGTGCCGAACCCTGGAAATATCCTTCCTCCGCTGAGTTACCATCCATCCATGCAAATTTTAAAACAGAACTTAGGGAAGGGGAAGAAAAGTTTATGCCTTATTCAAGGGATGAAAACCAAGTAAGGCCCTGGGTGGTACCCGGCACTGCCGGATTAGAATACCGTATGGGAGGGCTGGAAAAGCAAAATATTACGGGTAATATCAGTTACGACCCTGAGAACCACCAGGCCATGGTAAAGATCCGACAGGAAAAGGTGGACAGGGTAGCAACATGCATTCCCGAGCAGCATATTAACTATGGCCCCGAAAAAGGGAAAGTCCTGGTATTGGGTTGGGGCAGTACGTATGGCGCTATCCGAAGTGCCTGTGAAGAATTAGGCAGGGAAGGCTATTCTGTTTCGCATGTGCATCTCCGTTATGTACGTCCGTTTCCCAGGAACCTGGGCGTCATCCTCCGGAATTTTGAAACGGTGCTGATACCCGAAATAAATAACGGGCAGTTAATAAAAATCATCCGGGATGTTTATTTTATTGATGCCAAAGGGTACAATAAAATAATGGGAGTACCTATTACCAAAAGTGAACTGGTAACGGAAATCAGAAAATTGTTGTAATAAAAAAAGCTGCACAATAAAGGGCAGCTTTTTAAATATGGTTGGATAATTAGGTTTAACGTATTCTTTCCCGGCCCAGGATCATGCTGATTTTCAGGTTAAAACTGAAATATGCATCTTTTTGTTTTGGGCTACCTCTTTTACCACCGGCTACGGTTACTTTGTTTATTTGACGATCGCTCATGGCGATGGCATTGGCGAGTTTAATTCCCGAAAAATAATTTTGGTAAACAGATTGATCGATATAGGTAGTACTTACATCGTCCAGGTAATCGGTAGTGAGGATACGGTACACATATTCTGCTCTCAGGTTAAAGAAGGTAGAGAGTTCATATTTAAGGCCGAGGCCAATGGGAAAGTTAACCTGCTTTAGTTTGTAGGGTTTGCGATTGGGATATTCTTTAAAACCTTGCCCTTCTGTACTTAGCGGTTGCAAATCAATCCACCTGCCATTCAGGTTACCTTGTGGGTTGAACGAATAATACCCGATACCCCCTAACAGGTAAGGGGAGTATCGTGGAGGGTCTTCATCGCGGCTCTCCCAGTTAATGAACATGTGGAGGGGATGAAGTTCTACAATGGCAGAATATTCAGAAATGTTTGTCCGGAAATTACAATTTCGGTTAAAACGGGTCTTGGCAATATCGGTGGCATCAACTGAAGATAAAACGGCGTCGTCGGCAGATAACTTCCCATACATTGCTTCAAGCCGGAGGGCTACTGCATTTTTGTAGGTGGCCGTAACAAAAGCTCCGCCTCCTATATGCGTGGCCCCTGTATTCAAATCTTTTACAAAACGTTTTCCAATTCCTTTCTTCCCACCCAAATCGGTGAGGCAGTTTATGGCACCTCCGGATAACCCTACTTCAAATAGGATGGGGTTATCATAATACTCATCATTATAAAAATAATATTGCCCAAATGCATTTGGGGTAAATGCGCCCAGTACAAGCGAAAAAAGAAAAAAGAAAAAGATCCTTTTCATCTAGTAAAAATTATAAAATATGCAATTGCCACGAACGGTAAGCAATCTACAAAGAAAACGAAATAATTTGGATTTTATTAGTTAGGGTTTTGCCTTATTATAAAATTTACAGACCGGTCTGAGCCCGCAAATGCTGCATTTTGGTTTCCTGGCTACACAAATATACCGACCGTGGAGGATCAACCAGTGGTGTGCAATATGTACATATTCGGGAGGAAGATTTTTAATGAGCTGTTTCTCAGCTTCTAAAACTGTTTTTGCATGGGTGGTTAAGCCTATTCTAGCACTAACACGGAAAACATGGGTATCAACGGCCATGTTTGGCTGGTTATCAATAACAGAGGTAACCACGTTTGCCGTTTTTCTGCCTACTCCCGGCAGTTTCATTAATTCCTCCACGGTAAGGGGTACCTGCCCCTCAAAATCATCGATAAGCATTTTTGCCATACCAAGGAGGTGTTTGGTTTTCGAATTCGGATATGAAATACTTTTTATATATGGAAATACTTCTTCAAACCCCGCTTCACTGAGCCTCCTGGGGTTGGGGAATCGGCTAAAAAATGCGGGAGTAGTCTGATTCACCCTTTTATCCGTACACTGGGCAGAGAGGATAACGGCAACCAGGAGCTGAAATGGGGTATCGTACAGAAGCTCTGTATCTGCATTGGGATTATGCTCCAGGAAATAATGGATTACAAAGCGATACCGTTCATTTTTAGTCATAAAAAAACCTACCCGTTAAGAGTAGGCAAATTAATTAATTAGCATTGATCATGCGTGGTGGGGAGCATGCTCCACCTCTTTTCCGGCATAGCGCATTAAATCGGCAATGGTTTTTGAACGGGGAGAAAATGAAACTTCATCCAATTTTTCAATGCCCGTTTTGAGGGCCTCGTAAGCCTCATTCAAATTCCAGTCACACGCTAAAGCCTCCTTGATCGCAGCCGATTTCTCTTTGGAAGTTTCTCCGTACAGATATTGTATCAGGTCTTCCGTGGTGAAATTGTGCATTGGCAATTTTAAGTGCTGTTGAGAAATTAAATAATATAAATCCTTATCCGACATAATAAACGAGGTATTAAGCGGGATATTGTGTTTTATAGTTAAAAAAACTGTTAATCCGGCTTGCTGTTTACAATGAACAGGTCTTCGTTATCCTTTTTCATTAAAAAGTTTTCCCGGGCGTATTTTTCAATGGTTTCGGAATTGGTTTTCAACAAATACAATTGTTGTTTTGTGTTCTGAATCAGCGTATTATAGTGCTCTTCACTTTTCTGCAATTCTGATAATTTTTCTCTTCTGCCCATGAGGAACGCCCAGTCTTTCACATCAAAGCAGGTCATCCATACAATAAAGAATACGATTGTAACCAGGTATTTATTTTTTATTACCGGCAATATGGATTTCAGCACTTTCATAAACTATTACAGGATATAAAGGTAGGGGCTTCTCCTTAAATACCGAATAAAAAAAGGAGGCTTTAACAGCCCCCTTTTTGAAGTTGGTTTAATATGAATTTAATTCCTGATAATCAGTTTCTGCACCGAAGTTTCTTCGGGTGTGATAACCTGAATGGAGTACATACCGGAAGCCAGGGCGCTTACATCAAGGGTAACCACTCCATTTAGAGAGGAGATATTTCCCCATTTCTTCACTACCTGTCCGGCTGCATTAATGAGTTGTACGTTGGCAGATCCGTTGGTACCGGCAATAAATAGTTTTACCTGGTCGGTAGCTGGATTAGGGCTAACGGTAACGAGTACCCCTGAACCTTTAATCTTCGCGTTACGTATTTCAGATAATTTTTCATTCCGGTCGAAATCGGTTTGGCGGAGCCTGTAATAGTACAATACATCGGGTTGTACGTAGTTATCGGTATAGCTGTACCTTGTTTCCAGGCTAGTTGTGCCTTGTCCGTTTACCCATCCAATATTCCGGAAGTTTACCCCGTTTGTGCTGCGCTCAATCACGAACCCTTTGTTGTTGGTTTCGGAAGCGGTAGCAAAATTTAACAGGATATTCTTTCCGTTTGCCCTTGCTTCGAATGCGAGCAAATTAACCGGGATGATGATCGGCTGAGAAAGCATAAACTGAGAAAAGCCTCCGGTAACATTTGCGGTGAATGCCACATAACCTTTGGTAGCTCTTTGATCATCTACGGTAGTAGGGAAGATGGTGGAGTTGGAAAGGTTTAATACCGAAGACAGGCTGGTACCATCTTTAACCTTTAAAATTTTCAAACTGTTTACATCAGCACCCCATGCAGCAAGTTCGGCTGTTGTATAATAAAGGGTGAGCGTGTAAGTAGCTGTAGTATTAGCCGTAGCAGGTGTAAGGCGGATTACCTTCTCGGACCGGAAAGCATTAAATGTACCCGCATTAGCGGAGTAGTTAAAGCTGATTTTATTAACCCCTGCCTGTTGTACGGTAGCGGTAATGCAACCCACATTGGCATTGAGGTTAGCAACATCAGCAATAATTTTGTTGGTATTGCTTACATATTGTGCGGTTTGTCCCTGCATTTGAGTAACTCCCACGGTTTGGTTCAATACTGTTTCTACTCCCAGTTTTTCACCGGTAACCACAATGTTGTCGATCGTAAAGGGTACATTCGGACTTCCGGCTACTGAGTTATCGTTGATCCATTCAAAACCAAGCCAGAAATTGGGGCGGTTGGCGGCAACGGAATCATGCAAGGGCACAATTACATTGGTTTTGCCCACCACATCTACAAAGTACAACACATTGCCCGCACCATCTAGCACCGGCTTCAGGCCCGAAGTTTGTGCGGTGTAGGAGTACCGTAAAATACCTAAATCATAAATACCATCTACATCCTTTTCTCCTTTACATGCGTAATCGAAAGCGAGTTTAATATTACGATAACCCGAAGTGTTTATGGCGCCGGTCAGAGCCACGTAATCTGATTGCGAAGTAGCGGTATAACTGTTGGCTGCTGTTTCTGCTGTTTGCGCTGCTGCAGTACCGTTAGTAACATGCAGAACCCTGCCATTGGCGGCAGTGGTAAACCCAGTGGCACTTCCATATTGGTTATTTACTGTAAATACATTGGTACCTGCGGGGTTAAGGAATGAACCTTTCAGCCAGCCGGTTGGTAAGGCGCCACTGTTAGCTGTTGTACCAAAATTTTCCGAAAGCAAAGTAGCAATTGGGTTGGTATTGTCAATCTGGCTGGTGGCATCGTTATCCAGGATGGTAATGGTATGGGTTGTGTTCGTAGAACCGGGAACTAATCCGGTACCTGAAATGGTATATCCGATTACAATTGTTTCAGTGGGTTCTACGGCTCCATCGTCATAAACCCGTACGGTGATGCTTTTTGCCGCGCCTTCCCCGTTGGTATAGGATACGGAGGTAGCGCCAACAATAATGTAGTCATTATTAATAGTGGCAGAGCCTCCAAAGGTGAAATTCACCGTGGCATTACCGGTAGCATTTATAGAAGGTGCCACGGAAATGGTATAGTCGGTGTACCTGGGGCAGGTGCCAGTTGTACCTGTTTCAGTAGTATTGGTGGTGGCAGATACAAAGGAAAGTGCATTATTAACAGCCGGTGTACACATGGTGGCAGGTGGGTTCTTTGGCCTGCGGGGCGCCAGCAACATAACAGATTGAATGCGATCTACCTGATCCTGGGTAAATGTGTTTAGGCATCCGTCATCAGAATAGTCCATATAATCTTCCACCATCCTCCTTCCACCGCATTGGGTGGGTGCTGGGCAGGAGGGAACTCCGGAATAATAATCATCGCTGCAGGGAGGCGTATCATCGCAATAATCTGTTCCGCCGCAACCGGATTGGTCGCCCCAGGTATGATACAACCCGAAATAATGGCCCAGTTCGTGGGTGACTGTTCTGCCCAGGTTATAAGGGGCAAGGGAAGCAGGGCCCGGAGAAAGGACACTTCCAATGGCGCCCGGTAGATAAACTACACCGGCTGTAGCATTGGTTTCACCTACCGGAGGTAAATCAAGTGGACCGGCAGTAGGAAAGGTGGAAAAACCCAGGATGCCGGTATTATCAATATTGTAGGTCCAAATATTTACATATTTGGTAGGATCCCAAATACTGGCAGGCTTTATGGTCCCATTAATATAAGGGTAGGCAACAGAGAAATCGGTAAATGTGGTGGGATCAGTCCAGCCCTTTGTTACCCGGTTAATACGGTCAATTCCTGCTTCGGCAAGCGTGTTGCCTAGAGGATCCACTAATACAGGGCAAAAAGTAAGTTGGGCTGATGCCGCTGCCGGTTGTGTAGAACCGGAGAGGTTGCGGAAATCTTTATTAAGCTGATCTATCTGTTGGTATATCTGATAGGCAGTGATATTATCTCCGGTTCCAATGGCAGTACCATTGTGGATAACATGGAATATTACAGGGATTACATAATTTACCGCAGCCGCTCTGCCCATGGCTCGTTCTGCTTTAATTTCTGCAATTTTTGCCTGAATAACTGCTTCAAATTCTGCTGGATTGTAACCGGCCGCCTTCATCCGGTTCATGTTAAAGGTAAATCCGCACCGATCCCTTAAAAACCCGTTAGGCATCATTTCCGATGGATTGTGGGCTGAAGGTTGAAGGTTATTGGGCGAAGGCTGGGGTACAAGCGACCTTGCTTCCAGGATGTGTTGCGCATTTTTTATTGGGGGGTTGATTTGCCCGATGACCAATTGACCCGCCCAAAACGTAAGTGCAAGTAAAGTAAAGTAGAACTTCCTCATGTGGGTTTGATTTAGTGAAAATGGGGTTTCGAAACTACGCAGATTTTTTAATACAAACGGGTTATTGCTATAATCATTTTTAAATTATAGTCATTTTCAAAGGGGAAGGGAATATAAATTTCTGAAAAAAAACTTCTATTTCCCAAATTTGATCTTTCCTTTCGGATAAATTCCTGATTCTGACAGGATTTCTTCAATTCGGATGAGCTGGTTGTATTTTGCCATTCGGTCGCTCCGGGATGCGGATCCGGTTTTAA
>JAFEAB010000045.1 GCA_018266615.1 Bacteroidota bacterium
AGAAGCCATTGAAGATGCAAAGGAAAATGCAGGAATGAATCATATTTCCAATGCACAATTTTTTGCAGGGGATGTAATTAAAATTTGCAATGCCGATTTTTTTGCCGAACAGGGAAAACCGGATCTGGTAATTACCGACCCTCCCCGTGCCGGTATGCACGAAAAATTAATAACTACCCTGATGGAGATTGAACCACCCCGTATCGTATATGTAAGTTGCAATACCGCTACCCAGGCCAGAGATATAGGTATTCTTTCCGAAAAATATGATTTATTGAAACTCCGCCCGGTAGATATGTTTCCACACACACACCACATTGAATGTGTGGCGCTCCTTCAATTAAAAAAAACGTAAATTATTTTCCAAAGCCATCTTTCTAAACCATTGCAAGGCTTATCCGTTAATTTTGTCGCATGTCTTACGGAAACAGTTTTCAACGAACCACTCCGGTGGTCTTAAACCTGATCATTATTAACGGGCTCGTATTTTTAGCCCAGTCTTTGTTTGGTGGCCTCGAAACATTCAACCGGATTAACGACCTCTTTGCCCTCCATCATTATAAGTCGGTAGAGTTCAGGCCCTACCAACTGGTAACCCACATGTTTATGCATGGGGGGCTAATGCATATCCTGTTTAATATGTTTGCCCTTTGGATGTTTGGCTCCATGATGGAACGGGTTTGGGGGCCAAAGCGTTTCCTGATATTTTACCTGGTTTGTGGGCTGGGCGCCGGGCTAACCCAGTTGGCATCCTATGCCTATACCTACTGGCCTGTGGATCACAGCGTTCTTTCGCCCGAAATGTTTGATCAATACCAACAGGTTTTGAGAGCAAACTGCACGGTAGGCGCGTCCGGAGCCATAATGGGAGTGCTGGCTGCCTTTGGTTACCTTTTCCCAAATACACAACTCATGATTATACCCATCCCAATTCCCGTAAAAGCGAAATGGGCTATTTTGGGGTTCATTGCGCTGGACATTTTTGGCGCATTCTCAAATACCGCTGGCGATAATGTGGCCCATTTTGCCCATATTGGCGGGGCTGTAATCGGGTTCCTGATCGTATTCATATGGAATAAAACCAATAAACGCAGTTTATTCTAAGCATTAACATACGCTTCGCCGTTGTTTACTAATTTTATACCGATTTATATCCGATGGGAGAAGTAGACAGATATAGTGAATATAAAAAATCGAAAAGGAAAAGATTTTCATTGGGAAATGATGGAAATGCCCTGGTGGCATTAATAACCATCATCCTGATTTTTTTTGTCCTCCTTCTTACCATCCAGGTATGTTATAATTTCTTTCAGCAACCCGCTGCGGTTTTTAAAGGCCAGATCATTGAATGGTTTGGACTACCCAATAATTTCACGCTGCTTTCCGAAAGACCATGGACCATATTAACCTATATGTTCAGTGAAACCGGAAGTATGCTGTTCCGGCTTCTCGGAAACCTCCTCTGGCTTTGGGTATTTGGGGCTTTGTTGCAGGCTATGGCAGGCAACGATAAACTCATCCCTGTGTTTTTATACAGTGGCGTTATCGGAGGATTTGTATTTGTTGTAAGCAGCCATATTTTTCCATCCGCAACCATCGGGGTCGCAAACTCGTATATGCTGGGCAGTAATCCCGCTGTAATGGGAGTGGCCATGGCCACCACGGCGTTGTCTCCTAATTTCAGAGTGCTTACCCATATTAGAAACGGGTTCCCCATTTGGATCCTAATGGCCATTTACCTCATCATCGATCTGGCCGGGTTTTCATCTGCGCCGGCTGCATACAGTATATCACATGTAGCAGGGGCTGCTACGGGGGCTGCTTTTGTTTTTCTGATGCGGCGGGGGTATGACCTTAGTATTTGGATGAATCGGTTTTACTTCTGGCTGATGAATCTGTTCAACCCCAACAAACCCCGCAATCCCCAACCAAAAATAAAAGAACGACTTTTTTATAATAACGGAAACAGGGAGCCCTATAATAAAACGGCTATCATTACCCAGGAACGGGTGGATGAGATTCTTGATAAAATAAATCAAAAGGGCTACCAGTTCCTTACCGAAGAGGAAAAGCAAATCCTGCGCAAGGCAGGGGAAAACCTATAACCCTTCTGTGGTATTTATCATACCTGTTTTTTCCTCTTTTCTTTAAAATGGATTTAATTCTTCCTGCCAGGCCATTCCAGTTATGCAGCCTGCATAAATTTTTCAGGCAGGATTTACGAATGATATATCTTTAAAAAATGACTGGAAATTTCAGAAGCGGCTTTCGGGCTTTTCTTATTTTGCTGCATCTTCTAACTGGAATTGCGTTTCTGATCTCCTGTTATGTAAGCTGGTTTAACCCCATTACTTACTGGTACCTCGGAATATTGAATGTGGGGGCTTTTTATCTGCTCGCCGCCCTGGTTTTGTTTTTTATTATTTGGGTCATCGCCCGGAAAAAATATGCCTGGATCACCGTTGTATGTATTGCCCTTGGGTGGGGGCCAATTAAAAACCTTATTCCATTCAGGCTCCCGCATCCGTTTAATTTACAAAAAGACAGCCTGGGTTTGCGGGTGATGAGTTGGAATGTAAACCATTTCGATATTCTTGAACATAAGACCCATCCGGAGGTTAAACAAAAAATGATTGACCTCATTAATAAATACCAGCCCGATATAGCCTGTTTCCAGGAAATGGTAGCCAGCGATTCTATTTTGCCCGCGATCAATTACCTCCCCGATTTTGTGAAAAAGCTAAACATGAATTGGGTGTATTATTCCTATAACTCCAAAGTGGATTTTGATGATACCCATCATTTTGGTATCATCACTTTTAGCCGGTATCCAATAATAAATAAAAAGACTGTTTCTTATTTTCCGCACAATTACAACTCCATCTTTCAATACGTTGATATCGTAAAAGATAAAGACACTATCCGGGTATTTAATATCCACCTCCAATCGTTGAGGTTCACACAAACCAATCTTAAATATATAGACGACCCCACCTTAAAAAATTCCGAAGACATCGAAAAATCAAAAAGCGTATTGTTTAAATTCAGAACCGGGTTTCTAAAAAGAATGGCCCAAAGCGAGCACGTAAAAAGGGAAATAGATAAAAGCCCATATCCGGTAATTGTGTGTGGCGACTTTAATGACCTCCCCAACAGTTATGCATATAACCAAATTGGAAATGGCCTGAAAAATGCATTTACGGAAAAAGGCTGGGGTGCCGGGCGAACTTTCAGCGGTATTTCTCCCACCCTTAGGATCGACAACATTTTTGTGGATCCGGCATTTAAAGTTGATCAGTACATTCGGGTTGATAAATACCTCAGCGATCATTTTCCGATCATCGCAGATGTTTCAAAAGAAAAATAGTAATTTAGTGCCATGATTTCGGTGTTCCCCTCTCCTGTTGCCTGCCTTCCCTGCTGTTGCCCTCGGGCATGATGAGATTTTTGTATTCCCATACAACAGTTCCCGTATTTTTATAACCGTTTTATTTCGAAATAATGGCACTCCATATCTATAATTCATATTCCCGAAAAAAAGAACTTTTTAAATCTATTACGCCCGGCCACGCAGGTATGTACGTTTGCGGTCCTACTGTAAGTGGCGAAAGCCACCTGGGCCACGCCCGGCCCTATATTACATTCGATCTTGTTTTCCGCTATTTGCAGTGGAAGGGATTTAAAGTCCGGTACGTACGAAACATCACCGATGCGGGCCATTTTGAAGAGGAGGGAAGAGAGGCCGAAGATAAGGTGAGCAAGAAGGCGTTACTCGAAAAACTCGAACCCATGGAACTGGTTCAGAAATACAGCAATCTGTTTCATTGGGCCATGAAAAAGTTCAACAATATTGAACCCAGTATTGAGCCTACAGCTACCGGGCACATTGTAGAGCAAATTGAGATGATTAAAAAAATCATTCGCGAAGGATTTGCTTACGAGGTAAATGGTTCGGTTTATTTTGATGTGAAGAAATATGCACGCCACTACGATTATGGAAAACTTAGTGGCCGGGTGATTGATGAATTAATGGAAACCACACGCGAGCTGGAAGGACAGGAAGAAAAAAGAGATAAAGCCGACTTCGCTTTATGGAAGGCCGCCGCACCGGAACACATCATGCGCTGGCAAAGCCCCTGGGGTGTTGGTTTTCCCGGTTGGCACATTGAGTGCTCGGCCATGGCAACCAAATACCTGGGCGCCCGCTTCGATATCCACGGGGGTGGAATGGACCTCCTTTTTCCCCACCACGAAAGTGAAATTGCACAAAGCACCATCTGCAACCATACTGCACCGGTAAATTATTGGATGCATAATAATATGATTACCATCAATGGAAAGAAGATGGGTAAGAGTTACAACAATGTGATCAAACTTACCGAGCTTTTCAGTGGTAACCACCCTTTATTGTCTCAGCCTTTTCATCCAATGGCTATCCGGTTTTTCATCCTGCAAAGCCATTATCGCAGCACCCTCGATTTTAGTAACGACGCGCTTGCCGCAAGCGACAAAGCCTTCAGGCGCTTATGGGAGGCTTATGAAACGTTGAAAAAACTTCCGGCCACAGCAGGTGCTCCCGCTGACGATGAGGAATTAGATGAAAAAGTAAAATCCTGGCTCGATGAATTTGAGGAATTTGTAGACGACGACTTCAGTACCGCAAAAGTACTCGCCAGCATGTTTGAAATAGTACCCATAATAAATTCACTAAAAGATGGACATATTTCAGCTAATGCAATCAGTGGCAATACCCTCCTGTATATGAAAAACCACTTCCGCGTATTCCTGGAGGATATTTTTGGCTTACAGGCCATTAGTAATGCAGATGATAAATTACTGAACGGATTACTCAACCTGCTCGTCCAAATTCGGAAAACAGCAAGAGGAAAAAAAGACTTCGTGCTTTCCGACAGTATCCGGGACCACCTGCAAAAGCTGGGTATTCAGTTAAAAGATGAAAAAAGTGGAGAGATGAGTTGGACAATTGGGTCCTGATTTTTTAAACCACAAGGGTTGAATCTTGTTATTCTCCTATACCCGCATATTATGGAATTTGGATTTTGCACATTTGGAGACCTCGGCTATCCATTGCAGGAACGCACCCCAATGGGTGAAGCCACTCACTCCCGCATTAAGAACCTGATTGATGAAATGCTGTTTGCCGATGAATTGGGAATGGATGTGTTTGGGCTTGGCGAACACCATCGCAAAGATTACGTGGTTTCAAACCCCGTAACCATACTCGCCGCTGCAGCTCCATTAACAAAAAATATTAAACTCAGCAGCGCCGTTACCGTATTGAGTTCCGATGACCCGGTTCGGGTTTATCAACAATTTGCTACACTCGACCAGCTTTCCACAGGCCGTGCCGAAATTATGGTCGGCAGGGGCTCGTTTATTGAGTCCTTTCCACTATTTGGTTACAACCTCCAGGATTATGATGAACTCTTTGATGAGAAACTCGACCTGCTCCTTAAAATTAATGAACAGCAGGATGGGCCCTGGAATGGAAAACACCGCCCTTCTCTGGACTCACTTCATATATATCCCCTGCCATTTAATAAAAAAATTCCCATTTGGGTAGCAGCAGGCGGTACTCCCGCTTCTGCCATTAGAGCTGGAAAACTAAAACTTCCCCTCACGCTGGCCATTATAGGAGGGGCTCCCGCACAATTTGCAAGGTTCACCAACCTCTATAAACAATCGGCCATAGCAGCAGGAATACCAAAAGAAGAAATTCAATTAGGCATCAACTCCCATGTATATATTGCCGAAACTTCGCAACAGGCTTTGGATGAGTTTTTCCCTCCCTATGCCGAAGTGATGAGCCGAATTGGAAAAGAAAGAGGCTGGCCACCCCTCAGCCGGCAGTCGTTTTATTTTTCTGCGTCCGAAGAAGGCGCCCTGATGGTTGGAAGCCCACAACAGGTTATTGATAAAATCCTGTACGAATACGAACTCTTCGGCCACAGCCGTTTCCTTGCCCAAATGAGTATGGGTAACCTCGATCATAAAAAGCTTCGCCGTTCTATGGAATTATTTGCCACGGTGGTAGTGCCACAAGTAAAAAAGGCATTGAAAAAAATATAACAATTCTTCAGGAGTCATCCGATTGCAGAATTACCCTATCAAGTAGTCTTTTCTTTTTCGCTTACTTAAGCACAATCACTGTGCCCTTTTGCATTTGCTTTTTCCCTTTCAATGTAAAATGACAATACCAGGTAAATGCACCGGGGAGATACATACCGCCAAATGTGCCATCCCACTGCTGGGATGGGTCGGCGCTACTAAATACCATTTGGCCATACCGGTTATAAATATTCAGTTTATATTCTTTCAATTTAGGGTGGATGCTTTTGGGTAAAGGACCAAAGCCATCATTTAGGAAATCCCGGTTAGGGGTAAATGCTGAGGGGAAATATACAATGGAACAATTATCCGCCACCGTTACTTTAATGGAACTGGTGGCCTGGCATCCGGCTGTATTAGTAACCTGCACATTATAAACCCCGCCGGAATAAACTGTAATAGACGGCTGGGTAGAGCCGGTATTCCAAACATAGCCGGTAAAATTTCCGGGGTTTAAAATCAATTTATCCTCCGGGCAAATAATAGTATCTGCGCCCAAATAAGGCAGGGGTAATGGTTTTACAATAGCTTGCACAACCGTTACAGAGGATGTACATCCTCCATTATCGGAAGTAAGGTAATACGGTGTAGTTTGCGAGATGGAAATATTCAGGGATGGCCCGGTTGCCAGCTCCTGGGTTAAACCCACATCACTATACCACCTGATTGTTCCACTCCCATTTGCTAATAATTGCACTGTGCCCGGCCCACAACGCGAAGTTCCATTTGCGTCGGGCGAAGGTGGAACCACCGGAGCACTTCCTATAACTGCGGTTACCGGGGCTGATATACATCCATTGCTATTATCCTTCACCGTTATAGAGTAGGATCCCGGAACAACGGATGGGAAAATAACACTAGCCTGGTATGCGCCTCCGATACTATATTGATAGCCCCCTCCCAGGGGCGAGGTAATATTGATTTGCCCGGTAGTGTTGGTACAACTGGGATTGGTTAGGCTTACACCGGGTGGGGATGGTGGAGCAGGTACCGGATTGATTACCACCTGCACGCCCGCCGAAATACATCCCGTGCTATTATCCTTAACAGTAACAAGGTAACTCCCGGGCGATAAATTGGAAAATGCCGGCGAAACCTGGAAGCCCAGGCCATAACCATAACTCAGGTTAGCTCCCAGGGGAGCTGTTATATTAAAAGATCCCCATGCGGAAAGGCAGGTGGGTTGCTGGGATATTTGGATGGACGGTGTGGCCGGAACTCCGGTTACGGCTGGTACTATAATGGTAACCGGCACCGAAATACATCCCGTGCTAATATCCTTTACCGTTAGTTGATAACTGCCGGAGGGCACACTAAATGTAGTTCCCGCCTGGTAAGCACCTCCGAGGCTATACTCATACTGCCCGCCAGAGGGTGAAGAAACCGTTATAATTCCCTGCGGGTTAGCACAGGTAGGTTGCTGGGTAACGGAACCTGTAACGGTGGGGGCCAGCGGAACAGCATTAATAACCAATATGCTGGAAGCAGATATACAACCACTGCCCAGATCTTTGGTGGTTAAGCTATAGGTGCCCGGAGCAAGCCCATTGAAAATAGGGCTTACCTGGTAAGACCCCCCCATACTAAATTGCAAATTAGCTCCTATGGGTGAAGTAATGTTTATAGCTCCGGTAGGGTCTGTACAGGTGGGTTGCTGGGTGATATCAAATACCGGTGCGGCAGGGGCCCCGGGAGGTGGGTTAATGGTGATACTTGCCGGTTGGGAAATACATCCTCCGGGGTCCGTTTTAGTGGTTATCAGATAGGTGCCCGGCGATAGATTGACAAACGACGCCGATGACTGGTAGTTCCCGTCAATACCATACAACACACCGCTTACCGGATTTGTTACCGTAAGGGACCCCACATTATTTGCACAGGTAGGCTGGCTGGTAATGGTAACGGAGGGGGCTCCCGCAGGGGGTGGAATATTATTAACGGTAGCGCTTACCTGTTGAGAAACACATCCAGTTGCCAGATCCTTTACTGTAATTTGATGAACCCCCGGAGCTACATTAATAAAAGTATTACCCGGTTGATACATCCCGTCTAAGCCATATTCCATCCCCGTTACCGGAGTTACGGTGATGGTTCCCCCCAGACTCGCACAATCTGTGGGTTGAACCAGGGAAATTACGGGATCAGCCGGGGGCGCCGGTACCCCATTTACCTGAAGGGTTAAGGATGTGGAAATACATCCGGTACTATTGTCTTTTAACGTAACCGGGTAGGTTCCGGGGGGTAGGCCGGGAAAGGAAGGGGAAGCCTGATAGGAGGCTCCAACACTATACTGATAATTGCCACCCAATGGGCTGGTAATACCAATAGTCCCGGTGGGAATATTGCAGGTAGGCTGCACCGTTAC
Organism: Bacteroidota bacterium; assembly: GCA_018266615.1. GTDB lineage: Bacteria > Bacteroidota > Bacteroidia > Chitinophagales > Chitinophagaceae > Ferruginibacter. The sequence continues at coordinate 8,495 of JAFEAB010000045.1, forward strand.
CGTGGCGGCAGGCGCTTGCGGCGCCGAAGCTGCCAGTACATTGATTACAGTGGGAGCCGAAATGCAACCCGTACTGGTATTCTTTACCGTAACCTGATAACTCCCAATGGCTACTCCGGAAAAAATTCCAGAGGTCTGATAGGCTCCCCCTATACTATACTGTATATCCGCACCGGTAGGAGCCGTAACCGAAATGGTAGCGGTGGGCACATTGCAAGTGGGTTGCAGGGTGATGGAAGCGGTGGGAGCTGCGGGCCCGCCAGACGGTGGATTTATGATTACCTGGGCCGGAGCCGAAATACAATCGCTTGCATCCTTAACCGTTAGGCTGTATGTGCCCGGAGCCAGTCCGGTAAATGTGACTGATGCCTGGTAGGCTCCTCCTATTGAATAAGTATATCCACCCAGGGGCGCTGTAATGGTAAATGCCCCCGAAGGGTTTGTACAATTAGGTTGGTTGGTAATATTAACTACCGGAGTAGGCGGGGGTGGCGGAATATTATTAATCATAATATTAGCCGACTGAGAAACGCAACCCGAAATAATATTTTTTACTGTTACTACATAAAGACCCGGGGTAAGCCCGGTAAACGTAGGGCTCGATTGATAAGAACCATTCACAGCATATTCGTGATTGGGATTAATAGGACTGGTTATTACAATGGTTCCTGAAGTATTGGTACAATCCGGCTGGTGCGATGCAAATGCATTGGGCAGGGTTGGGGTGGTAAGCCCGGGGTTTATGGTTGCTGTGGTTATAGCCGACAAGCAACCCGAAGTGATGTCTTTTACGGTTACCTGGTACGTTCCCGAATTAATAGACGTAAAACTGGGCGATGACTGGTAAGCACCTCCAATTGAATATTGAAAATTCCCGCCCAGCGGGCTGGTAATCACAATATCTCCTTTCGATTGTCCGCAACCCGGGTGAACAATTGCTAAAGACGGCGCTGTGGGCGCCCCTGTTGCCGGCGGTACCGTAAGGCTAACCACATTGGAAAAACAACCACTCACCAGGTCTTTTACAGTAAGGTTAACCGGCCCTATTCCCAGGCCGGAAAATACCGGGCTACTTTGATAAGGCCCTCCTGAAGAATATTGATAGGTTACTCCCAGCGGACTGCTAATGGTAACTGTTGCGGATGAAACGCTACAGGTTATGGCCTGGGTAATACTGGCAACAGGATCAGCGGGTGCCGGTTTTATGGTAACCGGGCCCGATACGTTTGATGTGTCGGCACAACCCGATGCGTTACTTATTATACAATAATAAAACAGCGTACCGGCTATTGTGTTTTGGGGTGTTAGCGCCTGGTTAACTTCCCCGGTTAATAAGGTACCCCCCGTGTTTGACGCCGCGGTATTACTGTACCATTGATAACTTAAAGCGCCTGTTGCAGTGGTTCCTATAACTGATAAAGCAGGTACCGTCATATGCTGACAGACACTCACCGGGCTCACTGCAGGCTGTACAGTAACCATCGGTTTGCTGTTAACCGTAACCGTTACGTCTTTAGTGGCAGGGCAAACTCCATTCATTACACTGGTAACTGTGTATGTAGTAGTAGTGGATGGCGATGCCGTTACTACTGACCCGGTAGTGGAGCTAAGCCCGGTGGCGGGTGTCCAATTGTACGTTCCTCCGCCACCCGTAGCCGTTAATGCTACATTGCTTCCCTCACAAATCTGAGGTGCAGATGGCGTTACTGTAACCTGGTTAAGAGTTTGGGTTGTTTCCACAATAAAGTTGCAATGATCTCCGGCAAAGCCATCAATCATCAAATAATAGGTATTTCCGGGTACCAGGCCGGTAGCGGTAACAATATTGGCAAAAGGTTTCGACGGATCTTCGAATGGAAGGATGTGCGGATAACATCCAAGTGGCGTAACCGGGCCGGTATTGCAGGTGCCACTGAAAAATATCATCTGAATCCCGCTGTTTAAATAATTACCCGCGGTATAATCCAAAACCCAAACCGAAAAAGTTGCACTGGCAGATGTAGCCACAAACTTTAAAAACGTATTGTTTTCTAACCCAAAACAATAATCGAGATTGGAGCCCGACCAATCACTAACCGTATTGCCGGTAGTATTTCCGCAAAGCCCAGAAAAATCGCATATCGGGGTGGCATTGGCACAGGTGGTGCCGGCGGGTAATGTAACAGAACAGGGAGGAACCGGTATGGGTGGAGGCGCCGGCATATTGCTAAACGTGATACTCCAGGTAAACAGCGTGGCAGCGCCGCTGTTATTGCGACGGTCGTTTATCAACAACCGCCAGGTTCCGTTTGCATTCTGTCCATTATTGACTGACCCCAGGTAGGCATCCGGAATATACGAACCGGTATAAGGAGCCGTTCCATTTCGGATTGAGGTAGCAGCAGCAGCCGAAAAACAAGTGTTTGTAAAATTACTTCCTGCGCCATTTTGCATTGATAAGGGCACGTTGGTACCATCCGGCGCTTTTAAAATGATTTCAAGATCGCGGTTAGGGGTGTTATGATTTAAATTTATACATACCGAAGACAGTCCGTAACTACCATCAATCGTGCCTACGCCGGCTACGGTAATGGGAAAAGACACATTCCCGATATTGGGGATCGTACCACCACTTCCATTAAACGTTTGTGCAAGAGATCCTCCCCATAAAAAGAACGAAAAAAAAATTAAAGCAATCAGGTGTGTATATTTCATAACAGAAGACCCGTGGAGTGTAGTTGGCAGAAAAAGTTTAAACGGCAAATTTCTGCTAAAACATTAAGGTTTCCAATGATTTCAATCGCAATTCTTCCTTTTTGTAAAATAAATGATTCTCTTTCTGCTGAATTCAGGTCTTTTCTCTAATGACGACAGGTACCGAAAGAAAATTAACCAGTCCGCGTTTCAAAAAAAACTTTCCGGCGGCATATTACATTCTACGGGTGGAGGTTTTCTTCTTCATGAAGTAAGGCGCGTAAAAGTAAAAGGAGGCTTTCTAATTCCGTAAAATTTATTTTCCCCATTTCTGTATCACCGTACTGTGTATGTTGCTGCATGGATTTAACTTTTTCACGGATCATATCCAATACCTGCAATGCGTGAGCCACTTTAAGTTTAATGACCCTTTCGTCATTGATTCGGGTTTCGAGGGTAGTGAAATTATTTATTCCAATACCAATAAAAATAGAGGCCACTCCAGAAATTACGATTTCAAGGGCGTTGTTTTCTGTAAAAAATGTCAGGAAAATAATTCCGGTTCCCAGCAAAATGAATAAACCAACTCCCGGGTTTATAAATACTCTCCAACCCCGAAGAAACTGTTTTTTAAACATACCAAATGTTGTTTAGGATTATTTAAAAACAAAGTTTGTTCACCAGGCCTTAAAAAAAACACAAATTCAAATTGCAGGAGTTAAACAACACCTCCCAGCGCATCCTTTAACAGCCAGCACAACCGTATTAATGGAAGTACTATCAAATGGATTTATTAATTTCAATTAATGGGCCTTCCCCGGATACATCTTTCAACCGACAAACGATTAGCCTCCATTATAGCACAACAGGAGGTTTATATTTTGCAAAAGCGAAAAAATATAGCCCTGCAACTTTGTTTTTCTATAATGAGCCAGCAGCTAAGTACCCGGGTAGCCGCCGTATTTCATCAGCGCTTTCTTGGATTGTTCAATTCTCCCTCTCCTTCTGCCGCTCAAATCGCATCCATCCCCGTTCAATCCCTTCGATCCATTGGACTTAGCAACGCCAAAGCGGGTTACATAAAAAATGTAGCTGATTTTTTTGTACTTCACAAATTAACCGATCGCCAACTACATAAAATGGAAAATGAAGAATTAATGGCGCTGCTCACCCAAATTAAAGGGGTGGGAAAGTGGACCGTAGAAATGATTCTGATGTTTTCGATGCAGCGGGAAGATATTTTTTCTGTAGACGACCTGGGGATACGGCAGGCCGTGTGTACGCTTTATAAGATTGATGACCCGGGAAATAAAAAACGCGTTACGGAAAAAATTTTAAGAAAGGCCGAAAAATGGAAGCCTTTCCGAACCTATGCCTGCCTTTATTTATGGGGTTGGAAAGATATGCCTCCCAAGCCCTTAAAGTAAGCATAGCAACCGCTCTAAATACAGAAGGTCCACTTCATCAAAACAACTTCTCGTTTCTGCGTCGGCATCAAAGACCGCTACTATTATTCCCTCTTTGGATAGGGGTATCACTATTTCCGATTGCGACAGACTACTGCAGGCGATATGACCGCTAAATTGATTTACATCGGGTACAATAAGGGGCTTTCCGGATTGCCACGATTTTCCACAAACCCCTTTGCCCCTTTGGATTCTTGTGCATGCCAGCGGTCCCTGATAGGGCCCTACCACCAACTCGTTTTCCTGAACCAGGTAAAACCCAACCCAGAGCCAGTTGAACTGCTCCTTTAACATCGCACACATATTCGCCATATTGGCAATCTGTCCGGCTTCCTCATCCAATACCGCTTCAAATTGCGCTATCAGCAATTCATATTGCTGCTGTTTGGTGCCGGTGGAAATAATAAAGGATTCTGCCATCTCCCAAAATTACGGGTTGCTGGCGGCGAGTGCCTGATTTTCGAGGATAAACCTGATTTTTATTAAAAGATGGTTGAGGTCAAACGGTTTTTGCAAAAAATCATCGGCCTGGGCATAATTGGCTAATTCACGAATATTACACTCTCCCGAACAAAGAATTACGGGAATTAAATTGGTATCCCTGTTTTCTTTTAGCTGTCTGCAAATTTCAGCCCCCGATTTGTGACCAAGCCGGCAATCCAATAAAATAATATCAGGAAAATTTTTATCCAGCAGGAATTCATAATTTCCTTCATAATCTTTGAACACCCGGTAACCATTGCTCTCAAGAATAATGGAAACAATGCGAACAAAGCCAACATCATCGTCCAGAATAAATATGGTCTTACATTTTTCCATTCTCAGGGGATTTACCCTCTTTCAGAAATGGACACTGCAAATTATTAACCAATTTTATTATTTGTGGAAAACCTTTGTTCAAAATGCCGGCTTTAAGGAAATATTAGTCCGGCCCCGCATTCTGATTTTCAAGGAACGCCCCTATCATACTGACTTCAAACCCGCGTTGTAACATGAAATTCCGCAGTTTCGCCTTTTTACTAAATATATTCTTCTCTCTTTTCAGGGAACGCCACTTTTCATTTGCTTCTTTCTCAAATACCCGGGTGTATTCGTCGTACGGAATTTCAGAAATCGCCTGCTTAATAAGGTATGCCGAAACGCGCTTCAATTTTAAGGCATTCGCAATCTTAATTTTTCCCCATTTTTTTAACCTGAATTTTCCTCCTGCAAACTGCAGGGCAAACCGCTCCTCATTCAAGTAATTATCGGCTATTAACCCAGCCAATAATTCATCCACTTGTTGTGCATATAGCCCCATGCTGAAAAGTTTTTCCTTCACCTCTGCATGACACCTTTCCTGGTAGCTGCAATATTGCCTTATTTTAGCCCGGGCCTGTTCTACACCAAGATAGTTACGCCTTTTATTTTCCATTTTTCAGCCAAATTAAATTTATTTGGTATCCCCAAATCATCTTCTGCCCAATCCTTTTATCTTTGGCACTTAATCTTAAATTCGCATATGAAGTTCATAGTTTCATCTTCTGCATTACTTAAACAATTGCAGCAGATCAGCGGGGTTATTAATGTAAATACAGTTCTTCCCATCCTCGAAGATTTTCTTTTCGAAATAGAAAAGAATAAACTTACCGTGATAGCTACCGACCTGGAAACGGTCATGAAAATCCGGGTAGATATTGAAGCCAAAGACAGTGGTCGGGTTTGTATCCCTGCAAAAATACTGCTCGACTCGCTAAAGAACATACCCGAACAACCGCTCACGTTCAGTATCGATAAAAACTTTGGAGTCGAAATAACCAGCGATAACGGGAAATACAAGGTGATGGGAGAAAACCCCGAAAATTTTCCGAAAGAACCACAACCCGAAGATACCAGCAACTTTACCATGGAATCTTCGGGGCTCCTTACAGCCATAAATAAAACCATTTTTGCGGTTAGCAACGACGACCTGAGGCCGGCCATGACGGGCGTTTTCTTTGAACTTGATAAAAAAGGGATCACCTTTGTGGCCACCGATGCACACCGCCTGGTAAGGTTCAGCCGAACCAATGTGGCCTGCCCCAAAAAAGACAGTTTCATTGTACCGAAAAAACCACTAAACCTGTTAAAGGCTGTTCTTCCGGATAACGATGATGAACTTACCATTTCCTACACCGAAAACCACCTGTTTGTTACCCATGGCCAAACAGAGTTGGTTTGTCGTTTAATAGATGCCCGGTTCCCCGATTATAAAGTAGTTATCCCCACCGATAATCCCTATAAAATGACCATCGACAGAGTGGCGTTTCAAAATGCCCTCCGCAGGGTCAGTGTATTCAGCAACAAAAGCACCAACCAGGTAGCGCTCACCATTACCGGCAACGAATTACAACTGGCGGCACAAGATGTGGATTTCAGTTTTGAAGGAAATGAACGGATGGCCTGCCAATACGATGGGGAAGACCTGCAAATTGCATTTAATGCTAAATTTCTGATCGAAATGTTAGGTGGCGCCGAAACCCAGGAAGTTATTGTAGAACTCAGCACGCCCACCAAGGCTGGAATCATAAAACCATCTGAGCAGGAGGAAAATGAAGAATTGCTGATGCTGGTAATGCCCCTGATGTTAAACAGTTAAAGTATCCAGTTCATATAAAAGAAGGCGCCCAAAAGCGTCTTTTTTTTTTTTCATCATCTCCTCAACCCCGCATTAATTCTATCTTTGCGCACCAGAATTAAAATATTATGTTTAGCAAAAGAACTAAAATAAAAATATTATTACAAAGCGATAAAACAGATTTTGAAGCAACGGTAATGGGATGGGTAAAAACCTTTCGCAACAACCAGTTTATTGCTTTAAATGATGGAAGTACCAATCAAAATATGCAGGTGGTTGCCGAACTCGGCCTGCTGGATGAACCTACCCTTAAAAGGATAACTACCGGGGCTTGTATTAAGGCCACCGGAAAAATAATTCCCTCTTTGGGTAAAGGGCAGAAAATTGAATTAAAGGCAACTGCAATAGAAATCCTGGGAGACAGTGACCCCGAAAAATTTCCGTTGCAACCCAAAAAACACAGCCTCGAGTTTCTCCGCGAAATTGCCCACCTGCGATTTCGCACCAATACCTTTGGCGCTGTCTTCAGAGTACGGCACGCCCTCGCCTTCGCCATCCATAAATTTTTTCACGACCGGGGATTTGTTTACCTGCATACCCCCATCATTACAGCCAGCGATGCAGAGGGGGCGGGTGAAATGTTTCGGGTTACCACCCTGCCCCTCGACGGTACAGCAAAAGACAAAAACGGGGAAATTAATTTTAAAGACGACTTCTTTGGCCGGAGCACCAACCTTACCGTTAGCGGGCAACTGGAAGCTGAACTCGGCGCTATGGCGTTTAGCGAGGTATATACTTTCGGCCCTACTTTCCGAGCCGAAAACAGCAACACGGCCAGGCATCTCGCCGAATTTTGGATGATTGAACCCGAAGTTGCCTTTGCCGACCTGGATGATAATATGAACCTTGCTGAGGATTTTATCAAGTACATCATCCGTTTTGCCATGGAAAACAACCGGGAAGATTTAGATTTCCTGGCTCAAAGACTGGCTGAGGAAGAAAAATCGAAGCCACAAAATGAACGCAGTGAAATGGGGCTGATCGAAAAACTCGAATTTGTACTGAATAACCATTTTGAAAGATTAACCTACACTGAGGCTATAGATATCCTTCGCGAAAGCAATCACAACAAGAAAAAGAAATTTCAATACCCCGTTGATGCCTGGGGAATCGATCTCCAAAGCGAGCACGAACGATATCTGGTGGAAAAACATTTTAAAAAGCCGGTAATCCTCACCAACTACCCCAAAGAAATCAAAGCATTTTACATGCGTCAAAACGATGATGGAAAGACGGTTGCCGCCATGGATATCCTGGCGCCCGGAATCGGGGAAATTGTTGGCGGTTCGCAACGAGAGGAGCGATATGACCTCCTAATGAAAAGAATGGAGGAAATGAATATTCCTTCGGAAGAATTAAACTGGTACCTTGATACACGACGCTTTGGCGCCTGCCAGCATGCGGGCTTTGGGCTTGGCTTTGAAAGAATGGTACTCTTTGTTACCGGAATGACGAATATCCGCGATGTAATCCCATTCCCAAGATATCCGAAGAGCGCAAACTTTTAAACTACGTTAATTGTATTGGTATTTTATTTAGATTGATGGCCGATTAATAAATCGCCTGATGCCATCTTCCTCCAAATACCTGGAATATCTTTTTTCGCCCCTGGAATTGCTCCGTACACAAAAAGTGTTGCAAATTAACCCGACGGCTCCTCCACAACGAACAGAGCCCGAAACCGTTCACATAAGTTTATACGAATACAACGAACAATATTGCCACATCCATTCATTTTCTGAGGTAGATGCATTGATGCAAAACCTCAGGCAGGGATTTAAATGGATTAATATAGATGGAATAAGAAAAGATACCGTTGAAACCATTGCCAAACATTTTGGAATACACCAGCTTCTTACCGAAGATATATTGAGCATTGGCCAGCGCCCAAAGATGGATGAACTGGGCGGCCAGCTATTCTGCATCCTGAACATGCTTTATTTTAACCCCGAACAAAGTGCGGTAGAAACAGAGCAAATCAGTATTGTTTTGGGGAAAGATTTTGTTCTCAGTTTCCAGGAAGATGCATCCCGGGATGCATTTAACCCGCTTCGCGAAAAATTAAACCAATCCATCAGTAAGGTGCGAGCCAACAAATCTGATTTTCTTTTTTACCTGATGATTGACGCAATAGTGGACCGTTATTTTATTGTAATGGAACAATTGGGCGGTCATATTGAAGACCTGGAGGAAGATATTGTGCGAAACCCCAACAAAAGAACACTTGCCCGTATAAATGCAGTTCGAAAAGAAATGATTGTATTAAAACGGAATGTTTCACCGGTTAGGGAAATGGTGAGTGGAATTTTGCGGAGTGAAAGCTCATTAATAGAAGAACGAACTGAAAAATATTTCAAGGATATTTACGACCATATTTTACAGGCAAACGACCTCGCGGAAAACTACAGGGATATGATGTTGAACCTGCAGGATCTTTATATGAGTAATGTAAACCTAAAACAAAACGAGGTGATGAAACTCATGGCAATTGTTACCTGCCTGCTGGCGCCAGCCACAGTAATTGGCGGAATTTTTGGAATGAATTTCGATCTCATTCCGTTACTGCACAGCCAGTGGGGGTTTTTTATCTCTGTTGGCTTAATGCTGATGATTCCCGTAGCGATGATTATTATATTTAAACGGCGGGGCTGGTTTTAATCGCGAATATTCGATTTTTTAAATACCGGAACGGTACTACAAGGCTCCCCATACATAATACTTTTTACTACCGGACGAAGCTTATCCGTTACTGAAACATAGGCTGTTGCAGGAATTTTCTTTTCTCCGCAGCCTTTGATTACAACACGCTTATCCAAATACAGGGAAGGGTCAATTTTATCAATTTCCCGGAGAATAATTAATTCAACAGCCTGTTCTTCGTTTAATAATAAGGATTCCCTGGCTATTCCGTTAAGCGCGCTGGAAACCAACATATAAGCCCAAACCGGAATGATGGCATCGGCGCTGCAACCAATCAGCGCTATTTTATCCTTAAAGCGGGAGAGGTCGGCTGTTTTAAGCGATTGCCTGAAATCCTTTTCTTTTAATATTAAACCCATAAACAGGTACTCCTTCATATCGAAAATTTCAAATGCCTGTTTGGGATAATACATTTCCAGATCCAGGGTTATTATACCGCTTTCCGCAACTTTATTAATAATCATTTCTGCCATAACCTATTTAAACAAAAATGCCGGCACCTTGTTTGGCCGGCATTTTCAAATTTTAGATTTCGTTAGAAGAATTTACTCCGGTTGTCCTTTATTTCTGCCATATTCTTTAACCCTTCATACCAGTTTCCAACCTGCCCGCGCATCATATTCAATTTTGAGATGGCCTGTTTCTTCAAGACATCCGGGCTCAATGCGGGTTTAGAAAGGATGCTGTTTACCTTTAAAACATAAACGCCATTTGCTCCGCCAAATGCGGGGGATGGCTTCTGTTGGTAGGATTTATTAAATGAGGCACCAATTACTTTCGGTTCAACCCCGAGGCCGTTAATTACCTGGCTGGCCAGGGTAAGGGTAGAATCTGCTCCGGCCTCCTGAATGCTTTTCCCATACGCTGCGGCGGCGGCATCAAGGGTTGGGTTCTCCCCGATCTTCTTAATGATGAGGTCCGTCTTTTTTTCTTTCATAATAATAGCTTCTGCTCCCGGGCGGGCCGTAGCCGCATCTTGTAATCCTTCTTTATATATTTTATCAACAGTAGCTACAATAAAATTATCTCCTACCGTAAGCGGATCGCTTACCTCTCCTATCTTGGCCTTAAATGCCCAGCTCACTAAACTGCGGGCATCTTGTAAACCGGGTATATTAAAATCATTTTCTTTAATCAGGCTGGGGACCTCCGTGAGGTGGAGACCATTTTGAGCCAGAAACTTTTCGAGCCCGGCTTTATTTCCTGTACCGGCTGCCTTGGTAGCTTCCAGGCTGGCCGCATTGATGGTAACATCGCTGGGGATTATTTCCTTTCCTACAAAAGCAATTTTATACGCCGGGCTGGTACCTTTTTGCCCGGTTATATCAATTACATGGTATCCAAACGTAGTTTTTACCACTTTTTTCGCTCCAACCGGATTGTTGAAACAAAACTCATTAAACTCCGGAACCATCGCTCCATTGGCAAAATAACCAAGGTCGCCCCCTTTTATTTTGCTTCCCAGATCCGTAGAGAATTGTTGGGCAAGTGCAGTAAAATCTGAACCCGCCTGTATTGCTGTAAGCAGGCTGTCGGCCAGTTTTTTTGCAGCAGAATCAGAGCGGATTTCCTGCCCCGTCTGCCGGTCAACTGAAGGAATTAATATATGGCGGGCACGAACACTATCGGGTAACATTTTTACATCCACCACCTTGGCAATGGCATAACTTTTTGTGGCCGGATCTACATAAGGGCCAAATACTTTTCCTTTTCCCATTGCGATAATTGTGTCGATATGTGGATTATTGAATTGGTTTTTCGTTTGATACTGGTCGTTATATTCAATCGTGGACCCGTTCTTTAAAACAAAATTCGCCGGAACTGAATCTGTCTCAAACGGAACAACCAGGTCGGCCACCAATTGTTTAATCTTCGCACTGTCATCCGGGCTTGGGTTTTGACTGAATGAAGCATAAGAAATCATCCTGCCTGCATCCTGTTTAAATAAACCCGGGTGTTTTTTCACATAGGCATTTACATCATCGTCTGTTACCTTAACCGTACTATCGGATATTACATTGTAAGGAATATTTACATAGCTTATTTGTGAAAAGTTGTTTGCTTCGCTATTATCCTTTTCCTGCATCCAGGTGGGATAATAAACGCTGGAGCTAATTAAGGCGGAGTATTTACCAACCACCGAATTAAGACGAAGCGGGTCTACAATCTGGGCATTAATCATATCCCGTTGGTCTCCCTTCGATTTCTTAATATTATTAAGCGCTGTTTGTGCTTTGGTAATATCCAGTTTGCCGGTTGCAGGATCTACCATTCCCTGTTCCTGCATCAGCGGATTGGAGGGGTCGCTGCTGAGTAAGGCTTGCGAAAGTTCGGCAGAAGTAAAATTAATACCCAGTTTGCCGGCTTCCGATTCAAATATCTTTTCCGCTACAATCTGGTTCCATACCTGTTCACGAATCTGATCGGTCTGGGAACCGGTAGCCCGCTGGCCATTCCTGGCTTCCATTTCATCAAACCGTTTATTAAAATAATTGAGGTCAATGTTTTCACCATCCACTTTTCCAATCTTAGTAGACATTGAACCAAACAACCCTCCTGCGCCCTGCCTGGCATCCATAAGTATAAAGCCTATAAGGCTCAGGGCAATTACAATAATTACAATTACTGCTCCTTTCTCCCTGATGGTTTGTATAATTTGCATCTGCTATAAAGAAATTTTTGGACGGCAAAAATAGGGTAAAAATGAATATTAACAAATTGTGGAAAAACCCTAAAAATCAGAATGGATAAGCTATTTATAAAGAATTTTACCTTTTTGGATTAATTGGAATAAATTTTTAGCTCCTTGTATTTTCACATCCTGCCTTAATAAGTATAAAAACATGTGGAAAGGGCCGATTTTTAAATTTTTTATTGAGGATAAATAAGGAAAACTTCTCCTTGGAGTTTTCCCCATTTATTACATCCCGAAAGGCTGTTAACTCCCCCAATTACATATTCACATTCTTTCCTTTTCCATAAATGAAATTTCTTTTCCACCCGGTTTATTATCCACCTATGTTAATTAAAAAGATTAGGCTACCAGTAAGAGGAATTTAAATGCAGTATCAGCGAATAAATAGAATATAACTCAATCCTGTTGATAACAGGTGGAAAGCCTGTGAGTTAGTTGATTGTTTTAATTTTGCAAGTCGGATAAAATTTTTCTTTCCACCTATTCACCATCCTAATAGTAATAGGCTTTTTAAATAAATATATTATTAATGAATACTACAGCAGATATTAACAAAGAAAAATTAATTGCGGAAAAAGGTTTTTTAGATATTGAGGTAGATCCTACGCTGGATTTATTTGCTGAGATTGAAAAATTGAAAAAGGAGAAGAAGGCCTTATTAATTGCTCATTATTACCAGGAACCCGATATTCAGGATGTGGCAGATTTTATTGGGGATAGCCTGGGGTTATCCCAAAAAGCCGCCAGTACCGATGCGGATATGATTGTTTTCGCCGGCGTTCACTTTATGGCGGAAACCGCAAAGATTTTAAACCCCGGAAAAAAAGTTCTCCTTCCCGATTTGAATGCGGGTTGTTCCCTGGCTAATTCTGCTCCTCCAGAATTATTTAAGGCCTTTAAGGATAAACACCCCGATCATATTGTTATTACCTATATTAATTGCAGCGCCGAAATAAAGGCATTGAGCGATATTATTTGCACCTCCTCCAATGCTCAAAAAATCATTGAAAGTCTCCCGGCTGATCAACCTATCATTTTTGCGCCCGACAGGAACCTTGGGGCTTATTTAAGTAAAAAAACGGGTAGAAATATGGTGCTATGGAACGGATCCTGCCAGGTACATGAAATATTCAGCCTCGAGAAGATTACAAAGCTTAAAATTCGGTACCCTAAAGCAAAAGTGATTGCGCACCCGGAATGTGAAGAACCTGTTTTACGGATGGCTGATTTTATTGGAAGCACAGCGGGCTTATTAAAATTCACCAGGGAAAATCCGGCTGATACATTTATTGTGGTGACGGAAAATGGGATCCTGCATCAAATGCAGAAAGCCAGTCCGGAGAAGACATTTATTCCGGCTCCTCCCGAAAACTCCTGTGCCTGTAACGACTGTCCCTACATGAAATTAAATACCCTGGAGAAGCTCTATTTATGTATGAAATATGAATTACCGGAAATTCGAATGGATGAAAAATTGAGGTTGGCTGCTAAAAAACCGATTGATCGGATGTTGGAGATTAGTGCGAAGTACGGGTTATAGGTCTATTTTTTTATTTTGGATGCGGAAAATAACCTTTTCCTAATTAGAATCCTGATTTTAAACTCATTTTTACGTTACCTTCCATCTGCGTTAATTGTATTGTATTTATTACGACATATTCCCTTTTTAAAATCTGTTTTTTTTTACAGCATTTCCGCCTTTGGTGGCCCTCAGGGTCACTTAGGCATGATGTTGAAATCATTTGTGCATAAACGCCGGGATATTACGGAAGATGAGTTGATGGAATATAATTCGTTTTGTCAGTTATTGCCCGGGGCATCCTCCACTCAAATTGTTACCCTGATAGGATATAAACGAGGTGGTGTTCCTTTAGCCGTTCTCACTTTACTTATTTGGATTTTTCCCGCTTGCAGCATCATGGGAATCCTTTCTTTCTTTGTTGTTAGCCATGCTGTAGATCTGGCAAACGGGCCGTTGAAATTTATTGAATCACTCGCTATTGGTTTTCTTTTTTATGCGGCGGTCAGGATTTTTGGCATCTCCATCCGGAATTTAATCACGTTTATATTGATGGTGGTTTCGATGCTTGTTACCTACCTTTTATTTAAAACACCCTGGGTATTTCCGGTTATGATTTTACTGGGTGGCGCCATTACCAATATCAGCAGTAAACGGATTCCCGAGCGGGAAGTGATTAAACCCAAACATATTCGTTGGACTAATATCTGGTTATTTGTATTGATTTTTGCGGTGGCCGGAATATTAAGTGAAACGGCGCGGAAAAATAAATGGGATGACCGGCATGCCTTTAACCTTTTTGAAAATTTTTACCGGTTTGGAAGTTTTGTTTTTGGCGGAGGTGATGTGTTACTTCCTATGATGCTCGATCAGTATGTAGCCAGGCCTAATTCGGATAACAGCATAAAAAATCCGGGTGCTATCAAACTAACCAAAAACGACTTATTAACGGGTTACGGCATAGTGCGGGCTATTCCCGGGCCTACATTTTCGGTTGGCTCATTTGTGGGCGGGCTGGCTTTAAAGAAGGAAGGGAAATGGATGCAGGCATTGGGCTGCGTCATTGGCTCCGTTGCTTTATTCCTTCCGAGTGCTTTGCTGGTTTTATTTTTTTTTCCGGTGTGGACCAACTTAAAAAAATATGTAGTGGTTTACCGCGCCATGGAGGGTATTAATGCGGTGGTGGCCGGATTTATGTGGGCGGCGCTGTTGTATCTCTTTACGGATTTACACCCGTATTCCAACGGAGTTCTGGGTTGGATTAATATCAGCATAATTGGCCTGGTTTTTATCCTGCTCCGATTTACGCGATTACCCGCCCCCGTTATCGTTTTAACTGTCCTGCTCCTGGGTTTGATTTTCTGAATTGGAAAAATAATACAAATTTGTTTCAATAGCCACTCTTACCGTTTCGGGCACTAAATACCGGATGGATTTCCGCTCCCGTATTAACTTACGTATATGGGTAGACGAAATTTCTATTAAAGGCGATTGGGTTAAATGGATATTTGCCCCATAGGTATCCTTCACATCATATCCTTTACGGGGATATATAAGGATGCGATGATTTTGAATGATATAAGGGGCGTTTTTCCATTTGGGTAGGTTTTGAAAACTATCACTACCCAGTATTATAGAGAATTGATGAGATGGATACTTTTCTTTCAGATAGGCCAGGGTGTTTACTGTATAAGATGGTTTAGGGAGTTTAAATTCAATATTACTCGCTTTTAAGCGGGAATCTCCCTCTATCGCTTCCTGTAGAAGGAATAGGCGGTGATTTTCATTTAATAAGGATCCAATTTTCTTGAAAGGGTTTTGCGGAGATACCACAAACCACAACTCCTGCACTAATCCGGCCTGGATTATTTCAGAAGCCACAATAAGATGCCCATGATGTATAGGGTTAAATGATCCAAAGAAAAGGCCTACCTCCATATTTTAAAGATCGGAAACTAAAATATGTTGTGCTTCATTTAATCGTAGGCTAAGTCGGTAACCAGCAACAGAAATTGAAATTGGATCTTTAAGCGGAGCGATTTGTTCCACGGTGATTTTTTCCCCAGGCAAGCAGCCCATCTCCATTAATTTCAAAAAGATATCATCCGCAGCAAATGAATCAATAACCACCGTTTCACCAATCCCCACTTCCGATAATTTCTTTTTCATTCTTTGTTTTATTTTGTAAAACTATCCCAAAATAAAGTGTAAAAAATTCGGGAGTTAAAAATCATGGAAATTCAATTCTTTAATGCGCCCCCCCTGCTTCGGTCCCGAACCCGGCTCAAAGGGTTTATTACTAACATTTTTAAAGGACATAAGGTTAACAGAGACCGCCTTAATATTATTTTCTGTTCTGATAATGAACTACTTATGATCAATAAAGAATTCCTAAATCACGATTATTTTACCGATATTATCACTTTTGATTTTCCTCAGGAAACGAACCCATTCTCCGAAATTTATATAAGCATCGACCGGGTTAAAAATAATGCGAAGAATTTGGGGGTTAGTTCAACGGCTGAAATTCACCGGGTAATATTCCATGGAGTATTACATATTCTTGGGTTTTTGGATAACTCAACTATCGAAAAAAATAGAATGACAAGGGAAGAAGATAAACTCCTAAAGGCCTATTTTTAGTTCCACGTAAAACAGTTTCACAGAGAAACAGTATTTTCAATTGTTCCACGTAAAACAGTTTCTATATGAAACATAAAATTTCCACTGCAAAGAGAAAGTGGCAGGTGGCCCTCCGGAGATATGTTGTAGAGAAGCAGCCCTCCATGGAGTATGCTCCATACTTTGGGATAGACATTGAAGGATTTAGGAGGTGGATCCAGGCTCAGTTTCCAGGAGAAATTAGTTGGGAGGATTTTGGAAAGTTTTGGCAATTAGAGCACATCATTCCACTTCAATATTTTGATCTTTCGAGTGAGGACGACCTTCGCCTATGCTGGCATTTTACCAATATCCAGGTTGGCCCTACAGGAGATGGTGAACCCCGGGTTAATCCAATAAGTATTATTCAGGCAAAGGCTTATTTCACCAGTCTTTTAAAGTCGGGAGTAAATAGGGTTACTGATATGGTTAAATGGCTTGATGTTCATGAACAGAGGGCCAACTCATCTTTTAAGGAAAGGAGCTTTTCTCTGGAGCCCTTATCTCAACGGCTAAATGAAATAGAAAACCTGGATGCGCAAGACCTATTCCGTATAAATAAGGGGCTCGACCTGAATGAGTTACTAGCCGAAAAAAAAATATTCCAACGGTTTAACTAAAACCTGATTTCTTGCATTCTTACCTTTGCTCCCTATGTTTCCTACGTATGATTGTATTGTAGTTGGGGCGGGACATGCCGGCTGTGAAGCTGCTGCGGCTGCTGCTAATATGGGAAGTAAGGTTTTGCTCATCACCATGAACATGCAAACCATCGCTCAAATGAGTTGTAATCCGGCAATGGGAGGAATTGGAAAAGGCCAGATAGTTCGAGAGATTGATGCCCTTGGAGGGTATAGTGGAATCGTTTCGAACCGGAGCATGATCCAGTTTCGAATGCTGAACAAGTCAAAAGGCCCGGCCATGTGGAGCCCGCGCTCCCAAAATGACCGGATGTTGTTTGCCGCCACCTGGCGTGAAATGCTGGAAGCCACACCGAATGTTCATTTCTATCAGGATATGGTGAAGGAATTGATCGTGCGGGATGGACAGGTGCAGGGAGTGGTAACCGGGCTGGGCCACCGGATAATCAGTAAGGCGGTAGTTCTTACAAACGGCACCTTCCTGAATGGGGTTATTCATATTGGAGAAAAGAATTTTGGAGGAGGAAGGGTAGCAGAAAAGGCGGCCACAGGCATTACCGAACAACTTGTTTCATTAGGATTTGAGAGTAGCCGGCTAAAAACAGGAACACCGCCCAGAATAGACGGGAGAAGCCTGGATTATTCAAAAATGGAAGAACAAAAAGGAGATGAAGAAATTTCCGGATTTAGTTTTTTGGAAAAACCATCCCTTAAGGCAGCATCACAAAGGTCCTGTTGGATAACTTATACATCATCCGAGGTACACGATATTTTGAGATCCGGCTTTCAGTCCAGCCCAATGTACCAGGGCAGAATCCAGGGTACCGGACCAAGGTATTGCCCGAGTATTGAAGATAAAATAAACCGCTTTGCTGAAAGGGAAAAACACCAGCTATTTGTTGAACCAGAGGGTTGGCATACAGTGGAAATTTATGTGAACGGATTTTCCACCTCACTGGCAGAGGAAACTCAATTTGCCGCTCTTAAACAAGTGCCCGGATTTGAAAACTGTCGCATGTTTCGTCCGGGATATGCCATTGAGTACGATTACTTTCCTCCTACCCAACTGAAATATAACCTGGAGACAAAAAAAATAAAGAACCTGTTTTTTGCAGGACAGATTAATGGCACTACTGGTTATGAAGAAGCCGCCGGGCAAGGGTTAATGGCAGGAATAAATGCACATTTATGTATTTCAAATCAGGAGGTATTCGTGTTGGATAGGAGTGAGGCATATATTGGTGTTTTGATTGATGACCTGATTAATAAAGGGACCGAAGAACCTTACCGGATGTTTACCAGCCGGGCCGAGTTCCGTACCCTGCTGCGCCAGGATAATGCTGATATGCGCTTAACTGAACGCAGTTTTAGGCTCGGATTGGCATCTCAGGAACGAATGGAAAATTTCATTCAAAAAAAATCTGAAGTAGATCGGCTGATAGAAAAACTGAACCAAACCACCATCAGGCCCGATCAGGCCAATACCTATTTAGAACAGGTTGGATCTGCCGCGCTTTTGGGAAATCAAAAACTGGCACAATTGATTTTGCGGCCATCCGTGTTGTGTAAAGGAATGCAGCAGCACATACCTATAGTGGAAGAATTACTCCGTGGCTTTGATAAGGAGGTAATTGAGCAGGCTGAAATTCAATTGAAATACGATATTTATATTCGAAAGGAAAAAGAACTGGCAGAAAAGATGAGTCAGTTAGAAAATTTAGTCATACCCGATAATTTCAATTATGAAAAACTGGTATCCTTAAGTGCGGAGGCAAAGCAGAAATTTAGGCGAATTCAACCCCGCACGCTTGGCCAGGCATCTCGCATCTCGGGTGTAAACCCCAGCGATGTACAAATTTTAATGGTTTTCATGGGAAGGTAATATTATGGATAAAATTAATATATTTAAAAAAATAGATACGATGCTGAAGGAAATGGACCTTCGTATCGAAACGGTGGATGACAGGCGTCCCTGGGGAGGATTTTATGTTATTTCAGAAAAGCATGCGTCGAAATTTATTTCTGCATTTTTTCCTGAGGAAGATGCCGGGAGGCTGCTTTCTGGCGGAAAATTAAGTCCCAAAGTACTTTTAGTGGAACCCGGGAAAAAACTGAGCTGGCAATACCACCACCGGCGTTCTGAAATTTGGAAACTAATTGAAGGGAAGGCCTCCGTTGCAAAAAGCCATAATGATGAGGAAGGCAAAAGTAAACAACTTGCGGTTGGTGAAATAATTCGACTCCAGCAAGGGGAACGCCATAGATTAATTGGCGAGGATGTATGGGGTATTGTTGCTGAGATTTGGATGCACACCGACCCGGAAAACCCGAGTGATGAACAGGATATTATCCGTTTGCAGGATGATTTCGGCAGGTAGTCATCATCGACCCAGTAAATGACGATAACCACCCGCCTAATCACCCGCTAACCACACTTTAGTCGATCACAGGTTTCGACCCAAGTAACAATAGCTCATTCACCTGTACTTCGGTAACATATTTCTTATTTCCATCTTTATCGGTGTAATTCCGATGAATCAATTTTCCTTCAATCGCCACTTCAGTACCCTTGTTCAGGTGCTTTTCTACGATTTCGGCTACCTTATCCCAGGCAACCACGTTATGCCATTGGGTTTCCTGCACTTTTTCTCCGGTAGATGAGCGGTAAACCTCATTGGTGGCCATCGAAAACTTGGCAAGCTTTTTTCCGGAGTCGGTAGTTCTGATTTCCGGGGTCTGCCCCAGGTTTCCAATTAATTGAACTTTGTTTCTGAGCGCATTCATAAAATTGTTGTGTTTTGTTTCAAGAAAAGATATAACAAGCACAAATATGCAAACAGGGAAAAGGTTTATCCGTATTTTAAACGTGTATATATGTTTAAAATGACTAAAAAAAAATTAGACCAACAACGGGAAAACATCAACTTTTGGGAGGAATATTCACGTTCGTAAATTTTGTAAAACCCATATCTATAACTGAGCTTTGGCTCATGAAGGAGGAAAAATCGATATCTGCCTGCAGGCAATGTGGAATGAATCTTCAGGGGAGAATTGATAAAAAATTCTGTAACGATTCCTGCCGGACACTATATCACAATCAACGGCAAACCCCACCCATGCATGTCCGGGAAATTAACCAGGCCCTGATGCGAAACCGCCAGATCATACTGGAGTTGCTTGGAGAAAATAGAACCACGTTGTGTAGTAAGAAGCAGCTATACAATTCGGGATTTAGTGCCCAGTTTTTTACCGGTTCACGAGAATCCATTTCTAAATCGATAATTCGATATTGTTATGAAACGGGATTTATGAGGGTAGGAAGCGAATCTTATTTGTTATTTATAGAGGATATGGGCTGATCATACTGCAATTTTTGTCCCCGCACCACTCCCCGGCATTGATCGGATTGGCAATTACATTTAAATGGAGCGGCGGTTTCGTCTAAAAGCAAGGCATAATCCAGGGTCAGCTCCTCCCCTGTCTTAATGTTTCTTGAGGCCAGTACATTTAAACCGGAATAATGTGTATTCGCAGTACAGGAGTGGTTTTGCGGTGCCCAGTCCTGGGGATTATCCGACCATAAGAGGTAACTATCCCCTCCTACCGGGTAGGCATATTTGCGGAAGTCTTCTAATTGGTCTTCGTTCCAGTTATCTTTCACATAATTTAAAGTAACTAACCGTTGCGGTAATTCTTCTCCTTTAAAAATAAGCTCCCCCGCATTAATATCTCTTAAGGCATAAATTCCATAACCCGAAATAGAATCTCCCCGCATTTCATATCGTTTGCGCGTACGCGCATACCGGGCCATTCCTTCCCGGATAATTATCTCCAAAAACCCTGCCTGTCCGATCCCATCTGCCTTTACAATATAATCGGCCGATCCTTCATACCCGTCTTTATAAAAAACCGAACAGGTAAAATTTATTTCCAGAAAGAACAGTTCCCCATTCTCATTCATTCTGAAATCCAGGCGCGCATAACCTTTACCGTTAAATCCGCTAAAGATCTTCTCTGCAGCTGATCGGAGCCTGGCGGCAATGGATTCATCTGTAACGGGGATATTTGCATCAGGATGGAGTTCTGATGTTTTTAACTGGTAAGTTTTAAAGGAATATCCTTTTGGAAAAAGATATTCAACCGGCAAAAAAGAAATTGTCTTTGACGGGTCGTCCGGATTGGCAGTTACGAGCACGGTAAACTCCCTGCCAGCCACATATTCTTCCACTAATAATTCGGGGTATTCGGGAAGTAACCGGTTTACCTGGGCTTCCAACTCTTCTACGTTATGTATAAGGGAGCGGTCGTCCACACCCAGGCTATCTCCGGCTTTGGCGGGTTTAATAAAAAGTGGAAAGGTCAGATTCGAAATTTCCCTGGCAAGGAGAGAGCCGCATTTAATGAGTGTGTATTTAGGAGAGCAAATCCCCCGGGTATAGGCTACATATTTCATGGTAACCTTTTCGGGGTCGTATAAAAGTGTGGTGGGGCCGGTAAAGGGTAAATCAAGCAACTCCAGAAAAAAGGGGACATCAATTGATGGAACTTCCCAATCTAAATATCCCTCGCAAAGATTTACAAAAATGTTGAAGTTCTTTTTCTTTAATTCGTTCAACTGTTTGTAAACCGTGAGTTTATTTAAAAAGACATGGGTAAATTGGCAGTTCGGTAGTAGTGCCGAAAGGTCCCTGGGAGGATCATAATGCTGGTAATCAATTTCGGATGTTGAATAATCCGGCAATAACACACAAATTTTTAGCCCGTTCATAGGTAATTATGCTCTTGCTTTACGGGTACGGGTAACATTTATAACAGAAAAAATCTTCTTTTTTCTGGATTTTCCGTCTGCTATGATTTCACTCACCAGTTGGGAAAAGTGAATGCCGGAAAACCGGAGAATAGCTCCAATTGAAGTAAAGTTTTCGTCTTCACTAATACCGCACTGGGCATTTACTTCAAGAACATATAATTCACCGGTGGCGTCATCCTGCCGGATATCAACTCTCGTATATCCCATTCCGTTAGTAGAACAATAAGCCGCCCAGCTTAGTCCTTTAAGGGCATCTTGCAAACTCTCCGGCGCTTTCCTGTATTCATAGAAATTGCCTTCATCGGGCATTGGCGACTCATTATCATAAGTTTCCCAAAGCCTGTCAAAAGAAAGGAACCGTTGGTCGGGAGGGAGGGAGGGATGAAAAACACGTTCTACCGGAGAATAAATATGAGCCTTACCAGGATTATTGGAAGAGCCACTGATAAAAACGGTAAACTCCCGCCCCTGAACGAAACTTTCCGCAATTATACCATCTCCCATCAGATTCCATCCCCTGTAACCCGCATGGATATCCGCTATTACCATCTTAAGTTCTTCAAAATCATAAACTACATTTCGGATACCGACGCCCATACTTCCTCCTGATACAGCCGGTTTTAGAATGAGGGGGCTGCCCAACCGGTTAAAAATATGTGCATCCGGCTCTTTAACTATTTCCCATTTGGGCGTTGGAACACCCGCCGAATCAAACGCTGCTTTCATCGGAATCTTGGAAGTTGTAGCTGCATAAAAAGTTTCATCGGCTCCCGTGTAGGTTATTCCCGATTTTTCCAGTTTTTGTATAACTGAAATTCCGGGAGCTCCATTTACTCCATCTCCATCACACAGATTTAGGATGATAGGAATAACCCCCGTTGAAATAGAATCAGTCCGTATTTTTTCAATTTCCCGGTCTACATTATCAAGACGAATTTTTACCCACTCCCAGTCCTTTTTTAATTGAAAGAACAGGTTTTCATACTCGGCTATACTTTGCGTGTAATCGCAGTAGTAATCGAGATTTTCATCTCCTGTTTGGGTATAGGGTGCAAAAACCCAAATCTTTTCAGGGGGTTGGCGTTTATTTTTCGAAGGCATGGGTTAGGGGTTATTCTTGACCAACGCCTACGGATTTTAATTGACTTTTAATAAAGTCCGTAAGCCGGTAACGGGTTAATGTTTCTATGGGTAAATACTGCGCACCTCTTATAAGACCCAGGCAGGATCCGGTTCTGCAATTACATAAGAAGGATCGATCCATATCCCATTCGGTGGAAGGGTAAAAGAAACACAGTTCTTCGCCGGGGAGTATTTCTTTTAAAGCAATTAACTGCATAGCCGTGGTATCGAAAAATACATTGGGCTCGCAACTGTGGTTAATGTATTGAAGTACTTCCGGGAAGAGAAGGATATGTTTTCGGAGCTCCACCTGCAGGGTTAGGTAATTGGGGCTTTCCAGGATTGCCCTCGACCCAAAACCACAAAGAATGCTATCCTTCGGAATCCGGATATCCGAAATCAGGCTCTTTTCTCCGTTAGGGTGAATAAAAATAGTGGCAAATCCAGGCAGGGAGCCATTTTCCGGTTCAGGAACAGCAAGAGATGTTATCATGAATTAATGGGATAATTTTTCGCAACAGAAAATTAATTGTAATGTAAACAGAGTTATTACAAAGTTTTCAACAGAGCACTTATTTTTCTGAATTAACCCCCTCCTGCATTCCCAGGAATTTAATTGTGTGGGTTTAATAATAGGATATATCCGGCCCCTTGATGTTTTCATTCAACCGGATGCAACGCCGGGCGGGCCGTTTAAGGCTGGGGCATGCCTATGGGTTCTAATAAAAGGAACCTTAACATTAAATTCTATATACTAAAATCAACCTCTTTTACGTTTTCTGTCATATCGCTGAAAACTATGAATATGGCAAGGTATTTAAACCAGCAGGAAGTGATCCTCATAACCGGAAGCCGGTTTGCGAACCGCCAGCACCTGGAAAAGGACGCTGAGCAATCCCGGGGAAACCAGGACGAAAAATTCAGGGAGGCCTGCTGGAACGGGATGTTAAAGGAAATGTTGCCGGAAATATTTTTAATGGCAGATGAGCCATCTAAATTATTCCTTTGGCAAATGCGCGAAGCCCAACACGTGCTAGCCTTACAAATGGCAGAATTCCCGATTGAAGTGGATAAAGTGAATTCGATTGACCCTTATTGCTTTATCGATAAAATAGAAATGAGTTAGTTAATGTTTCGTTGATTGATAGATAAAAGAAATGGGCCAGTTAAAAACCGGCCCATCTTTATTTAATCCTTTTATATTATTTCATTTTGTTTGCTTTTCCTTTAAGGTCTCCCAAAACAATAGAAACAAACCACCTGTTTAAGCCATCTTTAGGCGCCCCGTTGAGGGTTTGGTTATCAGAACTTTTCCATGCCCTGTCTTTAAAACTTCCGGTATAACCGGCTTTTAACATGGCCAGGGAGTTACCCGAACTGTTGCGAATACCCACTCCGATACCACCACGCCAACCAAACCAGCCATTATTAAACGAAACGGGACGGATGGCATTTTGAATAGCTGGAGAACCGGCTACATCATCAAAATCAACCCCCGAATTATCCTTAAAAAACTTTGCCCAGTAGGATTCCCCACCGATTCCCAAATAGGGGTAAAGGACTATTTTTTTGGAAGGAATCACATCGTAACCAAAATCAACGGCAGCGCCAAGAAATCGGGTAGTGCTGCTCTTTTTATCCCGGTGCCCACTCATACTACTACCTCCGGTTACTTCAAACCCGGAAATAAAATTTTTATACTGATTCAGGGTACCCAGGCTCAGGGTAAAAGCGTGATCCCTTAGTTCCTTGTATTGCGAAAACCCTTTCAGGCGATCGTTTAGTCCGTCAAAATTTTGGAAACTTACTCCGATTCCACGGGTAAACATCATCCAGTCATCTCCTTGTTTTTTGGGAGGGTCTTGTTGACTTACAATGGCTGTTGAGGTAGGAAGAAATGTATTATCCTGACCATAAGCATAGGTTGCTCCAAATGCCAGGAGCGAGAAAATCAATTTTTTCATATTCAAATTATTATTTGTACTTAAACTGACAACCCACAGGAAGAAATTGTTTCCAATACATTGTTAAATGATTATAACGGGAGGTTCAATTGATTCTTTCGAAAATTATATGGGATTGGCCTGGGGCCGCGCAAGCCCCATTACCCTTCCCCACCTTCACTATTAAGGATGGCAATCAACAGGAAGTCCGGGAAAAGAAGGAAGAAACGGGCTGATAAAAGGAATCCCCAGGTTTAACCCCCGCAGCAACAAGGCAACCCCCATCAGGCCAATCATAACTGGGATGGCTGGACGAAGATAGGAGTATATAGCAGCCCGGAAACGAAAAAAGCCCATGCCGCTTGCCAGCATTACGGGAGTAGTTCCCAATCCAAACATAGCCATAAACATCATGGATTGCCAGGGAGAGGAAAAACTGATTCCATATAGGAGGGCGAGGTAAACCAATCCGCAGGGGAGTAATCCGTTTAGAGCGCCTATTGCTAAAACTACCGGGGGCTTGTTACCATATTTTAGTATAGAGGCAATTTGGGACTGAATACCCAAAAAGGCGAACCGGAGAAAGAAGGGGGTTGGAATATTTTTTCTATAATAATAACCAAGGGCCCCCAAAGCGAGTGCGGCGCCGATAAGTATAGAAAAACCGCGCGAAAAACCGGAAAAGGAGAAAACAGTTCCAATGTAGCCTATGGTCAATCCGAGAATGGAATAAGTAACGATTCTTCCCAATTGGTACAAGGCTAATTTATAAAATCGGCTCGCCCGGGTATTCTTGTGCAAAGGTAGCGCTAAACAAAGCGGACCACACATTCCCGCACAGTGGGCGCTGCCGGCAGCGCCAATAAGAAATCCGGATAGTATGGATAAAGCCACCATCAGTAAATGGTTAATGGTTGCTCTGTATAAAACGTCTCAAAATTGTCCTTCCAATTCAGCTTCACCGTATACTTGCCCTGGGTTAGTTTATCCTTCTGTATCGATTGTTTATTTACAGACCCCAGGCTTAGGGGGAACCGGCGGTCGTTTTTACCATTGTATGCACAATAGAACAAAATGTTCCCGGTAACTTTTCCGGAATTAGGGGTTGTGGGTAAAGTAATAATCACCTCCTGCTCGTTTTGGGAAAACACCACAGGCTGATTGAGGGCCGCCGTTCTTTTAGAAGCATCAATTAGGTCCTGGTACTTTAATTCGGATTGGTAATAATTTTTTTCTACCAGTTCAAATTCGGTGGTCATGGTGCGATAAACGAGAAAGAACATTCCTGCACCAAATACCAGGAAACTGAAGAGTAATTTATATCCCCAATTCATTTCAATTATTTTTTAGTTTTCTTAAAAGGCCCCATAAAATTTGTACTCAGTCTGGTAATCATTTTGTCCTCGTCAAAGACCCCGATTTCAAGTTTGGTTTTCCGGTCCTTAATGTATTTATTCGGCAACACCACAAAGAAGGAAGCCTTTCCCTGGTCTTCTTTATTAACCAGGATTTTTCCCTGTCCTACCGTTTCTACTTGCCCGGGTATATTTAATAATTTAAGGGATAAGTGCATTTCCTTAATGGTTTTGTTTACTACTTTAATGCTGTATAAGTTTGAAAGACTGTCGGCGCCCCGTTCCTGATAAAGTTGGCCGGGAGCACGCTCAATAGTTCCATCTATCTCTTTTCGGGAAATGAGCAGGGTTGCTAAAATTCCGGTTAAAACGAATAATAAGACAGTATAAAATTTCATCCGGCCGGTGTACTTCATTTTCTTTCCTTCCGAAATACCGTTTTCGGAAGCATACCGGATGAGGCCTGTGGGTCGGTTAACAGCTACCATCATTTCGTCGCAGGCATCGATACAGGCGGTACAACCCACACATTCCATTTGAGTACCATTTCGAATATCTATTCCGGTTGGGCAAACCTTAATGCAAAGTTTACAATCAATACAATCGCCGGTATTATTATCGGGTTCCGGATTTTTTTTCACCTTTCCTCTTGGCTCCCCTCTTTTATAATCGTAGGCCACAATCAGGGAATTACGATCGAGCAGAACCCCCTGTAATCTTCCATAAGGGCAAACTACCGTACAGGCCTGTTCGCGAAACCAGGCATATACGGCATAGAAGACGCCCGAAAAAATAAGGATGGCGGCAAATCCTCCGGCATGCTGGCCAACCGGCTCGGTAATTATTTGTTTCAATTCATCCACGCCTATGATATAGGACAGGAAAAAATTGGCAATAAGAAAACTAAGCAGAAAGAAGACAGTATGTTTTAATAATTTCTTTCCAATCTTTTCATTGGTTAGCGGGCCTTTATCCAGGCGCCGTTGGGCTGCGGCATCACCTTCTATCCAGTATTCAATTTTTCGAAACAGCATTTCCATGAATATGGTCTGCGGGCAAACCCAGCCACAAAACAGGCGGCCAAATGCGGCAGTAAAGAGGATAATAAAAATGATAAACAGGACCATGGCAAGGCCGAAAATGAAAAAATCCTGTGGCCAGAAAACTTTTCCAAAAAGAATAAACCGGGCATCGGGAATATTAAATAGAAACAGGGGCCGGCCATGATATTTTATAAAGGGCAGGAGGATAAAAATTGCAAAGAACCCCAGGCTCACCCAGGTTCTTGCGTTGTAGAATTTTCCGGAAGGTTTCTGTGCAAAAATCCATTTCCTTTTTCCTTTGGCATCTACCGTTGGAATCCGGTCGCGAAACGACTCCCCTGAATTTCCCCCAATTATTTCCTGATCCTTCATTTATTTGGTTTTCGTAGCAGAATCGGCTGCCTGATTTTGGGAGGCTCCTATTACTTCTACCCCTTCCGGAGCTTTGGGAGTTTTGGGCTTGGTACCGTGTAAAGACGCTACAAAACTTGCTACCTGGGCAATTTCTTTATTGGAATAGCTGGTTTGCCATGGGGGCATTGCATTAATGCCGTATTTGATCGTTTTAAAAACCGATTTAATATCTCCGCCATGCAGCCAGAAATTATCGGTGAGGTTTGGCCCCACCATCCCACCTCCATCTGCCATGTGGCACGCAGCACAGGATTTTTCAAAAATGACTTTCCCTGCATCTATATCCGTTTTTCCGGTAAGGAGGGTCACTGTATTTTCATCAATTGCCTCACCCTTAGATGCGAGATAGGCTTTAGTTTTTTCTTCAGCGTTTGATACAGAGAGCTCATATTCTTCTTTTGCTAGTGGGGCGGAGTGCGATACATGAAAACGCCACAGATAAATAACCGCAAAAAGGATTGAAATATAAAATCCATAAAGCCACCAGGGCGGGAGGCGGTTGTTTAATTCCCTGATTCCATCATATTCGTGGCCGGTATCCAGGTTTTCTTCCTGTGCCATGGGTTTAAGGGAATTAAATTTTTCCCACCAGTTAAGTGTTAGCCTGCGCGCCTCCTTCTTTTCTTCAATAGGAACAATATCTGTAACCGGGTTCGCCTTTTTTAGCAAATTCCAGATATTCCACATTAAGACTAAGATTACCACTACTTCAATAAACAGGGTAAATACCAATAAATAAAAAGCAGTGGGTGTTAATCCAATAATTGATGTTGCTTTTTGAGCCACAATAGCTGTTTCCGCAGAAGGCCCGGTCTGGGCGTTTGCAAGGAGTGAAGAACTCAGTAATGTAATCAAGAGTAAGGGGGTCTTGGGGATGGACGATACCTGACATTGATCGTTTTTATCCTTCCCGGAATTTAGTGCGGAAACATTTATTAGCACATAACCCAGAATACCGATGCACAGGAGAAATATTACAGCAATCCCGATTAATAGCATAAGAGCTGGGTTAAGACCAGGGGAGGCCTGAGTTTGTGGCACCTGGGCGGCATCCTGAGCCATAGTGCAAAATGAATTAAGCAATGCTAAGGACAGAAATAAAAGGGCAATTGATTTTTTGTTGAGCATAAAGCGTCGCATTTTTCAGATGTTAATTATCAATGGGAATTCGGCTTATTTTATCCAACCTGCTTTTTTTCATCTTAAATACCCAGATGCTGACTCCAATAAAGAAAGCAACAAAGACAAGCAGGGAGAACACACCCATTATATCTACTCCGCTCACATTTTTTATATAGTGAATAAATTTCATGATGGTAATTTTTATTGTTGTGCCGTTACTGCCGGTCCTTTAATGTCTTTTCCCAACCGTTGGAGATAGGCGATGAGCGCAATAATTTCCATATCCGGATCGGTTTCAATTTTATCTTTCTTTAAGTTTCCTTCAATTGTTTTTGCCTGCTCCATCAGGTCGGCATTTGCCCTGTTGGCATAATCCTTTTCATAAGGAACACCCAGCGTAATCATGGCTTTAATCTTAGCTGGGGTAGATGCAGTATCCAGTTTATTATCAAGCAGCCAGGGGTATTGGGGCATGATAGATCCGGGCGACATAGACCGGGGGTCGTACATGTGATTATAGTGCCAGCTATCTGGATATTTACCGCCTTCCCGGGCCAGGTCTGGCCCGGTGCGCTTACTCCCCCATTGGAAAGGGTGATCGTAAACAAACTCTCCCGCCTTGGAGTATTCGCCATACCGTGCCACCTCATCTCTGAAAGGCCGGATCATTTGCGAGTGACAAACGTAACAGCCCTCCCGTACATAAATATCCCTGCCCTGCAACTCAAGCGGTGTGTAAGGCTTCACGCTGCTAATTGTAGGTACATTCGATTTTACGAGGAAGGTTGGCATAAACTCCACCAATCCGCCGATAGCCACCACAATCAGGCTAAGCACCAACAGGGTTACAGGCTTTCGTTCAATAACCCGATGCCAATATTCTTTTTGGGGAGAAACCGCCTTTACCAGTGGTGCGGCCTCTGCGGCTTCGTTGGCAATAAATGAACCCTGGGCCATTGTTTTTGCCAGATTATAAACCATCATTAACGCGCCAGTAAGATATAGAGCACCTCCAATTGAGCGTGAGATATACATTGGAATAAGGTTGTTTACCGTTTCCATAAATTGGAACCGGAGCTGGCCTTCGGGAGTAAAGGATTTCCACATGAGGCTCTGCTCAAATCCAGCCCAATAAAGTGGAACAGCATACAGTACGATTCCGATAGTGCCTATCCAGAAGTGATTTGTAGCCAGCTTTTTGGAATATAATGTCGTGTTCCACATTTTAGGAACGAGATAGTATAAAATAGCGAATGCCATAAATCCGTTCCAACCCAATCCACCTACATGCACATGGGCAACAATCCAATCGGTATAATGCGCAATGGCACTAACGTTTTTCAGACTTAGCAACGGCCCTTCCAGTGTAGCCATACCATAACAGGTGATGGCCACAACCATAAATTTTAAAACGGGATCTTCTCTCACCTTATCCCATGCGCCACGCAGGGTAAACAGGCCATTCAGCATACCACCCCAACTGGGTGCTATTAGCATGATAGAAAAGACGGTACCCAATGACTGAGCCCAATCGGGTAAGGCGGTGTAAAGCAGGTGATGAGGCCCTGCCCAGATGTAAATAAAAATAAGTGCCCAGAAATGGATAATGGACAGACGGTAGGAATATATAGGCCGGTTGGCTGCTTTAGGTAGAAAATAATACATTAACCCAAGAACCGGCGTCGTAAGGAAAAATGCAACAGCATTATGCCCATACCACCATTGAACCAAAGCATCCTGTACCCCGGCATACCAGCTATAGCTCTTCATGAACGACACCGGGATTTCGATGGAGTTTACAATGTGAAGCATGGCTACGGTAACCCAGGTAGCGAGGTAAAACCAGATGGCAACATACAGGTGTTTTTCGCGTCGCTTAATAATCGTACCCAACATGTTGATACCAAATACTACCCAAACCAGGGTAATGGCCACATCTATCGGCCATTCCAGTTCCGCATATTCTTTACCGGTAGTTTTACCCCAAAGCAAAGTAATAGCCGCCGCTGCTATAATAATTTGCCAGCCCCAGAAATGGAACCAGCTCAATTTATCGCTATACATCCTGGCTTTGCACAATCGTTGGAGGGAATAATAGATCCCGGCAAAAGAAGCATTTCCCACAAAAGCAAAAATGATGGCGTTGGTATGCAGGGGGCGGAGCCGGCCAAATGTAGTAGCGGGAAGGTTTAAACTACTGGCTGGCAGGTATAGCTGGATTGCCGCCCAAAGGCCGGCGAGCATACCAACAACACCAAAAACAACCGTTGCCATACCAAAGGCTTTCACAATTTTGTTGTCGTAATAAAATTTCTCAACAGTCATAAATCCGTATTATTTGATTTTTGGGGTTTGGCGTTTGAGGATGCCGGAGGGTGGTCTTCGAACAAAATCCGGGAAGCGGGAGAAACCGGGTCTTCGAATTGGCCCGATTTTACACTCCACAGAAAAGCGAGGAGAAATATTCCAGCCACGGAAATACTCGAAATAATTAAAACAATAATTACACTCATGGAATAGTAATTATGTAAAAATATTTTTACCTGTTTTGCGGAGAGGTAAGGGTTATCAAGGGGCTAATTGATTTATGTCAGCGAATTGTCAGGAGAACTATCAGCGGAGACGCTTCCCATACCAGGAGGAGGTAAAAAAGGTAATTAATACGATACTAATAGTGCTAATGGGCATTAAGATAGCAGCAATTAACGGGGACAGGATTCCCTGGATGGCAAAATACATTCCAACTGTATTATACAACAGGGAAATTCCAAAACTCAGCAAAACCACCTGGCGGCTTTTTTCTGCAAACGAAATAATGCGATGTAAACCCGAAAGAGCAGAAGCTTCCATAATAACATCGCTGGAAGGGGTGAAATTGTTTATGGATTCACATATTGCAATTCCGGTATTTGCTCTTTTTAAAGCCCCTGCATCGTTCAGCCCATCTCCGATCATCATCACTTCGGCACCCTGCAAACGAAGGGATTCAATGTATTGCAGCTTGTCCTCCGGACTTTGATTGAATAAGAGTGTTGTTTGGCGGCCCAGTTTTTTGCGTAGATAATTTTTCTCAGCATCATTATCACCGGATAAGAGTGAAATATTGAACTTCTTTCCTAATGCTGCCATGGTATCTAAAATATGCGCACGATAGGAGTTATTAAAATGAAAATACCCAAGGGATTGCCCATTCACAACAATAAACACATTTGTACCTTCGGAGGCACTTCCTCTGTATTCCGTAAAGGAAAGAGATCCAATATTCCATATCTCCTGTTCAAATCTCCCGCTAATTCCCAATCCTGTTTGTTCGGTAAAATTCTGAGGAATTAAACTTGAACAAGGTTTATGCAGCTCATAAATGGCGCGGCTCAGCGGATGTGACGATTGGGAAACCAGGGATGCAATTTTACTTTTTTGTAGTTCGGATAGAGGCAGCCCATGCCAGGAGATTTCGAACCTGGAACTGTCTGTAATGGTTCCGGTTTTATCAAAAACAAGATGGGTGGTTTTTCGAATCGAATCAATAACCGAGGCATTTCGGAGGTAAATATTATGCTGGCTGAAAATGCGAAGGAAATGACCAGAGGTAAAACTATTTGCAAGGAGTAAAGCACAGGGGCAGGCGATTATAAAGATGGCCGTTACGGCTGGCCATATCCTGGCGGGGTTGTGATAGTACCAGTAAATTGCAGTCAGGGTAGCAATGCCCAATAAAATAACACTAAAGAACCGGGCCAGAAAGTTTACAAAGAAGGGGCTTCCCGAATGTTCTTTTTCTTCCTTGTCTTTATTCCACAACCGGGTAAGATACCCTTGCGACACCTCTTTTATAACCAGGAGCTCGATGGCACCAGAACTTTGTTTACCACCGGCATACAACAACTCTCCTATTTCTTTACGTACCGGTAACGACTCACCCGATACAAAGCTGTAATCTATGAAGGCAGAACCGCGGGTGAGAATACCATCCACCGGAATTATCTCATCGTGGTGAATAAGGATTGTATCTCCGGGTTTTATTTCCGGCAATGCGGTGGGGAATTCTTTATTGTCCTTTATTACAGTAACCGCAATGGGAAAGTAAGATTTATAATCTCTGTTGAAGGTCAGCCTGCGGTAGGTTGTTTCTTGCAATACCCTGCCGGCAAGCATAAAAAATACAATTCCGGCAAGAGAGTCGAAGAAGCCACCTTCATTCGCATAAACCACTTCATACAGGCTCCTGATAAAGGTGGCTAATATGGCAATAGCAATGGGAAAATCGATATTCAGATACTTATGTTTGATCCCACTCCATGCCGAACGGTAGAATGGAAGAGCAGCATATAATACTACCGGAAGTGAAAGGAATAGGCTCAACCACCTGAAAGCCGATTGTAAGTATTGATCCTTAACATCAATTCCAAGGTATTCGGGGAAACTGAGCAACATGATATTTCCAAAACAAAATCCAGCTACCCCCAATTGAAAGATCAGGCTTTTATCTTTTTTGGGCTTTTTGGCAGATAGATCGTTCAGGCTGATATAAGGCTCGTACCCGATGCTGGCCAGGGTTTCTACCACTTTCCGCACGGTGGTTTGAGAAGGATTGAAAATAATTGCTGCTTCCTTTTCTATAAAATGAACCGTACTCGAAATTACTCCCGGATCAATCTTTCTCAGATTTTCCAGCAAATACAGACAGGAACTACAGTGAATCTGAGGTAAATAGAAATTGAGATGAACCTGGTTTTTATCCTGATAGCGGATAAGCTGTAGCGTAATTTTTTCCTCATCGAGGTAAGCAAATTTATCCGGTCGGTTAGTTAGTTTCCGGCTAACACCCGGGTTCTGGTTTAAAGAATAATAATCGCACAGTTCGGCTTTATTTAATATTTGAAAAACCATACGACATCCCGTACAACAAAAATCTTTGCCTCCCGATTGACAGGAGGAGGAGTGGCATGGCTCACCGCAATGATAACATATTATCTGGGCCTGGATATGTGTTTGGGTTAAGCTCAACAGAACACAAAACTAATTTCAGGCTTATGTCCTTTAACTGAGAAGGATTCCAATAAATCCTGACTTTTATCAAAGGGATTGTCAGAAGCTGGATTCCTGGCATTTCATAAAAAAACCGGGTAAATTTTTTTACCCGGAATTCGTCATTTTGTTGGAGAACGAAAGGAATGAAATTGATAAAGCAGTAAGGCGTGCGCCAATAGTTATTTCTGATTTTCTTTATCCTTCTTTCCCCTCGGGGGCCTTTGGATTAGCGGGCTTAGTTCCTTTTAATGATTCCACAAAACTTGCCACCTGTTCTATTTCTTTACCCGAATAGGTTGCTTTCCAGGGTGGCATGGCGTTTATCCCATCGTGAATGGTTTTGAAAACCGATTTAATATCGCCGCCATGCAGCCAATAATTATCGGTAAGGTTAGGGCCAATAATCCCGCCCCCATCATTGCCATGGCAAACTGCACAGGATTTAACGAATATTTCCTTCCCGGCAGAAATATCCGAATTATCGGTGAGGAGCTTCACATTACTTTCATTTACGTCTTCCGCCGCCACTTTTGCGGTTGGGGCTACCGGCTCAGGTTCGGGGCCACTGTATTTCCAAATGTAAATCCCATTCAAGACTAAGAATGCAACAATAGCGGTGGCCCACCAGTTGAATTTTGATTTATGAGTTTTTCCCTTTGCCTCTGCAGATCTTTTAATAAGGTTTGAGATATTCCACAGTAAAACCAACACCACAACCGTTTCGATGAAGATCGTCAAAACCAATAAAAAGAAAGCAGTAGGCGTCATTCCGGCTATGCTCGATGCAGTGGGAGCCGCAGCCGCACCTGCAGCGGGTTCCTGGGCGTTGGCAATACCGGTTATACCCAAGAGAAGGGCAGAGACAATCATTGTTTTTCCGGCAGAACTTATTTCATCCAGTGGTTTTTTTAGATAAATTCCTGATGCTGAAACTAAAACGAACCCCAGGATGCCAATCAATAGGGCAAAAATTACTGCCACCGTTACCAGTAAAAAGAAAGCCGGGTTAAGATGTGGCGCGCCCGTTTCTGCTGCTGCCGCAGTATCTGTTTGGGCAAAAACTTGAAGGGAACTGAAGAAACACCCCATCAGGAAAAGTCGCGCAAAAATTTTTCTGTTAGCCATAATGAGAACATTTAAAGAATTGATTTTCAAGAGTAGTCTTGCTATTGTTTTTGAACTGAAAGGGCCTTACAGCAAAGTATACATTTCGGCAAGTGAAGGTCATCTATGTTTTCAATCAGGAAAAACAACATGCGAATTTATAATAAAATGAACGGTAATATGGGTTTTCGCATCATTTATGCCGGTTATTGGTCAGAAACCCGGGAAACATGATGAAAATCAAGATTTTTTAAACATTGAAATTATTCAGGAATGCAAACCATATTTTGAAAGAGTCGGTTTTGCATAATTATAATATTTATGGGAAATTATTCTCATGATATTAGAGTTTGGGTTTGGAGGAATGTATTTGTTTTATGGTTGGGGAACTAACATTCGTCATGGAAAATAAATTCTCCGGAAAGTAGATTGCTGTCATGAACAAAGAGGAAACAGGAAATAACGGAGAAAAAACGGTTTCTGAAACCGTTAGGGAGAACTACCGCACAGCAGCGGTTTTCAAAAGGTATTCCATCAATTATTGTTGCGGTGGAAAATGGCCGGTAAGTATGCTGTGCGAAAATGCCGGGGTCTCAATTCACGAATTAAGGCGAGAGCTGATCCTCGAAACAACGCCAATCCAACCCGTTGTGTATAGGCAGGTATTGCAATGGTCTGTATCTTTTTTGTCCACGTTTATAAAGGAGGTGTATTATAGTTACTTCGAAAAACAACTCCCCCATATCCTTTCAGAGATTGAGAATTTTGCCGATGGTCACCGGAAGAAATTTCCGTTTTTGAGAGAGCTTGAGCCGCTGGTCCATGAATTTGGAAGGAGTATAAAAGAATGCCTGGAATTTGGTAAACGAGATATAGATAATACCGTTCAGTTGCCAAAAATCGGACATTATTCATTTATCTTTTTAAAAAACAAAGAATGCCTCCTGGTTCTTTTTTCAGAAATGCGCTGGGTAACAGAAAACTTTACAATGGCCGAAACGGCCTGCACCTCACACCGCGTTGCCTTTAACCTGCTCAAAGAAATGGAGGCAATGCTTAAAGATGTATTTTTTCTTGAAGAGAAATTACTGGAGCGTGTAAACGCCGATTCTGCTGTGTCTTCCCTGGCTGTTTAGGAAGATGACAGAAGGCCGATTTCAATTTATAATTGATAATTTTGTGGCCTGTAAATATTCTAATGCACAGGCATATTGCACACTTAACATCCTTGTTCGACAATGCTACGGAAGGCATTATTTTGACGGATACCAGCGGCACTGTTATTTTGATTAACCCGGCTGCCCGGAAAATGTTTGCGTACACCGAGGATGAAATAGTTGGGCAACCGATTGAAATTCTTATTCCTCACTCCCATCGCCATCATCATGTAGAACTGAGAGATCATTTTAATGGACATCCCACCAACCGGAGAATGGGCCATGGCCGGGATTTATATGGAATGAGAAAGAACGGGGAGAAATTCTCGGTGGAAGTTAGCCTGAGTTCCTATGAAAGAGAGGGGAAGTTATTTGTAATTGCATTTATTATTGACATTACCCAGCGGAAGTTAATTGAGACCGCAATGCTGGCACAACAAAACCGGCTCGAACAAATAACAGAACAGGTAAGAAAACTTAATACCGAGCTGGAAGCCAAGGTAGAAGAGCGCACGCTGATACTCCGGGAAGCGCTGGCAAAATTGCAACGATCGCAGGAAGAACTAAGTGAGGCGTTGGTGAAAGAAAAAGAGTTGAATGAAATTAAGGGCCGGTTTGTTTCAATGGCATCACATGAGTTTCGGACCCCGTTAAGTACCGTACTTTCTTCTGCCTCATTGCTGAGTAAGTATACGGCTACAGAAGATCAGCCCAAAAGGGATAAGCATATCAGTAAGATAAAAAATGCAGTAAGCCAGTTGAATGAGATCCTGGAAGATTTTCTGTCGTTGGGTAAACTTGATGAAGGGAAAGTAGAAAGCCGGCCTACCGAATTAAATCTGGAAGAGTTTCTTCGCGATTTGGAAGAGGAAACTTCGGTATTATTGAAAAAGGGGCAAAAGATTGGATTAGAATTTGAAGGAAAACCCGATATTTTTGTAGATCGCAAGTTGTTGAAAAATGTATTGGTTAATCTGGTTACCAATGCAATAAAATTTTCAGGAGAGGAAAAGACAATCCGGATTGTAGCCAATGTTGGGAGAAAAAATGCGACATTGAAAGTAGCTGATGAGGGAATAGGGATACCCAGGGAAGACCAGGGTCATTTATTCTCCAGTTTTTTCAGGAGTGCGAATGCAACAAATATCCAGGGAACCGGGCTTGGGTTGCATATTGTAAAACGGTTTGTGGATCTCATGAATGGAAAAGTAAAAATTGATAGTGAACTGAATAAAGGAACTACGGTTACCATCACCATACCTATAACCAAATAAAAAAATGGCAAAAACAGTTTTAGTTATTGATGATAATATTGATATCCGGGAAAATACGGCTGAAATATTGGAGTTGGCCGGGTATGACACCATTACCGCCGAAAATGGCAAGGAGGGTGTTGAAAAAGCGCTAAAAGAAAAGCCGGATATTATTGTTTGTGATATCATGATGCCAGAGCTGGATGGTTATGGGGTTTTGCATTTGCTGAGGAAGAAACCGGAAGCGCAACACATCCCTTTTATATTCCTGACTGCTAAAACGGAAAGGAGCGACCTGAGAAAGGGGATGGAAATGGGTGCCGATGATTATGTAACAAAGCCGTTTGAGGATATTGAGTTGCTTAATGCCATTGAGGTCAGGTTAAAAAAGGCGGAAGTATTGCAACAGCCGTATAGCATGTCGGCCCAGGGGCTACAGGAATTTTTAAAGGGAGTTAAAAATTCGGGACTAGTCAAAAAGCTTTCAGACCAGTATGATATTGAGAATTATTCTAAGAAGCAGGTATTGTACCAGGAAGGAAAGCGGCCAAAATACCTGTATTATATTTCGAAAGGAAAGGTAAAGGCAGTGAAAGCACATGAGGACGGGAAGGATTATATCATTGATATATTTACCGCAGGAGATTTTGTGGGGTATCCCGCATTGATTGAGGATAAAAATTACGATGATTCAGCAATTGTGCTGGAGGATTCCGAAATCATTCATATCCCCAAGGAGGATTTTCAGGCCATGATATATACGGATATGAATGTGGCGGCAAAATTTATCCGTATTATCACCCAAAATGTTAAGGAGAAGGAAGAACGCCTTGTTAACCTGGCTTACAGCTCGTTAAGGAAGCGGGTTGCAAAAGCATTGGTTGAATTGAATCAAAAGTATAATACCAGTGCCGGGACGAATCCGAT
>JAFEAB010000046.1 GCA_018266615.1 Bacteroidota bacterium
TCATCATATATTGGTAATAGAATGCGAGGTTCGTGCTATCGTAAATAACCCGTCCTTCCTCATTGGAGATAAACTGAAGCTTTACCTCTCCATCAGCGCCGGGGTATCCCTCGCGATTCTCATATACCATCTCCCCCAAGGTAATAGAAATTATCATTGATTTTATTATGGGCTGTCAGCATATTTACTTTTTTCAGCTTCACTTCCGGCTGTTCGCTATACCTGTGGCGCCGCTTCCCATCCGGCAGCCTTTCATCGGAATAACTCCATTCAACTTCTACCGGCAACAATTTTGGAACACGTATCTATTCTCTCTTTATCATGCAAGTCCGTAGTTGCAAACTACGGACAGCAACACTTTTTTATTTTTAGACAATCTACGGATAGCTGGGGGCATCTGTTATTGTAAAAAAACTCTTTTTTCTATCTCTTTCACCAAACTTTTTTTTCCATATTTTTTGGTATAAAATTTAGTCCTTAAAAGAACGTAAATGTTATTCCTTTTTAATGATAAAAAAT
Organism: Bacteroidota bacterium; assembly: GCA_018266615.1. Classification (GTDB taxonomy): domain Bacteria; phylum Bacteroidota; class Bacteroidia; order Chitinophagales; family Chitinophagaceae; genus Ferruginibacter. The sequence continues at coordinate 520 of JAFEAB010000046.1, forward strand.
GTTTACCTGTTACATTAAAATTCACTGATGTATTAGGCATAATCTTTTTTAAAGTAAGCACATTGGAGTTATTCCTCCTTTGTTTTTCATCAAGCAAATTTTTTATTAATAATTTGCTGCCTGTAGAAGTATATACTGATGTATAAACGTAAATACTGTCAACTGAATTATTGATGTAAACAATGGAATTGATGCCTCTTATTTTTAGTGTATCTAAAATCAGGACTTCAACTTTTTCTTGACTAAAAGAATTTGTTGCAAAAATCAAACTAAGGAAAATGATAGTTAATTTTTTCATTTTTATTATGGCGTTTTCTTTTTCCGACCATTTGTAGAAGCATTTTTATCAGGATACTGAACTATCACATCTATTTTTTCGTTGCCTGCTTTTTTATATTCTGCTAACTTGTCGAATAATTCAGTTTGAACTTCTGTACAACCATGAGTATATCCTTTCTCTGAATCGTGTAAATAAAAAGATGTTATATCTCTGTCTTTGGATGTAGCGCCCGTTACTTTTACAGGACTCAAGTAAGCTCTATTTGTCCCCCAATTCTCATAGGTCCAAACATTTTCTTTGTCTCCGGGTATCGGCACCTCATCTGGAATTTTTTCAACCCCACCTTGCTTACTTCTTACTAATTCCCCGTCACTACCTGCCTTTGCGACCCTGTCGAAAGATGGCTTAAGATTAATCAAATACTGTCCTTCTGTAGTTGGCCCCATATCACGCACTTTCTGATATTTGCCAAATTGATAATTTTTATCTGCATCTCCATCTTTATGAGGAGTATTTCCCGATTTAGCATTGAACGTGGCAATTAGATTAGATTTATCTCCAACATTACCGCCATACCAATAAACTTTACTGCCAACAGATAAAATCCAATCTTCAGGCTCCATACCCGTAGGGTCTTTGAATCGTAGTGGATTATTATTAAACGCAGTATAAGGCGATATATAAGGAAACTTACTTGCCAACGGGTCAAGAACATGCCACCTTCCAATCTGATTATCATACATCCTCGCTCCAAAGTCTAACCACTCTACACCTGAACCATCACTAAACTCCTTTGATTGTAGTTCTTTACCGTTGTATTTGTGTTTGTTCTCTAAAGTCGTTGCCGCCTTAGAAGATATTCCTTCTTGTATCAATCCGAACGGATAATAATGCGTTTCTTCCTCTATCCTCCCCGGCTGATGCAGCACCAGGAAGTTATCGATATACACCGGGTTGCGGCTCTCGTTGCTCACATATATATACACATAACCGTTTGCAGGGGCTTTTATCATAGAAGATCCAAGAAGGGTTATTGTTTGCGGGCTGCCTATAACACTTAATTGCAAATATTGGCTTTGCTGGCATATAAAGTTAAACTGTTTCCGCCACAGCGCACAGGCATCAAAAAATAACACATTTAAATTTGTGATGCAGGTGAAAATTCCTGCGTCGGCAGTTGAATTATAACGGCACAGATACACCATCATACAAAAGCCCGGGCTGCATTTCTGCGCCAGTAGAAAATATACTCATCTTTTGTTTTTCAAATACCCGATGCAATCAGGGCAAGACTAACCGGCATCAAGTGACCGGCTAAAGCCGAACACTTTCGCCAGTAGGGGACACGGCCATCCTGCGGAAGACTTGCGCCAGGTGGGGATATTGTTTTAGTAACGAACAGTCACAGGTCTGGAGACCTGCGCCAGTTCGGAAGACTTGCGCCAGATGGGATGTGGTTAGGTAGCTATCTCAAGAGTTTTAATAATTTCTTCTCCATAACTCTTTGAAAAAATTGCCACTTCTTTTAAACCATCTTCAAAATATGCGCTTATCCCTAAAAATTCTGACACAATCCCTACATCATTTTCTATATAAATATTACCCGGATATTGTTTAAAGTAATTCATTACTTCATCATAATTTTTATCTATAAAATAAAAATTATGATGTACCGGCGATGATGTTATAAGTATACCTATATAACAAACCAAATTTTCTTTGTATGATATTGTTAACCCATCCGGATAAGACCCCGTTAAATAATTAGGTGCATATTCATTAGATTTTAAATCACATTTCCCAAAAGATTTTTCTATTTCATCAGGTGTGCTATTAAGATTTAATTTTCCCTTTAATCCCTCAACAGATTCATATGGTGTAATTAAATACATATCTAAAATGTTTTTTTAAAATATTCGGTCATAACGGTTATCGCTTTATTTACATCAGAAGTTTTTAAGCCGACAGCATTTAAAATCTGCTGGCCTTGAGGTGAGTTAACTATGGTTTGAACATCTTTAACTCCATTAGAAAATGCTTCTCCAATGTTGCCGCTTTTAATTAATGCTGTTTCCGCGGCTCTTGCAGAAGCAGCCCCTGGCTTGAATCCAAATGTTGCTGTCTTAGCATGTATTTCAGTTGGTAGTTGTATAGCAGGAACATCATTCGTATTTACACCTAATGCATCTTTCATCGCCTTGGCTGAAGGTATTTCATGCCTGTCAATTCCTGATGCTGTGGGAATATCTCCTTTTCTCCCACCCGCAAGAGCTCCGCTTTCTTCTTCTACCATTGTAGCAGCAGTAACTCCGCTCATTGCTTGTGGTGCAGGTGTAACTGGAACACCAGATAAATAACTTACCGCCATCGGAATACCAACCTCAGGATTCGCCAGTCCGAATATAGCAAACCCAACAAAACCAGCAGCATTTGCTCCCTTTTGAAGCGAATTATCATAATCCTTAATTACCTCATCTCGTTGACCAGATGTAACGTTGTCAGGTAAGTACAATGTAGCTGCTTCTAACCCTTCTAATTCAACATTATTGGTTACTTTATTTTCACTAAAAGCATATGTAGAATTGTAAACGTAATCTTCTGCAAGCGGGTCTATCTCTATAAACCTTCCTATCTGTGGGTCGTGGTTTCGCCATTTGAACTGTACCCAATTCAATCCCAAATCATCATCAAAGCGTTGTCCCTGAAATGTTTTCTCTTTATTAGGAACATTGTTAGCAGCCTTAGAAGATATCCCGCTCATCACTAAGCCGAACGGATAATAATGTGTTTCCTCCACTATCCTCCCCGGCTGATGCACTACCTGGAAGTTATCGATATACACCGGGTTGCGGCTTTCGTTGCTCACATACATATACACATAACCGTTAGCCGGCGCTTTTATCATGGAAGATCCAAGAAGGGTTATTGTTTGCGGGCTGCCCATAACACTTAATTGCAAATATTGGCTTTGCTGGCATACAAAGTTAAACTGTTTCCGCCACAGCAAGAGGGCATCGAAAAATAGAATATTTAAATGGGCTTTTTCTGAAGTGGATGGGTTGAACTCTTGCTGTGGCAGATGGAGTCATCCTGCGGAAGATCTGCGCTAGATGGGTATTGTCCGTAGTTGCAAACTACGGATAGCAGCACTTTTTTATTTTCAGGCAATCTACGGATAGCTGGGGGGATATTGTTTTAGTAACGAACAGTCACAGGTCTGGAGACCTTCGCCAGTTCGGGAATCAGAGCAAGACTAACCGGCATCAAGTGACCGGCTAAAGTCGAACACTTTTGCCAGTTGGTATTCGTGGCTTTTGAAAATTCGCCATTCTACTTCAAACTAAACAGGGATAAAGTAAACCTGAACATTCATCAGTCAAATTTCTTTGTTCGAATTTTTTCTGGCACTATTTTTACCCCCGGGGCGGGGGCAGCAAAGGGCCTAAACCTTTTTTCGATTTCTCTTCGCCCGTGGTTCGTGCCGCACAAAACAAAAAGAGACTTGATCAGCATCACAAATGATCAATCACTTCTGGCTTGAAAAGACACAGTCATCCAACGGAAGACATGTGCTAGATGGGGGAATTTTATTCGTGCATTCGGGGCTAACACAATTTATCCATAGGCTAACGCCACATATCTGCGCCAGATGGAGGTTAATAATCCTAAAGAAAGATTGGTTCAATAAAACCTATTGATTTCTTTACCGGTCGCAGACCTTCCTTCTTGAAAAGACACGGGCATCCTGCGGAAGACTTGCGCCAGATGGATTTATTTCAAGTCATTCCCATTGCTTTAGGCCACCTGCCCAGCCAAAGATTCTTGTAATTAAAAATTCTTATTATTTCTTATTGCATTTCATATTCAGATCGCCATTATGAAATAAATTAAAAGTAAAGCGAAAATTAGCAGATCAGTCCACATGGCAAATTTTTCATTTATTCCCGAACTCTTTTTAAAAATATGCTGAATACCGGCAATGCCATAATATAGTCCACTTGCAAAGGCACTTACAATCCTCCAGTCTGGCTTAAAAAAAGAGACAAGAGCAACCAGTCCGAAACAAATGTTTGCGAATCCCAATTCACGAAGAATTGGATAACTTTCGGGGCCGTTAATCTGAAAAATTTGTTTCGCAGTAAATTCAGGGTTTTTAACTTGTTTGATTCCCGCAAAAAACAAACGAAGCCCGACTGCAGAAAAAATAAACCACTTACAAAATGAGGTAAACGATAAACTGCTGCCTGTAATTAAATGCGCTGTTATAAATCCAATCGTTGGAACAATAAACGTCAGTATGCTTACACTTACAATGTAAAATTTGTTCGGTTTGTCATCTATTCCTTTTGTAGTTGCCATTAATTATTGCCTGTTTGCTTATTACCCTGATTTATTAGGAAGCCCATTATCCTAATTGAAGGTACTGGCTTTTTTGGCAAATGAAAATATTCAACCGGAAGGTTTTATTTATTTACGAAAGGCTGGGAGGGCTCTGTTTATGATTCAGAAGGGTAATGCTTAGAAAATTTTATTGTACAGATACCCGGACTGAATATGAACCAGGCCAATTTGTATTTCATTCATTTACAGCAAACTGCTATGCAAAAGTCTTTATCAGCAGGATAGTAATCCCGTAAAGCAGGGTAGAAACAAATATACCGGTAGCGGTTTTGTCTTTGTGGGTATTAATGTATAAAGTAAAGATAGCCGCATTTACCAGGAGAGATAGGGTAAGCGCAACCGTTAGTGTTCGGAATCCCTGCTCGTTGAGCATGAAATGGATGGTTTCACTATAACTGTATATGCCGAATTTGCTTACCTTGAAAAGGTAGAGCCCAAGAAAGGGGGCAAGCAACCCAAGAATCAAGCCAAATACCAGGTTGTCTTTTTTGAAAATCATGAAAAGATTTTGTGTTTTTCCAATTGCTTTTTTAACGTGTAGTTGGTGAGGTCATAATGCACCGGAACCACACTGGCATACTTATGTTTCAGCGCCCATACATCCGTATCTTTTCCCTTATCAAAATTTACAAATTCACCCGTTAGCCAGTAGTACTTCTTACCATGCGGATCCATCCGTTCATCAAAATCTTCCTCATATTTGGCATTGGCCTGCCGGCATAGTTTAATACCTTTAAGCTCATCCGGGGTGGCAATGGGGATGTTTACATTTAACAACAGGTGCTTATTCATTTTGGGTTTCAGGAATTCGGTAACGATATTTCTTACCACGATCCGCGATGCCCTGAAATCGGCTTCATAACTGTAATCCAGCAACGAAAATCCAATACTGGGGATCCCTTCAATAGAAGCCTCCATGGCGGCCGACATGGTGCCGCTGTATATCACATTGATAGAATGATTGGCGCCATGATTGATGCCACTCAAACATAAATCGGGTTTCCGAAACAGGATTTTATCTACCGCCAGTTTAACACAATCCACCGGGGTACCCGAGGTAGCCCAGGCTTCAATATCGCCAAAAAGGTTGACCTTGTTCATGCGCAGCGGCGATCCAATGGTAATGGCATGGCCCATTCCACTTTGCGGCCGGTCGGGGGCTACCACCACCACATTGCCAAGGTCTTTTACGGCTTCCACTAAATTTTTAATTCCGGGAGAGGTAACATCATCATCATTGGTGATGAGGATGATCGGCTTTTCTTTATTTTTCGGCATAAATTATCGAATCATTAAAAACTCATAAACCAGGGGCGGCCAATACCTGCACGGAATGGCCAGGGTATGGCAGCCAGGATCAGGAGCATGGCAATACCAAAGTAAACGAGCATTCTTTTATGTTTTTGAGAATCAGTGGAAGCCCGCTTTACCGAACTGCGGCCAATATGAACCAGGATGATAGCGAGAATCATCATCAGGGTATGTTCCACCGTATAAAATCGCAAGGCTGCATCCTTCATCACTACTTTTGCATTACTGGTCAGTTGGTTAAACCAGCCGTTGTTGAAATATAAAATGAGGCCAAGTAATAACTGGATATCGCAAAATATCATAAACAGCAGGTTGCTGCGGTTGTCATTGGCAGAATACGGGCGCTTGCCGGTTAATCCCGAAATGGCATTAATTATTGCCCAAAATCCAAATAAAAGGATAAGCCACCGAACAAGGTTGTGTAAAACAAGTATGGTTTGCATAAAAGAATTTGCGCAAAAATAGGCAGGTAAAAAGGGTATCCGAAAAAAATATTTTGAAAAACTAAATAGTTTAGTATATTTGTGCTAATCAAATTAGTTTATATGTCAAGAGCCGGATTAAACCTGAAATATCTTCGCAAATTTCGCGGATGGACCCAGGAGGAGTTTGCCCATAAACTTAACATTAAACGCTCGCTGATTGGTGCCTACGAAGAAGAACGCGCCGATCCGCGGCTGGATGTGCTGGAAACAGTGGCCGAAATGTTTAAACTAACCCTGGATGAATTATTGCTTCAGGACCTGAGTGTTAACAACCAGGCGCCACAAAGTTTCCTGGCAAAGCGCCGCCAGCAAAAAATGATGTCAGCCGATCGTAACCTGATTCACTTTGTCCCGGTTAAAGCTGCCGCCGGTTACCTTACCAGCTATGCCGATAGTGAATTCATTGATGAATTAAACACCTTTACCCTGCCCATGCTTTCTGGTGGCAATTACCGCGCCTTCGAAATCATTGGCGATTCCATGCTCCCAACCCCCAGCGGTTCCATTATTGTGGGAGAAAAGGTAGAATCTATGGATGATGTAAAAAATCACCAGGCTTATATCGTGGTGAGCCGCAATGAAGGAATTGTATATAAACGTATTGTAAAGAACAACCGCAGCCGTGCCCGGATTACCCTCGAGAGCGATAACCCCGCCTATCAACCCTACCAGGTGAATTCCGAAGATGTGGTTGAACTCTGGCAGGCCCAGGTGGTAATTGGTAAAGTAGCCCAACAGCAACGTTGGGATGTTAATTCATTGGCAAGCCTGGTGAATAATCTCCAGGGTCAGGTAAGCTCATTGAAAAAGAAAATGAATTAAAATTTTAAAGGAAGGGTTGGATTCTTCGTTTCAGAAGCACAATGCGATAATTTTTCTGAATTGTATTTTGGGGATGGTTTCAGGCATTTTTATCAAATTGGCATCGCTTGAAATCCAATCATTTATAGTTATCCATATCCAAAACCTGGAATGGTGGATAACTAAAGCCTTAAACCCGCTCCGGCATCATAATTTCGTAATCAGATACATCGCTTTATAAATTTTAAACACATTCATTATGATCAAACTACAAATCATCGGAAACCTCGGGAAAGACTGCGTTACAAACGAAGTGAATGGCAGGCATGTTATCAACTTCAATGTAGCCCATACCGAAAAGTTTAAAGATTCCAAAGGAAATTTAGTGGAAAAAACTATTTGGGTGAACTGTGCTTACTGGACAGACCGTACAGCCATTGCACAATATCTTACCAAAGGGAAAACCGTTTATGCAGAAGGCACACCCGAAGTGGAAGCATATATGAAAGAAAATACGCCTGCCGCCACCCTGAGAATGCGGGTTCATAATATTCAACTCCTGGGCGGTGCTGGCGATTCCTCGTCAAAATCAAATTTCAGTCCTGCTGTAGTAACGGATTCGGTACCTGGTACTTCTTCTCCAAAAAGCAGTAACATCCCTGAAATTGTAGCTGTAGAGGCAGAGGCAGATGATCTCCCATTTTAATTTCCAAATTTTCAATTTAAATTGTTAGCTTCCTGAACAGGAAGCTTTTTTTATGAAACAAATCTTTATTCTATCTCTTTTAGTATCGAGTATGGCAACTGCCTCCCGGGCACAAACCGATTATTCGGCTTTGGTAAATCCTTTTATTGGTACAGGAGGGCATGGTCATACTTATCCCGGCGCAACCGTACCTCACGGTATGGTACAACTAAGCCCAGATACACGCCTCACCGGCTGGGATGGCTGCAGCGGTTACCATTATAGCGATAGTTTTGTATATGGATTTTCGCATACCCATTTAAGCGGTACGGGAGTTTCTGATTACGGTGATATCCTCTTTATGCCCGGTACGGGTGAACCCTCACCTGATAATAAATTGTACGGATCTAAATTTTCTCATTCCCGCGAAAAGGCAACTGCAGGTTATTATTCCGTTCATCTCGATGATAAAGATGTAGAGGTAGAACTCACTGCCTCCGAAAGGTTAGGGATGCACCACTATAAGTTTAATCGTTCAAATAATTATGTGATCATCGATTTACAACACCGCGATGAAGTAATTTCATCTTCGCTAAAACTTGAAGACAGTGTAACGGTTTCGGGTATGCGACAAAGCAGGGGGTGGGCAAATAATCAATATGTGTTTTTTGTAGCAAAATTTTCCAGGCCGGTTACTTCCTTTGGCTTTTGGAAAGATGATAACCTTCAGAAAGGAATAGCCTCTCTGGAAGGAAAGAATGTAAAGGCGTATTTCCGTTTCAATCCTGCAGCAGGAACAGAACTCCTGGTGAAGGTGGCTTTATCACCCGTGAGTATCGAAGGTGCAAAGAAAAACCTGGAAGCCGAAGTAAGTGGTTGGGATTTTAACCAGGTAAAGGGAACCGCAAAATTGAAATGGAATGAGGAATTGGGGAAGATTGATGTAAAATCGGATGATACCAGCAAACTGCGCATTTTTTATACAGCCTTGTACCATACTGCCATTGTCCCAAATATTAATATGGATGTAGATGGCCGCTATAGAGGCCGCGATAACCAGATCCACCAGGCCGAAGGGTTTACGTATTACTCGGTATTTTCTCTTTGGGATACCTACCGGGCCACTCACCCTCTTTATACCATACTCGATGTTTCCCGAACCATCGACTATATAAAAACATTTCTGGTGCAGTACCAACAGGGAGGAAGACTTCCGGTTTGGGAACTGGCAAGTTGCGAAACCGATTGCATGATCGGTTACCATTCCGTGCCGGTAATATGGGATGCTTTCGCAAAAGGAATTAATGAATTTGATACGGTTCTTGCACTGGAAGCCATGAAGAAATCTGCTTCCTGGGATCATTTAGGGCTTCCTGCCTATCAGCAAAAGCACCTGATTGAAGTTTCTGATGAACCGGAAAGTGTAAGCAAGACCCTGGAATATGCCTACGATGATTGGTGCATCGCCATGTATGCAAAAAAGATTGGACGCAGTTCCGATTTCCAACAGTATATCCAACGGGCCCAGTATTATAAGAATATGCTTAACCTCCACACCGGGTTTATGCAACCCCGCGATAATGGCGGGTGGCTTGCCGGATTCGATCCGCGGGAAGTGAATAACAATTATACCGAAGCTAATAGCTGGCAATATTCTTTTTCATTTCAACAGGATATCGGTGGCTATATGAAATTGCGCGGTGGACCAGAGGCCCTGGAGAAAATGCTGGATGGCTTGTTCACCGCTCCCGACCAAACCACCGGCAGAGATCAGTCGGATATTACCGGGATGATTGGCCAGTATGCCCACGGGAATGAACCCAGCCATCATATAATATTAATGTACGA
>JAFEAB010000047.1 GCA_018266615.1 Bacteroidota bacterium
AAAATGCAGCAGCCACGAATGCACGAATAATATGTATTGGCCACGAATGCACAAATAATATCCATTAGCCACGAATGCACAAATAATATCCATTAGCCACGAATGCACAAATAATATCCATTAGCCACGAATGCACAAATAATATCCATTAGCCACGAATGCACAAATAATATGTATTGGCCACGAATACACGAATAAAACTCACTAGCCACGAATGCACAAATAAAATGCAGCAGTTAGAATGGTGCGAATTCAGTACAAAAAATCAATACCTTTAAACTCAAAAAATATACTATTATGAAAAGTACTATTCGCAACCTATCACTCCTCCTGGTTTCCTGTCTGTTTATTTACGGATCCTGCAGTAAGGATGATGCCAACTCAAACACAGGCGGTTCCTTTTTTATTAATGGCACCAGCCATGATGTTACCTCTACCACGCGTACTACTTCCACTAACCTGATCTGGTTCAATTTTACTAGCCTAAACAGCAGCACGTTTGCTAACAGTTCAGTGAATTTTTATTTTGCAGGCACATCTATTCCTGCCGCAGGGACCTATAATATTACCTCCTCCAGCGTGGGGCTGGCAGCAAACCAGGTTTATGTAATGGCCACCTCAACTACCAGCTCGAGTGTAACCACCGAATATGATGCTACCGGCACGGGAACGGTTCAGGTATCAGTTAATGGAGGAAAAGTGAACATTTCTATGGGTAATACATCCATGACGAATTCAGGCACCGTTAGCGCCAGTGTAAACGAGAAATAACCGGGGCAACCTATTAAATTGAAAGGAAGTATATTTTCCAATGGCATCATCCAATGGGGGTGCCATTTTTAATTTCCAATAGGGGAAAGCCAATTTGGATATCCCTTTTCCTGGCCTTGAGATTAATAGTTAATACCCGTGATTCAATTTAAAAAGACGAGAGAAGTATATTTCCCCCAGCCGCATCAGGAATTCAGGGAAAAATATTATTAGCGCTACGGTGATGCTGTTTAAATTCCAATATCATATATATCATCGCCGATTTCTCCCATAACCACGAGTACTTTTGCTTCGGTTTTATTGCCAATTAGGAAAAGGGAAACCGGAATATAAACGAAGCCTTTCCCGGCGGGTTTAAGAAAATGATACTCCACCGGAACTTTATTCTCTGGTATTTTTATATAATAGGTAGACGATTCCAATTCCAATTGCCGGCGGAATTGACTGGGGTCATTAAAATTGGTAATTTCCTCTTTATCGGTTGCGCGTTTTAACTGTCCCTGCAATTGCTTATACATTTCTTTGGCTTTCGAATAGGTTAAGTTGCCACTGTATTGAAAATAACTTTGGTGCCGATCGTACCCCAGATGCATCACCGAGGCTCCCATAGAATCGTGCAGGGTAACGGGAGAAACGGGAATATATTCATAAGCGGGTTTTCCATTTATTTTACTCTGCGGATTTTCCTGCCGGGGCATGGCACGGTAGCCTGCAATCCAATGATTGCATAAATAGGACAGGCGCTCGGAAAAACTCCACCCTGTGTGGGGGGTGGAAGCGGAGGAGCGATACCGGGCCAGGGTATAGGATATCTGCGGTGTATCTATGTGAGGTATATCCATAAAATCATCCTCATTCTTATCTATTTCCGTTGCTATGATTAGCGCCAAAGAATCGGTTTGGGGAGCTGTCCAGGAAAAGAAACCATGCCAGGTGGCAGCGTAGTACAGGCTGTCATCGGAAGCCTTCAAATATTCTCTTTTTTGTGGGTCGTAAAGAAAAATGTACAATCTTTTGTCCCTGCTTTTTGCATGCACGGTTAGCCAGTCCCCTTTTTGGAGGGAAATATCCTCTATTAGATACAATTTTCCATCCTTATAATAAGTGGGATGTTGATCGGTTCGGGTTATCGCCTCTACCGGGCCAATTGAAAATTTTGCCTTTTCCTGTGCGAAGGCTATGCTTCCCAAAAGCGTTAAGGAAATGAAGAAAACTAATATGCGCATTTGAGTCTATTTGGAATCAAAGAAAAATATTTGCCGGAGCTGATTCAATGTATTTTAGAGTTTCATTCCGGCAATATGGCAAATTAATATAAAGTATCCTGGAATACTACTGAAGTTTATCAATAATGAAGTTTTAAAAAAGGATGAAGAGAAGGCAGGCAGCTCCTACCCTACGCCCGATTGCAGTGGAAAGCCCACAGCCATTACGCAGTACTGGCGAGGACTTGGAACGGAAAGCGGGACAAAACGCGGAAAGAAATTAGAAGCTACGCGTACAATACAAAAAATAAATATTACTATTTCTTATTATGGTGTGTCCGCTCTTTTCTTTTAACATCCCCTTGCATCATCATTGGCCGTACATTAACATAATGGCGATTAAACGATTCGTAATTTTATAGTCAGAAGTACGAATTATATTTTTCTCATAAGCAGTTAGTTTTGGTAAACCGAGGCCCCTATTCTTAGGGGCTTCTTTATTTCGCTTACGAATTCGCCTTTGAAAAGGAAACTTTGTTCTTCATTAATCCTGGTTTTGAAACAGGCCATCTACAAATTGTTGTTTATCAAATACCAGTAAATCGGTTGCTTTCTCTCCCACCCCAATAAATTTTACCGGGATCTTAAACTGATCGGCAATGGCCAATACCACTCCACCTTTTGCGGTGCCATCCAGCTTGGTAATAGCGAGGGCGGTAACTTCGGTAGCTGCGGTAAAATGTTTTGCCTGTTCGAGGGCGTTTTGCCCGGTACTTCCATCCAAAACGAGGAGTACTTCGTGCGGAGCATCGGGAATCACTTTTTGCACTACCCTTTTTATTTTACTGAGTTCTTCCATCAGGTGGGCTTTGTTGTGCAGCCTTCCGGCCGTATCGATCAGGATAACATCCACTCCTTTTGCCACGCCGCTTTGCACGGTGTCGAAGGCCACAGAGGCGGGGTCGCTGCCCATTTCTTTTTTTACGATGGGCACTTTGGTACGTTCGCTCCAGATGCTGAGCTGATCCACCGCAGCGGCCCGGAAGGTATCGGCAGCGCCGAGTAATACCGATTTACCGGCGAGGGAGAAATTATGGGCCAGTTTGCCGATGGTGGTGGTTTTTCCTACGCCGTTAACGCCCACCACCAAAATAACATGGGGTTTATGGCCCGTGGGCAGTTCAAAATCGCGGTAGGTTTCATCCTGGGCTGTGGCAACCATCAGGGCCTGCACTTCTTCTTTCAGGAGCCCATTCAGTTCTTTGCTGTTGAGGTATTTATCTTTGGCCACCCGGGCCTCGAGGCGATTGATAATTTTAACGGTGGTATCCAGTCCCACATCGGCACTGATGAGTGCGTTCTCTACTTCATCCAGCACTTCTTCATCTACGGTGCTTTTGCCAGCGATAGCTTTGCTTATTTTACTGAAGAATCCCTGACGGGTTTTTTCGAGGCCGTGATCGATACTTTCCTGTTGTTCCTTTTTTCCAAATAGTTTATTAAAAAATCCCATAGCGTAAGTAATGTTGGTTGCAAAATAAATTCATCTACGGCACTAAAAAACAAAAAAGCCTTCCACCGGGGAAAGCTTTTTCAAATATGGTTTACCGGCTTAGCTGGCCAGGAAATCTTTGATCTTGTCTTTGTGTACGATTGCTTCTTTAAATGTGTAGGCGCCGGATTTTGGGCTGCGTACAGATTTGATCACCTTGGTCCAGTTTTTTGCATCTGCTGCGGCTTTCTGGTCTTTGGTTTTAATCGCGGTTTTAGCTGCTTTTGCCATGAGTTAATGAATTACGTTAAGGCGTTAATTATTTAATTTCTTTATGAAGGGTAACCTTCTTGAGTACCGGGTTAAACTTTTTCAACTCCAGGCGTTCGGGAGAGTTCTTTTTATTTTTGGTGGTAATATAACGGCTGGTTCCGGGCATGCCGCTGGTTTTGTGCTCGGTGCACTCCATAATTACCTGTACCCTGTTTCCTTTCTTTGCCATTTTATAAATGTTTTAAAATGCTCTTATATTTTTTCACCTGCTGCGCGCAGACTCTTTACTACCGAATACAATCCGTTTTTATTAATGGTGCGGATGGCTTCGGAAGACAGTTTGAGGGTAACCCATTTATCTTCTTCGGCAAGGTAGTACCGTTTTACCTGCAGGTTTGGTAAAAACCTGCGTTTTGTCTTTATATTCGAGTGAGAAACTCTGTTTCCCGTGATTGGCTTTTTACCGGTTACCATGCATACTCTGGCCATAATCCGTAATTTTTGGACGGCAAAGGTAATATTATTTACCGTACCAAGGCCTATTTATTTCCTGTTTTTTTTCAAAATGATGCCAGGAATGGCTTAAACCCGTTATTTATCGGTTTTCCGGGTATAAAATTGGAAAAAGGCAGGTTGTAACAGTTTCAGGTAAAATTTGGAAATTCGATACCAAATTTGAGAATCATGAGTAAAATATCCATCCATGAGAGCCGTAGTCAATATACCGGGGGGTTAAGTTTCAGTACCCGTATTGATGGCCATGAGGTAATAACCGATACAAAAGAAAGTGAGGGTGGCCAAAACCTGGGGCCCTCTCCCAAAAAGCTGATGCTGGCCTCGCTGGCGGGCTGTACGGGGATTGACATTGCGATGATTCTCCATAAAATGAAGGTGGAATTTGAAAATCTGAATATTGATATTCGGGCAGAATTAACGGATATTCATCCTTCCACCTATCAGTCTGTACATATTATTTATACCCTTCGGGTTAACCCGGGAGATGAGGATAAAATGAGACGGGCGGTTAAATTATCGGATGAGAAATATTGTGGGGTCATGCACATGTTTCGCAAATTTGCTAAGGTGACACATGAAGTGCGCTTTCTGCCTTAGAAAACTGTTTTCGCCATAAGCGTCCCGATTGCAAAACCACGGCCAGCATGATGAGCCCCAGGCCAAGGAAGAATGCCGGTTTAAACTGGCTGGCTTCTCCAAAGAAAATAAAAGCAAAGATGATTCCATACACCGGTTCGAGATTATAGGAGAGATTTACGGTGAATGCGGATATTTTCTTTAATGCACTAAGTTGCAGATCGAAGCACCAAACGGTGCAAATGGTTGACAGGATCAACAGCCAACCAAGGTCGGAAAGAGAAGGCAGGGCAAAAGCAGCATGGGATGCCATTAGATAAAAAGGGAGCAGCAGCAGCAGAAAGATGCCGGCGCTAAAAAATTCGAAAAAGTTAATGGTGCGGGCTGCATGGCGTTCAACCAGTTGTTTATTAAAAATGGGAAAGATAGAACTACCCAGGGCTGCCAGCAGGCCAAAGATTATTCCGGTTTTATATTGCGGATGAAAATCGAAGATGATATAAATCCCGAGGATGGCCAGGATGCCCAGGGCAAGTTCCACCCACGTTACAGATTTTTTTAAGAGAAAGGGCTCCAATAAAGCTGAAAAGAACCCGCTTGCGGATAAGCAGACCAGGGCTACAGAAACATTCCCATATTTCACGCTACCGTAAAAGCAGACCCAATGAAAGCAAATGACTGCTCCTGTACCGGCGAGTTTCCAAATTTCGGGCCATGGGGGGATAACCAGTTGCCGTTTCCATTTCATCAAAAAAAATAGCAGAAGCACCGTAAATAAAAGCCGGTACCAAACCAGCAGGGCTTCATTCAATTGAATAAGCTTTCCCAGTATAGCGGTGAACCCGGCCAGGAATACTGCAAGGTGTAACTCGAGAAAAGCTTTCTTCACGGGCTCAAAGATATAATTCGGCGTTTGTACCCGGGTTATTAAAAAATCCCAAAAGTGGTTGAAAGCTAATCAGCAAGGCCAAACATGATTATATTTGCCCCTCTTAATTAATACATTATGGATTTTAAGCGGATCAACAATATTACAGGATGGATAATTGGAATTATTGCCAGTTCGGTGTACATCATGACCATGGAGGCATCGGCCAGCTTGTGGGATTGTGGAGAGTTTGCCTCGAGTGCTTATAAGTTGCAAATTCCCCACCCGCCTGGTGCCCCTCTTTTTGTAATGATTGGCCGCTTATTTATGGCTCCCTTTGATCCGGCACATGCTGTTACGGGAATCAACCTCATGAGCGCATTGGCCAGCGGGTTTACCATTCTGTTCCTGTTTTGGTCGATCACCCATTTTGCCCGGAAAATTATTCAGAAAGACGGGATGCCTTTAACTGGTGCCCGCATTACAGGTATCATGGCTGCCGGTGTGGTAGGTGCGCTTGCTTATACTTTCTCCGATTCTTTCTGGTATAGCGCCGTAGAAGGTGAAGTATATGCCATGTCTTCCTTCTTTACCGCCATTGTTTTTTGGGCGATGCTTAAGTGGGAGCATGCCGTAACCGAAGAGGAACAGGAGGGCATTAAAGGGCACTTCACCAAGGCCGACAGGTGGATTATCCTCATATTTTATTTGATGGGGCTTTCTATCGGTGTGCATCTGTTAAATATCCTAACCATACCGGCAATTGTTCTTATTTATTATTTCAAACGGTATAAGGTTACTGCCTGGGGCACCTTCTATGCCTTTCTTATTGGTTGTGCGCTCACCGGGCTGGTGCAAAAGGCGGTGATAGTATGGTCTATTAAAGCGGCCGGAGCCATGGATGTGTTGTTTGTAAACAGTTTTGGCACTCCGTTTTTCTGGGGATTTGGATTTTTCTTTGTGCTGATTGGGTTCCTCATTTATTTGGGCCTGCGCATCGCAAATAAGCGCAACTGGAATTTCTTAAAACTGGGAATGTGGAGTTTTGCGTTTATGCTTTTGGGTTACTCGGCCTATTTCACCACCATGATCCGCAGCAGCGCCGATCCATCGGTAGATATGTTTAATGTAGATAACCCCGTGAGTTTAGTGGGTTATGTTAGCCGGGATCAGTATGGCGACTGGCCTATTTTATATGGCCAGGATTTCACGGATGAAATTCAGGAAGTGAAGACGGAGGAAATTTATATTAAATCGAAGGATAAATATGTAAAAAACGGCCGGAAGGTAAAATATGTTTATGCTCCGGAGGATATGCATCTGTTCCCTCGGATGTGGGATGCCAGTAATGACCAGGGACATGCCGATTATTATGCCAGTTGGGCCGATATTGGTAAAGACAATGAAGGCAATTGGGAGCGAAAACCCAATATGGCCGATAATGTGAGTTTCTTTGTCGGGTACCAGATTAACTGGATGTACTGGCGCTATTTCATGTGGAACTTTGCCGGCAAGCAGGATGATATCCAGGGTATCACCCCGGGTAATGTGCGGGATGGAAATTGGAAAACCGGAATTGGATTTATTGATAATATGAGGTTGGGAGATCAGCATATGATGCCCGACAGCCTGAAAGACAATAAGGCCAATAATAAGCTTTTCGCATTCCCTTTTATTTTAGGAATCCTTGGGCTGATCTTTCAATATAAAAAAGACAGAAGGGATACGTTGGTTACCGGGCTATTGTTTTTCTTTACCGGATTGGCCATTGTCATTTACCTCAACCAGGCGGGTAACCAACCCCGTGAGCGGGACTATGCCTACGTTGGATCCTTTTATGCATTTGCCATTTGGATTGGGCTGGGTGTGCTTTATATAGCCGATCTTTTAAAATCAAGTCTCAAAAAAGAAAATCTCAGATATTGGGTAGCGGGCGCTTTGTGTTTTGTATTGGTGCCGGTTATTATGGCCAACCAGGAATGGGACGATCACGACCGAAGTAAAAAGACCCTGGCCCGCGATCTGGCGATTGATTATTTGGAAAGCTGTGCTCCCAATGCCATATTAATCTCTTTTGGCGATAACGATACATACCCACTTTGGTATGCACAGGAAGTACAGGGAATCCGCCCCGATATCCGGGTCATAAACAGCAGCCTGCTCGGTACCGACTGGTACATCAACCAGCTTCGGTATAAGGTAAACAACAGCGATCCCATTGATCCCATCTGGAGCCCCGACCAAATAGAAGGGCCTACCCGTGATATCATTTATTATGCGCAAAGGCCGGGTGTAGATCCGAACCAGTATATGGATTTATACACCATGATGAAGGACTATGCCGGAAGTGATGATCCGGCAAAAACAGAACAAAGCCGGGACGGAAATACCATTAATATCTTTCCGAGCAAGAAAGTTTTTGTGCCGGTGGATGAGAAACTGGTTCGGGAAAACGGAACCGTTAATCCGGATGACAGTGTAGTTAGTGAGATAAAATTTGATCTTCCGCGGAATACTTTATATAAAAATGATGCGGCCATCTTAAACATTATTGCGGCCAATAAATGGAAGAGGCCTATTTATTTTACTTCTCCTTACGGGGACCTGGGCTTCCAGGCCTACCTGCGGCAGGATGGGCTTACATACCGTTTGATTCCTGTATTAAATTCGGATGTAAACCAACAATGGGTGTTCGATAAGATGATGAACAAATTTGCATTTGGCAGTGCGAATATCCCCGGTGTTTATTTTGATGAAGAAAACCGGCGTCATCTTAACAGTATTCGCCTTGCCTTTGCACAGGCTGCCGGTAACCTGGCCGACCATAATAAAAAGGAGGAGGCTAAAAAGCTCCTGCATCGCGTAGATGACATGATATTAGAGGAAAATATGCCCTACGGAATGCCCAGCCGTGGCCAGCAACATAATCAGATTTCCCTGCAGTTGGTGTATGCCGCCTACCGCGCCGGAGATACTGCCCTGGCTCAAAAAATTACAGTCCGGTTACGAAAGGATATGGAACAGCAGCAGGCCTATTATGCTTCATTAAACGACAGGCGACGCAATGTGTTGAGTAATGAAGAAGAAAGAAATGCGGGGTTACTGAAAGCGCTTAATTCGTTGGAGCAGGAATTTTCCAACAAGCCTCCGGTGAACGAATCGCCCATTCCGGTGCAAACAGCTCCTGTTAAAGATTCCGGTAAATAAGATTTAAAACATAGAATAAAAAATTTAAGGCTGTCCTTATTTAGGCAGCCTTTTTTGCTGGTTGGCAAAGAACAGGTTCCTACAAATAATAAAATAAGAGGGACAAATAATGCTATCCTTATTTCCTGAAGAATAGGGCAATAGGAAAATGCAAAAATGACCTGCACTAATTTTCACATTCCTTTTAATTCCAGGGTGAATAGATTACATCTCGCACTAATTCAAACAATTAGTTAAACTTGATATTCATCATAAAACTGTCATACTTAGATATTTGCCCATTATATAAAAAATAAAGGTATTAGCTTTGCACTTTCTTAGAATAAAAAAATAACAACATGAAAAGAATCATTTATGCTCCAGCCATTGCGGTAATGATATTAATGGCTGCATGTAATGGAGGAAATCAAAATCAGGAACCAGCCGCCGGTCCCGACACAAGCTCTACCACTACTACTCCACCAGCCACTACCACCCCGGCCACTCCCGGATCGGATATCCCAGGAATTGACGCAGTTGCTGTTACCGACCATATAGAAATTACTGGCGACGATCAAATGAAGTTTGACAAGACTTTATTTAAGGTAAAAGCAGGACAAGATGTAAAACTTACATTGAAAAACATTGGTAAACTCCCTGCAGCTTCTATGGCGCACAACGTGGTAATATTAAAACCAGGCACTGATGTTCAGGCTTTTGGTATGGCAGCAGCTACCTCTAAAGAAAATGAACATATTCCTGCAGATATGACTGCCGATGTTTTAGCAAAAACAAAATTGTTAGGACCTGGCGAAAGTGATAATATCAGTTTTAAATTAGACAAGGGGGTCTATGATTTCATTTGCACTTTCCCCGGCCACTTTGGTACTATGAAAGGAAAGATTGTAGCAGAATAATTCGAAATAGTTTTTTCAAAGGAGGCTGTCTCAAAAGTATGAGATAGCCTTTTTTTGATTATAGCGGGATTGTGAATTGATTAAATTGTAGAGAAACCTTTTTGTTTACTGATTTTTCAGGCTATTTTCTTTCTAAGGTTATGTGCGATTGCTAACTATCCGGTTTCGATATTCACTTTTTTAATACCCCGGAGCATAAATCTTTTAAAGCAATGATACTGTTTAATATTAGCGAATACAGGTTCGGTATCATAACAACGCTTTTTCGCTTTTCCACACTCCATTTTTCCCGCAATGCTGGGTTTGTATCTCAGGATAGCATCTCATCATTTCACAATTTATCCAATAAGCAAAATACCAGTTTGCTTTTTATCATGGAACACTACGGTTAGCCGGGATAACTGCTATAAGAATATTTAAGCCAGGTGGTAACAACATTGCCTGACGCTGGTTGTCTGGTTTAAAAACAACCATTCATGTTTTGCATTTTGTTATCCCTGATACAGCACAAAAATAATCCCCAAAAAACCACAACACTACACTTTTAATATAGTCACTTTTTGAATAAACCAATCCTTAAAAATAAAAAAGAGTTGGCCTTTTATACTTTTGAGACAGCCTCATTATATTGGAAAATGCCAAGCTGAAAAAGTGGACAACTATCCGACGAAATTTAAATGCTTTTAACCACACAAATAAGCCAGGGTAATCACAAAAACAGCAGGGTTTTGAAAAAGCTATTGAAATTTAAGTAATAAAGTTACAATCGCAGTACTTTGATTCCCAATATCCTATTTCAATTACTACGCTCCTGTTGCGGCAAATTTTTGAGGCATTTTTTCGATGTTGGATTAGGGGGTGTAGCTGAAGGGCTTAGACCAGTGAGTGAACATAAGGAAATAAAAAATCAGTCAAAATGAATTTTATTCAGTTCCGATTTTTGGAAGTAATTTTTTTAAAATCTATTTTGTACCTGGGGGCAAGGGGCGACAGCCCCGGAGAAAATGACGGAAGGAACTTTGGTCCCTGGAAAATATTCTTCACGCTGTAATTTCGAGTACTACTCTTCATTTCAAACCTGTACCCGGAAGAAAGACCTTGTCTTCCGCCTATTTTCGAGGCATTTTTTTCTGCGTCAGTGCGCGCAGCTAAAGGTCTTAGACCAGTGAGTGAACATAAGGAAATAAAAAATCAGTCAACGTGAATTTTATTCAGTTTCGATTTTTGGAAGTAACTTTTTAAAAATCTATTTTGTACCTGGGGGCAGGGGGCGACAGCCCCGGGGAAAATGACGGAAGGAACTTTGGCTCCTGGAAAATATTCTTCATGCTGAAATTTCGAGAACTATGCTTCATTTCAATCCTGTACCCGGAAGAAAGACCTTGTCTTCCGCCTATTTTTAAGGCATTTTTTCGATGTTGGATTAGGGGGTGTAGCTAAAGGGCTTAGACCAGTGAGTGAACATAAGGAAATAAAAAATCATTCAACATGAATTTTATTCAGTTCCGATTTTTGGAAGTAATTTTTTTAAAATCTATTTTGTACCTGGGGGCAAGTGGCGACAGCCCCGGGGAAAATGACGGAAGGAACTTTAGTCCCTGGAAAATATTCTTCCCGCTTTAATTTCGAGTACTTTTCTTCATTTCAAACCTGTACCCGGAAGAAAGATTTTGTCTTCCGCCTATTTTCGAGGCATTTTTTTCTGCGTCAGTGCGCGCAGCTAAAGGTCTTAGACCAATGAGTGAACATTAGGAAATAAAAAATCAGTCAAAATGAATTTTATTCAGCCCCGATTTTTGGAAGTAACTTTTTTTAAATCTATTTTGTACCTGGGGGCAAGGGGCGACAGCCCCGGGGAAAATGACGGAAGGAACTTTAGTCCCTGGAAAATATTCTTCATGCTGTAATTTCGAGTACTACTCTTCATTTCAAACCTGTACCCGGAAGAAAGACCTTGTCTTCCGCCTATTTTTGAGGCATTTTTTCAATGTTGGATTAGGGGGTGTAGCTGAAGGTATTCGACCCGTATCTGAAATTGCTGCATTTACCCGGCATTGCTAAAAGCCTTCGCTCCTGCTTTATTTCAAGCCCCAAAATGAATATATTTAAAATTGCCAGTCTCAACTTATTGCCTCGTTTTATGTTATTGTTTAAATTGCTGTAATGCAGGGATTCCGGTTTAAACATTTTGATCCTTCCACGCTTAATAAAAGTAAATTTCAACAACTTCTCGATTTGTTTTTGGAATTACTTACCTATACCTCCGGCGATTTTAATGAGGCCATGCAATGGCTGAACCAGTTAGACCAGCAATACCAGTTAACCAATGAAGATTATGGCATTGGCGATTTTTTGGAGGAACTTAAAGACAAGGGTTATATAAATGATAATAATCCAACCGGTGAAATTAAAATAACAGGAAAAACAGAACAGGGAATCCGACAGAAAAGCCTCGAAGATATCTTTGGAAAATTGAAAAAATCAACGAAGGGTAACCACCGTATTAATAAACCTGGAATGGGTGATGAGATAAATCCCGAAACCAGGCCATTCCGTTTTGGCGACAGTATTGAACAAATCGATTTTACCGCATCTATTCGAAATGCTCAAATTAACCACGGAATTGAAGATTTCCGATTTGGAGAAGACGACCTCGAAATCAGAGAAACAGATTTCAAAACCCAAACTTCAACCGTATTGATGATTGACATTTCTCACTCAATGATTCTTTATGGGGAGGACAGGATTACTCCGGCCAAAAAGGTGGCGATGGCCCTTTCTGAACTGATTCATACCCGGTATCCAAAAGACACCCTGGATATTGTAGTGTTTGGAAACGATGCCTGGACCATTGAAGTAAAAGACCTTCCCTATCTCCAGGTAGGTCCGTATCACACCAATACAGTGGCCGGTTTAGAACTGGCAATGGATATCCTCCGAAAAAGAAAAAACCCAAACCGGCAAATTTTTATGATTACGGATGGTAAACCTACCTGCCTGAAAATAGGGGCAAAATATTATAAAAACAGCTTTGGGGTTGACCTCAAAATTTTTAACCGATGCCTAAATCTTGCCACGCAATGTAAAAAACTAAAAATACCGGTTACCACTTTTATGATTGCCACCGACCCCTACTTACAAAGGTTTGTGTCGGAATTTACCGAGGCCAACCATGGCAAGGCTTTTTTCGCCAGTCTCGATAAACTGGGGGCATTTATTTTCAAAGATTTTGAAAGCGGGAAAAACAAAACGGTATATTAATCCATTTCAACAATAATTAGGATGAAGAAATTTATATCCGGGATTTTACTGGGAGTGATTTTGGCAAGCGGGATATGGTATTTCCTCATCAAAAAACAAAATGATGATGACCGCCGGCAACTCCGAAACTTAATTTCAGAAATACAGCAACAGCAGCAGGCAAAATTGTTATCTGAAAAAATATTAGATAAACAAGGACTAAAAATAGCAGGCGATAAGACTTTTACGATTATTGCATCCAGCGAAGGTTGTTACTTTTTTGAAGGTCCCGATTGCAGACAAATGATCCGGGGAAGTTTCAAAGAGGTAAGAGATGGGGTTGAAAAAGCAAAAGCCAAATTTGGTTCTGCGCTGATGGTCATTGTTAAAGAAACAGACGATGCAAAACGGGGTGAAATCATGGAATTGTTAAACCAACTTGACCAAACCGGTTTGGCGCCGGGACAATTCACCTCCCTCATTTTAAGTAATACTGAAAAAGACTGTATTCAGTCTCTAAAGCAATGAATAAGAACAACGTCCACACTGGCATCCACACCTTAGGCCAACTTAAAAAAACAGGGTATACATACCGTTCCATAAAGGATGAGATCAGAGTGAACCTGATCAAAATGCTATCCATCCATGAAGACCCATTTCCAGGTATACTGGGATATGAAGATTCGGTAATTCCTGATACCGAAAGGGCCTTGTTGAGCCGCCATAACATCTTATTTTTAGGTTTACGCGGACAGGCAAAAACGAGGATTGCCAGGCAGATGACCTCCCTCCTTGATGAATACATTCCGGTAATTTCGGGAAGTGAAATAAATGACGACCCGATGAAGCCGGTATCGAAGTATGCCATTGATTTAATTGCAGTGAAAGGAGATAACACGCCCATTGAATGGCTTCACCGAAACGAGAGATACGCCGAAAAATTGGCCACGCCGGATGTGAGTGTAGCCGATCTTATTGGAGACATCGACCCCATAAAAGCTGCTAATTTAAAACTCAGTCTTTCCGATGAAAAGGTACTTCATTATGGTATTATCCCAAGAAGTAACCGTTGCATCTTTGTAATAAACGAGCTCCCCGACCTGCAGGCCAGAATCCAGGTATCCCTTTTTAATATTTTGGAGGAAGGCGATCTTCAAATTCGCGGGTTTAAACTTCGTTTACCCCTCGATGTGATGTTTGTTTTTACGGCAAATCCGGAAGACTACACCAACCGGGGAAGCATTGTCACCCCACTAAAAGACCGTATAGAAAGCCAGATACTGACGCATTATCCCAAAAGCATTGAAACCGCGCTCGAAATTACCCAACAAGAAGCGGCCCTTTTGCCTGAACAGATAAGGTCAGTGAAAATTAGCGACCTCGTTAGGCGGATCATTGAACAGGTAGCTTTCGAAGCCCGGGAAAGCGAGCTGGTAGATAAGAAAAGCGGAGTTAGTACCCGGCTTACTATTGCAGCATATGAAAATGCAGTTAGTGCCGCAGAAAGAAGGGCCCTAATAAACGGCGAAAAAGAGACCCAGGTTTGGATCAGCGATCTAATGGGAATTATTCCCTCGGTTACCGGCAAAATAGAACTGGTATATGAAGGCGAGCAGGAAGGACCTTACCAGGTTGCCATTCATTTATTAAATAAAGCCATCCGCACCCAGTTTGTTCAATATTTTCCTAATCCGGATACCATTAAAAAAAAGAAATCGAGGGAACCTGACAGCAATCCATACAAAGCCATTACCAGTTGGTTTGACGCTGGTAACCACCTCGATCTATTTCTAAATACAAAAGATGAAGACAAAATTTTGCTCTTATATAAAGTGAGCGGACTCCATGCCCTGGTGAGAAAACAATTTTCTCCCGAAAATGAATTGGAGAATGTCCTGCTGATGGAATTTGTATTACATGGCCTTGCCTCGTTTTCCCTCATCAGTAAAAAATATATAGAAGGGAAAATTGAATTTAAGGATCTGATGGGAAGTATGTTTAACCTTGGGCAACATGCAGAAGATGAAAGTGAGTTTGAGAATCCGGATGATCTGAATTAATACGCATCCCTCTTAATAAAATATTCCCCGTAAATACAATACCTCTGCAACTCCAAAGGCCGGACCGATTATTTAAATTTTTGCAATAGGTCAGTTTTTACCTAAATCTGAACATTTGCAATAATACATGAACTGAGCCAAACAAAAGATTTGCCACGGGCCGGTACAGCCGGAAAAACTTAATATACATTTACCTCCCGTTGAAGATGCACTCCAAATTTTTTCTTCACTGAATCAATAATCTTTTCACTAAGCAACAGAATATCTTTACCCTTTGCATTACCAAAATTCACCAATACCAATGCCTGGTTGGCATGGCACCCGGCATCTCCATCACGGAATCCTTTCCATCCACATTGCTCTATCAGCCAGCCTGCCGCGAGTTTTACCTTATTCCCGGGGAGTGAGTAACCAATAATTCCGGGGAACTGAACCTGAAGGGAATTAAATGTTTCCGTTTCCACTTCGGGGTTTTTAAAAAAACTACCGGCATTACCCAACTTTTTAGGATCGGGTAATTTCGACTCTCTGATTTTGATTACTGCTTCTGCAATATTCCGTATAGAGGGTTCCACTACCTTCATTTTTTCTAATTCAGCTTTAATGGCTCCATAGGCCGTATTTAATACGGCTTTTTTTGACAGTTTGTAGGTTACGCTCAAAATAACAAACTGGTTTTTATAGGTAGATTTAAATATGCTTTCGCGGTACCCAAACCGGCAATCGCTATTGGAAAATTTTTGAATCCGCCTTTCCCCTAAATGAAGCGCTTCCAATTCATAAAAAACATCCTTTATCTCCACCCCGTAAGCCCCGATATTCTGCATGGGTGAGGCTCCCACACTCCCGGGAATAAGGGCCATGTTTTCTACTCCTGCATAATTGTTCTCTACACAAAACATAACCAACCGGTGCCACTTCTCTCCTCCGCCTGCCTTAACAAAGTAATGATTTTCATCACTGCCAATTAACGAAATCCCCGCCACTTCATTCTTTAAAACAATACCATCCACCCGTTGGGTAAATAAGATATTGCTACCTCCGCCTAAAAATAAAGGAGTTCCAAAATTTTCATCTAATATTTCCAACAAATTTTCGCCTGAAGTAAATCGGGCAAACCGCCGGGCCTGAACATCTATCCCGAATGTATTGAACGGCCTTAGAGAAACGTATTCCTGAATTTGCATATTAATTGGGATCTACATCAACAATTACCTGAACAGTCCGGAACTGTTTTTCGGTAATGAGTAAATTAATACAATTCCGGATGGCTGTTTTAATTCCCTGGTTATTACCTGCTGTTTTGGGAATTTTTATCAATATTTCGGAAAGATAAAACCCCCGGATCCTGCCAATTGGCGGTATGGCTGGCCCAATCACCCAATCTTTTAAACTTATTTGTAATTCGATTACAAGTTGACTCGCCGCCCGATCGAGAAGTTCCCGCTGTTTATGTTTTAATGTCAATTTAATCAGCCTGGAAAATGGAGGGTAATTAAATTGTTTACGGTTGGGTAATTCAAAATGGGCCATTTTTTGAAAATCATGCTCCCGCACCATGTCCAGCACCGGGTGTTGCACATTTATGGCCTGGATAATTACCCTGCCCTGCTCAAATTTTCTCCCGGCCCTGCCGCTCACCTGTTCCATCAACTGATAGGCCCGTTCATTCACCCTGAAATCGGCAAAACTGAGCAAACTATCTGCATCCAGGATGGCTACCAGTTGCACCTTCTCAAAATCGAGCCCTTTCACCACCATTTGGGTTCCTACCAGGATATCAATATCCTGTCGTTCAAACTGATGAATAAGTAAATCGTGGGCGTGCTTTCCTTTCACACTGTCGATATCCATCCTGGCCACTTTAAAATCAGGAAATTCCTCCTCCAGCAATTCCTCAATTTTTTCTGTTCCAAAATTTTTCTCCAGCCATGTATTACTTCCACATGCGGGGCAGGTAACCAACTTAGGATAGGTGGTTCCACAATAGTGGCAATGCAGCTTATTGGTATTCTTATGCAGCGTAAGCGATACATCGCAATGAATGCACTTGGGTATATAACCACATGATGCGCAAATTAAATACGGGTTATATCCCCTCCTGTTTTGAAATAGTATAACCTGTTTATCAGCTCTTACCGTTTCTTCTATCGCCTGATGAAGCTGGGGCGATATCATGAGTTTGCCTTTTACGGCAACCTGGCGGGCATTAATAATTTCAATGGCAGGCAATGCAACATGGCCATACCTTTCGGTTAATTCCACCAGGCCGAATTTATTGTTTTGGGCATTATAGAAACTTTCGAGGGAAGGCGTTGCACTTCCCAACAAAAGTTTAGCATTAAACAGGGAGGAATAAAAAATAGCTGCATCGCGTGCATTATATCTGGGCGATCGGTCGTTTTGCTTGTAAGAAGAATCATGCTCTTCATCCACCACAATAAACCCCAGGTTAGTAAATGGAAGAAAAATGGCACTTCTTGCCCCTAAAACAATTTTTGCCTCACCGGATCGTACCCGGTTCCATATTTCCACTTTTTCCTGATCATTGAATTTAGAGTGGTAAACTGAAAGATAGCCTCCAAAATGCTTTTGAAGCCGGCGAACGATTTGGGTGGTAAGGGCAATTTCGGGGAGGAGATAAAGCACTTGTTTTCCATTTGCAAGGTATTCTTCAATCAACCGGATGTAAATATGGGTTTTACCACTTCCTGTTACAGCATGCAAAAGGCACACTGAATGAGAATTGAAACAATCCTTTATCTCACGGAATGCCTTTTCCTGAACAGCACTTAACGAAAAATCAATATTAACCCGTGGTAACTCGTTGGGCAAACGGTTAATGATCCGGGTATCAATGAAAAGTATCCCTTTTTCAACCAGTCCTTTAAGCTGGGCTGCGGTGGCGCCTGCTTTTTTCAGCAAGGCAGTTTGGGATACCTCCGTTTCGGTATGCAGGATATGCAAATAGGCAAGCAGCAAATCTAACTGCCGGGGTGCGCCTTTCCAATTATTCAAAAGGGCCTCCATGGCCGGTTCTTCAGAATACAGCGGATTGAGGGTAATAAATTTTTCTTTCCTGGGCTTGTACTTTTCCTCAATTTTTTCCCAGGCAAAGCATATTTTTTTTTCGAGCAGAGATTTCACTACCTGGTACACATTTCGGTTTCCCAGCAGTTCCTGCACATCCGAAACAGATAACTGATTTTTTATCAGCAGCCCTTCTGCAATTATAAATTCATCATCATTTAAAAAACTGAAATCATCGCCAGCTTCCTCATTGTAAACCAGGATGGTTTCGCTGCTGAGTTTAAAATGAGCTGGGAGTGCGGCAATCATCACCTCCCCTTCGGAACACATGTAATATTTCGCAATCCAATCCCAAAACTGCAATTGTTCGGGGTTTAAAAGCGGAAGATCATCCAGAATGGAAATTATTTCCCTTGTTTCAAATTTTGGCTCCTCATCTATTACCCGATTAATAATCCCCGCATACTTTCTATTCCTTCCAAAAACAACTTCTGCGCGTTTACCCGGCACCGCCAAAGGGAACAGGTCATTCGGCAAAGCATAGGTATAAATTTTAGGTAAGGCCAGTGGCAG
>JAFEAB010000048.1 GCA_018266615.1 Bacteroidota bacterium
AGTAATAACTATGGTGTCATCTTTTCTTATGACCCCGTCACCTCCACCTATAGCAAGCTAATAGATTTTGGTTTCACAGATGGAAGGAATCCTCAAGGCAGTTTATTGCAGGCAAGTGATGGTAAACTCTATGGGATGACATCCAATGGCGGCAGTAATAACTATGGTGTCATATTTTCTTATGACCCTGTCACCTCCACTTATAGTAAGCTAAAAGATTTTAGCAGTACAGATGGGAGTAACCCTTCTGGAAGTTTAATGCAGGCAAGTGATGGTAAACTCTATGGGATGACATACGGGGGCGGAAGCAATAATGCCGGAGTAATCTTTTCTTATGACCCCGTCACCTCCACTTATACCAAGCTCAAAGATTTTGGCAGCACAGACGGAAAGTATCCTAATGGAAGTTTAATGCAGGCTGCAGATGGCAAACTCTACGGGATGACATACTGGGGCGGAAGCAATAATGCCGGAGTTATATTTTCTTATGATCCCGTCACCTCGACTTTTAGCAAGTTAAAAGATTTTAGCGGCACGGACGGAATGTTTCCTACTGGAAGTTTAATGCAGGCAGCAGATGGCAAACTCTACGGGATGACAAAATATGGCGGCAGTAATGGAATGGGTGTTGCTTTTTCTTTTGATATCCCAGGTTCTGTATATACCAAACTGCAGGATTTTAATGGTAGCAACGGAGCATATCCACAATACAATTCTTTTATTGAAATATGTACTCCTCAGACCTACTATAAAGACAATGATGGCGATGGTTTTGGCGACCCTAATATTGCAATTTCATCCTGCTCTGCTACTCCGCATCCCGGTTATGTAACCAATCATACAGATTGTAACGATAATGATCCCAATGCTTTCCCGGGTTCCCTGGCCGCTTCGGTACATATCATTAACCAAAGTGCCTGTGCCGGCTCCCCGGATGGAGCTATTTCGTTAAATATCAGCCATGGCAGTGGGCAGTATAATTTTCAATGGAGCGGAATTATTGGATCTGGCAACCCGGCCACCACAGTTTATCCGGATCCGGGTAATGTGTCCAATATTTCCGGTTTAACCTATGGATTCTATAATGTTACCATAACGGATGCACAGGGTTGTGGAACGGTTACCCATTCTCAAATCCATGTGGGGAAGGCCTTTCTGCCTGTAATAACTACCGGAGGTAGCAGGTCTGCTTCCTGTATAGCTACGGGATCCATTACAGTGTATGCTGCTGCAGCCATTTCTCCATATACCTACCAATTGGATGGAGGAACTCCTCAGGTAAGTAATACATTCAACAATGTAGCAGCCGGTATGCATTCGGTAACAGCAATCGATGCCCGCGGATGTTCCTCCACTAAGGCAGTGGAAGTTCAATCTGTTCCTGCTCTTTCCTTTTCTACGTATGTATATAATGCTTCGAATTGCAACAACGATGGCGCTATTCAGGTGTACAGATCTGGAGGGATACCTCCGTTTACCTATAGTGTAGATGGAGGCCCTTTCGTGGTAAACAGCTTGTTCACCGGTCTTTCGGCAGGCAGCCATACGATAGCAATTGAAGATGCCAAAGGATGTACCGCCACCCAAACAGTTACAGTGGGACAGGGCGCCGGGCTCACGGTTTCAACAAACCATAACAATACCAGTTCATGTATTAATAATGGAAGTATTCAGACTAATGTATCCGGAGGGATTCCTCCATATTCCTATTCACTTAATGGGGCCCCGGTACAGAGTTCAAATGTTTTTACGGGGCTTTCGGCAGGGAATTATGTAGTTACGGTTACGGATAGCCGGGGTTGCACCGGTGCGGCAAATGCAACGATTAATGTAAACAATATGACGGTAACTTTCTCTAAAACAAATGCGCCAAACTGCGAGGGTACAGGTACCATAACCTTGTATTTGGCTGGGGGAATCGGGCCGTTTTCTTATAGCCTGGATGGGAACAATTACCAGCCTGGCAATACATTCACAAACCTTGCCCCCGGCACGTATACCGGATATGTAAAAGACAGCAAGACCTGCGTAGGGCAAACGGTTGAAAATACAATTATCATTGGCCCCGAAGATTGCAACAACAATGTACGCAGTGCAAAACCGGTGAAAAGCGGGATGGAAAATTGGGTAACTGTAAAGGCATATCCTAACCCATCTTCATCGGAGTTCACCCTGGATTTTACGGGCTTTAATCTGAATGAGAAATTGAAGATTTCTATAACCGATATCCTGGGTAGGGTGGTTTACCACAGTGAGGGCCCGGCCCAATTGCAATACCGGGTAGGAAAAGACCTGGGGGTAGGGCTGTATATGATAACGGTGATTCAGACAAATAAAAAGGCTGTTTTAAAACTGGTGAAGGAATAGGAGAGATAGGAAACAGGATCCTTTTGAAAATTTTATTAATCCCGGCGCAGCAGATAAGTGGTGCCGGGATTTTTTTGTTTCCTAAGGGTTTTATCTTTTTCCGGGAACCTGCCCTTTAGAAAAAGGTATTTGTATATTTCATAAATAATTGATTTCTGAGTTGTGCAAAAGGATTCAATTTCCATTTCAATTTTGTTCACGAATTCTTTTTGGGATTCCGAAAGCAATAAATTAAATTTATTTTCCTTTTAAGAATCCCATCCTGGAAAATACTATTTATTCCGATATATAGTATTCTTTTCTGCGCCATTAACTAATGTTAACTCACCTGCGTAATTAATTTTCCTT
Organism: Bacteroidota bacterium; assembly: GCA_018266615.1. GTDB lineage: Bacteria > Bacteroidota > Bacteroidia > Chitinophagales > Chitinophagaceae > Ferruginibacter. Next base: position 2,716 of record JAFEAB010000048.1, read on the forward strand.
ATCTCCTGATTCGCAAAAACTTAAACCCTAAACTTATTTTATGCGGAAGAATTTCATTATTTTTTTCATTTTGTATTCACTTTTGTTTTCGGTGAATGCCCAGGTACTCTATAGTACAACATCTAATGAAGGAGCTTTTGGTGGTGGAACTATTGTAAAGTATGATGAAGCCGATCATAGCCTTATTTCAACATTTAATTTTGAAGCGGAAGCGGCGGAGCCATTGTACAACTCTCTTTTTCAAGCCGCTGATGGGAAATTTTATGGGATGACGCCCAAAGGTGGAGCCTATGGTTTAGGGGTGATTTTTTCGATGAATCCTGTAAATTCTGAGTTTCATGTTGTCCATAATTTTAATCATCTAAACGGAGATGGGCCAACGGGTGGTTTAATTCAAGCGGCTAATGGATTACTATATGGGGTAACACAAAAGGGGGGTCTATCTAATAATTTGGGAAATTCTGGGCCAGGGGTAATTTTTTCTTACAATCCTGTAACAGGCGTTTATAGTAAGTTAAAAGTATTTGATGGACAGCATGGCTCTGGCCCTATAGGGACATTGGTTGAAGCGTCAAATGGCATTCTTTATGGGATGGCTGGTGGAGGTTTAAACGGGGCGGGTGTTATTTATTCTTTCGATCCGGTTTCATCTGTTTTCACAAAACTTATTGATTTTGATGGGCTGAATGGGAGTTCTCCGAATGGTAGTCTTTTTCAGGCTTCTGATGGAAAATTATATGGAATGACTCCTTATGGTGGGGTAAATAATGAGGGCGTTATTTTTTCATTTGACCCTTCAACTTCCTTATTATTAAAATTGAAAGATCTTGATTTTTTATCAGGAAATAATCCATTTGGGAATTTAATAGAAGCTTCTGATGGAAATTTTTATGGAATGACTTATGTGGGAGGGAGTAATGGAAAAGGAGTGGTTTTTAAATTTAATCCTGTTAATTCCAATTATTTAATATTGAAAGCTTTTGATGGTCCAGATGGCGCCTATCCATATGGAAGCTTATGTCAGGCTTCTAATGGTAAATTATTTGGAATGACTACCTCTGGAGGAAGTAGTAATGGAGGTGTACTTTTTTCTTTCGATCTTATTTCAAATGGCTTTACAAAATTGAAAGATTTTGATTTTTCATCCGACCATGCATTAAGAGGTGGTTTAATACAGACAGCAGATGGTAATTTATATGGAATGGCTGGAGGGACCACTGGTTCTGGTGCCCTCTTTAAATTTCATCCTTCCAGTTTTGAGTACTCGATTCTTAAAAACTTTGGAATTAATGAATTCGGTTCTTTCCCTTCGAAAGGGTTATATAAATGTAGCGATGGGAAATTATATGGAACCACATTTTCTGGCGGAGATTTGGGGAATGGTGAAATCTTTTCATTTAACCCAACAGTAGGAAATATCACTCCGTTATTTAGCTTTTCCCAGGAGATTGGGCATAATGCAGACGAATCAATTATGCAAGCTTCCAATGGGAAATTATATGGAACAACAAACTCGGGTGGAATTAATAATTCTGGAATAATCTATTCTTTCGAACTGGAAACTTCTACCTTTTCTAATTTATTTGATTTCGGACCTGAATATGGTCAAAATGCAAATGGTCGTTTAGTCCAACATAATAATGGAAAACTATATGGGGTTACAAACACAGGCGGAGTTAATGGTAGAGGAGTTATCTTTTCATTTGATCCTGCGAATTCCAATTATAATAAAATACACGATTTTGACGGCACAAATGGACAATATCCCATGTCTGGTTTAATGATGGCAAATGATGAGAAAATGTATGGAATTACAGAATTGGGAGGGTCGAATAGCAATGAGGGAGTAATTTATTCTTTTGACCCGGCTACTTCGATATATTTGAAATTATTTGACTTTAATAGTGTTATGGGTGCTTCGCCTACCGGTAGATTAATTCAAGCATTTGATGGAAAATTGTATGGAATTACAAAATTTGGCGGAAGTAATAATATGGGGGTCATTTTCTCATTTGATCCAATATCTTCTTCCTATAATAAATTGTTCAATTTTGACGGAGTAAACGGATCTCTCCCCTTAACTTCCCTTACCCAGGGTTCTAATGGAAAATTATATGGCACCACATCAACAGGAGGTATTAACGAAAAGGGAGTTATGTTTTCATACGATATTACAAACTCTTTATTTACAAAACTTGTAGATTTTACCGAAACCACTGGAAGGAATCCCAATTCTCCCTTTGTAGAAGTAAATCCTTCCCCCCTCCCCGTTGCATTACTTTTCTTTTCAGCTACTCGAATTAATCAAAAAGTATGGCTAAAATGGAGTACGGCATCTGAAACAAATTCTAGTAAATTTATTGTTCAACGAAGTACTGATGGTAGTCATTTTACATCAGTTGGGATGATAAATGCCGCAGGATTTAGCAATTCCAGAAAGGATTATTATTTTGAAGATATCAAGCCCGTTCCTTCCATATCTTATTATAGGATCCTGGAAAAAGACAATGACGGAAAATGTCTATATAGCCAAATTGAAAAAGTTTATTTCAACGGCTTCCCGAATGAGGCTTCCATAATATATAATCCAGTTCAAAATGAGGCAATTGTAAATGTATACAGCAATTCAAAAAATCAATTTGAGATACGGATAATAGATGCGCAGGGAAGAGTTTGCCTTTTCAAAAGTATTAGCGCATCTGTTGGAGATAATAAGATCAATTTAGATGCTAGTTTCCTTACAAAGGGATTTTATTCTGTATTGGTTGTAGGGGCAGACTTTAAAAAAGCGCTAAAAATGATAAAAAATTAGCGTCTCCATTTTTCATTGATAGTTATTTTCCCTGCAGTAGTTGATCAGTATCAGAAGGAGGATACTGCCATCCAAAGGTCTGTTTTCCAAAAATTGGCTTTAAAACCTGCCATTTTTGCACACTTACCCGGATGGCATAATGATTGACAAACACTTTCCAAATAAATATTTAATCATGGGAAAAATAATTGGAATTGACCTCGGAACCACCAATAGTTGCGTGGCTGTTATGGAGGGAAATGAACCCGTCGTGATTCCAAACGACGAGGGACGCCGTACCACCTCTTCTGTAGTGGCTTTTTTAAAGAATGGCGAACGTAAAGTGGGCGATCCTGCCAAACGGCAGGCCATCACCAACCCCCAAAACACCATATCCAGCGTAAAACGCTTTATGGGCCGCCGTTTTGATGAGGTTACAGAAGAAAGCACCCACTGGAGCTATAAAGTGGTAAAAGGGGATAATAATACCGTTCGTATTGATATTGAAGGCAGGCTCTACACACCGCAGGAAATCAGCGCCATGATTCTTCAGAAAATGAAGAAAACGGCCGAAGATTACCTGGGCCAGGAAGTGAACGAAGCCGTAATAACCGTTCCGGCCTATTTTAATGATGCACAACGCCAGGCCACCAAAGAAGCCGGCGAAATTGCAGGCCTTAATGTTCGCAGGATAGTTAACGAACCTACCGCCGCCGCCCTGGCTTATGGCCTCGATAAGAAAGGTAAGGATCAGAAGATTGCCGTATTCGACCTCGGTGGTGGAACCTTCGATATCTCTGTTCTCGAACTGGGCGAAGGCGTATTTGAAGTGAAATCAACCAATGGGGATACCCATCTGGGTGGCGATGATTTTGATAAGGTGGTTATGGACTGGCTGGCCGATGAATTTAAGGCCGATGAAGCCATCGACCTGCGCAAAGACCCGATGGCCTTGCAAAGGCTGAAAGAGGCGGCTGAAAAGGCAAAAATCGAATTATCATCTTCAGCAGAAACAGAAATTAACCTGCCCTATATCACCGCCGTGGATGGGGTACCTAAACACCTGGTAAAGAAACTTACCCGCGCCAAATTTGAAGCCCTGGCTGATAAACTTTTTGAAAGATGCCTTAAGCCCTGCGAACAGGCATTAAAGGATGCCGGATATACCCGTAGCCAGATTGATGAAGTAATCCTGGTGGGTGGCTCTACCCGTATTCCCAAAGTACAGGAAATCGTAGAAAAGTTCTTTGGTAAAAAGCCTCATAAGGGAGTTAATCCGGATGAAGTGGTGGCTGTAGGGGCTGCGATCCAGGGGGCTGTATTAACCGGAGAGGTAAAAGATGTGTTGTTGCTTGATGTGACTCCCCTTAGCCTCGGAATTGAAACCATGGGTGGGGTAATGACAAGGCTCATCGATTCGAATACCACCATCCCTACCAAGAAATCAGAAACCTTCAGCACGGCTGCCGATAACCAGCCCGGGGTACAAATCCATGTACTGCAAGGTGAAAGACCCATGGCTGGTCAGAATAAAAGCCTCGGGACCTTTAACCTGGATGGTATTCCACCTGCACCCCGCGGCGTTCCCCAAATTGAAGTAACCTTCGATATTGATGCCAACGGTATCCTGCATGTAACGGCTAAGGATAAAGGCACCGGAAAGGAACAAAAAATCCGGATTGAAGCAGGAAGCGGCCTCAGCAAAGAAGAAATTGAAAAGATGAAGAATGAAGCGAAGGCAAATGAAGAAACAGATAAGAAAGAAAAAGAAAAAGTTGAAAAGGTAAATCTTGCCGATAGTAATATCTTCCAGTCGGAAAAGCAATTGAAAGAATACGGCGATAAGATTCCTGCTGAAAAGAAATCGGCTATTGAAGTGGCCATCACCAAACTGAAGGATGCCCACAAAGCCCAGGATCTTGCCCAAATTGATACGGCACTGGCCGAATTAAATCAGGCCTGGACGGCAGCCAGTGAGGATATGTATAAAGCAACCCAGGGTGCCCAGCCGGGAGCCGAAGCGCATCAGGATGGGGGTGGAGCTCAGCCCAATGCAAATACCGGCGGCGAAAATGTAACCGATGCCGAATTTGAAGAGGTGAAATAAGGATTTCCCGTAGTTAAATTTAATTTTAATTACAGCCGTCTCCTTTTGGAGGCGGCTTTTTTTGATTACGGGGCATATTAATGGTTTTTGAAATGAAGAAAAATAAGAAGGGTGAAACACAATAAGGACGGTATATTTCCGTTTTAATACATTACACCAACTATAACGCTATGAAGAAACTTATCATCCTTGTAATACTGGGCGGAGCCATTGCCTCCTGCTCCCGGTCGGTTTCGCCCTCCGAAGCCGCCAACCATCATTATAAAAAATGCAGAATAGTCAGATAGAAACGCTTTAACCCTACCCTTTAAAATGAGAACGCTTACCAGCCACCCGCGATAAAATTGCGGTTGACAAAATGAAAAAAGCCCCGGATTTCCGGGGCCTTTTTGTAAATATTCAGATCCGTTTAAATCAGATTTAACGCAAGGGAAAAAGTAGTAACAACAAAGGGTAATACCATCGAACAGTATCCACCACCAATAGCGTAAACCCCAAAAAAAGCACAAACCGAAAGTAGGAAAAGGAACCAGTATAACAGGGTAGGTCTTTTAGTGGTAGTAGTCATATTGCGTATTGTTTTGGCAAATATAGGGTGTATTATTATTCAATTATAAATTTTGGAAGTAAATAATTAAGATGCAACCGCCTCCTATTTATTAAATTGCGCATCCAAATTTCTTTATGATTATTCGGCTGCATATAGGTTATAAAACAAGATATGGACAGGAAATGTATGTCCTGCTTTCTGGAAAATCTTCAAAAAAAAGTACCGAATCGAGGCAAATTAAATTGGTTTATGATAATGAAACCTGGTGGACGGAAATAGATACGGAGGAACTACGGTTAAAGGGAACTATTGAATACCGGTATGTTTTAAAAGACAGTTCCGGTTCCGATTTGTACGACTCCTCCCCGGTACGTAAAATCCACTTAAAGAAAATAAACCGGGAGTATATTTCAGTTTACGACGAGTGGAATGCCCTTAATTTTCATTCTTCAGTATTTGCCAGTGAACCTTTTACAGATGTGTTTCATACCCACCGCACCAAAAAATACAAGAATAAGGGTAAAAAAATCACCCATATTTTCGAGGTGGAAGCGCCCTATCTTCAGGAAGGAAGAAAACTTTGCCTGATTGGCGGCTCTCCGGCTTTGGGAGAATGGCTGGAGGCCGATGCGGTGGAAATGAGTTTTGAGGATGGAATCTGGACAGCCCAGGTTAACCTGAATAAGGAAAAACTTCCGGTAGAATATAAATATGCGGTGAAGAATACCGACACCGGTCACATACTTCAATACGAACCGGGAAGTAACCGTACCGTTTTTAAAAACCCCGCAAAAGACGAGTTGTTCCTGTTTAGGGCATTTCCCTTTTTTGATCAGTCGGTATGGCGGGGAGCCGGAATCAACCTTCCGGTATCAGCCCTGCGTTCAAAAAACAGTTGGGGAGTGGGCGATTTTTCGGATCTGATCCCATTGGCAGACTGGGCCCATAAGAATGGTTTCCGGATGATCCAACTGCTACCCGTAAACGATACGATTGCCACCCACACGATCCGGGATTCCTATCCTTACGCATCTATATCTGCCTATGCTCTTCACCCGCAGTATCTCGATGTTAACCGCCTTGCACGGGAATTGGATATGGAGCTGGAAGATGAAATTTTGGAGGAGGCAAAAAAGCTAAATGCTGAGGCTACCTTGAATCATATAGCTGTAGCAAAATTAAAATTAAGGGCTCTTAAGATATTATATAACAATAAGAAAGACGATTTTAATGAAGACGTTGATTTCTTCGAATTTTTCAATATAAACCGGGAATGGCTGGTTCCCTATGCAGCCTTTTGCTACCTCCGGGATAAATACAATTCTGCGGATTGCAGTTGCTGGGAGGAGTTTGCAAATTATAAAGAGGAAAAAATCCAGGAACTGGTTAGTCCGGGTACTTCCTATTATGATGAAATTGCCCTTTATTATTTCATTCAGTATCATTTACATCTGCAGCTAGTCGATGCCGTTAATTATGCAAAATCGAAGGCCGTTATTTTTAAGGGCGACCTTCCCATAGGGGTAGGGAGGCATAGTGTGGAAACCTGGGTTAACCCAACACTTTTTCACATGGATATGCAGGCCGGGGCGCCGCCCGATGCCTTTGCCGTTAAAGGACAAAACTGGGAGTTCCCTACCTATAACTGGGATGAAATGGCGAAGGATAATTATGCCTGGTGGCGGAGCCGGATGGAGCACATGGGTACCTATTTTGATGCCATCCGAATTGATCATATCCTGGGTTTCTTCCGTATCTGGAGTATCCCCAGAACTGCTATTGAAGGAATTTTGGGGGTATTTGTACCCGCCTTGCCTTTCTCCCAACACGAACTTCAAATTAATGGGCTTTCCGTTTCTGCCGCATACCTTGCGAAACCCTTTATTAACGATGCTCTCATTAGCCAGGATTTTGGAGAAGATGCAGTTTGGGCTATGGAAAATGTTTTTGATAACGGAAACCTCCGACCCGAATTGGCCACCCAGCAGGGGGTGGCAGCTTTTTTTGAAAAATATCCGCAAAAGAGTTATCTGAAGCAGGCTATTTTTAATATAATAGCAGACGTGGTTTTAATAGCGGAAGAAGGAGTTGATGGCTTTTACCATTTCCGGATTAATATGCCTAAAACCCGCTTGTTTCAATCCCTCGATGAAGACCAGCAGGAAATTCTGAAGCGCTTATATCAGCAGTATTTCTTTGGAAGGCAGGATGAATTATGGAAATCGGCAGGTGGTAAAAAATTGAATGCATTACAAGATAATACCCGAATGTTATTGTGTGCGGAGGACCTGGGTATGGTGCCCGATTTTGTGGATAGTGTTTTAGCACAACGGGAGATACTTTCATTAGGCGTTCAACGCATGCCCAAGAAACCCAATGAGCGTTTCTCTATTCCCGCACAAGCACCATTTCTTAGTGTCATAACTCCCTCTACACACGATACGAGTACCATAAGGCAGTGGTGGGAAGAAGATAAGGACGGCATCCAGTATTTTTACAATCATGTCCTTGGCCAATACGGAATGGCCCCCTTTTATTGTGAACCCTGGGTAGCCGTTGAAATTATCAAGCAACATCTTCATTCACCTGCCATGTGGGCTGTTTTTTTAATGCAGGACCTTCTTGCCATGGATGGGAAGTTGAGAATTGATAACCCCAGGGATGAGCGGATAAATATTCCTGCCGATCCCAACCACAATTGGAACTACCGGATGCATATCAGCCTCGAAGAACTGAAAGATGCCGATGATTTTAATATGCTGATTTACCACCTGATAAAGAACAGTGGAAGATAATGCCGCTAAAACTTGAATACCATTCCTATAACCTTCCGTTTGAATTCCCATTCAAAATATCAAAGGCCGAAAAAAGCCATCAACCCGGATTGGCGGTAAGCCTTTCCTTTATGGGATTTAAGGGATATGGCGAAGCACCCGCCATCAGCTATTACAATATCACCGTAGAGAAAATGCTGGCAGACCTGGAAAAGAAGAAAAGGTTAGTGGAACAATTTGCCTTTTCAGATCCCGAACGATACTGGCATTACCTGCATCATCTTTTTCATGAAAATAATTTCCTTGTTTGTGCATTGGATATGGCGGGATGGGATTTGTATGGGAAGATGAAACGGAAGCCATTGCACCAGCTTTGGCAACTTGATAAATCAACGGTACCTGCAACCGATTATACGATTGGCATCGACACGATGGATAACATGCTGGCAAAAATGAAAAAGAAGCCCTGGCCGGTTTATAAAGTAAAAGTAGGAGTGGATGGAGATGTGGAAAGGGTGGCGGCACTTCGTAAGGAAACAGATGCGCCATTCAGGGTGGATGCAAATGGCGGGTGGAGCCTGGAAGAGGCACTGGAAAAGATTCCCCAACTTGCCCAATTGGGTGTGGAGTTGGTAGAGCAACCCCTGGCAAAAGACGATTGGGAAGGGATGAAGAAATTATTCTCCACCTCACCCTTACCCCTAATCGCAGATGAATCCTGTGTGGAGGAAGAAGATGTGGAAAAATGCGTTGGCTATTTTCATGGTATTAATATTAAACTGACCAAGTGCAGCGGGATAACCCCGGCCCGAAGAATGATATCGGATGCCCGGGAAAAAGAGCTGAAAGTTATGATTGGGTGTATGAATGAAACCAGCATTGGCTCCGCTGCCATTGCGCAACTTGCCCCCCTTGCCGATTACCTGGATATGGACGGGACCCTGCTTCTAACCGAAGACCTGGGATCGGGGATATCATTTGACGGTGCAGGCAAAGTGATCCTTTCAGATAAACCGGGGTTGGGAATTGAGGTATCTGCATTTTAATTTCTCTGAAAAAAAATGGCCTGAATTCTCAGGCCAGTAATAAAAATTTCACCGGAATCCAATTACCAGATATGCACCCGGAGGCTATCAGGTATATACATGCTATCGGTAGGCAATACCCCAAAATTGGAATAGAATTCATCCACATCGGCAAAGGGCCCGTTCACCCGGTATTTTGCAGGGGAGTGCACATCAGTAAGCAGTCTGTTCTTCAGCAATTCTACCCGGATGTTTCCTAACCAGCCTAAGGAATACCCCAGGAAGAACCGTTGCATGGGCGTAAAGCCGGCAATTTTTTCATTCTTTTTAAACTGATCGGTTTTTTTAAAAGCTTCAATACCCAGAAGGATACCACCCAGATCGGCAATATTTTCGCCAAGGGTAGCTTTTCCATTTATATGGTAACCTGGCACAGGCTCATATGCATCAAATTGCTTCACCATTACATCGGCCCGCTTTTTAAAAGCATCCTCATCTGCTTTAGTCCACCAGTTTTTCAGGTTTCCCTGGGCATCATATTGGCGCCCTTCATCATCAAAGCCATGGGTAATTTCATGACCAATGGTGCTGGCCCCGGCATAACCAAAAACAACAGCATCGTCCAATTCTTCATCACGGTATCCAGGTACGGTAAAAATACCGGCAGGCAAAACAATCTCGTTATTGCTGGGGTTATAATAGGCATTATAGGTTTGCGGGTACATGTCCCATTCTTCCCGGTCAACCGGTTTACCTAATTTGTTGTACTCGTAATTATGCCAGAATTTATTTGCATTCATTACATTCTGAACAAAACTTTCCTTTCCAATTTCGAGCGCAGAAAAGTCCTTCCATTTATTAGGATAACCAACTTTTGCTGTAATGGCAGCCAGTTTGGCATAGGCTTTTTGTTTGGTAGAATCAGTCATCCAGGTAAGGTTCGTGATCCTGTCTTTTAAGGCAGTGCGAATGGATTCCACCAAATCGGTGTATCTTTTTTTTGCAGTTTCGTTAAAAAATTCTTTTACATATAATTGGCCGAGAAGCTCACCCATTGCATTTTCTTCCATAGATATGGCCCTTTTCCAACGGGGTTTCTGTGCTTTCGCACCGGAGAATAATTTTTGAAAGTTGAAGGCCTCATTTACAAATGCATCTGGCAGCGCTGCGGAAAGGTCGTTTAACAAATTGTATTTTAAATATAGTTTCCAGGTTTCTAAGGAAGTTTGGTTTAGCGTTTGGTTGAGAGATTTGAAGAACTCAGGTTGGCCTACAATTACCGAATCCACGCTTTTTACGCCTATTGCCGGCAGATATGCTGCCCAGTTAATGGCCGGGGCCATTTTTCCCAGATCGGTAATTGCCATTTTGTTGTAATTAGAATAGGGATCCCGGAGATCTTCCAATTTTCTGGAAGACCTGGCCAGGCCGGTTTCCATTTTCAGAATATTATCAGCGGCAATTTTCGATTTTGCAGTGTCAACCCCGGCAAGCGTTAAGACCCTTGTGATGTGTATTACGTATGCATTCCGTATAGCGGTGGTAGAAGAATCCGGTTTAAAATAGTATTCCCGTTCGGGTAATCCCAATCCTCCCTGCCAAAGTGTATAGGCCATCAGGTCCGATTTTTTAGGATCCTGTGCTACCCAATCGCTAAACAGGGTGGAAGAACCAAAAGTTTTTAATTCGGCCGAGGTCTCCACAAGCCCGTTAATATCTTTAATCGCATCAATCTTTTGCAACAGGGCTGTGAGTGGCCTAATACCGTTAGATTCGATGCTGGCACTATCCATTGCGCAGTGCCAAAAATCACCGATTTTTTGATCGTTACTGCCTTTTGCCGCATTATTAGCCGCAGCTTTTTCAGATATTTCCCTTAGCCTTTTTAAGTTTTCCTCAATTACCAGGTTGCCAATTCCCCAACTGGATTGTTCGGCTGGTATGGGGTTTTCTTTAATCCATTTTCCATTGGCAAAAAGGAAAAAATCATTACCCGGTTTAACTGTACTGTCAACATTCACTTCCACCACATCGGGTTTAATTTCCTTTTTATCTTCATTTTTCTGACTGCATCCGCCAAGAATGCCAAGTGCTGCAAAAGCCAATACTGTAAGTCTCATTATGGAAAATTTGATGCTAATGTATGAAATGAATGCGGAGGAATAGCAGAAATTTGATGAGTGAATGGATATTAAAATGGATAATTACGAGCATTGATCCCATTATTCATTAGACCTTCATCTGGTTGATGGAATGGATTGCAATTCAGCAACCTCTTAAAGTTATAGCTCTTTGCCCCGGGGCTGCCGCCCCTTCCCCCAGGTACAAAATCGGGATTTTTAAAAATTGGGCCAAAAAATTTGACTGAAGAAAATTTAGGGTAGGTATTGTTTATTTTGCCACGAATGCACGAATCGCCCCGGGGCTGCCGCCCCTTCCCCCAGGTACAAAATCGGGATTTTTAAAAATTGGGCCAAAAAATTTGACTGAAGAAAATTTAGGGTAGGTATTATTTATTTTGCCACGAATGCACGAATCGATTTTTCCTCACTATTGGCACCAGTGTTCCGAAGGTTCAGTGCTGCTTAATTAAATTTCCCGGATTTTATCTGGGGAAATAACCGGGGCTAACATTGAATGATAAAAAAAATCAACTTCCCGCCCCGGGGCTGCCGCCCCTTCCCCCAGGTACAAAATCGGAATTTTTAAAAATTGGGCCAAAAAATTTGACTGAAGAAAATTTAGGGTAGGTATTGTTTATTTTGCCACGAATGCACGAATCGATTTTTCCTCACTATTGGCACCAGTGTTCCAAAGGTTCAGTGCTGCTTGATTAAATTTCCTGAATTTTATCTGGGGAAATAACAGGGTATACCATTGAATGATAAAAAAATCAACTTCCCACCCCGGGGCTGCCGCCCCTTCCCCCAGGTACAAAATCGGGATTTTTTAAAATTGAACCTAAAAATTAAACTAAACAACATTCAGTTTACCCGACTTTTGTTTACTCACCTCCTATTTATTTCCGATTTTCGCAGCATGACGCCAGAAAGGGCCCATCGACTTAACTATGTTTTGCAAAAACGACAACCTAACCTAACGGTTGTGTTGGAGAATGTTTTCGATCCGCATAATATATCTGCCGTTATGCGAACCTGCGACGCAGTGGGAGTTCAGGATATTTATGTTTTGAATACCGATATCCCGCGGCATAAGAAATGGGGAGAGAAAAGCAGTTCCTCTGCAGCAAAATGGTTAACGGTTCACCAGTTTACAAATGTGGATGCATGTTTTGAAGCGTTAAGAAAACAATATAATAAGATATATCTTACCCATCTCGATTCAACCTCGGTACCCCTTTACAGCCTCGATCTCACCGATTCGGTGGCCCTGATATTTGGTAATGAACACAGTGGCGTTTCAGATGATTTAATTGGGCGTTGTGATGGCAATTTTATCATTCCTCAGGTAGGGATTATTAAATCGCTCAATATTTCTGTGGCCTGTGCGGTAAGCCTGTATGAAGCCTACCGGCAGAAAAGCATTGCCGGACATTATGATTCAATCGGCCTCCCCCCTCAACGCCTAACCAGCCTGAAAGCGGATTGGGGATTTCTTATGGAGTAGAAGTTTTAGTGGATCTATACCAGGACTTTTCGCACTTTTTTTATTGCGGATTAATTCTTTAGGAACTTTAGCGACAGTTGCTGATTATGGGTAATGTTAATTGCCTTAATTATGTAAACTCCTTTAGGAAGCGATTTCACATTAAATTTATTTTCTGCAGTATTTACTGTTTGGTTGATCAATGCCTGCCCGTTAGCATTCATTATTGTGATTATGGATTTACTGTTTTTCCAGGTTTGAGGCAACACAATCTTCAGCACATCAAATGCCGGGTTGGGATAGGCAGAAATTAAATCATGCATTACCCTCCCTTTTATGAAGCGAATGGAAGAATAGGAAATTCTGGAGTTCCTGTCAATTGATTTTATTTGATAGTATGTACTTTCGAAAGGAGAGGTATTATCTAAAAATTGGTACTTATTGGTAGATGCATTATTTCCGGCAACAGCCATAATTCCTATATTAGTGAAGTTTATACCATCGGCACTACGTTCCACTTCATAATGACTTATGTTTTGTTCTGAAGACATTTCCCATTTCAGAAGATTTCCTACCGTGGTTGATTCGGCGGTAAAACTTTTGTAGGTAACAGGTAAAACAATTTCCACCAAACTGCAAATGGTACCATAACCATTATAGCTTGAATTTGGGTTGGTCCCATCGCTTTTATCAGATATAAAAATTCCGTTTGTTCCTATGGCCGCTACAAAGGAGCCGCCTCCGCCGGGATTTGTGGATTCTGGCCCGCCGCCACCACCGGAATACCCGCCGCCTCCGCCACTTTCCCGATAATCAGCGCCACCGCCGCTGGCCCATCCCCAGCCTCCCTGAACGGTTGCTGCATCATCCTGCGAACCCTGCCCGCCGGTTACACCATTAATGTCGCCTTTTTTTCCCGGCTGGCCGGCATTGATATTCCCGTTTCCCTGCCCATTGGAGAGGAGGCCACCACCGCCGCCTCCGCCATGTGGACAATTTTTTGAAAATTCTCCGTGATTTCCACCGTTTCCACCTGTACCCCCTTTACCATTATCTGTGGATGATCCGCATCCATCTGAACTTCCAACACTGCCATCATCACCACCGTTCCCCCCATTCGTGGAACTCCTTCCATTTCCACCATTTCCGGTATTATCTTCTCCACCTCCTCCGCCGGCAACCATGATTAAGATTCCATTTTTATATACTGCACTGGCTCCTCCACCCCCGGATTCCATTCTTCCATTTTTTCCCTTTTCTCCAATGATTACCCGAAAAACATCTCCCATTACCACCGTAATATAGGCATATACGGTAGCACCCCCCCCGGGCTTGTATGCGCTGGATAGGGTAGCCTCTCCACCACTGGCACCGGTGATGCTTATACGAACCTGGGTAACACCAGATGGAACGATGAAAGTTTGCGGCCCTCCAGTGTATTGAACATCCGTAGTAATTAAACCCGAACAACTGAATTGTGAGTAGGAGGGGAACGCAATTACAATTCCCGCCAAAATAAGAACTACTCTTAAAGAGTTAGAAACAGTAAACAATTTCTTATGAAAATTGGTATGCATTTTCCTATTTTATCGGGTACTTGTAAGCGTTATATCCAGATTCAGAATCCAATTTGAAAATCGCTTTTCAGAATCCCTCTTTTGGAATAATCCCTTTTTAATTGTTGTCTATGTATACATGCAAAAGAATGTATTTAACATATTTAAATAGGGCCTGCTTCGATGGTTTGCTTTTAATTTCCATAACCATACAATAAATGCTAACTTTTTTTAATAATTAAAAGTCAGACCAGGCCCAAAATGGATCATGGTAGCATAATACCCCTGTAACGAATACAGTACTGCATTTATTATACAGGATTTAAATAATAATTTTTTCAGGAAAAAAGTTGGTTTTCTGAAGCCTGATTTGCATTTGAAAGCAATTTTTAGCATAATTACCTGATTGCGTTTCCACTCCTTCATTCATTAGGGTTATTAATTATCTTTAACCAATGAAGAAATGTATTGGATTTTGCTTCTTTGTGTTTCTGGTCTGCTTGCTGCAAGTGTCTGTTGGCCAATCAAAAAAGCCGCTCGATCACGGGGTGTACGATAGCTGGAAATCGCTGGGAGAAAGAAAAATTTCGAACAACGGGAAATATATTGCTTATGCGGTGAATCCACAGGAAGGGGATGGCGATCTGTGTGTGAAATGGCTTTCTTCCGGAAAAATAAGAAAAATTGAAAGGGGATTCAATGCGGCCTTTACGGAAGATAACCTATACCTGGTTTGCAGGGTAAAACCATTGTATGCGCAAACCCGGAGTGCAAAAATTAAAAAAAAGACGGGCAATGACCTTCCAGCCGATTCGCTGGTTGTCCTCAATCTTGTATTAGATACCCTGTTTTATGTTCCTGAGGTAAAGTCATTTTCAATTCCTGAAAAGGGAAGCGGATGGCTTGGGTACCTCGCAGAAGTTTCACAGAAAAAGGATTTAGACTCATCTTCCCTTGCCCATCAGAAGGAAGCGAAGCGTATGCTCGCCATCGCTGATTCCGTTTTAAAGAAAGCAATTGATTCGGCAAAAGGGAACCTCAGCGAAAAGGAATTGCGAAAAGCATTGCAAAAGGTATCAAAAGAAATTCAGAAACAAGCGAAAGACAACCTGGAGCCGGATGGGCCTTCAAAAGATGCACCCGGCAATGAGAAGAAAAATTTTAATACGCTTGTTCTTCGCCAGTTAACAACCGGTAAGGAATGGGTGTTTAGGAATACAGACAATTATCTTTTTGATAAAATGGGTACCCGGATTGTAATTGAGCAAAAAAAAGATAAAGCCGATTCTTCCGGAAAGTCGTTGGTGCTGGTAGCCAATTTGGATAAACTCCGGTTCGATACGATAATGCAGGGCTTTAATGATGCCACCGGTTTTTGTTTTGATGAAGGGGGAAAGCAGCTTGCTTTTGTGGCCGAAAGAGACAGCAGTGAGAAAGCGCTTCAACGCTTTTATAAATTATGGTTTTTCCGGGATGGAGCCGATTCGGCTATTTTGTATGCCGACCGGAATAAGGCGGGGATGCCAATAGGATCCGGTATCAGCGAACAGGGGAAGATTAGTTTTAGCAGAAACGGAAAACGCTTGTTTTTTGGAACGGCCCCCATCAAACCTGCTGCCGATACCAGCCTGGTAGATTTTGAACTGGCAAAACTGGATATCTGGCATTACAACGATGATTATCTCCAACCCAAACAATTATTAAACCTGGCCAGGGAAGAAAATCGGTCATACCTCGCCGTTATTAACCTGGGCGATTCATTTTTGATTCAGTTGGGTAGTCCCGGCATTGAAGATATTACCCTGGCTGATGACGGAAATGCCAATTGGGTTTTGGGAACCACAACAAAAAACAACCGGATTGCTTCCCAATGGGAAGGCAGAACCAGGCAGTCTGCATTTTTGATTAACTGTTTTGATGGCAAAGCCACCCCCATTAGCACAAACCGCTCCGCTAATTTTTCACCATCACCCGATGCCGGGTATATTTATTGGTACGATTATGAACTGAAGAATTATTTCGCTTACGATGTATTGGAAAAAATAACAAGGAATATTAGCCTGCGTGTTCCCCAACCCCTCTATGATACGGAAGAGGATATGCCCGAATTGCCCGATCCGGTTGGAAATATGGGGTGGAGTAAGTATGACTCGGCATTTTTTGTATATGATATGTATGATATTTGGAAACTGGATCCGAAGGGCATCCTTTCTCCGGAAAATTTAACTAACGGTTGGGGAAGGACGAACCGGGTGAAATTGGAATATCTGAAGACCAATCAGGAGGAACGGTTTATCTCCCCTTCAGAAATCCTCCTTCTGAAAGGATTTAACCGGTTGAATAAGGAAGCAGGGCTATTTTATCAACCGGCAGGAAAAGCGGGCATTCCACAAAAGGCCAGCATGGGACCATACCGGATTGCCTCCCTGTTAAAAGCAAGAGATACATCCGTTTATTTGCTTCAGAATACGAATATTTCATCTTCTGAACTTTATCTATCTTCCAACCTGAATCATTTTGAACAGTTAACTTCTATTGCTGATCAGCAGAAGCCATATAATTGGCTAACCGTATCGCTCGAAAAATGGAAGATGTTTGATGGCAGGATGAGCGAAGGGTTATTGTTTAAACCTGAGAATTTTGATCCAAAGAAAAAGTATCCCATTATTTTTTATTTCTATGAAAGGAATGCAGATGGATTATACCTTTACCGTACACCTGCCCCCAGCGCCTCGGTGATTAATATTCCCTGGTTTGTGAGTAATGGGTATTTGGTTTTTGATCCCAATATTTATTATAAAACCGGCGATCCCGGTCAAAGTGCGTACAATAGTGTAGTTAGTGCAGCAAAGTATTTTTCAAAAATGCCCTGGGTAGATTCTACCCGAATGGGGATCCAGGGGCAGAGCTGGGGTGGTTACGAAGTAGCTTATCTTGTAACCCGAACGAATATTTTTAGGGCTGCAAGTGCCGGAGCACCGGTTAGTAATATGACCAGCGCCTATGGCGGTATTCGTTGGGAATCGGGTGCAAACAGGCAGTTCCAATACGAAAAAACACAAAGCCGCATTGGCGCAACCTTATGGGAAAACCGGGAAGCCTATATTCGGAATTCGCCTTTGTTTTTTGCAGATAAAATTACTACTCCCTTGTTGATCATGCATAACGATAACGATGGTGCCGTTCCCTGGTACCAGGGAATTGAGTTATTTACTGCTATGAAAAGGCTTAATAAAAAAGTATGGTTGCTGCAGTATAACGGAGAGGCGCATAACCTGATGGAAAGAAGGAATCGAAAGGATCTTTCAATCAGGCTGGGACAATTTTTTGGATATTACCTAAAGGATGAGAAACCGGCCAGTTGGATCACCAATGGATTGCCTGCTACCCAAAAGGGAAAGTCCTGGGGTACCGATTAGGAAAAATTTAATTCGGATAGGGCTATCTTTCTTTTGGGGATTGATTCGATAGGTGATTTTTATATTAATACGCCTGTTTAACCTCTTTTGGAATAAGCCTACCCGTTATTTTCTAATTGTTTTAATTCAACGACAATGAAAAAAATAAATTCTCTTTTATGCATTTGCAGTGTCTTGTTTTTGTTTCTTGAATCATCATGTAATGATGCAAATGATAGTGCAATTTCCAATGAGGATTCTGTTGATGCTACTTTTGCCGATACCACCGTTTCTTTGTTTGAGCATCCCGATAGCAATTTTGTGGTGTTGGGGGTAGATTCGAATTTGCTTTGGACCATTAATGTTGATAAGAAAACGATGAAGAGACCCAAATCGAAGGAAGTGCCGGTATTGGGTTTGGTAATTGGTAGCCTAAATGCCCAATATCCGGATATTCAATTGCTGGATCCCCAACTAGCACACGATACATTGATGCTTCGAATTCCCAATAGTAATTATCTTACTAACCAAATAGGAACAACAGGGGCAGCACAGTACCTGGCACAGGTGGTTCTTAATCTTACCACCTTACCGGGAGTTAGTTTTGTGAAACTGGATTTTGAAATGGGAAGCCACGCCTCACCCGGAACATGGAGTAGGAAGGATTTCCCGGGTTATACAATAATACAATAATTCAATATTCAATAGAAGTATGAAAAAAGCAGGTATTAGTATAGGGATTTTAATTTGTGGATTGAGCGTTTTTGGGCAACAAAATGATGGTATGAAAGCCTTTCATGTGAATGAATTAAGACAGGATATTGCTATTTTGTCTTCCGATTCTTTCCAGGGTAGGAAGCCCTTTACCGTAGGTGAAAAGAGAACCATCGCCTATTTAGAAAAAAGGTTCAAAGAGGCTGGCCTGCAGGCAGGGAATAAAAATTCCTATTTGCAGGAAGTGCCCATGGTTCAGTTAACCTGCCAGGCAGATCCCGATATGGAAGTAAATGGCCCAAAGGGTTCGTTTACACTTAAGAGTTATGATGATTATGTAATTTATTCTGAGAAAGACCTCCCCAAAGTAAGTTTTAATAAAGATGAGTTGATCTTTGCAGGGTACGGGGTAGTGGCTCCGGAATATGGATGGAACGATTATGCCGGGTTGGATGTAAAAGGAAAAATAGTATTAGTTAAAGTAAACGACCCGGGTTTCGGAACAGCGGATACCGGTATTTTTAAAGGCCGTACCATGACGTATTATGGCCGCTGGACTTATAAGTTCGAGGAAGCGGCAAGACAGGGAGCAAAAGGTTGCCTGATTATCCATAACACAGAAGCAGCAAGTTATCCCTTCTCAGTGGTTCAAAATAGTTTAAACACTTCACGGCTCCACCTGGACGACAGGGGCCGGAAAATTTCCAAATGCGATATCGTTGGTTGGGTTTCAGAAACAGCGGCTCAAAAGTTGCTGGCATTTGCTGGTGTCGATTCATCTGTTCTTTCTCAGGCAGACCGGCGCGGATTTAAAGCGATACCGTTGGGTTTGACTTTAACTACCGCTGTAAAGATTTCATCGAGGTACGATAAAAGTTATAATGTAATTGGGAAAGTGAACGGAAGCAAGCACCCCAATGAATATATTGTTTATACTTCTCATTGGGACCATCTCGGCATTGGGAAACCAGATGCGAAAGGAGATTCAATATATAACGGAGCCTACGATAATGCATCCGGAACCGCAGGTTTGCTTCAACTGGCAAAGGCATTTAGTGAAATGAAACCCCAACCCGAACGGACGATCATCTTCCTCGCCGTTACTGCCGAAGAACAAGGGTTGTGGGGCTCCGCCTATTATGCCGAAAACCCGATATACCCGTTGAAGAATACCCTCGCTAATATTAATACAGATGGGCTTAACCGGTATGAAAAAACCGATGACATTGTGATAGTGGGGAGAGGCCAGTCTACCTTAGAAGATTACGTAGCGGATGCCGCCCGGAAAATGGGAAGGGTCGTTTCGTTCGAGCTTCATCCGGAGGCCGGTTCTTATTTCAGATCAGACCATTTTAATTTTGCCAAAAAAGGAGTGCCTGCTCTTTATGTAAGTCCGGGAGTGAATATTATTGGCAAAGGTTCGGCGTATGGAACAAAATTGAAAGATGAATACACGGCCAACATGTACCACCGCCCTTCCGATCAATTGATTCCGGAGTGGACGTTTTCCGGTGCTATGGACGACCTTAAACTATTGTTTATGGTAGGCAAAAGAATTGCTAGTTCCTCCCGGTGGCCCGCCTGGAAACCTGGGTCCGAATTTAAGTCGTTAAGGCCCTGATATGCTTTACCAGTTGGGACAGGATAATAATTTTCCTCCGGTATCCAAAGCAAATGGAGAGGGGTTATTGGCCATAGGCGGAGATCTAAATCCCAAAAGGCTCCTGCATGCGTATAGGCTTGGAATTTTTCCTTGGTACAATCGGAAAAGCCCGATACTTTGGTGGTGCCCCAATCCCAGATTTGTTTTATTTCCAACTCACCTGAGAGTTAGCCATAGTATGAGGCAGGTATTGGTATCGGATAAATTCCAGTATCGTTTCAATACATCCTTTTCCGGGGTTATTAAGGCGTGCAGCGAGGTAAAGCGAAAAGGCCAGAAGGGAACCTGGATCCTCCCGGAAATGATTGCCGCTTATGAAGAAATGCACCGGTTAGGATTTGCCGTCTCTGCAGAAACCTGGAAGGATAACAGCCTGGTTGGCGGGTTGTATGGAATGCGGATGGGTAGAATTTTTTTTGGCGAAAGTATGTTCTCACTCGAATCCAATGCTAGTAAATTCGCTTTTATTCACCTTGTCGGGCAACTAAGAGAGGAAGGAATTTCACTGATTGATTGCCAAACCTATTCAGCTCATTTAGAATCGCTGGGTGCTCAAATGGTTTCCAGGAAATTATTTAGTGAAATACTGGACAGGGAAATAGGCAGTTATCCGTTACCGATATGAATTGAATGGCAATAAATAACCCCCGTACAGGTACTGAATTATTAAAATTTCTTCCTGATAAATTCCAGTTTGCTGTCATCCTCCAGATATAGGAGCAGGTTGTTTTGAGATAATCTGTAATCCACCATTTTATTATTTAAATGGGTAAAAAGGATGGTACGGATTGAAGGGTTTTTACAAGGTCCGGAGAATCCCATCAGGTTTAGGAAATTAATTCGATTGCCTTGTACTGTTACTTTACCATTAAACGAGGAACAGCCATCGAATCCTTCCACTCTTCCCGATTCTAATTGAAAATATAAAGAGGGTTCTTTTCCTTTGAACTCGCTCCTGTTTATGGGGACTCCGTTAATGGAAGAAAGTACCCAAATATCGTTTAGCTGGTTGTTGAATAAAAACCGGCCACACCCGGCATATTGTCTGTTTCCTAATTTAATTAAAACCGCGAGGGCTCCTGCCATTCCATCTTTTTGGAAGCAGGTTGACTGCGAAAGAATAATGTCCAGGGAAGAATCTCCGGATGTAACCCGGTACACCGTTTGTTCATTTTCCTGCGTTTGGGTGAATACAGGTATTAACCGGAGTAAACTGCCATCTCCCGCTGAAAAATTAATTTCTTTATCAAAATCAGCCTCAAGATTCCAATTAACAGGGGTATTCCCGGATGCCGAAAAGTCAATACCAGCCTTCCATTTCCGCAACAATGAATCGGGGAGCTTCGTATTCCGTTGTTCCGAAATTATCTGTTCTGTTTTTTGAGCATGCCTGCCGGTACAAGAAATAATAAAACCGGTAACTATTAGAATTGAAAATAATTTTATTTCCCCGCGCATGGATAAAGATAAAAAATAGCCCGTTAATTTTTTAATAAGGTCGTAATTTGCAATTTCTCAATTATTAAATATGAAGAAAGCCCTTATTCCCCTTTGTGTTTTTTTTGCGGCCTGTAGCAGCCATGTAAGTAAATCTGATATTAAAACAGATACTCCATGCAGTACCGTGGTTCAGGGAAAACTATTTACCTCTATTTTCCAGCAAAAGGCGGCCGAGTACCGGGCTTTATGTTACCAGGCATACAATATCGCCACCTTCCGGATTGATACCTACCGCCCGCTAACGAATAAACCACTTGCGGTAGTTACCGATTTGGATGAAACAACATTTGATAACAGCCCCTACCAGATTCGGGAAGGATTGAAGGGGAAGGATTTTGAACCTTCAACCTGGGCAGAATGGACAGCCCTTGGCGTGGCAGATACCCTCGCGGGTTCAGTGAGTTTTTTCAAATTTGCTGCCTCAAAAGGAGTGGAAGTTTTTTATGTTACCAATCGCGATAAAAGGGATTATCAGGGGACACTTCAGAACCTTAAACACTATGGATTTCCTTATGCTGATTCGGCCCACCTAATAATAAGGCAAAATGTTTCCAGTAAGGAAGTTAGGAGGCAGGCCCTGGAAATGAAGTATGAAATCGCCTTGCTAATTGGTGATAATTTGTCTGATTTCAGCAGCCTCTTCGATTCCAAAACGATGGCTGAAAGGAGGAAGAATACAGATGCTGAATCCAATTTATTTGGATACCGGTATATCATGCTTCCTAATAGCACCTATGGCGACTGGGAACCTGCATTGTATGGGAAAAAAGGACTCACCCTGGCTCAAAAGGATTCTGTAATTCGGGCGATAGGAGTAGGGTTTTAAATGGACTTGCTTTTATAAAAAAAAGTCCCGCCATTGGCGGAACTTTTAATTTAGAAAGTTCGGTTAGGATCAAAATTTTCAAGGTCTTTGGCCACGGCGTTCAAAAAGGTAGCACCCAATGCACCATCAATGATGCGGTGATCATAACTCATCGAGATATACATCATGTGGCGGATGGCAATACTATCTCCCTGCGGCGTTTCAATAACCACCGGCCGTTTCTTGATTGCGCCAACGGCCATAATTGCTACCTGGGGTTGGTTAATAATAGGAGTACCCATTATGCTGCCAAAAGTACCCACATTGGTCAGGGTAAATGTTCCCCCAACGGTATCGTCTGGTTTAAGTTTATTGTTCCTTGCCGCATTGGCTAAATTGTTCACCTGTTTGGTTAGTCCGGTAAGGTTAAGCTGATCGGCATTTTTAATTACGGGAACAATCAGGTTACCACTGGGGAGTGCGGTAGCCATGCCAATATTCAGGTCTTTCTTGATTATGATTTTGTCTCCCTCAACGGAACTGCTCAACATGGGATATTTCTTAATGCACTTTACCACCGATTCAATAAACAAGGGAGTATAGGTAATTTTCTCACCTTCCCGCTTTTCAAATTCCTTTTTAATTTTATCCCTCCATAAAACCATATTGGTAACATCGCATTCTACAAAACTGGTAACATGCGGGCTTGTGGAAACACTATCTACCATGTGTTTTGCAATAAGCTTCCGCATACGGTCCATTTCTATAATTTCTACATTCCCCGAATAGGTGGTAGGAACGGATGCAGGGGCAATGGCAATTTCCTGCTTAGCGGGAGCTGCTGCAGCATGCGTAGGTTGGGAAGGAACGGCAATATTGCCATTTTGTTTATTGGCTATATAAGCAAGAATATCTTTTTTACTAACCCGCCCTTCCTGTCCTGTTCCGGGAATTTGTTCCAGTTCCGTCATGCTAATTCCTTCACTGGCAGCAATATTCATTACCAGCGGAGAGTAAAACCTGGGGCCGGATGAAGGGGATGACGGAGTTGCGGTGGAAACAGGCTTATAGGGTACTTCTTCAATTACCTTTGCTTCCTCATATGGGGTGGCAGTGGGTGCAGATGGGGCAGGGGAAGAAGTGATGGCAGCTTCAGTGCCGGACCTGATTCTGGCAATAACGGTTCCAATGGGAACCACATCATTTTCCTGAAACAGGATTTCTTCTAATACACCGGCAGCGGTGGAAGGAACCTCACTGTCAACCTTGTCTGTAGCTATATCAAGCACCGTTTCATCCTGGGCTATCTTATCTCCTGGTTTTTTATGCCACTTTAGAATCGTGGCTTCCATGATACTTTCTCCCAGTTTTGGCATTACCAAATCAACTAAAGCCATAAAATAGAATTAGTTTTTATCCGGCAAATGTAAGCAAAATGCGGCTGAAGTTTTAATCCTTCCAATCGCCCATTAGAATGGATTTTCGCAAGAGATTAAGGGCATTCATGGCGGTAAGTTCTATGTTTTGCCGCCTTCCGAATCTAAAATGAAATTTTTGGGTAATTTGGTTTCTTCTGGAACCTGCCGCTATCCAAACAGTACCAACCGGCTTTTCTGCTGTACCGCCTCCGGGCCCCATGGTGCCGGATACCGCAATTCCAAAATCAGCTCTTGAAATTTGAAATAACCCCTGCAGCATTTGTTTCACCACTTCCTCGCTTACGGCCCCGTGGTCTTTAAGTGTTTGAGGGGAAACATGAAGCAGGCTTTCTTTTAATTCGTAACTATAGGTTACCGTGGCGCCATCAAATATAGCCGATGAACCCGGGATCCCCGTTATGAGGTGTGAAATATATCCACCGGTACAACTTTCGGCAGTTGCCATGGTTTTCTTTCTTTCCAATAATAATTGCATCACAATCTCCTCCATCGGTTTGTCCTCAGCACAAATCGAAACATCCTTTAACAGGGATTCCATCTCATGGAATTTCCGGTCAATTTCTTCCTCCAAAAAAACAGGATTTTCGTTAATACCGGTAAGGCGCAAACGAACTAAACTGTAATTGGGCAGATAGGCCAGCCGGATAAAGGGAGGCAGGCATTCTTCAAATGCCCTTAATCGATCGGCAATCAGCGATTCCCCAATGCCAAAAGTTTCCAAGGTTTTGTGTAATACCCCGGCTCCCGTCATGGCCTTCCGGATTTCATCAAACCCGTATTCCTGCATGATGGTCTTCATTTCGTAGGGTACCCCGGGAAGGCTGATGAAGGTAGTGCCATTTTTTTCGAACCACATGCCCGGGGCAGTGCCAACCGTATTGGGGAGCACCCGGCAGGTATCCGGTACCTCCGCCTGCCTGGCATTCAGCTCTGTGAGTTCCCTTTTAAACACATTTTCCCAGAGGTGCCGGATATGGGTTAGCGTGGGTTGATGGATATGAAGGCTGCCCCCAAAATAGCGGAGAAGAAAGGGTTTGGTAATATCATCTGATGTAGGGCCAAGGCCTCCCGTAATAATCACCAGGCGGTTATCAAACATCCCATCCAGGGCTTTCCATAAGTCTGCCTCATTATCTCCAACAGCCAGCCTTCGCGATACCAAAAGCCCCATTTTGTTGAGCTCTTGCGCCAGCCAAGCGCTATTGGTATCAATAACCTGCCCGATTAATAATTCATCACCAATAGTAATAATAGACGCTTTCTCCATCCACCCTGTAAATTTGCCCTAAGTTATGATGAAACTAAAAATTTTTCTTCCGCTTTTTATTTTGCTCTTGTCAGGGCAAGTAAATGCACAACCCTTAAGTATTAAATTTTCCTCTGCCATTAATAAACTTGAAAAGGATCCGGTTTTTATTCATTCCTTAATTGGTATTGAAATACTGGATGCCGTTTCAGGAAAATCTATTTATTCCTATAATGCAGATAAGGGGATGGTGCCGGCAAGCACCCAAAAAATTATTACTGCTGCAGCCATGTTAGAAAAGTTTGGACCGGGTTTTCGATTCAAAACATCCTTTTATTTAAAAAAAATTTCATCAGGAAGTTATACATTAAGTGTAGTTGGAAATTTCGACCCCAGTTTGGGTAGTTATAGATGGAATGAGACCTTACCCCACCATATTTTAAAAGGTCTGGTAGCGAAACTGAAGGAAGCCGGTGTTACCCATATTGATACGGTGCAGATTTTTAATCCCTTACCGGGGTATAATATTCCGGAAAATTGGGTTTGGGAAGACCTGGGGAATTACTATGGTGCAACTGCCGAAAGATTAAACTGGCGGGAAAATCAATTTGATGTTCATCTACAGTCTGCTGACGGAGTGGGGAATGCCGTATCAATCCTTCACCACAATGGGCCCGCCGGAATTAAATTTATTTCCGAATTATCTACCGGAGAAAAAGGCAGCGGAGACCAGGCTTACATTTTTCATGCCGCAAACGACAGCATCACTTTTATCAGGGGAACAATTCCACCCTCGGAAAATGATTTTCTGATAAAAGCCTCGGTATTTGGCCCCGGCGCTTTCTTTTCAGATTTGGTAAAGGATAGTTCAGGGATTTTTGAACATGCGGTGGAGAAACTGGAAACAGGGGAAAGTGAAGTAAACCCTGGTTTACTGATTTTTGAAAACTACTCACCCACGTTGGATAAGTTAGTTTACTGGTTCCTAAAAAAGAGTATTAATCTGTATGGAGAATGTTTTTTGCAGCAATTAGGAAATGGGAGAAGAAAGGATGGGTTGGATTCAATAAATTCTATTTTGAGTGGGGCGGGAATTGATATGAAAGGAATGATAATGTTTGATGGAAGCGGCTTAAGCCCCGGGAACAGGGTATCGCCCAAAATGTTGGCGGAGGTGCTGGCATTTGCAAAAAAGCGTGCCTGGTGGCCTGTTTTTTATGATGCCCTCCCAATTATTAACGGGATGCACATGAAAGACGGGTACATTACGAGATACCGTTGTTTTACAGGAATCCATCTCAATACAAAAGGGCAATCGTTTATTTTTTCCCTCATGGTAAATAATTACAATGGGAGTCCGGCAGCCACCCGGCAAAAATTATGGGAATTATTGGATTTGCTGAAATAATCATTTACTGATCATTCCATCCACACTTATTTTCCCGGGTCCAACAAACAGAAGGGTAATAAACAGCGTGAGAAACAAAGAGGCCAGATGCCCTTCATTAAAGGCATCGCCCCCCTTCAATACAAAAACGATATAAGCCATATTAATAATAATGGGGATTGCTGCTAACCTGGTGAAGAGCCCAATAGCCACAAATAGCGCGCAGAAAAATTCGGCAAATATTACCAACACGGTAGTGAAGGTGGATCCGATTCCAAAAACAGAGGGAATGTATTGCGTGGCCCCTTCAAAATTTACCAGCTTGTCGTAACCATGCTTCATTAACAAAATGCCTCCAACAACCCGGAGAATAAGAATTCCGGTATTAAATGCCCCGGCGGAATATTTGATGGAAATTAGTTTTTTCATGTTTTTTCTTTTTGGTTTTAATATCGGTTTATGAAAAGGGGATGAAGTTCCACATGCCAATTTATCAATCCTTTAACAGCCATTTAAAAATAGTTTCTTTTGTTTACATAAATGATTTTTTTATCCGGCATTTTGAAATAGCGCCTCCATTTTTTTATTCCGCGTTACATTTGCCCCGGAAATACAAATAATCCACCATGATGCGAATATTTACAGGCACGGTGCTCCTATCCCTTGTCTATTCTCTTTCATTTTCTCAGGCAACGCATGTAATTACTGATCCCCTGGCCAGGTACAAGCAGGCTCAGGAGTATATGTTGCAGGATAATTACGCTCTTGCATACCCGCTTTTAAAGGAGTTACAGGATAAGTACCCCGCTAATACAGCTTCAGATCATGCATACCTGAACGATGACATCTCCTTTTACTATATCCTGTGTGAATTGAAACTGCAACTGGAAACAGGGGAAGCCAATGCAGAGAAATATATTAATACGGTAGATAATAATGCCAGGGTTCAACTTCTGGCATATAACCTGGCCCATTATTATTTTTTGTATGATAACTACCGTAAAACGATTGAGTATTACGATATAGCCGGATTTGAAAATCTTTCAAACGACCAGATCGCAGACGCCAAATTTGAAAAAGGGTATGCCTATTTTAATTTGAAACAATTTTCTGCCGCCAGGCCGTTATTTGATGAGGTACACCAATTGCCTAATCATAAATACTTTATACCCGCCAATTATTACTTTGGTTTTATTGCCTACAAAGACAGGCAATTTGAAGACGCCTTGAAAGCATTTAAATTGGTTGAAACCCGGCCCGAATACCAGGGGGTGGTACCTTATTATATTGCAGAAATTTACTATTTACAAGGGAAAAAGGAAGAAGCGCTGAATTACGGGCAAAGTGTTTTGAAACGCGGCTCTGCCTTATATTATAACGACCAACTAAAATTGCTCACCGGGCAGTTATATTTTGAGAAACAGCAATTTGCCAAGGCGTTGCCCCTTTTGGAGGAATATGTGAAGGCATCCCCCAAAGTTTCAAAAGAAGTGCTGTATGAGTTGAGCTATGCTTATTATAAGGAGAATCAATTGGATAAAGCGATGGATGGCTTTAAACAATTGAGCAACGAAAAAGACTCCATGGGGCAGAATAGCATGTATATCCTGGGCGATCTTTATTTACGTACCAATCAAAAAGAAAATGCACGGAACGCATTTCAATATAGTGCCTATAACAGTAGTAATAAAAAGCAACAGCAAATTTCGAGGTTTAATTATGCAAAACTATCCTATGAATTGGGGTATCAGAACATTGCATTGACTGAGATGAAGAATTACCTCCGCGATTATCCAAACGCCGAAAATGATAACGAAGCAAAAGAAATCCTGGTAAACCTGCTTGCTAATAGCAACAACTTTTCTGAGGCCCTGGCTTTATATGAATCTTTCGATAAACCCACTCCGGCCATGAAGGCTGTTTATCCCAGGATCTTATTTGGGAGGGCCATGGAATATCTTAACGAAGCTCAATTAGACCGGGCTGATGGGTTGCTTTGGAAAACCCTTTCCGCAAATCCCAGCCCTTCCGTGGCCGCCTTTGCCCAGTTTTGGAGGGGAGAAATTGCCTATCGGCAGCAACGGTATGATGATGCCATACGGTATTTAAGTCTTTACCTCCAGGCTTCTCCGCCAAGCAGAGGGGAAGCTAACCCGGTAAATGCAAAATATGATTTGGGGTATTCCTGGTTTCAAAAGGAGAATTATGTGCAGGCCCAGAAGTACTTTATCCAGGTTGCACCCACTATAACCACGGTATCTCCAGCCATAGAGCAGGATGCCTATCTAAGGGCCGCCGATTGTTATTATATGCAAAAAGAGTATGGAAAGGCTACCGCAATGTACGACCAGGTAATTAATAATGCACTGCCCCAATCCGACTATGCCTTATTGCAAAAAGGTATGATTGCAGGGATAAAAAGCAGCGCCGAAAAAATTAAAATCCTGAATAGCATCACGCGGCAGTATCCCAAATCGGGACTCACGCAGGATATAAATATGGAGATTGCCCAAACTTATATTGCCGATCAAAAATTTTCAGATGCCATTCCTTTTCTCAACAAAATAACAAACGCATCCGATGCTACCGGATTAAAACCCCTTGCCTATTTAAAAACAGGGCTTGCCTATTATAACAGCAACGATAATAAAAATGCACTGCAAGCCTATAAAAGCCTGATTCAAAAGTATCC
>JAFEAB010000049.1 GCA_018266615.1 Bacteroidota bacterium
GTTTGGGTATTTTGAAGTGAATGGTGCGCTGGTTACAAAAACGGTAGGTACTGTGGTTGTATCCCAACCCGGGTATTTCAAAGGAATCCGCTCTTTTTATGCAGAGGAAGGAGGTACGGTTAGTGTCCAAATTAAACTCATCCCTAAAACCATTTCTGGTACCATCAACGCAGGCAACGGTGGCGAAGTAAGCCTTCCCAATGGGCTTACGATTCATTTTCCGCAAAACGCCGTGGTGGATAATAGTTCCGGAGCATCCTATTCGGGAACGGTTCAGGTTTCTTCTTCCTGGATTAATCCGATTGGACAAGACCTTTGGCTTACTATGCCGGGCGACCTTCGTGGCCTCAACGAAAATGGAACTTTAAAACTATTGACTACCTACGGCATGGCTGCAGTGGAGTTAACAGGCTCTTCGGGTGAATTACTTCAAATGGCTCCGGGAAAAAAAGCTTCCCTTACCATGCCCCTCCCCGCTGCTATTGCGGGTATTGCCCCGGCCACGATTCCCCTTTGGTATTTCGATGAAACGAAAGGCCTTTGGAAACAGGAAGGCAGGGCAACCAAAAACGGGAATAGCTATGTGGGAGAGGTTCCTCATTTCTCTTTCTGGAACTGCGATTCTGCAAATAGTTTTATCCAACTCAGCCTTACCGTAAAAGATGAAAACGGGGCCCCGGTTCAAAATGCCATAGTAAAACTTACCGCCAACAACGCCCTCAACCAGGTAGCTTATGGATACACTAACAGCAACGGATATGTGTCGGGATCCGTTCCAGTAAATGCCAACATACAGATGGATATTTTTGGAACTTTCGGATGTAATACACCCAGCTTATCCCAAAATTTTTCAACCGGTACCACCAATCAAAGCCTGGGCGATTTTACCATTAACATGGCCCAAAATCAGTCCATTATTTCCGGCGTTTTAATAAATTGTAGCGGAAACCCCGTCAGCCATGGTGCGGTATTGGTCATTGAACATGGATGGTACACCCAATACCCCATTCATGCAGATGGAAGTTTTAGCATCGGCCATCTCTTATGTGGCGGGCCCACCAATATTTCTTTGATTGGAATTGATGAAGATGCCGGAGAGCAAAGCAGCGCCATTAATTTCCAGGTTACCTCCGGGCAAAATCTTGCTGGAACCATTCAAACATGCGGAATCTCCACCACCAAATACATCCATTACAGCATCGATGGCGGCCAGCCTATTTCCCTGGTTTCCCCTACCGATTCAATTAGTATTTCAGGGAATGGCACTTCCCTCACCTATTATATGGGAGGAACTACCTTCGACCAGTCAAATCATATAAGCTTTTCTTTTTCCTCTCCCGGAGCGGCGGTTGGCTCGGTGCAAAACCTCCAGCAATTTTGGGCTAGCTCTTTTGGCCAAACCCTCACTATATCCAATCCCTCCTGTGTAAATATTACAGAATTTGGAGCAATAGGAGAATTTATTGCGGGAAACTTTAATGCCCATATTATAGATGGAGCTTCCACCCACCAGGTATCATGTAATTTCAGGATATTGCGACCCTTTTAACCTGTTTCCAACCTGATTTTCCTCATCTTACTTAGGCTCTTTTGCTTCCCTTGACCAGAAGCATTTTTGGGGATGCGCTATTCTCCCTCAATTATTACAATTAAGCGGTGGGAAACCGTAATTTCGCGGCACAAAAACCAATAATTACCGATTAACCAAACGGGAATGGCAAATAAAATTATCATGGGGATGGATGGAAAATTACAGGTACCTGATTTTCCTACAATCCCTTTTATAGAAGGCGATGGAATTGGACCCGATATCTGGAAAGCCAGTGTGCGGGTTTTTGACACAGCAATTCAAAAAGCTTATGGGGGTAAAAGAAAAATTGATTGGTTACAGGTTTTGGCAGGTGAAGAAGCTTTTAATAAAACCGGATCCTGGATGCCTGCCGAAACCATGGAGGCATTCCGAAATTACCTGGTATCCATCAAAGGCCCTCTTACTACTCCGGTAGGAGGTGGGATCCGTAGCCTGAATGTGGCCCTGCGCCAGGAACTCGACCTTTATGTTTGCCTCCGGCCCGTAAAATATTTTGAAGGCACTCCCTCGCCTATGTGGCAGCCCGAAAAGGTAAATATGGTAATCTTCCGGGAAAATACAGAAGACATCTACGCAGGTATTGAATACATGACCGGCACCCCCGAAGCAGAAAAACTCCTCCATTTTCTAACCCGGGAAATGAACGTAAAAAACCTCCGGTTTCCAAATACCACTTCCTTTGGTATTAAACCGGTAAGCAGGGAAGGTAGTGAGCGCCTCATCCGATCAGCTATTGAATTTGCCATTGCCAACAAACTTCCATCGGTTACCATAGTGCATAAAGGAAACATCATGAAGTTTACCGAAGGCGCATTTAAAAATTGGGGGTACGCCCTCGCAGAACGCGAATTTGCAGGCAATGTATATACCTGGCAACAATGGGAAAAAACGAAAAAGGAAAGAGGCGAAGCCGTGGCAAATGAAGAAATGAAAATTAGCGCTATCGGAGGAAAAGTGATTATCAAAGATGCCATTGCGGATAACTTCCTGCAACAGGCACTTCTTGCTCCCCAGGATTATTCGGTTATTGCAACCCTTAATTTGAATGGCGATTACATCAGCGATGCACTGGCAGCCCAGGTGGGCGGTATAGGCATTGCCCCGGGCGCAAACATCAACTATAAAACAGGCCATGCCGTTTTTGAAGCTACCCATGGCACCGCACCTCGCTTTGCCAATACGAATAGTATGAATCCAAGTTCGGTTATCCTCAGCGGGGTGATGATGCTGGAATATATAGGCTGGAGGGATGCCGCCGAAAAAATTACAAACGCCGTAGGAAGAACCATCCGGAATAAAACCGTAACCATCGATTTTTATAACCTGATGAAAGAAGCAACACTGCTTAAAACAAGTGAATTTGCAGATGAAGTAATACGCAACCTTTAACCCCAATTTCAAACCAACCTTTTTAGAAAAATAAAAAAACGTATATGGCTAAAATTAAAGTGGCAAATCCCGTTGTTGAACTCGACGGCGATGAAATGACCCGAATCATCTGGCAGTTTATTAAAGACAA
>JAFEAB010000004.1 GCA_018266615.1 Bacteroidota bacterium
AGGGTATCTATCTTTCTTCCTACGCTTTCTAAAATTCGAGCCTTGTACGGTTCAAAATTTACTCCTCCCTGAACCATCACACTGAAATTGGGAAAAAGTTCTCCTACCTTTTTTCCGGATTTTTCAATGAGTTGGTCAAAATACATTTGCATCCAGGGTGGAATTCCGCTGATAAGGGTCATGTCCTGGTTTATTGTTTCCGCAACAATCTTATCCAATTTTTCTTCCCAATCTTCCATACAATTGGTTTCATAACTGGGAAGTTGGTTGGTTCGAAGGTATTTTGGAACATGATGATTTACAATGCCACTTAACCTCCCGGTGGGAATACCGCCAATTCTTTCTAAGGTGGGCGACCCACTCAAAAAGATCAATTTTCCATCTGCAAACCGGGTGTTTCCGGATTCAGCCATATAATTCAGCAGCGTGTTGCGTGCTGAGTTTATATGGTTCGGAATACTATCTTTAGTAATGGGAATATACTTTACGCCACTGGTGGTACCACTTGTTTTTGCAAAATAAATAGGAAGCCCTTTCCAAAGTATGTTATGCTTTCCCTGCTTGATCTTATCGATATACGGGATGAAATCTTCATAATCTCTCAGCCCCACCTGGCTGATAAAGTCTTTATGGGTCTTAATGTCTGAGAACCCGTGTTCTGCCCCAAATTCCGTTTTCAATCCGGTTTTAACCAGTTGCAAAAAAATACCCTCCTGGTCGGCCACCGCATTGGCCGTGTCTTTTTTAATCTGTTTATGGATATAGCTGGCAAATGGTTTTGCCAAAAAGGATTTAAACTTCATGTTGATGTTTTCCTAAAAATTCCATTCTAATTTTTCATTACCTGCAATCGCAGGGCCAGTCTTTATCCAGGTCGATGACAGTTACAACCACTGTTTCATTTCCTTTGGGAGCAAAAACAATCCTTACGTGTTGCCGGTCTTCTGTTATCCCTTCCAGGGGATAGGATACACCCTGTTCATTCTCCTCCATTTTTTGCGAATTCAATTTACCGTTTATTAAAATATCCTTGACCTCCGATTTATCAATATGACGGCAATCCATCCGGCAAAGAGCGTGTTTGGAATAAACCAGGATGCTGGTATCCCTGTTTAATGCCAAATCATGCAGCGGCTCAACTGTAATATGGTTGTTTGTTATATTTTTTCCCTGGTGTGTTTTAACCCAATACAACAAAAAACCGGCAGCAATTAGGGCCACGAAAGGCATGATTTTCTTAATCACGATGCAATTTACGATATATGATAAATATGAAATGGATTCAAGGATTAACGAGTTCCGTCCATACCTAAAATGAGTTAATTTTGCGGGCTATGGAAAAAACAGTGGCACTCCATACGCTTGGCTGCAAGCTAAATTTCAGTGAGACCACAGCGATGGGGCGTATGCTGGAGAATGACGGTTTTTCAAAAAGGGGATTTGATGAGGTAGCCGATGTTTATGTAATCAATACCTGTTCCGTAACCGACAATGCCGATAAGGAATGCAGGCAACTGGTAAGGCGAATCCACAGGCAGGCCCCGGATGCCCTGGTGGTGGTAACGGGCTGCTATGCCCAATTAAAACCCAGTGAAGTGGCTGCGATTCCGGGTGTTAACCTGGTGTTGGGAGCGGCTGAAAAATTTAATATCGCATACCACTTGCATGAAATCAGTAAGAATGACCCCACCAAAATTTGCAGTTGCGATATTGAGGATGTAAATAGTTTTAATGGCTCGCACTCGGTGAACGAGCGAACCCGGGTATTTCTGAAAGTACAGGATGGATGCGATTACAACTGCAGCTACTGTACTATACCCATGGCACGGGGTAAAAGCCGGAGTGAAAGTGTGGACAATGTGGTTAAACAGGTAACTGCCATTCAGCAAGGCGGTGCGAAGGAAATAGTTTTAACCGGAATAAACCTCGGCGATTTTGGGAAGGGGTTGCACGGAGGGAAAAAGAAAGAGGAGGATTTCTTTGAACTGATCAGGGTGCTGGATGAAGATACCCTTATAGACAGAATCCGGATTTCTTCCATTGAGCCCAACCTCCTTACCAATGAAATGATTGAATTTATTGCCCAATCGAAGCGGTTTATGCCGCATTTGCACATCCCCCTCCAAAGTGGCAGCAATTCAATCCTTGCGGCTATGCGGCGGCGTTATAAGAGGGAACTGTATTCCGAAAAAGTGGAATTGATAAAAGCCCGGATGCCTCATGCCTGTATTGGCGTAGATGTAATTGTTGGTTTTCCCGGCGAAACAGAAGACTTATTTAATGAAACCGTAGATTTTATTTCCTGCCTAAACATCTCCTACCTCCATGTATTCACCTATTCGGAACGGGATAAAACCCAGGCGCTGGATATTATGCCGGTGGTGCCAATGAATATTCGCCATCAGCGAAATAAAATACTGCGGAACCTGAGTTACAAAAAGATGCAGGACTTCACAGCCCAACATATTGGGGATTCGCGGAAAGTATTATTCGAATCCGTAAATAAAAATGGGATGATGGAGGGATATTCGGATAACTACATAAAAATCGTGGCCCCTTACCGTGCCGATTGGGAAAACCAGATCATCGACTGGGTAATATAAATCAGGAGCTAATTATTCGGGGGCTAATCAAATTGATTCCATTCCTTATCTCCCAAATATTTCCGGAGTAATCCCTTGTTAAATAAATGGGTAAGGCCTTCCAGGTGGCGTTGGTGATGAAGATCCGTACCGAGGTAACTAATCAGGTCATTTTTCAACATATAAAGCGAAGCTTTTACCGCTTCATTTCCATAATACCCCGAAAGAGACAGCAAGTTCAACTGAAGTTTAAACCCGAGGTTCACCAACTCGTGATACATGTTATAATCCCGGTAATAATAAGGATACCGTTCGGGATGGGCCAGGATGGGTATGTACCCTTCCGTAAGGATGGCAAACGACATTTGCTTCGGGCTGTGCGGGATGGTGGCGTATGAGAATTCGGTAAGGATTATATTGTTGTGGATGGTGAGCAGCGGTTCCTTTTTCTGAAGCATTTCAAAAAAAGAAGCATCCATCATATATTCAGCCGCAGCGCTTACCGGAAAATTAATTTCCTGTTTCTTCAATTCATTTCTGAGGGCGGTAAGGGCATGCCGGATGGTTTCGGGCGTATTCCGGAACATATCGCTGATGATATGCGGTGAGGCAACCGAGCGGGTTACACCCATGCTCATCAACCCTTTTACCAATTCCACCGATGTTTCCACATCGGGCGATCCATCATCAATTCCCGGAAGAATATGAGAATGGATATCCGTAGTGATTGGAAAATACCGGGAAGCAGGATTATTTCTGCCTTTATTAAAGAGAGAAAACATACCCAAAATTAACCTATTCCGTTGTGATTAGCGGTTACGGCTGTTTCGGGTAAACTGGTGAAGCTTAATGAGGGGCTTGAGGATGGAAACAAGGAAGGCAAAGGGGATTTGGTTCACCTTCATGGCAAGATAATCGCGCCGGTTGGCACGGAAGCGTTGGCGCAGGCTTTTATTACTTTCGCCACCCATGCGCATTTTTACAATCAACATAGGAAGATAGGTGGCATTTACCTTATTCTTATAAAGATAACGCGCCATAAATTCGTAATCGGCAGCGGTAAAATAATGGTTCTCGTAAAGGCCGAATTTTTCAGTAAGCGACCTACGGATATAAAATGTAGGATGCGCCGGCATCCAGCCATAATGAAAGCGGTTTCTTTTATAGGGCCTTCCTTTCCAGATACGGATAATTTTGCTGGTGTCTTCGGCCGCCACGTAATCCAGATCGCCATAAATGGCATCCACTGCCTTATTTTCAAAGGCCTTTACAATTTCCTCAATTACATTGGATGAATCGAGCATATCATCGCTGTTAAGCACTCCAATGATATCGCCGGTGGCCATTTCAATACCCTTATTAATGGCATCATAAATACCCCGGTCGGTTTCTGAGATCCATTTGGCAATGTGGTTTCTATGCTTGTGTATGATGGAAAGAGTGGCATCTGTTGATTTTCCATCTACCACGATATGTTCAATATTCAGGAAAGTTTGTTTTCTCACCGACTGGATACAATCTTCCAGGAAGCGGGCAGAATTATAGGTGGCTGTGATGATAGAGACTTTCATTTCCCTGTAAGCAAAATCAGGGGCGAAAGTTAATTCATCCATTTTTAAATTAGACTGCTCCTTATATAATGAAACGGTTTGGATAATTTTTTAGCTTTTAATTATTCTTTCCTTTATTTTAATGGCGGGATTTCCCCTGTACACCCCATAAGGTTCCATTTCACCGGATACCAAAGATCCCGCCGAAAGTACGGAATGTGATTTACATATCGTTCCCCCGCCCACAATAGATCGGGCCCCAATCCATACACCTTCCTCTAAAATTATTTCGCCAACCCGTAAATCAAAGCCGGGGCTTGTAAAATCGTGGTTTCCGCAAAGCAGGAGTGCATCCTGAGAAATACAAACATTATTTCCTATAATAACCGTGCCAAGATTATCTATCCACACTCTTTCTCCGATCCAGGAATTATCTCCTATCGATAAAAACCAGGGATATTTAATGTTTACATGTTGTTTTAATACCACCCTCCTGCCCAATTTAGCACCAAAGCAACGAAGTAAAAATCTTTTGGGCCGGTAAAATGGGCATAACGACGATTGAAAGAAAATGACATTAACCAAATACCACAATGCTCTTTTCCAAACCGGGGCGGGCTGGTACCAGGAATTATTATAGCGGGATAGGTCAACCTGCATGATTGCCCGATTGAAAGATTTTTGATTTTTTTTCTACAAAATACATCATACAGAAAATAGCCACATAGGCAAAGATATTAAACCAGGTATGATGGTTAATGCCCAGGGGCATGGGCCACCCCTTATTATATGCCAGCAGGAACAGGGATATGCGCACCACATTAATAAACCAAAGTAGTAATACGCCTCCCAAAATCCAGCTCAGCTTAAAAATCCACCTGCCGGGGTTGGCCACTATATAGGCA
Source organism: Bacteroidota bacterium (assembly GCA_018266615.1). Classification (GTDB taxonomy): domain Bacteria; phylum Bacteroidota; class Bacteroidia; order Chitinophagales; family Chitinophagaceae; genus Ferruginibacter. The sequence goes on from JAFEAB010000004.1 coordinate 5,038, forward strand.
ATCCAGAAACTATATACGCCGTATCCCACACAATCCATGGCAATTAACACGGCTTTACCACCGGCAATCCGTACCCTAAAATCGGGTTGAGAAATTACATCATACCCAAAAATACCAAGAAAGAATTTTGTCCCGGCCATTAACGAATGTTTGATCCAGCTAACATAATCGAGATGTTTTTCCACAAAAGGGCTGTATAATTTTCCGGGAGCCGCAATACCAATCCAGGCAACAGTTCCCAGGTAGAGGAAAAAGAAGCATCCTAAAAAGACAAGCAGGAACCGTAAAAACCGTTTATTGAAAATCAATGGGTATTATAAAATTTATTTAAAAAGGAGTAGGTATTTTTTTATTAACCCGGTTGTATTGGTTTGAGATTCGGCAAATTGCCTGGACGCTCTTTTCCAATTTTGAAACTCAGTGGCATCCATCCCCGCAAACCGGTCAATGGCGGCCGCAATTTTATCAGAATCCACATCCACATTAACCCCTGCTTTTTTACTTTCCAGATTTAGCCAGGGAACATTCCGGGATGTAATTACCGGCAATCCGGCAAACAGGGCCTCAATAATCGCATGTCCAAAATTCTCTGTTCGGCTGGGCATAATAAAAATATCGGCTCCAGCCAGTGTATCCGGAACAAGGGCCGGTGGTATTTCTCCGTGGTAAATAACCGGGGTTTCCTGAGTAAGGGCGTTAATTTCTTTATTGCATTCTCGCCAGTATTCCTGTTCTTTTATGGGGCCATATATATGGTATGTAACCGGGCTGTGTACTTTTTTCAGGGCTCTAATTACTTCCCGATGATTTTTCATGGGGCCAACCAGGGCGATGGTTATCATGGAAAGCTTTCCTGCTTCTTTCGGTTTTGCGCTGAAAGGTATTTCTCGCGAGAAATTTTCAGCAACAAAAACCCGGGCAGTTTCTCCCATTACCTTTTTTACCTCTGCGGCTTCAATATCATCGGTTGCATGAAAGGAATGCCTCTTATGCAATTTTAGGATCTTAAATAAAGCCAGAAAAATTTTCTTTTTCACCGGCTTATACCGGCGAGCCCCTGTATGCAACATCCCTCTTACCGAAATAATTGCCGGAATGGATGAGTACAACATGGGGTAAATATTAAACGTCCAATCAAATACCCCGATAATAAAAACATGATGTGGCCGGGTTGCAATCAATTCCCGGCGCAGTTTGCCGGTACGATTATTTTTCGAAGCGTAAAATACCTGGGTGGATTTGTTGAAGTTTATCCAGGAGTTAGTTTGAACCCCGGCAAGTAAAGAGCCATCGTGGTCTGAATCGGAAGTAAAGACAAAAAAATCACACAGTCCCTGCATCTGCGTAACCAGGTTCAGTATGCTTTGAATCGGGCCGCCTCCCCGGAAGGCGGGTGAGAACCAGGGAATGCTGATAAATACTCTTTTATTCCCGGATTGCATTGGGTTTGATGACCAGGTTATCATAGATCCAGGGGAATACAAAAATTTTAAGCATAAAGAATGTTAGTACCGAGGCAAAAATCCGTCCCAGAAAATACATCCCATCCATTTCAAATCCCTGGAATTCCATAAATAATGCCCCAACTACTGAAAAGTTGAAAATAATATTGGGAGAAGATTTCCGGACAAAATAAAAATAGGTAGCTCCATAAAACAAGCCAATCAAAAATAGAGGGATCATCATACCATAATATCCGAAGTCAACATAGGAATCTGCAAAATAACCCAGGCTGAATGATACCCCACTTTGAGCACTGAGGTAACTGATACCCGTGTATTTGGTGGTTTTTATTGAATTGTCGATTTTAGGTTTGGACGAATTAAGCAATCGGGGCGTCAGGGTATAGCTCAATATAGAACCCCAGTTATGCCCGTCCTGGTATGGAATTACAGATGGCACGCGATCCATCACTTTAGAGAAATGGTAGGTGTACTGGATCCTGTCGAGCATGTTAACAGCCGCTTTATCAAAATCGCTTTTCTCTTTGGTCAGGTCCATTAATTTCTTGAATGCTTCGTTATTCTCTACATTAACGGTTTGGGTTTTTGAGCCCTGATTCAGAAATTTCCGATACTCTCCCTTAATGCTGGTCCATTTAATTCCGAGGAAAAAGGCAATTCCTATCATGGCAATTGCAAAAACCAGTTGCTTCAAATTCACTTTTACCAATAAGCAAATAAACAAAAATGCAATGTAGAAGAATACTGTTTTAAAATCGGAAAAGAAACTGAGAAAACCCATCAAAAACTCCACGCCAATAATGACCAGAAATTGCGTCCACATTCTTTTTTTTAAGATCACCTGGAACCCAAACAGCAGGAAGAAAAACCATTTCACCTTAATCAGGCTTATAATGATTTGAGCGAACCCGCCAAAAGAAAGGGCGACACCACCCAGTGCATTGGCCACAAAAAATGCTATTATATATGCATTTAATGTTTTTTTAAGCGATAACCGGTCGGCGTATTTCTTTAATATTTCAAATGTAAATACCGGGATTTTATTTTGATAATATATGATGGGAAGGAACAAAAATATCAGGCCAATAAAGGAAAACACAATTGCATCGGCGGCATGAGGGGAACGAAAATCGATCGGTTTTCCTAAATAATTACTTAACCAGATCCCGGCCGATATCTGCATAAAGTGATACAGGAAAATAATGGTAAAAACCGAAGGTTTATAGGGTTGTTGGAGGTTTATAAAAATGGACCAGAAGATAAGGGCCCCAATAAACAGGTAAATTCCATTATTAAAAAAGAGTTGGCCAAACAACAAGAGTAAGAGGAATGCCTGGGCTGCCCCATCAAATTTTATCCTCGATTGCCCCGATATTGTCAATACCTTATCCAATATTCACAGCGTTTTCAATGGCTTCAGCAACCTGGAGAAGACTCCATTTCTTTATCATCTCTCCGGAAATTGCCCCCATATTTAAACATAAATTCTTATCCTGGCAAAGGATCAAAATTTTATTCCTGAAATCAACCGGATCTGTACTATTAAATACAAAACCATTTTTCCCCTCCTTTACCAAATCAACCGCGGCACCACACCTATTGCTTACCACAACGGCTCTCCCCGATGCCATGGCTTCATTAATGGCGAGGCCCCAGGTATCTGAAGTTAGGGTTGGCATCACAAAAATATCACCCAGCCGGTACACCACTGGCATCATAGCCTGGTTTTGGAAAGGGACGAAGTGAATATGCGTATTCCCGGCGGCCATTGATTTTAAACTCGTTTCAAATTCTCCATTTCCAACAATGATTAAATGAACCGGAAAATGAGTTCCGGAAAGCAGGGGAAGTGTATCAATCAGAAGTTGCGCATTTTTATCCTTCGTAAGTTTTCCGGCAAATAGCAAAGTGACGGCCTCTGGCTCAATCCCCAACTCTGCCTTCCATTTATCAGCCTTCAATTGGTAGTTACCATCGCAATCGTAAAACCGGTCATTATCTACGGCATGTGGAGCAAACAGCAATTTGGTATCAACAACCCTGCATCGCTTGTAATAGTTTCGGTTATTCGTACCTACATATAAACAGATATCTACATGGCGATATACAAATTTCAAAAACTGCTGCCGGATCAGGGATTTAAACCAGGGCTGAGCGGCAACAAAAGTAGAATCGCCCCGAAATAGAAGCTTTTTCTTTTTATAAAAAAAACGAATGGCTTTTAGATGGCTTTTAAACGACCACCCGAAAACCAAAACAGCATCCGCATCCCATGCTGAGATTTCCGAACAAAGGGTGGGGTTGTCAATACCAAAAAAATGATGAGATCCCCGCTGTTTTGCAACATTGTTTACAAAAGTATAGTCATACCCTTCCAACAACGGAATATCCCAGGCTACCTCCCGTTGAAAACCAGGATCATACTTCGACTCCAACACATCACTCCCCCAGGTATAAAACACCTTCACATCCAGCTTACCCCTTTTTGCCAACAGTTCAAACAAGGGTGCATTATACTGAATGGGATGGGTGGTAATGACAGCCAGTTTCTTCATGACAGCCTTATGCTTAATGATATGGGCTTTTTCTTAAACAATTTAAAAAGGATGAAATTTCTTCTAAGTTTGTTCATATTGGCATAACCCACCAATGCACTTTGAATATTACGGGCAACTTTAAAATGGAACTTAAAACAGGCTTTTACCATGATGGTATAATAAAATAAAAGTTTATGCTGTTCCATGTAAACGTGTCCGAGTCTTTTTTCTGCTTCGGTGGAATAACTATCCAGGTAACGATAAACCACCAAGTCTTCCACTACATGGTGTGCATAATAACTTTCCTTCCGGCTAAGCTGCCCGGCATGATCCCGGAGTTGTATAAGTGGTTTATTGATGAATCCGGTATCAAAATATCTGGCAAGTTTCACCCACATATAAAAGTCACCTGAAATTTTCATTGATTCATCAAACAAACCGGATTTCTGAAGCGAAGAACGCACCAGGCAAACGTTGGCGATATTCCCTGCAATGGAGCCTACGAAGTAGGCAATTTTAGTATGCAGGCAGGTGGATATAATCTCCGGTGTGCGATCAGGAGGTGGAACTTTGCTGATCTTCCCGGTTTCGTCAATTATATCCCGGTTAGAATAGGAAAATCCGAGGTTGGGATACCGCTGGTGAAATGCCACAACTTCCGCAAGGCAGTTTGGATGCATGATATCATCCTGGCTCCATATTTTTATTAACGGAGCATCCGATTTTTCAATCAGGAAATTCAGGTTGGGGAATAATCCCCGGTTCTTAGGGTTCCTAAATAACCTGATCCTTGGATCAGATAAGGACTGAAGGTATTCATAACTCCCATCGGTGGAGCAGTCGTCGAGAACGAAGAATTCGAAATCAGCAAAATCCTGATGGAGTACACTTTCCACGGATAGCTGCAGATAGGGCTTACCGTTATATACCGGTAAAATAACTACTATTGGGCTCATCCGTTCTTAATTTCTAATGCCCGATTCAGCAGTTCGGCCAGCTTACGGGTAACATTTTTTGCAGAATAAGAATCAAATTTTTTCATATCAACCTGTTCCGGATTAAATGAATTGAAAAATGTACGAAACTCTTTAAATTTTGTGTTGAAATGTTTTTCAATTTCAGGCACGGCTGCCTCCCCATCAAAATCAAGCACTACCCCCGATCCGGATTCACGAATAACCTGAACGGCGGTGCTTTTGTTGTGTAAGACGGCAAAAAGGGGCTTTCCCGAGAGCACGGCCTGATATACCTTGCTGGGGGTATAATGGGGTTCGGTACTTCCCAAAACAAAGGCAGCTTTTGCCGAATCAAGGTGTACTAATACATCCATATAGGGAATTCTTTTGGGGTACTCGAATATCACCGATCCCCACAATCCATGATCCTGTGCCGTGGATTTAATATTAAACGAATTGGGATCGTTGGTGCGGCTACCTGTACCAATGAAATGAAATTCCACATCTTCAAAATCTTCTCTATGGGCAGCAATCGCTTTGCAAATTGCTTTAAGCGGGGCAAAAGCCTTCGGCAACATCGCTCCTGCGTAAACGAATTGCAACTTATTATTGGGTTGAAATAAATACGGTTTAATCCCAAGCTCCTGCAATGCCTGGTGATCTTTAACTTCGCCCCCATAAGGCATAGCCCCCTGGATTACTTTTTCTCTTAGTTTAGGATTTCTTTCCAACACCGGCAAATAATAGCCTTCCGCTACGCCAGTAATCAGGGAGGCATTCTTAACCGCAATGGGCTCCAATAGTTTTGCGATAAGCGTGCTAAGCCAATGCCTTGAAAAAATTTTGTTGCTTCCGGGGAACTGATGCACCCAGGGATCAATATAATCAATACCATAGGGGATCCCGGTTTTCCTTTTAAGCATTCTCCCCAACAGGGCACAGTAAAAGGAAGGAATAGGTATATAAATGAAATCAATTGTTTCTTCCTTAATTAATTTGAACGCCCCCTTATATAATTGAATAAAGGCCCGTAATCCAATATCTCCCACCATTCGGGGGCGGGAAACCTTAAATGCACTCACTTTATCGATTCGGATGCCCTCCGGCATCAGTTTTACCAGGTTAAAATCCGGTTCCTCCTCATAAAATTTTTCGTGAACCGTGAGCATTACCGGCTCCCAACCGAATTCACGCAGATGGAGTGCAAAGAGCCTGGGCCGGTGCATGCCGGCAAGATTGGAGGGAGGCAAATGCGGATATATGATCAACAGCTTTTTCAACCTTTAAATTCTTCATTTTGCCTGCTAAAATAATTAAGCAGTATTCGGGATTCTATCTCCCAGTTAAATGTATTTTCCAAAAGAGAAAAATTAGGCTGTTTTTGTGATGCCAATTTCCAAACTGCCCCGGTTCGTGTCTCACGAATCGGAATATCCCTTGCAATGGATCCTGCCACACGAACCACGGCGGTAACAACAGCAGGGCAGATCAAAAACATAAAGAATTATCCATCAATTAATTTCCATGAAAAACTGAAAGAAGATTATTTAAAAACCCAAATTCATCTACTCCTTCTTCATAATACCTTGCAGAAGAATAATGATACTTCAAGTCATCTTCCGCTAATTGCCATTTACCACTTACAGGGTTAAAATGAATATAATCCAGTTTTTGAATTGCCACAGGAAGCGAAATAATTTCGACTCCCAATGAATCCCTCTGCCATATTTCATGTTTTTTATTTGCATGAAAGACTGAATATTCATCCAATTTTCCCTCTTGTTTTAATTGATCTAAAAGTTTATGAGCTGCAAATTTCAGAAAACTCCCCTTCGGTGTTTCTTTTCCATTCAACTTATTTAATTTCCAAATAAGGTGAATATGGTTAGGCATTATCACAAAAGCAAATACCGTGATTAATTGCCTATCGGATAAAAATTTCAAAGAATCAACTATCAATTGTTTATTCTCATCTGATTTCAATAAATGATACCATTTATGGATAGTTGCTGTCCAAAAGTATATTTGCCCTAAAGAGGTGTGCGATTTTCTTTCGTCCAAATTTTCTATCAGCATATAGTTTTATGTCATCCTCTGCACGGTTCGTGAGACACGAACCAAGGCGAAAACGGGAAAAAGCCGTGATTAATTAACTTTCGGAAAAAACTTCCTATCGCCCCGGTTCGTGTCTCACGAACCGGAATATCCTCTCCACTGGTTCGTGTTTCTTGAACCCCTTCCACAACCATGGCGACAGGATATATGCTCAACAACTCCTTCAACCTGCTTTTTCAAAATTTTGTTGATTAAAATAATTAAGAAGCTTTTTGGATTCCATTTCCCAATTAAACACATTTTCAGCGAGCATTAAATTCTGTTGTTTTTGGGCTAATAGATGCTCCTTGTTGCAATAAAATAAAATCGCTGCGCAAAGTTCTTCTACATCATTCACCTTCACCCCTATACCGCAATGTAATTCTTCGTTGAACTGCTTTTGCATTTTTGTATTAAATAAAATGATGGCATTCCCCGCCTGGAGGTAGGTGAATATTTTATTGGTGAGAGCAAGTTCCCTGTTTTCCGGAGAACCAATCTCCAGTGCCATTCCAACATCAAAATTGGAAGAAAATTGCAGCAATTGGGAAGGCGGTACGATTCCACAAATTTCGATCGTGCTGCGCGTTTGATTCCGGGTTTCTTCTACTTCCGTTTGAAAAGAAGCATCTAATCTTCCTACGAGAGAAAGGGAAATCCTTTCATCGTTCAATTTGATAAGGGCTTTGAAAAGTGGCTCTAACCCCCTGCCCTTTCCAATGGTTTGACTGAACCAGAATAATTTCAATTTTCCGGAACTGTTGGAAGGATTAAAATTGGGCAACGCCGGCTTAGGAAAAACATTAAATATACTGCATATCGGAATCCTCAACCGGGGAAAGTCCTTTTTCACCGCATCACGAATCATCGGGCTTGCCGAAGTAAGATAATGCAGGTTGGGAATGTACTTCTCCTCGAGGAATCTAACCCGGTCAATTTCTTCTTTCACCTTCCGATCTACTTCCCCCCGGTGATAGTCTTCATAGTCGAAGCCAGCTTTAGCCTGGTTGCTTCCTGCTGCATTAACACAAACTGCCATCGTGCCAATGCCATGCCCGATATACCAATCGGCTTTAATTTTTCTGGCAGCCTTCAGCAATTCATCATAACCCCTGATTTGCGAACGCTCTGCAAGCAAAAAAGAATTACCCAGAAATTTATACAACCATTTAAATATTCTGTACTTTAATCGGGTAATAAAATATTGAAAGGGGTGATTCTTTGGAGAACCGCCAATTTGCAGGTAATTCCACTCCACCTGCTTCAACAGTTCTTCATCCTCATTTTGTGCCCAATCAATATAAAAACAATATAGAACGGTAACCTGGTGCCCATTTCTTTGCAGTAAATCAGCTTCCTTAACCAACCTGGGGTTGGTGGATGGCTGTCCGGCGCTAACAAGTACAATTTTAATACCTCGTGGTTTTAATTAGCTTTGATTGCTTCCACATACAAGGAATACTTCTCATGATTTTTTTGATCCTTTTGCAACTCCGGGTCAAATGATCTGCCAAACTCCATTCGTTCAATTTTTTTGAACCCTGCATCTTCCAAAACCCGTTTCATCACATAAAAGTCATATCCAAACTTGTGTTCTCCACCCTGGCGGAAAGTATGCGTCAGAATATCAGCCGGTTGCCAATTGGGCGATATGGCCTGTTGCATGCCAAGTGCAGACCATTCGTTCAAATAATAAGCGTGAACAAATTTTTCAATATCCGGAACAACAATTCGCAATACGCCGGTTTCTGTTAATACCCGGTGGCATTCCTTCAAAAATAGTGGAGTTTCATACTGTATATCCATGTGTTCCAGCACATGTTCGCAGCGAATTTTAGAAACAGTGCCGTCCCGAAATGGAAGTTTTTTTCTGCAATCGTATGTAAAAGAAATATTCTTACAATAAAACACATCGATATTCACCCACCCCGCCTCACCAAACGGCCCTGCTCCCACATTTACTTTCAGGTTGGAGAGCCCGGTAAACTTTTTAATCTTCCTCCGTTTAAATGGATTTACGCTACAATTCAGGCGTAATAAAAACGTATTCCATTCAAATCGGAATATCTCAAAAACCTCATTGCTAAGTCCGGTAATCCTTAATAACTTTTCTTTACTTTTCTTCATTTTGGAGTAGATATGTAAATCTGGCGTATTTCAAAAAGCTTTCCTCAAACCATTTTTTGCGATGTCCGAAAAATCGGGAAGGTCATCTTATTGCTTTAATCAAATTCGTGATATCGCTTTTTTCCAGACATCAATAGGGCTTACCGATTGCCAAATAAGCAGCAGCAATTTGGTTCACATCAAACCGCTGCTTTGCAACCCGTCGGCATTCGGTCCGGTTGATATTATTAATCCTTTGCATGGCGTTACAGAATTCCTCGAAGCGTTTACATTTAAACCCGGTAACCGCTTCATCAATCACCTCATTTACAGATCCATGTTCAAAGGCAATAACCGGGGTGCCACAAGCCATGGCTTCCGGCATAACAATTCCGAAAGGCTCATTCCACTCGATAGGAAAAAGCAAAGCCTTCGATTTGCCCAGCCACTCATTTTTCTGTATATCGTTAACCGCCCCTATATAAGATATCTGATCACCATCAACATGCGGCTCAATTTCGGTTTTAAAGTATTCCATTTCCTCCGGAAGCGGAGATACATTCCCTGCAATTACCAATTTTTGACCTGTGGCTTTGGCAGCGGCAATTGCCGTATGGCAACCCTTAACCCGTTCAATGCGTCCCAGGAAAAAGAAAGGAGCATCCTCATCTATTCTTTTCTGTAAGGTATAAAAATCGAACTCCACACAATTATGCACTGCAGTCCAATGTCCTACTCTTGCTGTACGGCTAATTAAATTGGCGCTGCATCCGGTAAAGTGCAAATGTTTATTCCGGAACCGGTTAATCTTTACAATATTCTCCGGATTAATTTCCCTTTGATACGTTTGAATTTTTCTGGATCGGTTATTCAGTACAGGAATTAAATAAGCGAGCCTGCCAAAGTTGTGGATAAGGTCATATTTAGAAGCATTCTTGCGAAGAAAATTCCAAACATAAAATGTGCCTTTCAATTGTTGGAATTTAGTTTGGGGGAATCCCTCTTCACCATAACCATAAATAGTGCATCCATCCACTTTTGATCCTTTGGTGACCAATAAATCAACCACATGACCTTTTCTCTGATATGCTCTGGCAATCATATCAACGATTCGTTCAATTCCGCCATAGCCCTTGGGTGGCACCAAAAGCCCGGGATCCATAACAAGCAGGATATGAATTGGATTACTCATGATGCTTTATTAGGCTGTCGGCGTATTGATATAGAATTGGAAAAAGATTCGCAGCCATTTTTTCCTGCCCCGAGTTGTTCATGTGAATAATACCGCGGTAATCTTCTTCGGACAGGGAATTAAAGGGTTGCAGGTATAACGGTATTTTCATCGAATCGCAAAAATGGATGATTTCCTTTCCCATATAGTTAAATTCCCGGCTCTTTAATTCATCCTGATCCGGGTGCAGGAAAATAAAAAACGGTACTCCTTTCGATTTAAAATAGGTAGCCAGGTTCAAAAATCCGGAATTAAAAGTTTTCCCTTTGGCTCCGGGCGGGGCCTCAAAAACTCCAAATTTTCCCTTCAACCTTGGCAATGCGTATTTTTTAAATAATTCCCACAGGGCGAGTTTATACTGACTTGATTCGTACCGGTTTACTTTATCTATTACCGGTTTAAAATCCATGTTATCAAAAGCATCATGAGAACTTACCAGAAGAAATGCAATCTTGGCAGTAAAATCGCCATTTTCCTTAACGTATGCGTAACAGTTATCCGGCCCCCAACTGCCAGCGCCAACATTCAATACCTGAACTTTTCTTCCTAAATGAAGGCTAAGCGAACGGGAAAGTCTTTCCGTAGCCAGGCTGTCCTGATCAACCATCACTCCTCCGCCAATAACGGAATCGCCTAACCCCAGGATAATAAAAGAAGAACTGTCGGGCTCGGCAGACCGCTGTGAATAACTATTTATATCTATATGGTTCCGGAAACGAAATCGATGCTGGTTGGGCTGGGCAATGTACTCGTACTTATCATTTGCCATCATCAGCACGTTATCACAAAAACCCCAATAAAACCGAAGGTAAATTTCAAGTGCCAGCAAGAAAGTAAATAGAATGACAAAATAGACAATCCATTTTTTTTTAGGGGTTGGAAAAAACTTCATAGAAAAGGGAATAGGGTTACGGAAAAAAGAGTCAGTTTAATAAAGACTGGTAGATATCTAATATATGCAGATAATGGGATTTAGCTTCGAGTACCGGCAATCTTTTATTGCTAAATTGAAAATCTTCAATGGCAGATTGAAGCGAATCCGAGTTTCCCGGGGTAAATAAAGAGGTTTTATCTCTATAATATTGGCCCAATTCGGCACAGCCGCCGAGGTTAGAAGCAATTACATCTGCCCCTGCTGCAATGGCTTCATGAAATACCAGCGGTCCGGTTTCCACACATTCAGATGGAATAATTACGCAATGCATCTTTCCCAGTAACCCCGCAAGTTCAGCTTGTGGCAAGGGCGCAATCCAGGAAATATCTCTCCGCTGTTTTGCTTTTTCAATTAACAATTTTTCTCTGTGAGTTAATTGTGGGGGGATATTTCCAACCAGGTTTAAATGGCGTATATTAGTTTCTTCCAATCCCAGCCAGGCTGTCAATAAAGTAAAAAATCCCTTTAACACAAACATCCGGGAGGAAAAGCAAAATTGAAGAGGCTCATTTTCCTTATATCCAGTGGCAAATGACGGAAAAACGGGATTAATGCCATGCCGTATCATGGAAATGGAAGATCCAGAAACTCCATTATTCATCAAAATTTCTTTCACTTCATTTGAATACAGCACCCAATGATCGGTTTCCGATTTCAGTGTAGAAAAGTTAGAAATGAATCCACTAACTAAATAACGCAAATTAAAAGCCGTGGGCAAAGAAGGGAAATAACTCCGGGGTAAAATTTTTTGAATCCAATCAGACAGACCGTGTGGCAAAACCGTATTTGATGCAATAAAGCAGGAAGTGCAAATTCCGGTATCCACTTTTACATTACATGCCCGAATTTTCCCGTCATAAAGCAGGTCACTCTTCACACAATTGAGGGGAAGGTGGTAACTGGTTACAACCTTTACATTGCCAAACACCAGTTTGGCGGCTGCAATAAAATTAGTTCCGTTAAGCAGTGTATTTGCATGAATATGCAATAAATCGATGCCCCCCTCCCCCTTTCTCAAAAGGGCAATAAGGCTTGGAATTAATTCGGCTCTCGTTTTAGTATAAATTTCCTCCCGGGTAGAAAACTTCGAATGGATTCCCACCACTTTAATATCATTCCAGACATAGTGAGTTGCCCTGATATGGTTATCTTCATAGTATTCTCCATACCGGTCTGCCGCATCACTAGGAACGGCAGCATATACTGTTACGTCATGTCCGGCTTCCTGTAAATATTGAGCCAGACCCAAAACATATACTTCTGATCCCCCAAAGTCGAATGGGAAAAAGGAATACGTAGATAAAATAATTTTCAAACTCAGGTGTGGAAAATTCCGTAAAAAAGATCCCTCATTTGAAACCCGGATTTTCGCAAGATCTCAAAAGCCTTCGCAGGCCGTCTTTGAAAGAAAATAGTTCGTAAAAAGTTTGAAATAAAGCGACGGCGGTTTTTATTCGTCACATATTTCGTTTCTTCCGGATTAAGCGGCAGGTTCAACTCTTTAATGGCATCTCTCAGGTACCTGAAATTATTTACTTTATAAGAATCCAGGTTATTCTGTTCCTGACTATCATGTATCCGGTAAAACAAAAACAACCAGGGAAGCAATAAAATATCAGATTGAGAGGCTGCCTTCAAATTGAAATACATGTCGTTGGCCGGACCATATTTAACCGGGTAACCGTGAATGGAATCAAAAAAAGTCTTCCGCAGGATGGTACCCCCCGGGCCAATTGTTAAAAAGGGAGCTTCAAAAAAATGTTGCCGGCACGCATCAACCGATTTAACAATAACGGGTTTATCACCCCTGTCTTTCCCTGCATAATACATTCCAATCCCTGCCTGGGGGAAACGACGCATCGCTTCAACGCAATAAGAAATTGTGGAAGGGAAAAACTTATCATCTGAATCGCAAAACATAATAAATTCTCCCCGTGCTATGGATGCCGCCTTGTTTCTGTTTGGATAATCGCCCAGGTTTTGAGAATTTCTGGAAACAATAACTCTTTTATCCGTCTCAGCATATCTACCTGCAATAGCAAGGGATTCATCAGTTGAACCATCATCTGATATAATCAATTCGAAATCCGGGAAATCGGAATCTAAAACGCTGGATATTGCCTCTTCAATAAACTTTTGCCGATTATAACAGGTCATCAAAACACTAACAGCCGGGGAACTCAAGGCGCAGATACAATTTTTGAATTTACAAACCAGATATTATGATCCGGCAATTCCATTTCATCGCCATGTATAATATGACCCAATACATCCCTGGCTTCAAAACCATGCCTTTTAAAAAATCCAATCCATTCAACAAGCGTTAGCGACCCAAGCCGGTTGTACTCGATAATCAGATTCTCAATATTGAAATCTGAAAATGGAAAGTTCTTCAACACTTCAAACTCATACCCTTCCACATCCATTTTTATTAACTTAACGGAAGGCAATTTTTCCCTTTCCAATAAAAAATTTAAGGGGATACCGGGAACTGCAAGCCCACTAACAAACCCCGTAGCGGTAGCCGTTGTTCCCAAATTATTGGAAACCGGCTGAACCAAACTTACCAATTCAAATTTTCCTGAAGCAGCCGATTGGATAACCTTTACCCTGCCATCGAGCCGGTTGAGGGAAATATGCCGCAGCAATTGAGGTAACACTTTCAAATTGGGTTCAATTGCATATAGGGTAGCCTCGGGGCAGGTACCGGCAACCTGGCAGGAAAATAACCCGAAATTGGCGCCCACATCCAACATAATTCCTCCGTTATTCATTATCTGCTTGGCCAACTTCACAGAATCCGCTTCATAATTTCCACTTTTTAAAAATACCCGGGTAATCCAGTCGTTGGGTAATAATTGAAATTGGATTCTATGCTCATCTTCAAACAGAATTCCATTTGGAAAGCAATGTTTCCCCATTTTATTTTGAATCCTGATCTTGGCGGGATGGTTTCCCATTCGCAGGTATTTTCCAAATAATTTTCCCGTAATGCCAGATGGTTTAAACATTACTTATTTATTTTTCGAATTATTCGCACCAGTTTATTGGGTATCCAGGGCATATCTAAGCGGCTACCATAAACCTTTCTTCGAGCCTTGTTTCTTTTTTTGCGATTTGCTAAAGCTAAAATCTGTTCTTCAAACTGAAGGGTATTTTTATATGGTTCAAAATTTCGGGTGGCGAAATTTTCTGCCCTGGCACTCAACTGGTCCCTTTTTTCTTTTCGTTGAAGCAAAGATATTTTCTCAACAAAACCAGGCACGTCCTCTCTTTGTAATTTATATCCCGTTTCATCATTCAGCACCAGTTCCTGAATACCACCCGGGATATCACTCACAAGGGGAATCACCCCGGCCTTCATGGCTTCAATAATAACAATTGGCATCCCCTCATGGGTGCTTGGCAATAGGATGATCTCCATTTCTGCCATTAGTTCCAACACACTGTTATTGGGCAAGGCTCCAAAATGTGTATGAGGCACTTCTTCCGGCCAGGGATGCGAGTTCAACCAATTCACCTCCCCTTCACCAACAATATACCAATGAAGGAGAATATGTTTAGCCGCTGCCTGCCTTGCCACGTCAATCAACACCGGATACCCCTTTCCCTCTTCCAATCTGCCCACAAACAAAACAGACCCAGGCAATTTTTCTTTTCGAAAACCTACTTCGGGTACGGGGAACCGTATATAATTTACAGGAATGTTGAAATCCATTAAATATGATCCCATTTTTTCCTTAATCGATGCGGCTATCACAACCACTTCATCAATAACTCCCCGGTGTTTTTGTGCAAGCTGGTAATAATAATCATAATCGCCGTGTGCATAATATATCACCGGATTGGGCAATCCAAGATGGGAAGCCATTCCCAATTCCATCCAATTATGGGCTACTATAATGTCCGCAGGCCCGAAAAGGGTAGCTGCCAAACGGTTGCAGGTAGTATAAAAATTATCTTGGGGGGAATATCGCAGCTCCATCTGAACAATTGAGGGAGGCAGTTCTGAAAAATGGAAATTGCCGGTTTGGCCAATTGCCAAATAGTGTACTACATGATTCTTAATAAGAGGATTATCAGAATAGGTAATTAAATTCTTAATGACCGACCACACGCCCCCCCCTCTTCCATTATGAAAATGAAAAACATTAACCGGTTGCCTGGGTTCCACCTCGAATAATTTTTTGATAATAGGATTCCATTGCCGGGCCAATAATATGACTGGAATAATTATTTTGGGCTTTTGCCCTTCCCCGTTCTCCCAATTCGTAACGAAGGTCTTCATTCTCAATTCCCCGGCAAATCTGGGTTGCTATTTCCCGATAATTTTCCGGGTCAATCAACATGCCGGCATCTCCGGAAAGTATCTCAGACATACCTCCATTCTTACTGCCAATCACCATACGTCCTGCACTCATGGCCTCCAGGCAAACCAGCCCAAATGCTTCCCATAAACTCGGGAACACACAAAGGGATGTATCTTTCAAAATTTCAGGAATCTCGTTATGAGGTACCGAATCCATAATGGTAACCCGATTCATATTTCTTCCAACTGTTTTCCGGATAAAATCTGACATCATCATTCGTTCCGCAAAAAAGAAGGAATCTTTCCCAATTAATAAAAAGCGAGTATCGGGATGGCGTTTTAAAACAAGGGGAATGGCTTTTGCAAGAGATACCATCCCTTTATGCGTATTCAATTTACCAATGAAGCAAACCAGATTTTCAATTTTTTTTCTTACCGGGATATTGAGATACACCTCCCCGGGGTCAAATGGATTGGGAATAGTTTCAATTTTCTCAGGAGGGATACCCCAACTTTCACAGATTAATCGTTTTTGGTCCAGAGAGGGAGACGTAATTCCTTCTGCCAAACTGGTAAATCGATATTCGGGGTCCATTTTATAATTATAATCATCCAGAAACCTCCATTTACCATGCCGAAGGTTCCCCAGCCAAAACCTGAATTTTGTAAATAAAGAAATGTATGCCCTCAACAATTTTTGCTGAATGAAGCTGGCCATGTGAAGGCGGACAATTAAGGGTAGTTGGGGGAACTTCTTCTTTATTTCCAGTCCGTGCGCATGAATTTCCGGAGATTCAAAAAGGTCAAATGGATTTTGCAGATGTGCAGCAGAAAAAATTGGCAAAACATCGTCTGCAAACTTTTCTACACTCTCCGTTTGGCATCTAAATATGACGGCTCCGTTTTCAATTTTTACACTGGAATTACCTGAGGTAGCACAAAAAACAGAAACTTCATGTCCCAGCTTGTGGATGATTTGAGAAATCTGTTTGGTATAGGTGGCAATTCCGCCATTTTCAATTTCGGGCGGGTATTCGTATGTGATATATGCAATTCTCAATTGCGATTCCTAAGTCTTTTTAAACCATGTACCAACGAATGGGGAAGCACTTCAGAAAGAAACCACATTTTCATTTCTGAGGCGCTGAGTCTTCCTGGTTTATTCTTTTTGAGGTAACCGATGAATGAAGCGGTAACTTCCAATTGATCATTTACATAGGCCCTTTCCGCATAATATGCAGCAAAAGCACTTAGGATACCCTTCTGGTCGGAAGCAGCTACAGGCCAATAGATGCCCGGATTGGAACTCTCTTTACAAAGTGGAGAGTAAAAGAAACCGGGTGCTTCCAGTTGTTCAAAAAGCCCGCGTTTCAGCCTGTCGTATTCTTTCTCAAAAAACGATTGTTCACCCACCGATTTGGAATTTGAGTGTAACCGGAAATGAGAAAGCCGGCTATCCAATTTTTTCACTCCATCCTGGCCGTTCTGCATCAGGAATTTCCACCACAATTCCCTATCCATTACATACCTGAGTGACGTACAAAGTGGAAAGCAGGTTTTTGCTTCCTCCATTCGCATAAAACTGCAAGGCTGGGTATAAATGCCAACCCGCAGGGTATTATACCAATCTTCTTTCAATACGGTTCCCGGATGGAAGATGGTTTTCGCCGGATTATCATCTTCAAATGCCTGTTCGGTTCCGGCAACCACTTTAACGGAGGGGTCTTCAAATGCTTCTGCAACCTTATTTAGCGCGCCGGATTCAAAGTAATCATCGCTGTTTAACCAGTTAAAGATTTGACCTGTGCAATGCAGGAAGCCCTTGTTGATGGCATCGGTTTGACCTTTATCTTTTGCGGATTCCCAATAATGCAAATGGGGTTCATACTTCTTTATTACATTAAGCGTTTCATCGGTACTACCACCATCCATGATAATTAACTCGAGGTTGGGGTACCGCTGATCAAGGACAGAATTGATCGTCTGATCGATATAACGCCCCTGGTTATACGAAGGAATGACTATCGAAATCTTTGGCTTCAGGATCTTAGTTTCTTTCCCGCGTCCAGGTTACTCCGGTGCGGATCACTTTAGCCGGCATTCCGGCTGCAATAGAATTAGGAGGGACAGCCGATGAAACAACAGAAGATGTTCCAATGATGGAATGGCTGCCTAGTTTAACGCCTTTCAAAATACGAGAGTGCGCTCCTACCCACACATGTTCTTCCAGGATAACCGGTGCGGCAATATTCATTCTGTTTCCACTTTCCAAATCAATAATACTATGAGAATCCCCGGTTCTGATCTCAATATCATGTGCCAACATACAATCTCTGCCCAGAGATATACTACTACCTTCGGTTACTGCAAAATGGCCACTTTGTACGGTGCAAAAGTCCTGCAATAAAATAGAGCCTCCGTCATCTTCTATCCAAAGCTCTCCTTTTCCAAAATAGCAATTTTCTCCGATGGAAATTTTTTGATTATTCCCTCTAACAAAAATTAGGGTGCCATGCAACAGGGTATTTGTACCAATTGAAATTTCAATGTCGTTTCCTTCGATATCCAGGACGACCTCTCTGAATTTTCCCTTATTATGAATTGAAATGCGATTACCCTTAATATTATGGTCGAACCGGGCATCGCCCATCCGAACAATTTTTCGGGCCACTTTTTTTAGGAAATTCATTCTCCGGCTTATTTCATTATATTTTTATAGGTTTCTTTTAGAATTTTAAGGGCCCCGGTGGAAGTAATTTTCGGAGTTTGAATTACCGTATTTGCCCGGCTTTCTTCAAGAAAAGAATCATCTGTCCAAATCCTATGTAAACTACTCCCCATATCCCTTGTATCTGTAGGATTAAATAGAAATTTCAGATCTCCAATGGTTTCAGGTAATGAAGTTACATTAGAACATATTACGGGAACTTGCAGGAGGATACTTTCCACCAATGGGAAACTACCTGCTTCATACAGGGTTGGCACCACCACTGCCCGGCAATGTTTATAATACCAAAGCAACTCGCCTTCGGTTACCGAACCTGTAAAAATGAAATTATCTTCCAGGTTATTTTCCTGAAGGTATGTGGCAACAGTTTGAAACCAGGGTTCCTTATTACCACCGGTGCAAACAATTCTAATTTCCACATTAAAAGTATTTCGAACATATAGAACCGCCTTACCCAAACCCAGGTGATTTTTATGCATCCATACATTGGCCGGGTATAAAAGAAAAGGAAATTGCGGATAACAGGCAGGAGCTTTTTCAACTGCTCTTTCAATCCAAAGATTTTTCATATCGAGTAATACCACCCTTATCGTATCGGGGTCGGCATTAAAATATTTCAGCAAGTCGTTTTTTACATGATTGTAACTCACCAGCACGCAATCGGCACTTCGCACCAATTGCAAATGAACGTCGGCCCTGTAAAGGCGGTCCTCGGCTGTGAAAAATTCTGGTAAATGAATTTCCTGAACATCGTGCAGGGTAACTATTCTTTTAGTCTTTGAGGTATTGGGTAAAAATTGATAAGGACAATGAACAATATCAATTTCAAATTCTTCGCATATAAGATCAAGTGC
Organism: Bacteroidota bacterium; assembly: GCA_018266615.1. GTDB lineage: Bacteria > Bacteroidota > Bacteroidia > Chitinophagales > Chitinophagaceae > Ferruginibacter. The sequence goes on from JAFEAB010000004.1 coordinate 24,250, forward strand.
GGAAATTGGGGGCGCCTGCCTACCAAACAACTTATTTGAATACTTTCTAAACTTTCGTTTAATCTTTTCCTTTAGTGGAACATGCAGTACGGCAGCATTGTTTACAAGTTGCATGTTTTCGGATTTAGAAATTATACCCAAAATTTCATCATCAGGATGATTCAGATAAATAAAATACCTGTTTTCCCTATCCTCCACAACGGTGTTTATAAGTGCCACCGAATATTGCCAAATTCCTCCGACCTTGGTTTTATCGAGATTCGGAATAAATATCAGGATATTCAATTTTCGCTCCTTTTTAAATCGTCAAGATGATAAATATCGCGGTTGTTGAATTTTGCCGCCGGTAAAGGAGGGTATATCATGGCACGAATAAATCGTTCTTTCATTTCTATGGACCAGTTTATATCTATTACACCGTTAAAAGGGCATCCCCGGGGATAATAATGTCCTGTTTCACCTTTCAACTGAGGAATTCCTTGCTCATTTGCCATAACCCTATCAAGCACCTCGTTAAAATATTTTAATGCCTCAAACATAACTTTAAAATAAAGGCTTTGTTGGGTATCAAAATCTTCGATTGGTATCTTTTTTTGTAACAAAATGTTTCCGGTATCAATACCACAGTCGATATAATGAAAGGAAAATCCGGTTTGAGATTCTCCATTTATCAAAGCCCATGTCAGGCTGCTGCATCCGCGGTATTCGGGCAATAAGGATGGGTGCAGATTAAAAATTTTACCATCTACCAGATTTATTATATCCGGTGAAATAATATACCGGTAATAAATACTTGCAATTATATCCGGTTTAAACGGCAAATTTTTACTGCCAATTTTTTCTGTGGAAAAAGAAATACCCTTACGCTGGCATAATCCTTTTAAATCGTGTACATAATTTGGGCTATCGTGGGTGAACACAAATACTTCGTGGCCTGATTCCAGGAGCAGTTGCAATGCTTTGCAACCTGCCCAGTTATATCCACACAATATTACTTTCACAAGTAGGAATTAATGTGTTGAGAAATATACATAACCTGCTCTTTTGTTAAGCCGGGAAAACTCGGAAGGTTAATTCCTCTCCAGCCCAGGTTCTCTGCCACATCGTGCTTTTGAAATTTTTGAGCGTACATCGGCATGGTATGTATTGGATAAAACAAAGGCCGGGTTTCAATTCCCTGAAGGGCAAGATGGTTTCTCAAGGGTTCTCGCTGCGCCGGATCATTTACCAAAATAGAACACATCCAGTGGCTGTGTGTTACATCGCCCACTTCATTATGAAACGTTACTTTTCCTGCATCCAAAAAAGATTGATACCAATCTGCTATCTGTTTTTTAGCTGCCAGGAAATGCTCCACCCGTTCTAATTGTGCTAAACCAAGGGCCGCCTCAATATTGGTCATCCTGAAATTATACCCAATTACATCATGCCAGTATTCGCGGTGTTGAGCCAGCCCCTGTCCACGGAAATGTCGCGCTCTTTCAATCAGGGTTTCATCATGGGTAACTACCATGCCCCCTTCCCCGGTAGTGATGGTTTTATTTCCAAAAAAACTGAAGGTGGAAATATCGCCAAAGGTACCCACGTGCTTACCCTTAAACTTTGAACCAATGGCTTCTGCACAATCTTCAATAAGAAATAACTGATGCTCGCCGCAAATTTGAGTCAGCCGATCCATATCGCAGGGATGGCCGTAAAGATGTACTGCCAGCACGGCCCTGGTTTTTGGGGTAACTTTCCGTTTTACATCATCCGGATCCATTTGCCAGTTCGATTTCAACGAATCGCAAAAAACCGGAGTGGCTCCCACATAACTTATGGCATTCACAGAAGCGATATAGGTAAGAGTAGGAACAATCACTTCATCACCCGGGCCAATTCCCAAAGCCAGCAAAGCCAGGTGGATTGCCACCGTGCCATTACATACTCCCGCGGCATGTTTAACGGAAATATAATCGGCAAATTTCTCTTCAAACAAATGGATATACTTCCCTTTTGAAGAAATCCAGGTTGAATCCAGGCAATCCAGCACATATTTCTTTTCATTTCCTGAAAGGTCGGGCTGATAAATGGGTATGGCAATTTTCGACATCAAAACTATTTAAAGAATTATTTAAGACCTACTTTCGGATGGTGCCAAAAAACATTATTCGGTTCTTCTCGGTTTGCTCTTCATGAACCAGGAAGAAATATTTTTGAAAGTGTTCTCTGAACCAATCCACATGATACCAATCGGGTACAGGTTTAATATCCTCTTCGCCCCCCCAGAGGCCAATAGGCATAAATTCGATCAGCACATATTTCCTGCTGTATAAGGAAACCCTTTCGAAAATGGCATCGATAGAAAACCGGCTGCCTAGAATGAGATGATGAGTAACTGCAAGTGCCACCGCAAGATCACATTTCAAACGGGAGGAAGTATCGGAGGGATCACGGGGCAACATAAAATTAAGCAGTACCGTATGCAGGCGGGAATCATGTTGCATTTTAAACCTTTGATATGCAGAATTCACAGCGTTTTCGTCGAAATCACTTAGAATGATTTTTTCAATCTGTTGATTTTCGGCGAGGAGATTGCAAAAGTAGCCCTCGTTTCCTGCCAGGTCAATAACATATCTAATATCAGGGTAACCTTGAATCAGATCCGCAATTTTATGAAATCGGTCACTATAAACAATCTGGCCATCTTTGGCGAATGCCTGCCGATGATAATTTTGCCATGCCGAATTATTTCCTGGCGCAGGTAATTGTTGCAGATTATTTAATAATGAACTTTTATTAAAAAATGGGCTTTTCTTCCATACCGGTCCCAATGGCAGCCCGAAATGAAGGATAGCTGACGGACGTGAAAGCAGAAGCGAAGCCAGTTTATTTCCGGCACTCACAATACCCTTCAACAATTTATTATCTTTCTTTAGCCTAAATATCCTTTTTCTTTTCACTGCGAATTCAAAGTTCAATTCCATATTCGGAATCATTTGGAGCGCGCCGGAATTACCTAAAGTTTGAGAAGGGATTGTAGTTACACCGGCGGTATTATTTCCCAGGATGGCCCGGGTAAAATAAATCATCCCTGCACTCCAACAATTTAATGGAATAACAAAACTTTCGAGGTATTCTTCATAGGCAATCCATGAATCGGGAAGTTTACGTATTGCTATACTTCCAATATCTGCAAGTACGGGTTGAGTGCCTCTGAAGAGGATATTAAAACAATGCCCATCCTTCAACTCATAGCCATATTCGTTACAAAGGTTATTAATATTCCATACAAGGATTGTGGCATCTTTCATCATATCAAAACTCCATTCGTGAGGAAGAATTTCCTGGAGCTTTTCATGATGAAGCACCATCCCATAACCAGGAACTTGTTTGGTGGTGAGAGACGTTTTAGGTATCCATTTATTTTCCAGGAGTTTCTGGAAAAGCGGGGATTGAATGAGGGTATTGCAAAATCCGGATTCGGAGTCATATATAGCCCGGTACACTTCGCCGTCCTCAAAGAATACTCTTCCAAAACCATCAACAAGGGATTTTGAAGAAAAAGTATATACAGGACTAATAATCATTTTTCGTTGTGCATTTTATGTTGTTCAAACCAGCTATGCCGCAGAAATACTTTTGCCAGTTCGGGGCTATCAATTGTTCTGCCAGATCCGTAATAATCGCAGTTGTCTATTTCAAAACTTACTGCCTTCTCCATATAATCCTGCATGGAATCTCCTTTAAACAGAGCAATATTAACATAATAGGTATCAGGCCGGATGTTCAGGTGTTCATCGAGGCGGCAAATTATTTCCGATTGTCCTGGATGTAATTCAAAATTAGCCCCGGTGGCCTGGGTATCAAAACGAAGGATGCCTTCACTATTGAGGTTATATATCCCGAGTATTATCCGGATTCGATCCTGAATAATTTCGGAAGAATTAATAACAGACAATTTAAAATTCAGAAAATCGCCTAATTGAAAATGACTTCGCTCTTTTCCATTCTCGTCTTCAAAAGAAAGGCGCATCACTTTGCATACTCCTTCGCCTTTCCGGTTCATATTTTCCCAATTGCCGGCTGCTTGTTCATTCATTTTCTGATATAACCTAATCACTTCTTCAATAGGGCCCAAGCCGGCAACGGTACCATGTTGCAACAACATCCCACGGTTGCATAAATTCTGTACTGCCGCCATATTATGACTAACAAACAAAACCGTTCTACCCTCATTTTGGCTAACATCCTTCATTTTTCCCAATGCCTTCTTCTGAAACTCAGCATCTCCAACCGCCAAAACCTCATCTACCACCAGAATTTCGGGTTCGAGATGAGCGGCCACTCCAAAGGCAAGGCGTACGTACATACCGGAAGAGTAGCGTTTCACCGGGGTATCAATATATCGTTCTACTCCGGCAAAATCCACAATCTCATCAAATTTTCTTTTGATTTCCTTTTTGGTCATGCCGAGAATTGCTCCATTCAGAAAAATATTTTCCCTACCGGTCAGTTCGGGATGGAACCCGGTACCCACTTCGAGCAGGCTGGCAATCCGGCCTTTCACTTTGATACTGCCGGTGGTAGGGGCCGTAGTGCGGCTAAGTACCTTCAGGAGGGTACTTTTGCCGGCTCCGTTTCTCCCAATGATACCAAGTACATCTCCCTGTTCTACCTGGAAGTTAATTTCATGAAGCGCCCATACATAACCGGTAGTTCCCTGTTGGTTACGCACATTGGTTTCGCCAATTCTTAAATAGGGATCTTCTTTTCCTCTCACTTTGTACCACAGCCTGTTTACATCATGGGCAAATGATCCGGTTCCAACGGTTCCCAACCTGTATTGTTTACTGATATTTTCTGCCTTAATAACCAGGTTACTCATTTTATACGGTATCCATAAACGTTTTTTCCACTTTATTGAAAAGGAGCAATCCAATTACCAATGCCACTATCGTAACCCCCAGGCTATATAACAAACTCCCATAATTAACCTGCCCAACGCCAAATAAGGCATAACGGAATGTTTCTATAACCGGTGTTAACGGATTCCACTGGATCCAGGTGGCATAGGACTTTGACTTTAAGAATGACATCGGATAGGCCACCGGGGTGATGTACATGGCCAACTGCACCGCAAATGAAAGCAGGACGGCAAAATCACGATACTTGGTGGTGAGAGAGGAAATGATAATTCCGAAACCCAATCCGAACATCGCCATAAGCAGCAACAGGGCCGGGATCCACAACCAACTCCATCCGATATAAAAATAATTTGCTTTAAAAGCGTATGCGATCATTACCAGGAGGAGCAATAAGAACTGAATTCCGAACCGGATCAAATTACTCAATATAACACTTAGAGGCAGTACCAACCGGGGAAAATAAACTTTTCCAAAAATGGCCGCATTGCCGGTAAAGGTGGTTGCAGTGGATGTAAGGCAGGCGCTAAAATAATTCCAAAGGGTGATTCCACTCAGGTAAAATAAAATCGGTTCAATGCCATCTGTTGGAATATTTGCAATTTTTCCAAACAGAATGAGAAACATAATGGCGGTTAATGCGGGCTGAAGGAAATGCCATAAGGGTCCCAGGATGGTTTGTTTGTATTGAGCAGAAAAATCACGCTTTACAAACAGGAAAAGCAGATCGCGGTAACGCCATACTTCTTTTAGATTTAATTCAAACAATCCGGTCCCGGGTTTAATAACCTGGGTAAACTGTTCCGGAATATTCTCTATAACCTCTCTTTTCATTTACAAACTTCCCGAAATGGATTTACACAGAATCCAGAAGTAATTTAAATTTTCGCTTATAGGCATCAAACCCAAATGATTCCATAAGAAGGGAACGGTTGGGAATATGTGCTTCCCTGTTCGTTAACACTTTCTCTATCGCCCTTTCAATGGCGTGCACATCAAGCGGATCTACCAGCAATCCCAAATCGCCATTCTTCAAGGCATCCACAGAGCCATCCCTGTTTCCGGCAATGACAGGGAGCCCGTAAAACATGGCTTCAATAAAAACGATACCAAAACCCTCTTTCATACTGGGCATCACATAGAGGTCTGCCATAGAAAAATGATCGATGAGGGTTTCATCCGGAATAAACCCGGCAAATTTCACATTATTGGTTAACCCAAGCCGCGCAATCTGATCATCCAGGAATTTTTTTTCCTTTTCATCATAAGAACCTGCCACCAGATACATAAGATTAGGATATTTTGATTTCAGGTTAACCATCGCTTCCAATACCTTATCATACCCTTTATATCGCTCCCGCGATGAAAGCCGGGTAAGGGTGAACATGACCTGATCGGTATCAGAGAATCCATAAAACTTACGGAGTTGCTCCTTTTGGATACCCCGTGTCTTTTGGGGCAAAAAGGGATCCAGGCAATTATTCAATACAGACGACCTGCTCTTTCCTATTCGGGGAAATTCTTCCACTACCCTTGCGGTAAAATGGCTCACCGAACATATATGATCGCAACAACCAAACATCATTTTACGGCGACGGCTTTGTTCTATCCACACCTCAATTCCATGTGCAAAAAGGATAATTTTTGTTTTAGGAGAAATCTTTTTAATAAGCCAGCCAACCAATAATAAATTAATATGACTTAAGATCACCAAATCTGAGCGCCTCCCTTCCCTAACTGCCTGCGCAATAAAAGAAAGTTTCTTTTTATTAAAGGCAAAAAATGATTCGGTGGGAAAGTAACGGTTACTATCCCCCTGTTCCTGGCTATCGTGCATCGACATCAGTTTTACCTTCATTCGTTCATCAAGCGTTCTTTCAAACAAAGCTTTTGCCGCTACCCGGCAAACTTTTTCGATTCCCCCTGTAGCGCCAAAAACATACAGGGTCAGAAACAACACTTTCTTTGGCTTTGTCATGAGAGGCTCCCTTTTTGGCGAAGGATAACCAGTGTCATAAATTGCGACCAGTGCATTTTGTTCTTAAGGAAATCATGGTAACTTTTCTTTAATACCGGACCCGAATCAACCAATAGTTCTTTTACATAAGAACTGGATTTAAGCCATTCCTGAAAAGGAAAACTGAATCCCATTTTAGGCCTGTCGTAAATCTCGCGGGGAAGGATACCCGAAAAGCTATCCACCAATAATTGTTTGGGCAATTTCCCCTGAAACTTAACCGAAGGGGCTATGGAATTTGCATAACGAATCACATCTTCGTATAACAAAGGCACTCGTATTTCCACCCCATGAATCATGCCCATTACATCCGCATCGCGGAGTAACTGGTTTTGCATATACATATTGAATTCCATCCATCCGGCCTGATTCTTTTTATGAATGCGGCGAATGTTGGGATAAACCGGCGATTGGCTTAATATTTCCCAAACCTGCCTTTCTTCCATATCAAGATGCTTTGCTATATCATCGGGACTAAACAATCCACGCAAAAAAAGATAGATCCCATGGATCCCTTCAATCTGAAGGTATTGCATTCGTTTAAGCACCTTATGGTTACCCCATTTTCCAAATCGCATAAAATTAGCTCCCCGATCCTGTAAGTTCCTTGCAATCCGCATTCGGGAAAAGGAGGGGTAGCCGCCAAATAACTCATCGCCTCCTAACCCGGAAAGAACTGCTTTCATCCCGTTCATTCTGGCATGACGGCTGATAAACCAGGTATTTATCCCATCGCAGCTTGGCATATCCATTGCCTTGAATATATGGGGAAGGTTATCATTAAATTCTCCTTCCTCCAAAAGGAATTGGTGGTGTTTGCAATTCAGTTTCTGCTGAAGTAAGTCCTGATATTTTTTTTCCGAATAATAGGCCTCTTTAAAATAGACCGAAAGGGTGTTGAGTTGAGCCTGTTCGAACCGGGAAGCCAGGAGGGCAACTATTCCGGAATCGAGACCTCCACTTAGGAATACACCTACGGGTGCATCTGCTACCAGGTGCCGTTTAACAGAATCTTCAATTACCGAGGATACCCTGTTTCGGATATCCAAGGGTTCCTTGTAGGTTTCATTATAACTATAATGGCTAAACGATTGAAGGCTATCCCTTTCAGAAACAGTTTCATATTTCAGGAAGCATCCCTTCGGCAAAGGTTTTACCCCTGCGATGGTTGTAACCGGCTCGGGGATATGGCCATAGGCCATCAGGTAAACCTCCCAGGGTTCACGCGGGGGCTTCCGGGAAATATGAGTAAACGCCCGTATTTCGGAAGCAAAGGAAAGGCCCGAGGAGTTTAAAGAATAATATAGGGGCTTTATCCCTGCCGGATCCCGCACCAGGTACAATTCTTTCTCCATACTGTCCCAAAGAGCAAAGGCAAACATCCCTTTCAATTTTGAAAAGGCAAGCGTTTTCCACTGGGCATAAGCGGCAAGGATTACTTCGGTATCGGTATGATTGGAAAAATTATAGCCCAGTTTACCCAGCTCCATTTTCAATTCCAGGTAGTTGAAAATTTCCCCATTGTAAGTAATATAATACCTGGATTCGAAAGTCATTGGCATGTGGCCATTTTTGCTAAGGTCTACCAGAGAGAGACGGCGGTTTCCTAAAACAAGCCTGTCATCCGGGCTGTAAAAAAAGCCTTCATCATCGGGGCCACCGTGTGCCATGCTGTTGCACATCGATTTAATGCAGATCTCCCGTTCTAAATTTTCAGAAAACACGCCAACCAAACCGGCTATCCTGCACATAATCTAAACAATACCATTTAGGGGTTGGAGGTTGGATTTATCAAATACCGCCGTTAGTTGTACTCCCATGCTTTCTATCTTCACCCGTGCTTTACTTCCCAGCACTTCAATAACCACACCCTTGTATTTCATTAAAACGCCCTGACGAATCATAACAGGGGTATCGGCAACAAGGTTATTCTCCACCACTTCCACATCCTGGAATTCCCGGAGAAACATGCGGATGGTATTGATCTCTTCATCTTTTACTACAGCCGGTTTTCCCAACCAGTATACATAATTGAGAATCCCGTCAATTTTTTTTATATCCCATTTCGAATCACTATAGGTGCGTAAAAAAACATACCCTTTAAAAAGCGGTTCGAGAACTACTTTTTTCCGGTCGCTCCAATTTCGCAGCACTTTATTTAACGGGCAGTAATTTTCAACCCCTTTTTCGGTGAGAATCCGGGCTACTTTCTTTTCCCATCGGGGTTTGGTGTAAACCACGAACCAGGACAACTCATTTTCTTTAACATGCATAGCTTCGCTATTCCTCAGTCACATCCTATTGTAACCGGGGTTAAAATAAGCGAAGTACATCATCATTTTTTCTTCCTATTGAATACCCTTTTCAGGAGGGCCTTCAGGTTCCAGATATTTTTATATCCCGGCTGAGTTCCCTCGCTTATATAATAACCGGTTTGGTCGCTTCCGTAGCCATAACCATAACCGTATCCATAACCATAACCATATCCATACCCATTTCCATATCCACCAAATCCATAATTAAACAAGGCTACACCCCGGGGTTTAATACCATTGAATACAATGCACAGACCGGGGAATTTTTGTTCCCTCTTAAATCCGTCAATCATCCGCAGGAACGTATTGGGTGTAACATTATGACGTACCACAAACAAGGTGGTACCCACATGATTTGCCAGCAACTGGGCATCGGTAACCGGGCCAATGGGAGCTGTATCGATAATGACGAAATCAAAATTTTCTTTAAGATAATTCATCATTTCACCGAATTTGCTTAATCCAATCAATTCTGTTGGGTTGGGCGGAATAGGGCCGGCAGATACAATATGAAGCCCCTTAAAACGGGTGGGTTTAATAATTTCATCAATAGAAGCCTTATTAACCAGGTAGGAAGAAATCCCCGGATCCCGGCTCACACCCAATTTTTGACTGAGCTTTGGCTTGCGAAGATCCATTTCCAATAATGCAACACGTTTACCCGTTAACGTAAGGCTGATAGCCAGGTTAACCGCAATAAAACTTTTACCTTCCCCCGAAACACTGGAAGTTACCAGCAGGCTGTTTTTCTGTTCACTAAAACCCATAAAGGTAAGGTTGGTACGCAAAGCCCTGAACTGTTCTGCAATCACAGTTCGCTTACCATCGGAAATAGCTACAGTATCTTTGTTACCTGCCTGGATAATTTCTCCAATAACGGGGGCGGATGTACGATTTTCAATTTCGCTCCGGAATAATATCTTATTATTAAACTGTTCCCGGATCTGCACATAAAAGATAAATGCCAATAAACCAACAATAAATCCTATCAGGTAATAATTTTTCGCAATGGGGCTGATGGGGCCATAAGAATAGGGTTTTTGAAGCACCTTAAGATCAGCCGTAGTGGAGGCAGAACTAATGGCTGTCTCCTCTCTTTTTTGAAGCAGGTAAGTATAAATGTTACTCTTAATGGCCTGTTGCCGGTTTATCTCCAAGAGCCCCCTTTCCTTTTCGGGTATGCTTAACAGTAAGGAATTGTTCTTGTTTATATCCCCATTGATGTCCCGGATTTGAGTAAGGTAACTGGTGCGGATATTGGCCATATTTTCAAACAATCCCTCTCTCAGTTTCGCCACTCTATCCTGTGCCAGTTTTACGGTTTCACTTTGTGGCCCTGCAGAAGAGACCGCCTTATCCCTGTCAAATTCGGCAGTAGAGAGGTTATTTAACAAGTTTGCTAAAATTGGATCCTGTACCAATGCAATGGAAGGATAGGTTCCGGGCGCCCTCCCCTTCATGTTTACATATTTCTCAATATCGTCCAACACATTCATCTGAAGTTCAATGGCGGCCTTCTGTTTATCCAGGTCCTGCACGTTTCCAAAATAGATGGATGCCTGCTGGCCTAAATCTGCCACCGCTTCGCGGGCCCGGTAATTTTGCATATTCCGCTCTACGCTATCCAACTCCTGGTTAACCGTATTCAGCCGGTCTTCAATAAACTGAATGGTATTGGTAGCAATCTGGTTCTTATCCTTCACACCCTCAATATTGTAAACATCGAAAAGATCGGACATTGCCGCTTTGGCCTTTTCGGGAACCGGGCTTTGCATACTCACATCCAATACAGTTGAGTTGAAAGCCTGAACATTAATTTTAAGGGAGGAAGTGAGGGCTGAGGAAGCTCCTGAAACCGAATTGAAAACTACAAAATAATTTTTCCCCTGTGCATTCCGGTTATACTTCGGGTTAACCTTTAAAAAATACGAGGTGCCGGAAATCTCCGCAATCCCGTTAAAAGGAATATTGTGGTTATTAATTTTAACCCGTTCCCCCTTCCAATCAATATCAAAATCGTACTTCCCTCCATAATTCACACTGTCGGGTTTCACTGCCACAAATTGTATCGGGGAATTATTTCCATACAACTCTTCAGTTTGTACTTTCCCTTCATTATAAACGGTCGCATATAGGTGGAGGTCTTTCACCACCTGTTCCATCAAAGAACTGGAAGCCAGTACAATAATTTCGTTTTCAATAACCTTCTTTTCATTGAAGATGTTTAACTGATCCAGTACTTTGCTGTCCCCGCCATTCCGGTTTGGGTCTTTAATTAACACTTTTGCACCGGCCACATAAATCTTTGTTTGCGACCTCAGGTAAACAAAAGACACGGCCAAAGAAATGGCAGTAAGTAATAAAAACACAGGCCAAAAGGGAAGATAGCGGTAAACTACCTGCGATATAATACTGGTAGAGGGTTTATCCTGTAGAAACTGTTCTTCTGTCATTATAATATCGATACCGGTTTATAAAAACCTGCTTAAAACAATTAAAATGAGTGACACACCCGAAGTTATAAGTGCCCAGTTAGCCTGGAATCGGGTTCTCCTGTCTTCCCTTTCTGCTTTCCGCGTGTCCGGATTTACAATTACAATATCATTGGGTTGAAGGTAAAACCAGGGCGAGTTTAAGATAGCATGATCCTCCATATTTACATGCTGTACAACTTTCTTATCGGAACTATCGCGAATAATTAATAAATCGGAACGCAAACTGGTAGTTTTAAAATCACCACATTGAACCAGGGCATCTATTAAGGTCATTTGATCTTCGGGCATTGGTAATACCTTGGGGGATGTGATCTCTCCGGCAACCGTTACTTTCCGGTTCAGGTAATAAACCGAAACAATAGCATCCGTTAAATAGGGTTCCAGGCCCTTTTTAATTTGGGTGGCCAGTTCTTTACGGGTCAGCCCCTCAGCATGGATTGTACCAATGCGGTGCAGATGAATATTCCCATCCTTATCCAAAGGGTATCCCGGTTTTTCAACACCGGGTGTAGGAGTCACATTAAATAAATCGTCTTCTGCATGACTAATACTGCTGATGTTTATACCCAGGATATCATCCTTCCGGATCCGGGTATCTAAACCCGGAGTGATGTAGGCAGAAATAGTGGTGTCTTTAGTAAGGGTTTTAAAATATCTTGTTTCAATGGAAGGGGCACAAGAAGCAAAAAACAGAATCCAACCCACCCCTGCCAAAAGCAGGAACGGCAGCGGAAATAACAAAGTACCCCTGTGAAGATTCATGGATGATTTCATATTGAGGATTGCGCTTCACGATGATGATTAACCTTCATAAAAAGACGCGGGTAAAATTCGTGAAAATAGTTGAGATGGCGAAATACTCAATCTCCTTTTCTAAGCTCAAAATATTTGATTATAAAGCAGTTGGATTGGAGGTTTTCGCTCCCTCCCTCCGAACTCAGATTACCCGTATCCGAATTCATTATGCATTCCCATTTCCAGGTTGCAGGAAAATTCCATCAAGATAAATTGGCCCCAACCTCGTTGCAGCTTGAAATATAGATCCAACAAAAAATTTGGTATAAATGTTAAAATAAAAGAGGAGCAGAAAATTATCTGCCCCTCCCCTTGCCAAAAAGTATTTTATTAAGATTGGTCTGTATCTCTTTTTTTCTTTTCAATATAGGCCTTCCGTGCAGCAATGCCTACCCCAGCCGCAATCAATAAACTCACCCCGCCATCAATCGGGCAAGATGGATCCATCGGATCGCAACTTGGATCGGAAACCTGGCCAATGCCTTTCAAGGGGTTTAAAAGCATAACAACTGCAAAAAACACCAGCACTACAAGAACCTTCTTAGCCATATTCGTAATCATAAGTGTTACAAAATTAATCCTTCTCCTTTAAAAAACAACTTTGAAAGACAATTTAACATCGGAACCATTACCCAGCTTTAACAGGTAATTTCCATGTGCCAACATTTGTTTAAGCTGCAGGCTGTAAACAGACGACCCGCCTGAATGGTTCAGACTTTGGCTATGAACTACCTGGCCGGCCTCATTCAACATTTGCAACATATACTTACCTGCAGGCTGGTTTTGCAAATCCACATACAACACCCCGTCATCTTTTACCGGGTTCGGATAAACGGAAATCTGACCGCCTTTCTTATCCCTGCTCACTTTTACAATTTCGCTGTATTTCACATCTCCTCCCACGCCCACAGCTCGTATGCGGTAGAAATTATCTCCTGCCAATGGATGGGTATCCAACCAATGATAGGTGGTGGCACCGGTAGCCGGTTCTACATGTACTTTCCCAAAATTGCTTCCATTCCCAGAACGTTCCACTTCGTAATGCTGAATCTGTTCTTCGTTGGCCACATCCCAACTTACCTGGATATCCCTGTCTCTCCATCCCGCTCTAACATCAATAAAAGTTACCGGAACCGGGGTAGACCTCCGGAATACCAGGTAAAAACGATCTGTTGCATACGATGCCGGATCGTTCAACACATTAAAGTTAACATGGGTGGTATCTATCATGCTTACTATGGTGGACGTTTTAAGGTAAGTATCAATAAGGTAACCAGTAAAGGTTGGATCCATGTTTTCGGGTATGAATGCGAAACTGTAGCCGGTAGCCCTTAACCGGGAAAGGTTAAAATAAATGGTATCGGTTTCACTCAGGGAAGCATGGCTTTCTACTGAAAGTACCTTATTTCCTACCCTGATGCCCAGGTTTTCTCCAGAATTCTCCATTTTTCCAGCATCCAAATTATCAATGCCATTGCTGAATGTAGCATCAAACTGAACCAAATTACCATCAAACAAATGCATTTGATTCTCCACCATTGAATAAAGGTTAGTCCTTAATAGGGCGGCGTGCGAATTTGCCTGGCGGGTTACAAGGTAGCTTCCATCCACCTTCGCCGGTTCATTAAATGTTATAGAACCAGCAGGGCCAGATGAGGCCACAAAGAAGGCCTGACCCGATTCTATAAAGTTATTCGCATTGTAACTCGCTCCGGATGGCGTGGGCGTATAAGGAGCGCCAGGGCCAAAAGTTACATAGGCACCGAGGGTTCCAATTTGTGGGTCCCACATATAATATACATCCTGAAGGTTCGTACGGGTGGTCTTTGAAAAATCGACCGCAGAAGCATAGGGGTTTCCAATGCCCTGGAATTTACCTGCCGGTACTGCCGGAGCTCCTGCAAAGGTTCCAAGCACCAGGGCCCCTTTTTCGCGAAGCGTGGTGGTGGTTGCAGGCTGTCCGAAAGTATTTACCGTACGGTCGCCACGGATTAGCGTCATATACCCAATTCCCGGAAGGAATTTACCCGGGCTAACCAAGGGAACATTCACAGTTGTAGGCACTGCAGCCCAGGTATTATTGGAGGCCACATAGGTCTTAAGGGACGGTCCTACTCCAGCATTCTGGTCGTACCCATAAGCCACCGCGTTTACATTATTATTGGTAAGGTGAATTCCATATCCCGCAGGGGTTGATTGGGCAACCGAATTGGCGGGCATATTTTCCTGCCATGATTCTTTGATGGTTTGCAGGTTATGCTGGGTAGGCATGGCCAAATATCTCCAGGCACGCTTGGCCGGGATAAACCTTTCCACCGTTACATCGCCTGTAATCGTATTACCCGAATTGGCTCCATTATTGGTGATGTCGCCCACACTGGCAGTACCGGTAGCGAGTGAACGAAGCGTAAGGAACCCGGCTGTAGCCAGGGTGCGGTTGCTCCCTGCAAACGATAACTTACCGTAAAGTTTAAGCGAACCGGCAAGGGTTACGGATGCATTATTAATGATCAGGTTCTTCAGATCGTTATTTTGAAAAGCAGTGGCCGGAATGGTTTGGGCGGCAGTTCCCGCCATTTCTATCGTACCATCCAGGGCATTGAAAGTACCCGCATTGCTGATGGCACCATAAATTCCGAGTTTGCCAATGCCATTAATGGTTACCGATCCACCAGCATTAATGGTTATGTTTTTTGTAACCGGCTGGTTGGTTGTGATAATCGGATAAAAAGGCTTGCCGGTTGGGATGGTAACATTGGTATTGCTGGTAGGTACGGCACCACACCAGTTCAACGGGTCCATCCAGTTGCTGTTTACCCCGGCCCATACTCCCAATCCCGCTCCGGTACCATTGAACTCATCGGCACCAATATCGGTAATGAATGGCGTAACAATGCTCCGGGCATCGCCATCGAAATCATCCGGAATAAGGATACCGGTATTATCGCCCTGCCCATCAAAACTACAGTTATTCGCAAACGTTAGGTGCAG
>JAFEAB010000050.1 GCA_018266615.1 Bacteroidota bacterium
AAGGAAGAAACAAGCGACCGGGACAAAGATGGAATAATTGATGTGGTGGATGATACCCGGGACCTGATCAATACCTTATATGATAAGAAATCGGTAACAGCTTCAGATATCACATGGGTTGAATCTCCGGGCGGTACGCATGATTATAACTCCTGGACAAAAGCATTGCCTTCCTTCCTGGTTTGGGCATTTGGAAAAGGAAATTAATCCTTTTTCCGAATTGTACTTGAGCCGGAACTGTGTTTATTAATCAGGATGGCATTCCCCTTATATAAAATATCACTGGCTCCGCTAGCACTGGCTTTCAGCTCTGCATTAGCGGTAATAAAAATATCAGAGGCACCGGATGCCACAGCATGGCAGGTATCTGCAACCAGTCCATACCCCATTACATCACTGGCATTACTGGCTTCGATATTCACCTTTGCGGCTTTACCATTGATTTTCGCATCCGATCCATTTGAAAGGTTAAGGTTGAGTTGATTCAAACTTACATCTCCTTTAAAACTACTGCCCGATTGTACTTTTACATTAAGCATTTCGCCCTTTACATTTCCTACCAGGGTCACTTGAGAACCATTGGTAATTCGGATATCTTTAAGATTTAAAAAGGAGATATACGCATTGGCAGTGGAACGTTGATAAGCACAACCGGGGATATTCTGGAAACTAATATTCAACACGGAATCCGAAATGCTGGTCTTAATGGCCTTGCCGCAACCTGCAGTTTTTCCGCTTGCCGCCATTGAAATACTGTTTGATTGAGAAAGAAAGACATGAATCCCATCAGATACTTCAATGGCATTAAATGCCGCCGAAATGGTTACGGGCTCAGCATTTTCATCCAGTACAATTTGTTGTTGGCCAAACAACAGGTTGGAAACCGTAATAAAGAAAACCAAAAGGAACAAATACTTTTTCATTTCAGGCTTTTTGGGTTCTTCATGATACGGACAGAAAGAAAAAAAGTTACATCATTAAAAAAAATGGGAGAATAGGCCTAATTTTGCATCTCGATCTTTTTCAACTTACTGCAAGATTACCGGGGTGCTTTTTACAAGGCTGAGAATAAACCCGAAAACCTGCTCAGGATAATGCCTGCGAAGGGAGAATCAACTGCAATTTCACGCCGGTACCTGCACAAATCTTTTTACATGAAAAATGGATTCTTGTTGCTGGCACTTTTTTGCCCGGTGTTTATTTTGGCCCAAAAAAAGAATATTACCGATACCTCCCTGCTGCAACCCGTTGAAATTGTGGCTACAAGGGCTTCAGATTATAGCCCCGTTACCCAAACCACCGTTACCAAAGCCCAGCTTGAGAAACTCAATTATGGCCCCGACTTACCATTTTTGCTTGATCAGACACCCGGCGTGGTTGTAAATTCCGATGCGGGGAATGGAGTTGGATATACCGGCATCCGGATACGCGGTTCAGATGCGAGTCGTATAAATGTTAGCATCAACGGAATTCCCTTCAATGATGCAGAAAGTCAGGGAACCTTTTTTGTTGATATCCCTGATATTGCTTCATCAACAGGAAGCATTCAGGTTCAACGGGGAGTAGGTACCAGTACCAATGGCACTGGTGCTTTTGGTGCAAGCATTAATTTAAATACCAACGAGATAAAGGACGACCCTGCCTTCAGCCTGAACAGTAGTTTTGGGTCTTATCAGACTTTTAAAAATACGGTGGTATTTAACAGCGGCATTTTTAAAAAGCATTTTACTATCGATGGCAGGTTAAGTTACCTGCGGAGTGATGGATATATAGACAGGGCCTTCAGCCGGTTAAAATCCGGTTTTTTAAGTGCCGCATACATCACCCACAACAATTCAGTTCGATTCAATATAATTTCCGGAAAAGAAAAGACCTATCAGGCATGGAATGGAATTGATGCATTGGCCCTGGACACAAATCGTACTTACAATTCTTCCGGTACTGAAAAACCAGGAAGCCCGTATTCAAATGAAACGGACAACTATACACAAAGTCATTACCAACTTTTTTACAACCATCAATTTTCACCAGCCTTTAAAACAAGTCTTGCCCTGTTTCTGACCCGGGGCAAAGGGTATTACGAACAATATAAAGCCAGGGAAAATTTTTCGGATTATGGGTTGCCTGATTTCCAAAGTGGAACTGATGTAATTTCGCAGTCTGATATCATCCGCAGGTTATGGCTCAACAATTATTTTTACGGGAGCACTTTTTCTGCAGAGTATAAAAGAAATAATACGAACCTAATATTGGGCGGATCCGTTACCGGATATAATGGGCAGCACTTCGGCAGAATCATCTGGGCGCAAATTCAGGATGCCATACCCAATGATTTCGAATGGTATAATGTAAATGCATTTAAGAACGATTTTGCCCTATTTGGAAAATGGATTCAAAAAATTAAGGGTCGTTGGTTTACCTACCTGGACCTTCAGGGCAGATTGGTTAATTATAAGATTAACGGATTCAGAGAAAATCCTGACCTGGATTGGAACAACAATTATTTCTTCTTAAACCCCAAGGCCGGTATCACGTATCGCAGCCCAAAACTTACCGGTTACATTTCTTTTGGGAAAGCGGCCAAAGAACCCAATCGCGATGATTTTGAGGCGGCTGTTTATGAAAAACCAAAAGCTGAAAAACTATATGATTTAGAGGCCGGATTTCAAATAAAGAATAAGGCCCATTCAGTGGGTGTCAATCTTTATTACATGTCTTATAAAGACCAACTTATTCTAACAGGAAAAATAAATGATGTGGGAGCCTATACCAGAACCAATACTCCAAAAAGTTACCGGGTTGGTATTGAAGCACAGGCAAGAGCCACAATCCTACCCTGGTTTTCCCTGGGTGGAAATATCTGCGTTAGCAAAAACAGGGTTAAAGAATTTTCTGAATTTATGGATGACTATGATAATGGGGGGCAAATTGAAAAGCAATACCATAATACACCCATTGCTTTTTCCCCTGGAATTACCGGCAGCCTTAACCTTGAATTAGCTCCGATTAAAGGTATGACAGTTCACCTGGTAAGTAAATATGTGGGGAGGCAATATCTCGATAATTCAGGGGTAAAAGAAAGGAGTCTGGATTCCTACTTTTTGGAAAATATCATGCTTTCCTATTCCTGGAAAATAAAAGGGACCAGGGAACTGGAATTGTTCTTCCATGCCAACAACGTTTTCTCTAAAAAATACGAAGCGAATGGGTACAGCTACTCCTATATTTATGATGGGAAATTAAATACCGAAAATTATTATTTCCCAATGGCACCCCTCAATGTAATGGGAGGAATAAATATTCACCTATAGTGTATCTCCCTGCATTGCTGCCCAGGCTACCATGCCACCTGCCAGGTTCTTTACATTTTGAAAGCCCATGGTTTCCAACATAAGGGAGGCCTGCATGCTCCGGTTTCCACTTCTGCAGTAGCAAATCACCTCCTGGTCTTTCAGGTTTTCAATTTCATCAATTTGCATGGACATAATATTTCCTAACGGAATGGAAATTCCTCCAACATTATAGGCTTCATGTTCGGCCGGTTCACGCACATCTAACAGGTTTAAATTTTCTTTTTCGGCCAACCGGGCCTTCAATTGTTCGCAGGTGATTAACTCCATGTTTAAGGATTAATTATTAAAGTATCCGCTTTCCTTTCTTTACTTAAAAACAGGTCCATAATCTGCCCTGCTTTCATAAACATCAGTTCTTTAGATGCGTTGTAACGGGGTGGATCCTGTTTCCAAATAAATGCAGCGCTGGTATCCGTTACATCCGGATCCGGGATAATGGCACCAATTGTAATCTGATTTGAATCCAGAATAGGCCTGGCTTCAGAAAGAGTCATATTGACCAGGTCGGGAACTGGGAATTTTTCTTCTGAAAGCCCGCCAGCAATTACCAGGCTGATAGCACTTCCATAGGGTATTTTGGAGCCCGGTTCAATGGCTCTGCCATTAAAGGATTGTTCCAAAACAGACCCTTTCATAAAATCGGGCCTACTGGTTGTGTCGCCAAGCTTTAAGTGATTTCTGTCAAGAATAACCAGGGCATATCCCAGCGTTTTTCCTATCAGGTCGGGCACATCCACCAGCGGAAGGGTTAAGCGGTTAACGGTAAGAAATACAGTGCGGTTAACCTTTACCGTGCTATTGGGATCGGGTAGTTGTTTCAACACAGTGCCTTTTTGGGCCGTATCCACATAAACAGAATCCTGAATCAAGACATCAAATCCTTTGCTTTCTAAAAACTTCACTGCTTCCTCCGTATTTTTTCCGACAACTTCAGGCACTACAAGGTATTCGCCATGCCGGGTTATTTTTCCAAGCATCATCAAAACTCCAAAAATGATCAGCAAGCCCAGGATGCCTGCTGCAAGAAGGTTTACCCAAAATGGTTTATGTGTTATAAACTTAAACAAAGCAACTGTTTTGTATAAAAGTAAATGAAATTAAAAAGATTATTCAAAACAGGATTCAATTAAGCTGGAATAGAAGTCCATTAAAGTCCACCCATATGCTTTTACCTGCTGCGGTACAATACTGGCTTCACTTTGTCCTGGCACGGTATTAATTTCCAAAAGGAACGGCCTATTCAAATTCTCCTCAAAAATAAAATCCATACGCACAATACCATGGCAGTTGAATACGGTATATGCCTTCAAAGCGGCTTCACGTACCAGGTTAGCCATTCCTTCCTCTACCCGGGCCGGAGTAATTTCTTCACTTGCCCCTTCATACTTCGCTTCAAAATCGAAGAATTCGTTTTTGGAAATGATTTCCGTAATGGGCAGGCAGATAATTCCGGATTTTGTTTTTAGAACACCAATAGTCAATTCCCGCCCTTTAATCAACTCTTCCACCAAAACCTGATTATCCACATGAAATGCTTTCTCCAATGCCGGCAATAATTGTTCGGGGATATTTACTCGGCTCATGCCGAGGCTGCTACCTCCATTGTTCGGTTTTACGAAAACCGGGAGCGTTAATTGAGACAAAATTTCTGCCGGTTCATATTTCTCATCTGCAAAAAGATGTAAAGATTTAGCCACGCTAATTCCTGCAAATGCAGCGACAGCCACGGTATATCGCTTATTAAATGTAAGCGCAGAAGTAGCCGCATTGCAGGAGGTGTAAGGCAACCCAATGCAGTCAAAATATCCTTGCAGTTTCCCATCTTCTCCAGGTGTGCCATGGATACCGATTAACACGGCATCGAAGGTAATTTTATTACCATTAATGGTAATTGAAAAATCATTTTTATCTACCTCAACTTTGGGATTTGAATCCATCAGGAACCAGCCATCCGGATTAATATCGATGGTATAGCATTCCCATTTTTCGGGATCAATATTTTTGCTGATGGTTTTTGCACTGTTATAAGAAATCACCGATTCGCCGGAGTAACCACCGGTAACAAAAGCAATTCTTTTTCTCATATAGGTATTTGGGTTCAATTTTCTTTTTCGTCTATTCCTGGGTTTCCCGAATCAAGTACAAATTTCCAATTTCCATCCCTTTGCTTTTTCCAGATATTGATATAGGTGCCATAAATAGCCGTATCCCTATCGGCAGGCTTTACCACATACACGCCATAAGTATAACCCAAGTCGCCGGAAGCAGCAATATCTGCAGCACTGGGGCGCCATGAAATGGAAAAATTACTATCATCCTGTTGAATAAGATAATCTACGGCCTCGGCACCAATTATAGGCATGTGGCCGGGGCGAAGTAATATCCCGTTGCTATCGATATATTCTAAAAAAGCCTGCTTCATACCCTTCTCCAGGCAAACTTTGGAAAATGACCTATCCACCTCCATGAGCCTCATTTTTTCTGACTGTGGGTTGGACGCCGGTTTTTGTTTGCAGGAAGTGGCAAATAAAAGGGATATGGCAAAAATCTTAAAGCCAGGGTATATTTTCACCCGGGCAAGATACTTAAATAAACTGCAGGCAAATAAAAGAAAAAGGCGAAAGTATTGATAAATACCTTCGCCCATGTTACAGGAAATATCACCTGCATATATCAGCCTTTCGGCATCAACAGGCTAAATGTGCAGCCTGTTCTTTTTCTCCATCAATTCATCCACCGTTTCGCGGTAGGCTTCATCCGGCACACAACAATCAACCGGGCAAACAGCAGCACACTGAGGCTCTTCATGAAATCCCTGGCATTCGGTGCATTTACTGGGTACAATGTAATAGGTGTCATTGGCAACCGGGTTGTTCCGCTGGTCTGCATCCACTATAGAACCATCCATCAGGGTATAATTGCCTTTTACCGTAGTTCCATCTGCAATGGCCCACTCAACTCCACCCTCATAAATAGCATTATTTGGGCATTCGGGCTCACAGGCACCACAATTTATACATTCTTCTGTTATCTTAATGGCCATCTTATTTTAATTTTATCGCAAGTTAGTAAGGAGATATGAATTTACATGATCGTATTGATATTATGGCAGAACTTGCCAATTTTCTTTGTTCCCAAAATCCGGAATGGGTATCTGCAAAATTAAAAGCGGAAAGTGAAAACCCCTGGTTTACGCAAGGATTCATTGAGTTATCCATAAAAAACATCGCCAGGGAATACCTCAATAAAGATAAACTAAATGCCTGGGTAAACTTTTATCATTTAGATGATAACATAAACCCTAAATTAGTTGGATTGGTTATGGCAGGCAATATCCCCCTGGTTGGTTTCCACGATTTTTTATGCTTATTTATTTCGGGGCACAGGCAAATGATAAAACCTTCCTCGAAGGATGATGTATTGATAAGAGAAATGGTAAAATACCTTCACCTGCAATTCCCTGAAACATCAACTTACATTCTCCTGGCCGATCAGCTCAAGGGTTGTGATGCTTACATCGCAACGGGAAGCAACAATAGTTCAAGGTATTTTGAACAATATTTTTCCAAATACCCCCATATTATTCGAAAAAACAAGACCTCAGTGGCGGTATTAACCGGCGATGAGTCTGAAACCGACCTGGCATTACTCGCTGCTGATGTGCAAACTTTTTTTGGTCTGGGATGCCGGAATGTTACAAAAATATATGTGCCGGAGGGATACGATTTTATTCCCCTGCTGAATTCTTTTAAAAAATTTGATTACCTCATCGAAAACCAGCGATATAAAAATAATTACGATTACCAGTTATCGATCCTTTTGCTTAACCGGCAGCATTATATGACCAATGGCAGTATTCTGTTGGTAGAAAACGATTCTCCATTTTCACCCATTTCCGTTCTGAATTACAATTTTTATAAACCCGGCGAACCGGTTCCCCGGGAAAATATCCAGGATTTACAATGTATTTCCGGAAAGGGGCAAATGCAACCCGGTACTTTGCAGCATCCCGGGTTGTTCGATTATGCCGATGGCGTGGATACAATGGCCTTTCTGCTGCAACTTTAAGGATCTACGAAACTCTTCCTAATTGTATGTTAAACCTTTGTTTTTGAAAATACAATTTGTCAGTCTGCTGTTATTTTGTAATCGAAGGCATGGAAATTGAACCTTTCGACTTACCAGAAGATAAAAAAGAAAAACTAAAACCATGAAATTTAAACAGATCCTTTTTACCATCCTGTTGAGTGGAATTACCACAGTTGCTGTAATATGGGGTTACGGCAAATGGGCATCCGCCAATCACAGCTATGGTTTGCAGCAAAATGAAGCGACCCCTTCCAATTATCGGTTTGCAGGATTCAACGCAAGTGGGTTACCTCCCGGAGGCCCGGTTGATTTCACGCAGCCAGCCGCTGCTGCCATTCCCACGGTTGTTCATATTAAAACAAAAACGGACGCCAAACAGGTGAATGTGCAGCGGCAAAGACAGAACCCCTTCAGTGATTTTTTTGGGGATGACATGTTTGATCAGTTGTTTGGAGGAAACCGTGGATATATTCC
Source organism: Bacteroidota bacterium (assembly GCA_018266615.1). Lineage (GTDB taxonomy): Bacteria > Bacteroidota > Bacteroidia > Chitinophagales > Chitinophagaceae > Ferruginibacter. The sequence continues at coordinate 7,917 of JAFEAB010000050.1, forward strand.
GGAACAAAGGGCGTCCGGCTCGGGCGTAATTATCAGTGATGATGGGTATATTGTTACCAACAACCATGTGGTACAGGATGCCGATGAACTAACGGTTACGTTAAGCGATAAGCATACCTACAAAGCAAAAGTAATTGGTACGGACCCATCTTATGATCTTGCTGTTATTAAAATTGATGCAAAAAATCTCCCTTTCCTTTTATATGGAAACAGCGATGACGTTAAAATCGGACAATGGGTACTAGCCATCGGTTATCCTTTAAATCTGGAAACTACGGTTACCGCCGGCATTGTAAGTGCCAAAGCCCGCAGCCTGGGTTTAAATAAAGACCAGAGCGGAAATCCTACCGGAGGGGTTGAATCATTTATTCAAACGGATGCAGCGGTTAATATGGGGAACAGCGGAGGTGCATTGGTGAATACGGATGGCAGGTTAATTGGTGTCAATTCTGCCATTGCTTCACCCACGGGATATTACTCCGGTTATTCCTACGCCATCCCGGTAAATATTGTGAAAAAAGTGGTGGATGATATCGTAAAATATGGAACCGTACAGCGTGGGTTCCTGGGAATTGCATTTGGTAATGCCGGCGATATGACCGATGACGCAAAGGCAAGGTACCACATCCCCTCCTCCGCCTTTGATGGCATTTACGTTACCGATGTTCCGAAAGATGGGGGGGCTTATGGTGCAGGAATTGAAGTGGGCGACCGCATCAATAAAATCAATGGGGTGGCAATTAACAGCGGTGGAGAATTGCAGGAGCAAGTAAGCCGGTACCGCCCTGGCGATAAAGTAACGGTTGAATATACACGAAATGGAAATAATCGTTCATCCGTGGTCACCCTGAAAAATAAAGCAGGAAACTACAACTTGGTAAAGAATGATGAAGCAACGGATCTTTTAGGAGCCGATTTTGTAACACTAGATGCCAAAAAATCAAAGGACCTGGGCATTACCGGTGGTGTCTATGTAAAGAAAATTAAAAAGGGAGCTATTTTCGATCAAACGCGGATGAAAGACGGGTTTGTAATTATGAAAGTTGATGGGAAAGAGGTTAGATCTGTGGAAGATCTCCGAACTGCTATTGGTGCAAAAAAGAATATAAACCTCAGCGGTTTCTATCCGGGGTACGATGCTATCTATGAATACCCGATAAACCTTGCAGCAGATTAAATCAAATACGGATTATAAATAAAAGGCAGTTTTTCAACTGCCTTTTTTACTTTCTTTTTGGAAAATTATCAATTTCAAAATTGAAATAGCACCTTTAAAATTCCCATTTAAATCAAAACATTGTCCCAGGGCGAAATTTTGAATATTTAGCGTATTCGCTCAACAGAAATAAATTGCTTACACGCCACATTATCAAAGTACCCTCTGCGTGGGTAGGGAATTTATCTTTACTACAATTCCCGTTCGGTCTGTTTCTACAAATCATTAAAATCCTTCCTTCACAATAGCTTCTTCGGAAACTCCCAGGGATGCCAGGTGTTTTCCGACGGCATCCATCATAGGTGGAGGACCACAGAGATAGAAATACTTCATGTTACCATCCATGTGCTTTTTGATTGTGTCGGGAGAAATAAATCCATGCTCATATCCGGGAAATTGTTCATCAGAAAGGACATTTATAAAATTCTTTCCTAATAATTTACCCAATTTTTCTTCCTGTATAATATCCCCCTTCGTTTTATTTGCAAAGATCAATTTGTTATTTCCTAATTGATTATTCTTTTCAAGATGTTTCAATATTGCAATAAACGGAGTAATACCTGCCCCCCCTGCGATGAATATCCCCTCTCCCTTATATTTAATATCGCCATATACATCCCCAATTACCAATTCATCTCCACTGGACAAGGAAAGCAATTGATTGGTTACGCCGTTGTGTGAAGGGTAGGTTTTAATATTAAATTCAATATGGTCATCATCCGGAAGTGAAGTGAATGTAAAAGACCTCCATTCCTTTTCCCAACCCGGTTTATTGATTGCGACATCCACAGCCTGACCAGGGAGGTACGAAAGGTTCACCGGCCTATCCGCAACAATTTTCAATACATCGTGCGTTAGATGTTCAATAGATTTAATTTTTACAATCTGTGCCATCCATTAAAAATTTTACTGTAAAAGAAAAAAAGTAAATCAAAATACCACTGAAACCTGGTCCGCAAGCGTGCGAAAACCTAAAGCAACGCAGGTATTTTCATATTACACATGAATAATATAACAACCAAAACAATTTATTGTTGTAACATTTTTTCAAAGCATAAACAGATCAACCGGGAATATAAAAAAGGGATTCTCCCCCTGTTCGCTAAAAAGAAAGGACATTAAGCTATTGCATTTTCGGGTATTCCCCATTTTTCCATATTCGAATTAGCAAAATCCAGTTTGTATTTTTCAGGAATTTCGCCATTCAGCATGGAACCCACTTTGATCGACGGAAAAATCTCTTCGTAGGTTAGCATTTGATTTAATGAAACCCTCCTGTAAATGTGGGAACGGGTAATATTCTTCATATCATCCAGCCCCGAAGCCCCAAGGAGTTCAACAAAGTTCTCGATAGTGCCTTTATGATAATTGGCAACCCGGACTTTTTTATCTTCCACAACCAAACCTACTGTGAGTTGCGGGTCCTGGGTAGTTATTCCCGTTGGGCATTTATTGGTGTTACAAAGCAATGCCTGGATGCATCCCAGGGCCATCATCATTGCCCTTGCCGAATTGCAGGTATCTGCCCCAAGGGCCATAGCACGCGCAATATGAAATGCAGATGTAATTTTTCCCGAAGCAATTAGCCGAATATGCTTACGAATATCCAATCCGTTTAAAATATTATGCACAAAGGCCAATCCATCTAACATAGGTGCCCCCAGGTAATTCGAAAACTCCGGCGGAGCCGCTCCCGTTCCTCCTTCCCCACCATCCACCGTTATGAAATCGGGGTAAATATCCAAATGTATCATTGCTTTACAAATGGAGATAAACTCACTTTTATGACCAATACACAATTTAAACCCGACCGGCTTTCCACCTGAAAGTTCTCTGAGTTTAGCAATAAACTTTACCATTTCAAGCGGATTATTAAACGCAGAATGAAAAGGAGGTGAAATTATTTTGGTATGAGGTACAACGTGTCTGATTTTGGCAATTTCTTCACTATTCTTAGAAGCAGGAAGTATGCCTCCATGTCCAGGTTTTGCCCCTTGTGAAATTTTAAGTTCAATCATTTTCACATTCGGGTTTTTGGATTTTTCTGCAAACAAATCCGCATTAAAATTCCCTTCTGCATCCCGGCATCCAAAATAACCGGTACCAATTTGCCATATCAGATCACCTCCATGCATTAAATGATAATGACTTAATCCCCCCTCTCCTGTGTTATGTGCAAACCCGCCAATTTTTGCCCCTGCGTTCAGTGCTTCCACTGCCTGCGAACTCAGGGATCCGTAACTCATGGCAGAAACATTAAAAATGCTGGCAGAGTATGGCTGGGTACAATCTTTGTTTCCAAAAATTATTCTTGGATTGTGATTGAGCGTACTGAATGCTTTTGGAGCCATTGAATGACACATCCATTCATACCCTTCTGCATAAACATCCAGTTGGGTGCCGAATGGAATTGTTTCCAGTTCCTTTTTTGCCCGTTGGTAAATAGTGGACCGATCTACCCGGTTTACCGGCCGTCCGTCAATATCAGATTCGATAAAATACTGGTACATTTTCGGGCGTAACTCTTCTAAAACATATCGCAGGCGTCCTACCAAGGGAAAAATCCTCCGTACGGCATGCTTTGTTTGGAGCATATCCTGGTATCCCATTAATGTCAAAATAAGGAAAATCCCAAATATGACATACCAGTTGGGGTTTAAGAAAATTGAAAGTGCCAGTGTAATCAATAAAACTACTGAAGAAATAACCACAAACTTTATTCGCATACCGAGAGGTTTTCAAATCAAAAATTGAAATCAGGCAGATTACTTACCAAACCTAAGCAATCTTTTGGAATCTTTATTTCATCGATTCGATAACCGATTTGATTACCACGGCCTGATTATGCGCTTCATCTTTTGCGCCGTATAAAATGCATACTTTCTTTTGTTTGGATAGTTCCCGGATTCGCTCCAGGGTTGCATAATTACTTTTCAGTTCCTTTTTATAACGGGCTGCAAACTCAGAAAATCGTTCTGGCTGGTGGCCAAACCATTTTCTTAATTCATTCGATGGGCCTAATTCTTTATCCCATTCATCCAGCCTGGCCTCGTCTTTACTAATCCCTCGCGGCCATATCCGGTCTACCAGAATCCGGTAGCCGTCATCTTTTGCCGGCTTTTCATATATGCGTTTAATGAATAATCCTTTCATGATCCGAAAATTTAATTGAAGGGAAGGCACTAACAGCAACTTGACATTCGTAATACTCATCATCCTAACCCTGAAAATCAGGGAAGGGAAAAAGAATAAATAGCCTATCCGATACCGTTAGTTGTCTTTTAAATAATTCCTAAGTACATACTGCAGGATCCCGTTATTCTTAAAATATTCAATTTCGATGGCAGAATCAAGCCTGGCTTTTACTTTAAAAAGTGTTTCCTTTCCAGAAGGGTGGACCGCTTTAACATCCAGCAATTTATGAGGTGCCAGGTAATTGGCAATCCCGGAAATGCTAAATGTTTCCGAGCCATCTAAACCCAATTTTTCTGCGCTTTCCCCATTAACAAAAACCAGTGGTGCAACGCCCATTCCCACCAGGTTACTGCGGTGAATTCGTTCAAAACTTTCTGCAATTACCGCTTTCACTCCCAACAAATAGGTACCCTTTGCGGCCCAGTCGCGTGAAGACCCGGAGCCGTATTCTTTCCCTGCAAGAATAATCAGGAGAGTCTGGTCCTTTTGATAAGCCATAGCCGTATCAAATACCGTTTTAACTTCCTGGGTTGGGAAGTACCGGCTGAATCCTCCTTCTTTATCGGTAATTTTATTCTTTATTCGGACATTTGCAAAGGTACCGCGCATCATTACTTCGTGGTTTCCTCTTCGGGAACCGTAGGAATTGAATGCCGGTTTTTCCACTCCTTTCGATTTCAGGTACTGGCCTGCTGCACTATCTTCTTTAAAGGAACCCGCGGGAGAAATATGGTCGGTGGTAACCGAATCTCCCAAATATAACAACACCCGGGCATTGCTTATGTCGGTAACAGGCTGGGGTGTAGCCTCCAGATTTTCAAAAAATGGGGCTTCTCTAATATAGGTTGAGTTTGGATTCCATTCATACTTCTGATCCAGGCTCACTTCTAAATTTTTCCAATCATCGGATCCTTCAAAAATCACATCATATACTTCTTTAAAATCGTCCTGTTTCACGCATTCAATAATAGTTTGTTGGATTTCATCCCGGGAAGGCCAAATTTCTTTAAGATACACCGGGTTACCATTCGGATCGTAGGATAACGGATCATTCAATAAATCCACATCAACGCGGCCAACCAGCGCGTAAGCTACCACCAACATGGGCGACATAAGGAAATTCATCTTGGTTTGAGGATGCACCCGGGCTTCAAAATTCCGGTTACCGGAGAGTACAGAGGCTACCACCAGTTCTCCCTTATCCACCGCTTCCGCAATATGATTGGGCAAGGGGCCGGAATTTCCAATACAGGAAGTACAGCCATAGCCCACTGTATGGAAACGCAGCGCATTCAGATCTTCGTTCAGGCCTGACCGTTGGAGATACTGAGTAACCACTTTTGATCCCGGAGCCAATGATGTTTTAACCCAGGATTTAGTACGCAACCCGCGTGCTACCGCTTTTCGGGCCAATAACCCGGCTCCAATCATTACGGCGGGATTGGACGTATTGGTGCAACTTGTTATGGCAGCTATGGCAATGCATCCATCACTCAGGATAAACTCCTGATTTCGGTATTTAATACGAACCGAATGCAATGCATCTTTCACAATTTCAGAAGGTATGGTATGCCCTTCCTTGGGTACTTTTCCAAATGTGAATTCCGTACCGGAACCTCCTTCGGCAAGCCAGGAAGATTCTTTGCGATCATCAACGCCCTTATAATCGCGTTGGTATTCTTTGTGCAACAGATCGGCAAATTTATTACCCAGGTCTTTCACCAGGATTTTGTCTTGCGGACGTTTGGGCCCAGATACAGTGGGTTCTAAGGTTGATAAATCGAACTCAACCACCGATGAGTAGTGAATATTTTCCTTACCGGTACGCCAAAGGAGATTTTCCTTACAATAGGTTTCAACCGTTTTTATTTGCTCGGACGACCGGTTGGTGGCATGCATGTATTCAAGCGTACGTTCATCCACCGGAAAATAAGTTACCGTACAACCAAACTCGGGCGACATATTACCAATTGTAGCCCTATCCGTAACCGTTAGATTATCTAACCCGTCTCCAAAAACTTCCACAAATTTTCCTACCACCCCTTTATCCCTCAGTACTTTAGTAATAGATAATACCAGATCGGTGGCGGTACATTCATTGGGTATTTTCCCGGAAAGCTTAAGGCCAATAACCTCGGGGCAGGTAAAGAAAATCGGCTGGCCTAACATGGCGGCTTCGGCCTCAATCCCGCCTACGCCCCATGCAATAACCCCAATACCATTTACCATGGGGGTGTGCGAATCTGTACCAACCAGGGTATCCGGAAAAAGCCATCCATCCCGGTTTGCAATTCCTGTGGCCAAATACTCGAGGTTTACCTGGTGGCAAATACCCATACCGGGGGGCACCACGGTAAAATTTTTTAATCCTTTTTGAGCCCACTTCAGCAACTCATACCTTTCTTTATTTCGTTCATATTCCAATTCTACGTTTTTATCATAGGCATAATCCGTTCCATAAAAATCAACCTGAACCGAATGGTCGATCACCAAATCCACCGGAATTGCCGGATTTATCCTTTGCCCGTCTTTTCCATGCCGTACAAATTCTGCTCGTAGGGAGGCCATATCCACCACGGCAGGTACGCCCGTAAAATCCTGCATCAATATCCGGGCAGGCATGAAGGGGATATCCTTATCCGGTGGGGTAGGTAACCAGTTTAAAAGGGTTTGAACGTGCTCATCGGTAATACTAAATCCATCATAATTCCGCAATACATTCTCCAATAAAATCCGGATGCTAAAAGGCAGGTGATCAACCCTTCCCTTTCCCAAATCCTTTAAAGAGGAATACTGATAGACTTTATTCCCAATACTAATTTTTTGAACTGATTTTGCTTTTTCGAAACTCATAAGATTAATTCAATTGGCGGATGAATAGGTTTAAATAGAACAGAGAAACCCGGTAATTTGTTGATTCTGAAAGAAAATTATAGTCAACCTTATGCTTTACCCAATTTCAAATTAAATGTACGACAGAAATACGGGGTGGCTCCTTTCAATCATTGAAAAGCCTTAAAAAGCCAAATAGAAGAAAATTTAAACCTAAAAAATTGCACAACCCGTATTTTTCCTCTGTACTCTTTTCCTCCTTTTGGTAAAAGAAACATAGGGTCTGGCTCTCCTATCAAATTTCAATTTTTCCGGAACCATTGGGGATATGAAACCTCCTAAATCCGACTGGCCAAATAATTATAACTTTGCGGCCGATGAAGCAATTTACCATTCCATTTACTTATCGCAGCCCTCTGATTGCCGCCATAAAGAATAAGCGAAAAGAGCTGGATAAGATGAAGAAAGACTTTACCCCTACCCTTTTGGATCTTGGCCCATTAAAAATTTACCTGGCCAGACATTTTGGATTCTGCTATGGAGTGGAAAATGCGATTGAGATTGCTTTTAAAACCATTGATGAGAACCCGGGTAAAAATATTTATCTCCTAAGCGAGATGATACACAACCCCAAAGTGAATCTTGATCTGCTTAAACGGGGGGTGAAATTTTTGCAGGAAACCTCGGGAAAACAGATTATTCCCTTTGAATCCCTTTCAAAGGATGATATCGTATTAATCCCCGCCTTTGGCACAACGCTGGATATTGAGTCAAAACTCAGGGCAATTGGGATTGCAGTAGAGAAATTTAATACCACCTGTCCCTTTGTTGAAAGGGTTTGGAACCGGAGTGAACAAATTTCCAAAAAGAACTATACCGTGATCCTGCACGGTAAGCCTGCCCACGAGGAAACCAGGGCCACTTTTTCTCATGCGGCGGCCAACACGCCAACCTTAATTATCAGGGATATGGATGAAGCAATTCAACTTAAACCCTTTCTCGAGAAAAAGAAATCAGCGGAAGAATTTTTTACCGAATTTAAAGGGCGATTCTCTGCAGGATTTAATCCGGAAAAAGACCTCGATAGAATTGGGGTGGTAAATCAGACCACCATGCTGGCAAGTGATACCCAAGCCATTGCTGATTTCCTAAAGAATGTAATGATCGGGCATTACCAGCTTAATGAACAGAATCTGGAACAACGGTTTGCAGATACCCGGGATACACTATGCTATGCCACCAACGATAATCAAACTTCCGTATATGGATTGCTGGAGCAACCTGCCGATCTGGCCATTGTGGTAGGAGGATATAACAGCAGTAATACATCGCACCTTGTTGAACTATGTGAAGAAAAATCGGATACCTATTTCATTAATAATGCAGATAAAATAAACAAGGAAAACAGCATCTCACATTTCAACATTCACAAACGGGAGGAAGTTTTCACAAATCATTTTATTCCCGACAAAGAACCTGTTTCTATCTTAATCACCAGTGGAGCAAGCTGTCCGGACGCCATGGTAGAAGAAGTGATTGTTAAACTTGCCGAAATGCGTTCATCGGCGGCGGCTCTGGAAAGGATAAAACGGGAAATGGCAGAAAATTGATTGAATGCGTTTATGGTTATTTTCAATGAATGGCCAGGGGAACCATACGCAGGAAATCTTGTTGTATAATATTCAGCGTTAAATCCAGATACAAATTGAACTTTCTGCGGAACCATTGGTACGACATCGGAGGTTTGCTGGCGGTTGCCACCCTGCTTTATGTTGGATTAAATTTTCCCTTCTTTTCGGATTATCAATTGCTGATGTGGTTGAGTTTGGCCTCTTTATTCCTTCATCAATTAGAAGAATATCGAATACCCGGCACCTTTCCGGGAATGATTAACCGGGTTATGTTTAACAGTAAGCTTCCCCACAAATACCCCTTAAATTCAAATACCTCATTCATAATAAATGTAGGGCTGGGCTGGGTAATCTATTTTTTAGCGGCGGTGGCAGGAGAAAATCATCTCTGGCTTGGAATTACCTCAATTCTGATTTCATTAGGTAATATTATTGCCCATACTTTTATTTTCAATATCAGGGGAAAAACAATTTACAATGCTGGCTTGGTTTCCTGCTGGTTGTTCTTTGCACCAGTTGTTTACTATTTCGTTCGGCTCATTGCAGAAGGAAATGTTGCTACAACCCTCGATTACTTCATAGGGATTCCCCTCGGAATTTTAATTAATGTTTTCGGTGTATTCAAATTAATTTCCTGGCTTGCCGATAAAAACAGCACCTATACTTTCTTACCAAGAAACCTCCTGTTGAACGACAGAAAAGGGTAAAAATCAATTTCGCATTCCGTTACCTTTTCACAAATAAAAAAGAAGGGGGGAGATAAAAATCCGGAAAATTTCAGGATGCAGGAACGGCCGTAATTCTCTCCTCAAAAAGGGAAATGGCAAATTCGAGTTGTTCTTCGATACCCAGGTTGCTGTTATCGAGAAGGATTGCATCCGATGCCCTGCGCAATGGGCTTATTTCCCGGTTGGAATCAATATAATCTCTCAATTCCAGATTTGCTTTCACTTCTTCAATGGTTACATTCGGATTTTTTGCATACATCTCCTTAAAGCGCCTTTCCACGCGCAACGAAATATCAGCAGTCATGAATATTTTTAATTCTGCATTTGGAAACACGGTTGTACCAATATCACGCCCATCCATTACAATTCCTTTCTGCTTTCCCATCAATTGCTGCTGGCGAACTGCAAATTCTCTTACCTGCCCAATAGCCGCCACCTCGCTCACCTGCTCCGCCACAATAAGATCCCGGATAAAATATTCTACATTCTCATCATTCAACAAAATCTCAGATTGCTGCGATTTTTCATTAAATGTAAAACTGAGATTTATGCCGCAGAGCGCCTCCTTTACCTGTTCTTCCCTGGACCAGTCAATATGATTTCGTAAAAAATAAAGGGTAATAGCCCGGTACATGGCGCCGCTATCAATATATACATATCCCAGCGACCGGGCAAGCTGCCTGGCAAGCGTGCTCTTTCCACAACTCGAAAAGCCATCTATGGTGATGATAATTTTCTTCGGCATTATTACAAAATTCAATTAAAAATTGCCGATTACAAAAAATGTTTTCACAAAAAAAACCCCGGTTAAAAGACCGGGGTAAAAAAATGAGACCTGAATCAGGCTTCCGACTTACGTTCTTTCTTTTTGGGCTCTGGTTTCAGTACGAACCGGATCACATTATTATCCTTATCGAGTTGAGCCTCAACATTATCACCGGCCTTGATATTCGCATTCAATATTTCTTCTGCAAGCGGGTCTTCCAGGTATTTTTGGATAGCCCGATGCAATGGCCTGGCGCCAAACTGAATATCGTACCCTTTATCAGCGATAAAGTTTTTGGCTTCCTCAGAAAGTTGTAACGTAAACCCTAAATTATTCAACCGTTTCATTACCCCCTTCATCAGGATATTGATAATTTCGAAAATATTTTCCTTCGTAAGGGAATTAAACATAACCACATCATCTATCCGGTTAAGGAATTCGGGGCTAAATGTGCGCTTTAATGCCTTTTCAATCACTGCCTTGTTATTCTCATCGAATTTCTCCATCCGGTTGGCGGTAGCAAACCCAACCCCTTCGCCAAAATCTTTCAATTGGCGGGCCCCAATATTGGAAGTCATGATGATTAGGGTATTTTTAAAATCCACTTTTCTTCCAAGTCCATCTGTAAGTTGACCATCGTCGAGAACCTGCAATAAAATATTATAAATATCGGGATGCGCTTTTTCAATTTCATCCAGCAGGATCACACTATAAGGTTTCCTTCGAACGCGTTCAGTCAATTGCCCCCCTTCTTCATACCCCACATATCCCGGAGGTGCTCCAATCAGGCGGCTAACCGTGAATTTTTCCATGTATTCACTCATATCAATACGAATCAACGCATCCTCACTGTCGAACATATATTTTGCGAGCGACCGGGCAAGTTCTGTCTTACCCACCCCTGTAGGCCCAAGAAAAATAAAGGTGCCGATGGGTTTTTTAGGATCTTTAAGACCTACCCGATTACGCTGAATAGCTTTAACCACTTTAGAAATTGCTTCCGATTGCCCCACTACGGCTCCCTTAAGCTCATCGCCCATCCGGCGTAATTTTTCCGTTTCGGCCTGCACCATTCTTTGAACCGGAATACCCGTCATCATACATACCACTTCTGCAATATCTTCTTCTTCGATAGGGTATCTTTTGTTTTTGCTTTCTTCTTCCCACTCTGTTTTTGCCTTTTCCAGTTCTTCCTGGAGACGTTTTTCGGTATCCCGTAAGGAAGCGGCTTCTTCAAACTTCTGGCTTTTTACCACTTTATTCTTTTCCTGCTTAATATCTTCAATCTTTTTCTCGAGTTCGATTATAGTAGGAGGAACATTGATGTTTTTGATATGTTTGCGGGCACCCACTTCATCCAGAACATCAATGGCTTTATCGGGCAGGAGCCGGTCGGTCATATAACGATCGCTCAATTTAACACAAGCTTCAATGGCGTCCTGACTAAAAGTAACATTGTGATAATCTTCGTATTTACTTTTAATATTATTCAGGATTTCAATGGCTTCCTCAATGGAAGGTTGTTCAATAATAATTTTTTGGAAGCGGCGGTCGAGTGCACCATCCTTTTCAATGTGCATGCGGTATTCATCCAAAGTAGAGGCACCGATGCATTGCAATTCGCCCCGTGCGAGGGCCGGTTTAAAAATATTGGAGGCATCGAGAGAGCCACTTGCTCCACCAGCGCCAACAATGGTATGAATTTCATCGATAAAGAGAATTACATCCCGGTTCTTTTCCAGTTCGTTCATAATGGCTTTCATTCTTTCTTCGAACTGGCCCCGGTACTTGGTGCCGGCAACCAGTGCAGCTAAATCCAGACTAACCACGCGTTTATCAAACAAAACACGGGATACTTTCCGCTGCACGATGCGAAGGGCAAGCCCTTCCACAATGGCCGTTTTACCCACACCCGGTTCACCGATAAGGATCGGGTTATTCTTTTTTCTCCGGGAGAGGATTTGAGAAACCCGCTCAATTTCTTTTTCTCTTCCCACAATGGGATCGAGGCTGCCATTTTCTGCAAGCCTGGTTATATCTCTTCCGAAATTATCCAATACGGGTGTTTTGGTTTTGGCAGCACCGGATGCGCCGGATTTTTGCGACCGCGACTGCCCGCCATATTGCTTCCTTTCTTCGTCAAATTCATCCTCTTCATTAAATTCAGCAGAGGGAGGAGGATTTGAGGTTACAAACCCTAACTCATTCTTAAAAACTTCGTAATCCACATCATATTGATTTAATATCTGCGTAGCAATATTCTCCTTATTTTTTAGGATTGAAAGCATGAGGTGTTCACTTTCAACCAATGCACTTTTTAGCGCCTTTTGTTCAAGTACGGAAATTCGAATTACTTTTTCTGCCTGTTTGGTAAGTGGAATACTGTTGATATTTGCAATGGTCTTTCCCGTTTTGTCTTTCACGGAAATTTCAATGTCCTTTCGCAATTCAAACAAGTCCACATTAAGCGACTTAAGGGTTTTCACGGCAGTATTTTCCCCATCGCGAATAAGGCCCAGCACAAAATGCTCGGTACCTATAAAATCATTACCCAGACGTAGCGCTTCCTCCCGGCTGTAAGAAATGATCTCCTTTACCTGTGTAGAGAAACTATTGTCCATTCTCGCGGTTTTTTAATTGATACAATAATAACGAATATTTGTTTCGGTTAGTTGTGCCTGATTATCAAATGTTGATTTGTTGAAAATTAGGCGATTTGGAAACATTCCTGCTTTGAAAGACCATAAAGTGGGCCAACCAAACGTTAAAAACAAATTAACTTTCCTATTAAATGACCTTTCCCAGAAAAAAATCTCCCTATTTTTCAGATTCAAATATTGTTGTTATAACATGAATGTCAAATTAAGTACCAAAGAAAAATTTGT
>JAFEAB010000051.1 GCA_018266615.1 Bacteroidota bacterium
ATAGCAGCCTCCAGTTTCAGCCTTCCGGATTTAAAAACAGTAAGTTTTTGTTTAGCCGGGCCTTTTAGTAATCCCGACTTCTTCATTAATAAGGCCCCTTCATAGGCCTGCTTTAATTCGAGGTCAGACTGCTGTACTTTATTTATCTGTGTTTGAATGACTTCCACATTCCTGGAAGAGAGTGCTTTATAAATATCTTCCATCCCATTTAAGATTGGGAGAATTTTCGAAAAGCCTGGCAGAAAGGCTAATAATAACAGGCCGGCAAATAAAATTCTTGTCATAATATTAGGGTAAGCAAATTTACCGCATTATCTAAATACATACCCTATGAATTCGCTGGGGAAAGGTAGAAGTCATTCTTATGTTGATGAACTGGAAAAAATAAACAAGCCCCTTTGTTGGGGGCTTATTTGGCGGAGAGTGGGGGATTCGAACCCCCGATACAGTTTCCCATATACACACTTTCCAGGCGTGCTCCTTCAACCACTCGGACAACTCTCCAAATGCGGGTTGCAAAAGTAAGCCCTTCCGCCTTAAGTTTAAAATCCTTCCAATAATTTTTCCATGCTAATTCCGCGCGATCCTTTGATGAGTATCCGGGCACCTTCCAGGGGTATCTTTTTCAGCCAGGGGCGGGCATCTTCCACCTTTTCTACATGTACGAAGGGTGCTGGCACTTCCGAAAATTCCTTTCCTACCAATACCACTTTCTCCCAGGTATAACTTTTCAGGAGATTAATCAGGGCAAGGTGTTCCTGCTTGCTCTCGGCACCCATTTCCTTCATCCCGCCCAGGAAAACATACTTGGGGCCGCCATGCATCTTTCCGAAATTGGCAATGGCAGCCTGCATACTGGAGGGGTTGGCATTATATGCATCCAGGATAATTTTTGCTCCATTCTTTTCAATCATTTGAGAGCGGCTGTTGGAGGGAGCATACTCCTGCAGGGCCTTTTGGATTTTTTCATCGGGTACGCCAAAGGTCTTCCCCATAGCAATGGCCGCCAGCACATTGGGCAGGTTGTAATCGCCCACCAGTTGGGTTTTAATGCGAGGGAGCTGCGCTCCTTTGGTTACCTTCACTTCTAAAAATCCATCTGTTGAAGAAATGGGTTCGCCCGTATAATCTGCATTTTTGGTGCCATAGCTTACCTGCGTAGAAATCCCCTTACTCAATTTCAACAGGTAATCGTAATCGTTATTAATGAAAACGGAACCGCCGGTTTCCCTTATAAAATCAAAAAGTTCACCCTTTCCTTTCATTATATTTTCGGTACTGCCGAATCCTTCCAAATGGGCCTTGCCACAATTCGTGATGAGGCCGTGGGTGGGCAGTGCATAACGGCAGTATCCTTCAATTTCGTGAAGGTGGTTGGCCCCCATTTCCACTATGGCCATTTGCGCATCTGCGTTTACCCGGAGCAGGGTTAGCGGGATGCCAATATGGTTATTTAGGTTGCCGGAGGTGGTATAGGTTTTAAAATGCGTGGAGAGGACAGCGTGGGCCAGTTCTTTGGTGGTGGTTTTGCCATTGCTCCCGGTGATGGCAATGAAGGGTATCCGGAATTGCTGCCGGTGCATTTTTGCCAGGTCTTGCAGGGTTTTCAATACCTGCGAAGTAAGGATGAACCGGGGATGTGCCAGGGCGCCCGGTTCATCAATCACGGCATAGGAGGCGCCGCTTTCGATGGCCTTTATCGCATATTCGTTACCGTTAAAATTATCGCCTTTCAGTGCAAAAAAGATATTACCTGGGGCCAGGCCTCGGGTATCGGTACAAACACCGGTGGACTGAAGGAAAATTTTATAAAGTTCAGATAGTTCCATTCGGCAAATTTAACCGGTGCTGGTACAAAAAATAAAAAACCCTCCAAAAGGAGGGTTTGAATATTATATAGATGTTATTATTTCTTTTTCTTCCTGGAATTTTGTTTGCGCTTACCAAAGATGTTTCCTTCTTTAAAGCCAGGGCCTTCCGGAGGGCCAAGGTAGGTTTGGGCGCAACGGAAACCGATAGTGCTGGAAGCCATAGTTTCTTCCATGAACCGGCGGGTTCCGGGAGAAAGCCAGTAAGCCATATCGTTCCAGCTACCTCCTTTATAAACGCGGGAGTGATCACTAACTAAAGTAGTAACCCCATAGCCATAGTAATCCTGGCTGGTAGAGTCGCCATCCAGATAGTTCACAACATTATTATGCTGATAGTTGTACCGGTTCTTCACTTCTTCATCCGAAATATCCACCTTCTTCAAACGGCCCATGCTATCGCGTTCATATTCGCCGCTGCTGTTTTTATAAAATTTCTGGAAACGGTTTCCACGGAAATAGTTGAAATCCTGGCCATCAAGCGGAGTAAGGGGCCTGTAAACGTCGGCCACCCATTCGTTAACGTTGCCGCTCATATTGTATAATCCAAAGGCATTGGGATAAAAAGATTTGATAGGGCCGGGAATGGCAGCACGGTCATTCAAACCACCTGCAATACCCATGTTATCACCATTTCCAATCTTAAAGTTGGCGAGGAATTCGCCTTGCCAGCTACCCCGGCGGTTATCGCGAAGTCCGTTCATATTCTTACTCCAGCTATAAATCTGTTGGTTTGAAAACAGGGTTTCACCCGATTTTCCTTCCTTTTTACGGGGAGCCGGGTTTTGGGCAATAAGTCCATAAGCCGCATATTCCCACTCGGCTTCAGTAGGTAGGCGGTACGACATGGCCAGGATGCCATCCTCAATACGAACTGTACTGCGGGGTTTACCGTTTACATCTTTCAGGTCGCTCTTTTTGGGTTTAGAACGGCCCTGAATCATATCCGGGTTCATGAGGTATGTTTCGGTATTAAACGAACCATCGGCGCCACCGCCTTTCATTTCACGTTTTACCGCATCTTTTTTGAGGTAGCCTTTCTTAACGAGGTTAAGTTCGTTCACCCGGTCGGTACGCCAGATACAAAAATCATGAGCCTGTTGCCAGGAAACGCCCACAACGGGATAATAGTTATAGGAGGGGTAGCGGAAATAGTACTCCACGTACGGTTCATTATAGGCGAGTTCTTCGCGCCATACCAGGGTATCGGGCAGGGTCCTGTTCAAAATAGCGGTATCGTTGCTGAAGGTGTTTTCCAGCCAGTAGAGATACTCGCGATAGTGCACATTGGCTACCTCGGTTTCATCAATAAAGAAAGAGTTGATGGTAACGCGGCGGGGAACATTATTCCAGTCGCCCATTACATCCTCATCCTTGGCACCCATCACAAACGAACCGCCTTGTACAAATACAAGGCCGGGCCCGGCTTTGGGATACTTTACCTTGGCAACATGGAAATTGCCCATTTTTTTGTCATCATAATTCCAACCGGTGACAGAGGATTTAGATTTTTTCTTGGAGCAGGATACCAGGGTAAGACCTGCAACTACCGCAATTAACAGATTATTACGGGTCAGTAATTTGTGCATGTGCATTCGTTTGTTCTAAAAGGGATTAACGAAAGGTTTTCTATATTATTGTTATTGGGGAAATAGGAATTGCGAATATAAATGAATTCTCCAATTCCGGAATAAAAACCAAATTTATTTACCAATTCCTGTTCCGTTTTTTGATTTTCTTTACAATAGAAAAAAAATTCTTATTTATTCAGAAAAGAGCAAGCGTGGCGGAAAAGATAAAAAATAACCCAAAATCAGATTAATATTTTCGCGTATATGTAAATAATAATCTTCTCCGGGGTACAATTTTTTTTTGAGGAGGCCGTTTCTTGTTTCATAAACCCGTGGAAACGGCTTGTTTGGCAGTCATTCACAGCAGAACTACGGGTTAAAAAAACATTTATTTAATAATTTTTTAACAGTAATTTAGATTTTTGTTGGCAGATTGATGAAATCGGCTATTTTTACAACCTTAAATAACTAAAATCAAGATTATTAGAGGTAAATCTACCTAACCAAGACAAACAATCGCATGAAACAAGCATCTTTGAAACTAACTGCACTTGTTATGCTTATAGGAGGTTTTTCCTCCGGAGTGAACGCCCAAAGTGGAACCGGAGTTAGAAACCCAAGCGTAGTTACTACAGCTGTACCTTTTCTTCGTATTTCTCCCGATGCCCGTGCCGGTGGTATGGCCGATGTAGGCATTGCTACCTTACCCGATGTATATTCCGGGTTCTGGAACCAGGGGAAAACGGCATTCAATTCCAGCAAAATTGGTATTGGTGTTACATATACTCCCTGGTTGAGCGACCTCGACCTGAACGATGTATTCCTCGCTTCTTTAGCCGGGTATTACAAAGTTGATGATATGCAGGCCATTACGGCTTCTCTCCGGTATTTCAGCCTGGGTGATATCCAGTTTACCGATGCCCTGGGCAACCAACTGAATAATTTCCGCCCCCGGGAATATGCCATCGACCTGGGATATTCGAGGAAGCTGTCTAAGAAATTCGGATTGGGTATTTCACTTCGGTATATCAGTTCCGACCTTGCCGGCGGAAGCTATAACAGCATTACCTACAAAAAAGGTAGTTCCGTAGCGGGAGATATTCATTTGTTCCATCAGGGAATTAAAGAAAATGGATCCGGATTAAACTGGGGTCTTACACTGAGTAACCTGGGATCTAAAATTTCTTATACCAACGATGCTACCCAGAAAGATTACATTCCTGCCAACCTGGGCTTAGGTGCAGCTTATACTAAAGCATTTGATGCCGATAACAAACTCACCGTGGCTTTGGATTTAAACAAGTTGTTGGTGCCGACTCCACCTTCTAAAGGAGGTACCGAAACCGATTCTGCATTCCAGGTTCGGGTTGATGATTACCGTTCAAAAGGAGTTGTTAGCAGTTGGTTCTCTTCCTTCGGCGATGCTGAAAGCAATGGGGGCGAATGGCGCGAAATAACTGCTGCCATCGGAGCCGAATACTGGTATAAAAACCAATTTGCTTTCCGTGCCGGTTATTTTTACGAACACCCCGATAAAGGAAATCGTAAGTACTTTACCCTTGGTGCTACCGTAAAATACAACGTGGCCGGGTTGAACTTCTCTTACCTTCTCCCCAGCGGTTCGGGTATTAATCGCAATCCGCTTTCGAACACCCTTCGCTTTAGTCTGGTGTTTGACCTCGGTGGAAAAGAATAAAACGAAATTTCAAAAATTTTATAGGCGCCTTCTTCCCGGAGGCGCTTTTTTTATGGATTTTGCGCACCTTTGCGGCCTATGCGTTTTAGAATAGGATCCGGTGTTGATTTTCACCAGTTAAAAGAAGGAAGGGAATTGTGGCTGGGCGGTATATTAATCCCACATCATAAAGGGGCGGTGGGCCATAGCGATGCAGATGTATTGTTGCACGCTATATGCGATGCCATCCTGGGTGCACTGGCATTGGGGGATATTGGAAAACATTTCCCCGATACAGATGCTCAGTTTAAAAATATGGACAGTAAAATTTTACTGAAACGGACTTTCGCCCTGATGCGTGAAAAAGGATACCGGGTGGTGAATGTGGACAGCACACTGATTTTACAGGCTCCTAAAATTGCAGGGTATGTACCCTCCATGTGTGAGATCATTGCAAAAATCCTGGAAGTTTCATTCGAAGATGTTTCTATAAAGGCCACTACGGCCGAGAAGCTGGGTTTTGTTGGTAGGGAAGAAGGGGTACAGGCTTTTTCCACCGTTTTACTGAATAGGGTTGATGAACAGTAACCCGTCAAAAAAAATTAATCCAAAATTTTTCTTTCGCATGCTTACAGATTCGGAGGTTAAAATAAAGTTAGTGAACCGTTCAGGAAATCCATCTCCCGCTTATGAAACCGCAGGCGCTGCGGGAATGGATTTGCGCGCCCATCTTTCCGAAACCTTAGTTATTAAACCTTTGGCCCGCGTCCTGGTTCCTACCGGCCTGTTTATGGAAATTCCCGAAGGATATGAAGCGCAGGTGCGGCCCCGGAGCGGACTTGCTTTTAAGCAGGGGATAACCTGCCTCAACAGCCCCGGGACCATTGATAGTGATTACCGCGGCGAAATAAAAGTGCTGTTGATAAACCTGGGCCAGGAAGAAGTAATGATCCGTAACAACGATCGGGTTGCCCAGATGATTGTGGCTCCCGTTACCAGGTCCGGGTTTTTGGAAGTTGAAATTTTAGAAGAAACAAAAAGAGGAGATGGCGGTTTTGGCCATACCGGAAAATAAAAGCAGGAATGGATAAAATCCTAATATTACTGGTGAGCTTTTTTGCAGGAATCTTTTTATTCAGTTGCAAAGCATCCAAACAAATCAATAAAGTAATTGCCCCGCGCGATACGATTTCGATTGTGGAACCGAAATGGAATGAAGATTCGGTTAATCACATCAAAACCGTCCTTGCCGATTTCCAGGAAAATCATATCCAATTCAATACATTTTCTGCAAAAATAAAAGTAGATATTGAAGACAGTAAGGGAAAACAACCGGATATAACGGCCGTAGTGCGCATGGTGAAAGACAGCGCCATCTGGATATCCCTCTCTGCCACATTTTTAAATATAGAATTGTACCGGGTGTTGATAAAACCCGATAGTGTGATATTGCTTAATAAACAGGATCGGGAAGTGAATTACCG
>JAFEAB010000052.1 GCA_018266615.1 Bacteroidota bacterium
GCACCATGGATAATGAACTTCAGAAACCCGAAGAACGGGTTCCGTTTTACAGGATGATAATGGATGATTTTATGTTGCTTCTGTTTTTGGGAGTTACCATTTATGCCATCTTCTACCTGCTATGGGGGGTAATGGAACTATCAAACCTTCCTGCCATTCCGGAAGAATTAAAAGATTCCCTTCTTAAATAAATCAATTTCATTAAAACTAAAGGTATGAGTTTACTAAGTCCGGCAGAGGGATGGTACTATAAGAAAGTTTCCAAAGATGAGAAAATGTGGATGGTTATCGCCCTGGTACTCTGCATTATGCTATTCATTTGGATGGTTATGTGGCATGTATATGGCAGGCAAAATCCATCCAGCACCACCTACAAAACCAGCACCGCCGAATTCTCCAAATTAAGCGAAGCTTACATCAAACAAAACATGGTGGGTACCGACAAAGGAATTCCGGTAGTAAGGCCTCAACCCAACAGCGATGTGTTTATCCTGGCGGAAATGTGGCGGTGGAGCCCTGTCCTCATCCTGCAAAAAGACCAGGCATACAAAATGCATATTTCCTCTCGGGATGTGTTGCATGGCTTTTCCATTCAGCCGGTGAACATGAATTTCCAGGTGTACCCGCAATATGATTATGTACTGGAATTTAAACCTACCGAAGCCGGGGAATATAAAGTTATATGCAATGAATTTTGCGGAATCGGTCATCACACTATGATCGGAAAAATGGTGGTGATTGAAAAGGAAGAAGACCTGAAACTATACGGGTATGAAAATTTTAAAAAAGCTCCTGATCTAAAATCAACAAAGAAACCGGAATCCCTTTCCGAAACGGAAATGGCGCTCCAGGGCGAACAGGTTTATGCGTTAAAAGGGTGTGCTGCCTGCCATAAAACGGATGGTACAAGCCAGTTGGCGCCCACCTGGAAGGGTTTATATGGAAAAGAAGAAAAGGTAACAGAAAATGGAAAGGCGGTTTCTATAAAAGTTGACGATGCATATATAAAGGAATCCATAAAAAACCCGCAACAAAAAATTACAGTGGGATTTGAGAATACGCCAATGCCCGTGTTTCCTGTTTCCGATGAAGAAATTGATCAGCTAATTGCCTATATCAAAACATTAAAAAACTAACCAAAAACTGACAACATGTTTCGTACTTGCGATATAACGGGATTTAAAGTTGACTTACAATCGGAAAAACTAATCAGGTACAATGCAGTATTTGCCGTTATTTCATTATTGTTGGCGGTAGTTGCTGCCATTCTGCTGGTATTTACACGCTACCAGCCGGTTCACCTGCTGGGAGCAGAATGGTATTACCGCCTGGTAACCTTTCATGGATTAAACGCCCTGATTTTCTGGATTATTTTCTTTGAAATTGCAGGCCTTTATTTTGGCTCTACGGTAATTTTAAACACCCGGTTTTGTGCGCCCAAACTGGGGTGGGTTGCATTTGCATTAATGGTATTGGGGTTGGTGATGTCCAACACATTAATCTTAATGGGTAAGGCGGATGTGATGCTCACTTCTTACACACCCCTGAAAGCCCATCCTCTTTATTACCTCGGAATTATTCTGTTTGCCGTAGGCGCCTTACTTGCGGTGATCTTATTTTTTGGCAACCTGATGATTGCCCGAAGGGAAAAGACCTATGGCGATACCCTTCCGCTTTTTACTTATGGAATGATGACGGCCGCCATCATTGCCGTGATTACGCTTGCTTCGGGCGCTTTAATTTATATCCCTACTTTCTTATGGTCGGTGGGGCTGGTACAAAATGTTGACCCCGCCATGTATAAGTTAATCTGGTGGGGGTTGGGGCATTCCTCTCAGCAAATAAATGTGGCAGCGATGGTTTCCATCTGGTACCTCGTTTCCTTCCTAACGGTGGGAGGTACTTCCATAAATGAAAAGGTTTCGCGTACCGCATTTGTACTTTACATACTTTTCATCTGCCTCGCTTCGGCCCATCACCTCCTCACCGACCCCGGAGTAAGCAGCGCCTGGAAGGTTTGGAACACTAGTTATGCTATGTACCTCGCCGTGTTAGCATCCATGATTCATGCCTTTGCCGTTCCCTCTTCATTTGAATCGGCACAACGAAGGTGGGGTTATAATAAAGGATTGTTCCAATGGCTTTCCAAAGCGCCCTGGGGCAATCCTGCATTCTCCGCCATCATCTTAGCCATCATTGGATTTGGGTTCATTGGTGGAACAACCGGGGTGATATTTGGAATGGAACAAACCAACATTATTGTTCATAATACCATTGCCATACCCGGCCACTTTAAGGGCACCGTAGTGATTGGAACCACACTCACGTTTATGGGTATCACCTACTACCTGATTCCCTTAATATTCAGAAGGAAAATCGTGGGGTTTGGATGGGCCAAATGGCAACCCTGGCTTTTCTTTATTGGCATTGCCCTGCTTTCTATTTCTATGATTGTATTGGGTCAGATGGGCGTACCCCGCCGGCATTGGGATAATACATTCTCAGGTGGGCCGTTTACCTACAATTTTAACCCTGCCGTGGATTTCTTTTGGGTGCTGATGATGTTGGGTGGGGTTATTGCATTCCTCTCCACCATCATTTGGATTTTTATTGTGGTCTTTTCCGTATTCTTCGGGCCTAAAGTTAATGGCCCGCAGGATATGCAATTAACCATATCGCCACTGGCGCCTCCTGCAAAACCGCATAAAGGATTTGAAGCACCGGGTACGCTGGTTTTAACTTTTATATTCCTCCTTGTTTTCCTTGCCCTATTCTTCCTTAACTGGAAATGGCTCGCGGCAACCTGGTACGTAAAATAAATAGCCGGGGAAAGGAATAATGAAAATTAAATATCGGGGCGTTGCCCCGATATTTTTAAACCCGCTTTCATGAAACACCACTATACCTATTGGCTCATTATTTGGCTTTTGCTATCTGGTTTTAATTTCCCAAACGAGAAAAAATATCTTTCTCAACAGGCGGCTAATATTGACGTGTTTGATGCGGATGGAAACCTATTTACCCTCTATTCCCTGCTGCAACAAAAACCCTTAATTATTTCTCCGGTTTACACAAAATGTTACTCCTTATGTGGGGTGATCAGCAACGGTGTACAGAATGCCGTTTCGGGCCTGGGCACACTGGGCACCGATTTTAATATGGTTAGCTTCTCATTCGACAGTACCGATGTAAAGGAGGATCTCCGAAACTATCAGCTAAGATGGAATATGGATGGCAAGCATTGGAAAACCATCTCAGCATCCTCCGAAAACATAAAAGCATTAATGACATCCTTAGATTATCAATATGATTTCGATCCGGCCACCAAAGAATATAACCACCCGTCCATCCTGATAATTCTTACCCCAACGGGGAAGATCTCAAGATATATTTATGGGGTCAACCCTTCCAAAAGAGACATAAAACTAGCAGTAATTGAAGCAGGGGCAGAAAAAAGTCGCCCGGGAATCATCAATGGGTTCTACTTGCGTTGCTTTGGTTACGATCCGTTAACGAAGACCTATAAAGTTGACTGGAGGTTTATTATTTCAACTTCCGCAGGCTTACTGATCATCATCATAATGAGCGGAATATTTATCAGAACATTTATTGTTTCCAAAAAAGAAGTGTAATTACCATGCCGGAAGAAAAATTAATTAAAGAAGAACGCACCTTTGGACACCAGCTTTTTCAAAGGTTTTCTTCCTTTTTCGGGAAAATTTACTCTACCCAATTGAATCCATTATACAACCTGGGGAGCATTGCCATCCTCATGTTTGTTATCGCCTGCATTTCGGGAATTTATGTATTTATATTTTATAACATCAACCCTCGCCATGCATGGTCATCGGTGGAAGATATTTCCAATAATTTTTTTAATGGCTGGATGCGAAATATTCACCGGTACTCCTCCGATCTGTTGGTGATCTTTATTTTACTACATCTTGCGCATACCCTATTTACTTCCAAGTTCAAGAGGCTGGTTTCCTGGATCAGCGGGATAATCTCATTTTTAATAGTAATAATAATTGGGGTTACCGGATTTATCCTCGTATGGGATCAAAAGGCAAAACTCCTGGGCTACCTTACTGCCAGGTTATTCACCAGCCTCCCTATTTTCGATCCTTCTATTGCCGGTGGATTCTTAATGAACGACCTGGATACCATTGGCGGCTTTTTTAAAGTGGCTTTGTTCGGACATATTGCATTTTCTCTTATTACAGTCATCATCATCTGGGTGCATGTATTAAGAATTTCAAAACCCAAGATCCTCCCGCCCAAAAAACTCATTATCTATTGCGTGGTTGCATTGGGGATTGTGGCCCTCCTATTTCCAGTTAAAAGTGATCCCCCTGCCCAAATTACCAATCTGCCTACCCAAACCAGCTTCGACTGGTATTACTTTTTTGGATACTATCTGATGAAAGTTTTCAGCGTAAACCAGAATTGGCTAATCCTGATAGGATCAGGTATAATATTATGCATTATTCCCTATTTGTTTAAACGAAAAAACCGGCCTCCGGTAACCATTGATTTAGAAATATGCAATGCCTGTAACCTTTGTTCATACGATTGTCCTTATGAAGCCATCGATATGCTGATTCTGAACGGGGAAAGAAAGGCCATACTATCTCCCGATAAATGTGTGGGTTGTACCATTTGCATCGGTTCCTGCGATGAACATGCCATTAGCCATCCGCAATTCCCCCGCCTAATGCTCGAAGCAAAAAGGAAAGAGGATGTTACTTTATTCAGTTGCAGCTATTTTCCAAAACACGAAATTCCGCAAGAACTAACTATTGTTGAATACCAAGTGCCTTGTCTGGGCAGTGTGATGCCAAAAGATGTACAAAAAATTTTGGAAAACAACAGTGAAAAGGTAGCATTCCTGGGATGTGAAGATTGTTATTACCGGCTAGGGAAAACCTGGGCCATCAACCGGTTTCTACGGAAAAGGGCGCCCCTGTTTTCTAAGAAGTACGATGCCTCCAGGTTACAATTATTCACCTTAACCCAATACAGTAAGGAAAAACTGCTGGCCTTTTCGAAACAAGAGCTGAAACCGGAAATTCACAATAGCCAGTTATCCATATTCGATAATTTGAAAATCAGACCTGTATTATCTGTTCTTATCCTTACCGTTTTCTTTGCATTGATGGTCCCGCTGAGCAGCACCGTGGTTCATTTTTTCAACCCAGAGGAAAAAACATTGTTTGTAAACTTTAAATACATTTCAACACCTATGGAGTATGAACAAAATACTTCAACCGAGAAACACATGCAATCGTTAACTCCTGTGGTAAAAAAAAGGAGTCCGGTATTGCTGAAAGTTCTATCCGCTGAAAATAACAAATTGCTTTACGAAAAAGAATTTGTACCAAGGGGCGTGAGAAACGATATTGCCATGTTTATATATACCCAATTGGTATTATCGGATGACGCAGTGAATGTGGAATTGACCGAAACGGCATTTCCAGACAAAAAATATCAGTTAAATCATATTAAACTAAAGAAGGGGGATGGCACATTTGTGATTTTTAAGGATAATGCACTAAGGCTGGCCGGTGGAAAATAATAAGCCGCCGGGCATTATTTCAATATCCCAAAAAGGGAAGAATCCTTTTTGAATGTATCGGAATCTTCAATAGAAATAAATAGTTTTGCACTTCCGTTGGAGAGATGCCAGAGTGGTTGAACGGGGCGGTCTCGAAAACCGTTGTACCTGCAAGGGTACCCAGGGTTCGAATCCCTGTCTCTCCGCAACTTTAACCGGCCCTGATTTGGGCCTTTTTTGTACTAAAATTTTTTTCAAATTAGACTCCTTTAAAATCACCTGCCTAATTGATAGGGACTCAAATAAATGCGAAAACCGGGCATGTATCCAGAAATTGGCAAATGGGGCTAAATATAATTGGTAGCTTTGCAGCCCTATCCGGTTAACCTCGAATTAAAAATTCGGATTAGTTGGGTTGAAAGCCAAATAACAGAAATTAAAATAATTCCCAAATGGAAATTTTTAAACAATTTTCCTTCGATTCAGCCCACTTCCTTCCCTTTGTTCCGGATGGGCATAAATGCAAAGAGATTCATGGCCATA
>JAFEAB010000053.1 GCA_018266615.1 Bacteroidota bacterium
CTTCTATTTCCCAAATTTGATCTTTCCTTTCGGATAAATTCCTGATTCTGACAGGATTTCTTCAATTCGGATGAGCTGGTTGTATTTTGCCATTCGGTCGCTCCGGGATGCGGATCCGGTTTTAATCTGCCCGCAATTCAGGGCCACTGCCAGGTCGGCAATGGTGCTGTCTTCTGTTTCACCACTGCGATGGCTCATAATCGTATTGTACCCGTTGCATTGAGCCATGCTAACCGCATTGATTGTTTCGGTAAGTGTTCCAATTTGGTTCACTTTTACTAAAAGGGCATTGGCAGTATGTGTATTTATTCCTTTTTCGAGTCGTTTTACGTTGGTTACAAACAGGTCATCTCCTACCAACTGGCATTTGCTGCCCAGGGTATCGGTAAGTTCTTTCCATCCTGCCCAGTCGTCTTCAGCCATGCCGTCTTCAATGGAAACAATGGGATATTGTTTAACCCAGCTTTCCCAGAATTTAACCATTTGATTGCTGCTTAATTTTTTGTTGCTGCTTTTGTGAAAAATATATTTCTTTTCCTTTGCATTCCACAATTCGCTATTTGCTGCATCCATGGCTATGGCTATTTGTGAACCCGCTTTAAACCCTGCTGCCTGGATTGCTGTTAGTACGGTTTCAATGGCTTCTTCATTACTTTGGATATTGGGGGCAAAACCACCTTCATCGCCCACATTGGTGCTGTATCCTTTTTTCTTAAGAACTGTTTTTAAGGCATGAAATATTTCCACTCCCCATTGCAGGCCTTCACTAAAAGAAGAAGCTCCAACCGGCATCACCATAAATTCCTGGAAATCGATTTTATTATCGGCATGTGCTCCGCCATTCAGGATATTCATCATGGGAACCGGTAAAATTTTGGCATTGGTTCCTCCCACATACCGGTACAGCGGGAGATTGGCTTCAAGAGCCGCGGCTTTAGCCACGGCAAGGCTCACGGCAAGGATGGCATTGGCTCCCAATTTCCCTTTATTTTCGGTGCCGTCTAATTGAATCATCATTTGATCGATACCGGTTTGATCGGCCACATCCCAACCCAGCAGGTTATCGGCCAAGATGGTATTTACATTTTTAACGGCTTTCAAAACACTTTTTCCGCCATAATATTTTTTATTGTTATCCCGCAATTCCACGGCTTCATGGATTCCGGTACTGGCGCCACTGGGAACCGATGCGCGGCCGAGTCTTTCATTTTCGGTGAGTACATCCACCTCAATGGTGGGGTTTCCACGGCTGTCGAGTATTTGCCTTGCAAAAAGGGAAGCTATATAGCTCATAAATCGGGTTTGTTTGGTGTAAGAAAAAAATCAGGTGCAAAGTAACAATGTTTGTCACTGCACTCAAAATGAAAATCAGGTGGTGAGGGATTTAAATACGGTTTCCAGGCTTTTTGAGCCGGTTTGAAGGGATGATATATCCAATCCTTCTTTCAGGCTCATTGCCAGTAATTCCTTTTTGATAGAATCCGCATCTTTACAGGTAATCAGAAAAGTTTGTGCATTTTGTGCCTGTACCGTTTCTATTCCCCGGATACTCTCCAGCAGGGAGGAAGGAACAGGCCGGTTAAAACTAATATGAATAGTTTGGCCTTCCAGGCTTTCATTACGGAGGTTTTCGATGCTGTTGTTAGCAACAATTTTTCCTTTGTTAATAATGATAACCCGGTCGCATACCGCTTCCACTTCCTGCATAATATGGGAGGAAAAAAGAACGGTTTTATTTTCCCCCAGCCGTTTTATCATTTCCCTGATTTCCATGAGCTGGTTGGGGTCGAGGCCGGAGGTGGGTTCATCCAGGATTAATACTTCCGGATCGTGAACCAGGGCTGCGGCCAGCCCGGTACGCTGTTTATATCCCTTGCTTAGCTGCGAAATTTTCTTGTTGCTTTCAGGTGTTAAGCCTACCATATTTATTACCTCTTCAATTCGCTGTTTGGCTTTGGGAACAGCATGTATATTGGCTGCAAATTGTAAAAATTCGCGCACATACATATCCACATACAAGGGGTTGGTTTCAGGAAGGTATCCTATCTTTTTTTGGGTTTCTATGGATCCGGTTTGCACTTTGATTCCACACACTTCCATACTCCCGCTATCGGGTTCGATGTACCCCGTTATCATTTTCATGGTGGTGGATTTACCCGCCCCGTTTGGCCCCAGGAAACCGGTTATTTCTCCTTTTTGAACGTCAAAGGAAATATTATTTACTGCCTTTTGCTGGCCATAAATCTTGGTGAGGGATGTAATTTTTATTGACACGATTTCCGGGTTTTCCCTGGTTATTGTGGTTTATTTCCGGGAGAATCCTTTTTTGGGGGTGGTTGCTGCCGGTTTTGGGGCTGGCCAGCTCCCCGGTTATTTTGCCTTCCCTGTTGGGGCCTTCCCTGGCCACGCTGTGGTTGTGGATTTGGCCTTGGACTGTTACCAGGTTTACCCTGTTTTTGTTCCCTGGGGTTGTTTTCCCGGTTGCCGGGTTGTGGCCGGCGATCGGTATTTCCCGGTCTTCGGGAATCAGTGCCTTTTTGGGGACCTTGTTGTTGCGATCTTTCTCTGTCGCGCCGTTTACGTGTGGTGCGTTCCAGCGATTTGAGGCTGATCTGGCCTACAATATCTGCGTATTCGGGCTCCACTTCTTTGGGCTTGCCAGTGGATATTTCAGCAGTTTCCAACTCTTCGGGCCGGATACCATCCCTGTTTTGTGCCTGAATGCGTTTCACGGTTTCCAGGGCCAGCGGGTATTGCTTGTTGCTATCGGGCATGCTGTACCACATCAGATTGCGGAAAATATCTTTTTTCACCAGGAATGCCCTTCCTTTTGCCACTTCAAGCACATCTGCATTGGAAGGGAAATGCTGGAGAGCATCCAAATAGGTATCCAGTTCGTAATTCAGGCAACACTTCAGCCTTCCGCACTGGCCACTGAGTTTGGCCTGGTTGATGCTGAGGTTCTGATACCGGGCGGCATTGGTATTTACGCTTTTAAAATCGGTAAGCCAGGTGCTGCAACAAAGTTCCCTGCCGCAACTTCCTATGCCACCCACCTTACCCGCTTCCTGCCGGGCCCCTATCTGGCGCATTTCTACTTTTACTTTAAACTCGGAGGCATAAAGTTTGATAAGCTCTCTGAAATCAACCCGGTCGTCGGCGATATAGAAAAATGTGGCTTTACGGGCATCTGCCTGCAGTTCCACTTCGGCCATCTTTAACTCCAGTTTAAGCTGCCGGGCGATAGCGCGGCTGCGAATAAGGAGTTCTTTTTCCCGTTGTTTGGATTCCTTTAATTTGGCAAGGTCGGTTTCAGATGCCCTGCGGAGTATTTTTTTTATATCCGGGCTTTTTTCGTCAAGGCGGTGTTTTTTCAATTGAAGCCGGACGAGTTCCCCGGTCAGGTTTACCATCCCCACATCAAAGCCCGACATTCCTTCAACCGTTACCATTTCACCCTTTTCAAAAAATTGCGAGCCGGAATTTCTATAAAAATCTTTCCTGCTGCCGTTGTTAAAACTAATTTCAACAATCCGACAACTGCTTTCGGGGTCGGCAAAAGGTAAATTGGCCAGCCAGTCAAAAGCGTTTAAGCGGTTACATCCGCCTGAAGCGCAATGGCCATGACTTTTACATCCTGCCGGTGCGCCGCCTGCAGTGGTTCCGCAGCCTCCACATCCCATTGGTATATTGAGTTTATCAATGTTATAAAATGATGAAATGTGTTTGGAAATCCTAAAATGATAAGGCAAATAATAGATCCGCCTATAATCATTATTTATAGAGAAAGTGGTAAAAGCCTTCCTGTGAATAACCCATCCCTCCCTGATTTCACTAACACACTAAACCAAAATTAACGATTTGTTCCTAATAATATGGTAAAGCTTTATCGTGAGGGCATGAAAGAGCAATTTTGGATTGGCATTGCGTTCAATATAATAGATGGCCTGATTAAGGAGATGAACCATGGCTTCTTTTTCGGCCATTCCACAAATTTTGTTTAGCCGGACTGCCATTTCTATATCGGTCCTTCCTGCTGTATCGTTGCCTGTTGAAATATATTCAAACCGAACGGCAAGCTCAATTACATGAATGAAGAATTGCAAAAATTGTTTTTGATTTTCGCGACCTTTTTTGGCCATTTCCTCAATCCACTTAACCTGGCTCTCTAACTTGCTTTGGGCAATGCTATTTAACCAGTTCTTCAGTTCAAAATCGTAATTGTTTTCGGATTGCTGGGCCTGGATAAATGCTTCCAGCAGGTTTCCCCTGGAGAAGGAAGCAATTCTTGCCGCCTCCAATTCATTCACTAACCCTTTATCAACAAGTGCTTTTGAGATTTCCGTCTCTTTGAGTGGCGGAACTCTGATCAATTGAGTACGGGATAAAATGGTGGGTAAAATTTTATTTTCATTTTCTGCCACCAATAGAAACAGGGTATGAGGAGGAGGTTCTTCAATCAGCTTTAATAATTTATTACCTTCCTTTCCCAATGCTTCGGGCATCCACATTAGTAATATCTTCATTCCCCCTTCAAAACTTTTCAGGTTCATTTTCCGAACAATCTCATTGCATTCTTCTGCACTAATGTTTCCCTGTTTGTTTTCTGCCTTAATGAATTGGAGCCAGTTGAACAGGTTGCTATAGGGCTGTTGTGTCAAAAACTCCCGCCATTCTGCGGCAAAATCTGCACTGCGAGGTTTATCAACCTTTTCTTTTTTAATTACCGGGTAACTAAAATGAAAATCGGGATGTACCAGGCTGCTTAATTTGGCAAAGCCGGGTTGCTTTTGCATCCATTGATCAGAATCCTCAGGGGAAGCAGGGGAGATAAACGGGGTAGCAACAGCCTCCCCAAACAGGTCTGTGCCGGAGGTTTTTGTTTCTTTCGGTAATAAAATAAAATTGGCAAAGGCCAGGGCAAGAGGAAGTGCCCCCGTTCCTTCATTACCCAAAAACAATAAAGCGTGGCTTAGCCTGTTTTGGGAAAGCATGGATAAGAGATCTCTCTTCAGGGTATCCTGGCCAATTACATCACCAAATAACATGCTGCAAAATAAGAAAATGTTAAGGGCTAAAGTTTAGAAATAATGGCTTCGCTAAGCGGGGTTACCGAACTGGGAAAGTAGGCCATAATAATCCCGTTTTCATCCAATAAAAATTTATTAAAGTTCCATTTGATTTTCGCATTCATGACCCCGTTTTCCGATTTGCTGGTCAGCCATTTGTAAATGGGAGCCTCATCCTTTCCCTTTACCGATATTTTTGCAGCCATGGGAAAACTAACTCCGTAATTCTTTTGGCAAAAACTGGCAATTTCTTCATTGGTGCCGGGCTCCTGGTGCAAAAAATTGTTAGCGGGGAAACCCACCACCACCAATTTATCCTTGTATTTAGTGTATAGTTCTTCCAGCTCTTTGTATTGCGGTGTGAATCCGCATTTAGACGCGGTGTTTACTACCAGTATTTTCTTCCCTTTGAATTGGGCAAAATTGATAGTGTCTCCCTGAAGCCCCAAAACCTTAAACTGGTGAATAGAGGTGGGCGAAATTGGCGATTCTGTTTGTGCTTTGCAGTGGATACAACAGGCAGGCAAAATTAAAAAGGCAAGGAGGAGTGATTTTATCATACACTTTCTTTTATAAACAAAACCAGGGGCCAATGGTTTATTATTGTTTTTCGTAAGCCCCGATATCTGTAATTTCCACTACCCTTGGCAAATCGTCCAGGTCTTTTGGAAATGGAGTTAAGGTTCCATTATTTATTCCCGGGGCCAATGGATCATTTGCCGTACGGAAATCGTAATAACCATGGGTAACATCAATACTATCGAAGGCCGGGTATTGATTGGGAATATTATTCAACAGGGTACTGTAAGGTGGTTCATGGGTGCCTTTGTAGATGCAATTATGAAAACTCACATCAAAGGGCAATGCAGCCGTTTTATTAACTACCACTTCATCTTCAAAATTGCTATCACTTCCCCAGAATATATTATTAATGAAAGATGCGCTTAATGGTCCGGAAATTGTACCAAGGCTTCCTTCATAACTATCGGTTAAGGTTAGTACCGGATTGGTATGTAAAAGGTATGAGTTGGAAAAGGAGGCAATGGTACAATTGGTGAACTGATAATTTCCTCCTCCCACTAATAGGAGGTTTTTTCCGCAGTTTGAAATCAGGGTATTATCGGCCGAAATACTGCTTTGCAGGCTTAATACACCGGCATCATAAATATTGTTTAAGGTGCATTGATGGAGGGTAAGTTTGGGATTGCTGTTTTGAGCCGGGCCATCCAGTACAATACCCTGGTATGCATTTCTGATTTCTGTAAACCGAAGAATATTGTTGGTGGAAACACCGCTGAAAATAATACCCGGCCACCCCGCAGGAAAATCGCGGTAGGGATCATCTAACCGGTTGGAACGAAACACCACAGGGGCCGTTTTAGTGCCATTACAAAGCAGGGTGCCATGCACAATAACCGGTGCATTGGCATGGTTATATATACGGCAACCTGCATCAATTGTTAGGGTGATGGAAGTATCTACTGTAAGCCCTCCCAAAATCACATAGGGAAGGTCGTTTTCCCATGTAGTGTTAGAATGCAGGGTTACATTATTTAAGAAATGTGCATTTTGGCCATAGGCTTCAAGTTGTACAAACCGTTCATTCCCATTATATGCCACCTTGATGCTATCGGTGATAATAAAGGGAAGATTGGCCGTGGATGGGTCGATACGGAGATTAACAAATATGTACAAACTGTCGTTAGCGGCCAGTTCTATGTTTTGTGCAGAAATGGTGTTATTACCATTGATGTTTATTTTATAGGCAGATGCGGAACCACCCATTAGCCGGATTTCGGAAAACCTTATTTTCTGGTCATTATTGTTGAATATTTTAAAGGATTGGGTGATGGATCCGGTACTGGTAAATACGGTGTCAAATTTTAATGTATCGGCACTAAAGGAGACGCTGGCATTCGGACTGCCAATAAAACCATCCTTCTTACATGCATTCAGAAATAGGAGAAAAAAAATAAAAATGGCCGGAAAAAGTTTCCAGCTAAAAAGAAAGGGTTGTTTGGTGGTAATTGGATTGCTGTTAGATGGGTTCATAAAGTTCGCTGAAAGTATGCCCAAAAATAAACGGATAAACGGGTATTGAGCATTAATCAAATGTACAATTATCTGCTTGCAAAAGCGATGGCGGCAAAACTAATGCTGGTGCCTGGAATTTGAAGCAGGGTTTGGGCACAGGCTTCAAGGGTGGCTCCGGTTGTAATTACATCATCCACCAAAAGAATGTGTTTTCCTTCTATGAGCGAATTGGCCTGAACGGAAAAGCTACCTTCCACATTTACCCATCTTTCGGTACGGTGTTTTTTGGTTTGGGTTTCGGTTGCCCGGTTCCGGGTGATGGAAATATTGTTTACCGGGATTCCTGTTTTGCCGGAAATACCCATGCATAAAAGGGTTGCCTGGTTGTAACCCCGTTTAAATTCTTTTTCGGCGAACATGGGTAGCGGAATCAGAATATCCGGAGGGCTGATGCGTGGAGAGAGCAGGAGGGAGGCGCCCATCAGGGCACCCAGGTATTGGCCAAGTGCCTTATTTCCATTGTATTTTAACTGATGGATCAGGGTTTGGATAATTTGGCCCTTCGAAAAGTAAAACTCACTGAAAGCAAAGCGGAAGGGTACTCGCCCCTCAAATGCCTGTTCAACCGGGTTCATTTCCAGGTTGGCAAAGCCGGTGTGGGGCAAACTGGAGGTACATTGAAGGCAGAGCGGGTCGCATGGCCCAACCAGGTCGCTGCCGCATCCCAAACAATAATGGGGGAAGAATAACTGCCTGAAATCAGATATCAGGGAGGAAAACATTTTTATTAAAAAATCAATTGGTAGAGTTCTTCCACTTTTCCCAGAGCAATGATCTCAATATTAGATTTCATTTTTTCGACCTGCTTACCATTGTACTTACTCAAAATTATTTTCTCGAATCCCAATTTTTCAGCTTCTGCAATGCGTTGTTCAATCCGGTTAACCGCCCTTATTTCTCCACTCAACCCTACCTCACCGGTAAAACAAATTTGCTGTGGAATGGGATTATCTTCGTAACTGCTGAGTAATGCCGATACGATGGCAAGGTCGATAGAAGGATCTTCCACTTTAATTCCTCCGGCAATATTTACAAACACATCCTTTACACCAAAATGAAAACCTCCTCTTTTTTCTAAAACGGCAAGTAATAATTGGAGTCTGCGTAAATCAAAGCCGCTCACGGTACGTTGCGGTGTCCCATACACACTTTGTGTAACCAGTGCCTGTGCTTCTATCAGCAAAGGCCGGATACCTTCCATCGTGGCTGCAATAGCAATACCACTTAACTGATCTTCTTTTTGGGTGATGAGGATTTCTGAAGGGTTGCTTACTATCCGCATTCCGGTACCGGTCATTTCGTAAATACCCAGTTCGGAAGTGGATCCAAACCGATTCTTTAAAGTTCGCAAAATCCGGTAGGCATAATGACGGTCTCCTTCAAATTGTAATACAGTATCCACCATGTGTTCTAGAATCTTGGGCCCTGCTATGGCACCTTCTTTGGTAATGTGGCCAATCAGGAATACCGGGGTATTGGTTTCTTTTGCGAAACGTTGTAGCTCACCGGCGCTTTCCCTTATCTGGCCTACACTTCCGGGGGATGATTCCACATAAGGCGATTCCAGGGTTTGAATGGAATCAATAATTACCAGTTGGGGTTTTAGTTTTTTAATCTCCCTGAAAATTTGCTGCGTATTGGTTTCGGTAAGAAGGTAAAAATCATCATTCAAAGAACCAATCCGATCCGCTCGCATTCTAATTTGTTGTTCACTTTCTTCGCCACTTACATATAAAATTTTTATTCCCTTTAGTTGCAATCCATTTTGTAAAAACAAAGTTGATTTTCCAATACCCGGCTCGCCTGCTACTAAAATGATGCTGCCCGGTACAATGCCTCCACCCAGCACCCGGTTTAATTCCGAATCGGCAGTGCGGATTCGTTTGGTTTCTCCACTGCTTACCTCCCTTAATGAAACCGTTTTTATTTTTCGATCGTAGGTATCATCTGCCCATTCTTTCGCAACATTCTTGTCGTTCCCCTTTTGAACAATTTCTTCCACAAAAGTATTCCACTGGCCGCAAGAAGGACATTTACCTAACCACTTCGGACTCTCATGGCCACATTGCTGACAAAAAAAACTGGTTTTGGTTTTGCTCATAGGGTAAATGTAAAGCAAACCTTCCTGAACAGGAGGTAAAGAAAATTAAGTGAATTTTTAAGTGAGTATATTAAATTGCGAATGAAAGAACGTGGAATGAATAAATTCGAATTTTTAACCAGGAAATGGGTAACGGCAAATTGACATTTCAGAAAGTAAAAGGGCCAGTATTACTACTGACCCTTTGTACTTACTAACCCATTAAATTCTATTGCTAAATTACAAATTGGAGGCACATAAAAAAATTATTTTTTACCCATGTTGATAAAATAGTAACCGCTGAATGGGGGCAGGGGTACTTCGGAAGTGTGTATATAATTCAATAATTATCAATTAGTTACAATGAAAATTCGAGCAAGATGAAAGGGGTTTAAAAATTTTTTTTGAACGTCCTAAAATCTAAAATATACTTTATAAAATAAAGTAGTTTATATTTGAAATCAATCCTTCTATATGCGTTTTTGGTTGCTTATTTTTTTTCTTGTTTCCCCGGCTTTTTCGTGGTGCCAGGTAAGGATTTCAGGTAAGGTAACAGATACCCGGAAAAATCCTCTTTATGGGGTAAGTATCGCTATAAAAGACAGTTACGATGGCACCATAACTGACTCTGCCGGTAATTTTTCGTTCTCCAGCTCCGAAACCGGTAATCAGGTATTGGTTGCTTCCCTCCAGGGTTATGCGACCTTTCAGAAAACGATATCCTTAAGCCCGCCTGTTCAACCACTCGACATATTATTAAAAGAATTAATAACCGAATTAAAGGCGGTAACAATCACCGCCGGTTCTTTTGAAGCTTCCGATACCAAAAGGTCGGCTGTATTAAATTCCATTGATGTAGCTACCACCGCTGGCGCCAATGCCGATATCGTAGGCGCTTTAAAAACCCTGCCGGGGGCCCAGCAGGTGGGGGAGTCGGAAGGGTTGTTTGTAAGAGGCGGGTCGGCTGCAGAAAGTAAAATATTTATGGATGGCAGCCTGGTTAATAATTTCTTTTACAGCAGCATCCCGGGTATTGCTACCCGGGGACGGTTTAACCCGTTTTTATTTAAAGGAACGGTTTTTAGCAGCGGAGGTTATTCTGCTCAATATGGCCAGGCTTTATCTGCCGCTTTGATCTTGGAATCAAAAGACCTTCCCGACCAAACCGAAGCGAACCTGTCGGTTTCTGTTATTGGGTTAGGTGGAGGAATCCAAAAACTGGCAAAAAATAAGAGAGCATCCTGGGGTCTCACGTATAATTATACCAATTTGGGCCTCGCCTTTGCGGTAATTAAACAAAAGCAGGATTATTTTAAAAAACCGGAGTACCATGAGGCAGATGCTAATTTCAGAATTAAAACCAAAACCGGAGGCTTTGTAAAGTATTATGGGTACCTAAGTTGGAATAGGCTGGGCTTCCGGACTGCGGATATCGATTCCTTCGCATTAAAAGATGTATTTAAACTTGAAAACCTTAATACATTTCAAAACCTAACCTGGAAGGATAAGCTGGGCGGCGGCTGGCGTTTTCAAACCGGCCTTAGTTTTTCAACCAATAAGGATGACATAGGAAATGAATTGAACGATGAAGACGGTCAAAAATTAATTATCACCAACCCCATTGTGTATGCCCTGAAAAATTTCAATGTTCATAACCGCGATAAATATGCACAGGCAAGAGCGGTGGTGGAGAAGAAATTATTTGCACTTAATAAACTCCGGATAGGCTCAGAATATCTGTATAGCGAAGAAACCACCAATTATGTTGATTTCCAGGGTGCACTTTTTCAACAAACGGTAAAAGATAATTTCTTTGCGGCTTTTTCCGAATCGGATTTATATATTACAAATAATATTGCGGCAAGGGTTGGAGTGAGGGCAGAACACACCGCTATTCTCGACAGGTGGAACCTGGCACCCCGGGTTTCTGTTTCCTATAAGTTAAATAATAGCGGCCAGTTCTCTTTTGCCTGGGGAATATTTTACCAGAACCCCGAAAGGAAATACCTGCCTGCCGCAGTGCCCAACCTGCATTTTTCGAAGGCCATACATTATATTTTACAATACCAAAAGATGTCGCCCGAAAGGGTGTTCCGGGCAGAAGCATTTTATAAACAATATAGCGACCTTTATAAAACGTCCCCTAACCTGGTTACGGGCCAGGAAAGCGTTTCAAATAATAACGGTTATGGATATGCGCGCGGGATTGAATTTTTCTGGAGAGATAAAAAATCAGTGAAAAACCTCGATTATTGGATTTCCTATTCCTTTCTCGATACCAAAAGAGATTACCTGAATTACCCGGTAGAGATGCAACCCAATTTTGCCGCTAAGCATACCGCCTCGCTGGTGTTGAAGAAGTTTGTGATAAAATGGAAAACCGGCTTTAACGCCAGCTACAGCTTTGCATCCGGCCGGCCTTATTTTAATATTCAATATGATCCGGTGGCAGATAAGTATAATTTGCGCGACAAGGGTAGAACTATTAATTATAATGCACTTGGTTTTAGTATGAATTATTTGCCTCACCTGGGAAAGAAGAACGCGAAAATGTTTTCGGTGCTGGTGTTAACCGTAAATAATGTGCTGGGGCAAAAACAGGTGTTCGGGTATAATTATGCCAGCCTCAACGATCATAAGGTTCCCATCACCCCTACTTCCAAGCGGTTCGTATTTATTGGCTGGTTCATGAATTTTGGAATTGACCGGACAGAAGATGCCATTAACAATAATTTGTAATCAATATCAATCATTTTATATGAAGAAGATTTTATTTATAGCCGTGTTCATAACGATTGGATCCGGACTGTTTGCACAATCCGGAAAGTACATAAAAGCGATGGAGGCAAACATTGCGGCACTTGACAGCTCCTTTAAGAACCCTCAGGATCTCCTTGCTGTGGCAAATAGTTTTGAACGCATTGCCGATAAGGAGAAGAACCAGTGGCTGCCTTATTATTGGGCTGGCTATTGCCAGGTGATTTATTGTTATATGGTTACTGATAAATCGGGCATCGATCCCCTGGCAGATAAAGCGGAAAAATTGTTGAATAAGGCGGATTCCCTACAACCCAATAATTCAGAAATAAGCTGTGTATTGAGTATGCTGGCAACCGCCAGGATGCTGGTTGACCCCCAAACCCGGTATATGCAATATGGGATGCAGGCAGATAATTATTTGGGAAAGGCCATTCTCCAAAACCCCGAGAATCCGCGTCCCTATTTTTTACGAGGCCAGGGGTTAAGGCATACGCCCGAACAATTTGGAGGTGGATGCAAAACTGCCATGGAACAACTAAAAATTGCCGCTGAAAAATTTGGAAGTTTTAAACCGGCATCAGCCATTGATCCAAATTGGGGTGAGAAACAAAATCAGGCCCTAATTAATGAATGCAATAAGTAGGAAGTATGTTGCCCCCGCTCAATCCGGTTTTGCACTCCCAGCTACGGCTCGCCATTGTGAGCCTGCTGGTGCAATATCACGAAGCCGATTTTAGGTTACTGGTTCAAAAAACACAGGCAACGGCCGGTAACCTGAGCGTGCAACTGGCTAAACTGAAAAATGCAGGTTATATAGAAGTGCAAAAACAGTTTCGGAATAATTACCCGCAAACTATTTGCCGGATATTGCCTGAAGGGGAGAATGCGTTTAAAGCCTATGCTTCCGCAATCAGCAGCTATACCCATCCCAAAAAAGCACTTTAAGTTTTATTTTTTATAGGAAGGCCGGGCAATACCTTTGTAAATAATGCCTGCGATAGTAGAAGTACAGCATCTTTCCAAGAAATTTGGAACATTTACCGCTTTGGATGATATTTCATTTTCCGTAAATGAAGGGGATGTGTATGGGTTTTTGGGTCAGAATGGAGCCGGTAAATCCACTACGATCCGTTGTATGATGTCACTTATTAAGCCGGGTAGCGGGAGTATCCGCATTTTTGGTTTAGATCTTGCTACCAGCCGGAAAAAGATCCTGTCGCAAACAGGTGCCATCATAGAAAGACCGGATATGTACAAGTACCTCTCCGCCTTTGAGAACCTTTCCATTTTTGCCCGCATGAGCGGAATCAAACCCAGCCGGGAAAAGCTACTGCAAATGCTGACGTTTGTAGGATTAAGGAACCGGGAGAGCGATAAAGTGAAAACGTATAGCCAGGGAATGAAACAGCGCCTGGGGATTGCTATTTCACTCATCCACGATCCACGGCTTGTTATTTTTGATGAGCCTGCCAATGGCCTCGACCCACAGGGAATTTCCGATATCCGGCACCTTATCCTTCGGATGAGCCGGGAGCAGGGGAAAACGGTTATCCTTTCTTCCCACCTCCTTTCTGAGATCGAAATGATGGCTAACCGGATGATCATTATAGACAAAGGGAAAAAAATTGTGGAGGGGGAGGTGGCCAAGTTATTGGATCCGGCACGGTCACTTGTTAAACTACAGACCCCGGAAACGGAAAGAGCGCATTCATTTATAACTGGAAAGGGTATTCGCATATCGGAATCTATCAACGGCGAATACCTTCAATTTGAATTAAACCGCAATGATATTCCAGCTTTGGTTGGAGGTCTTTGCCAGGAAGGGATTCCCATCCGGGATATACACGCAATGCATTCACTGGAGCACTATTTTCTATCTCTAACTAATCCTGCTGCCCATGGTTGAATTGCTTCGCATAGAGTTGTTTAAAATCTGGAAGCGCCCGCGTACCTATATTGCCTTTGCGGCTATTACTGCCATCGTGCTTATTTTTCAGTTTGCATTTAAGGCTGATGGGATTAGTTATATGAATCTCTTATTGCAAAATGTACAGGATAGTTTTGAATTGAATAAAATCAAGGCCATCAACGGGTATTTCATGTGTTATATTATTTTGAATACCCTGCTCATCCAGGTACCTATCCTGGTGGCTCTGATTGCAGGGGATGCCATTTCGGGAGAAGCTAACATGGGCACGTTACGACTGATGTTGACAAAGCCGGTTAGCCGGACGGAAATCATCCTGGTTAAGTTTTTAGCCTCTTTTATTTTCACACTTCTCCTTTTATTGTGGATGGCGGTAACTGCGCTGTATTTGAGCCTGCTCATTTTTGGGGTGGATGATATGTTGATTTTCAGAGTGAAGGGAGATGAGTCTCAAATAATGCAAATAACAAAAGATGATATCATGTGGCGATATTATGCCGCATTTGGATATGCTGCCATAGCACTAACGGTTATTGCTGCCCTTAGCTTATTTTTTTCGGTATTTGCAGAGAATTCTATTGGCCCCATTGTGGCAGCAGTTTGTATTGTGATTGTTTGTACGGTAATTTCAAATATTGATGTGCCGGTAATTGAACAGCATGTAAAACCTTACCTTTTTACTTCTTACCTTGTAGGGTGGAAAGGATTTTTTTATATAGGTACGGATCCTTCCAATATCCCGATTAAAGGATCCATTGAAAACTGGGCCTCTATCCGAAACAGCCTTTTGATTCTATTGGCACATATTGTAATTCTGGTGGGTGCTTCAGCCTGGTTTTTTAACCGAAAAGATATTTTATCCTGAAATGATGAAATTTTTATTCCTGATATTATTTTTAGGGCCACTGACGATTAGCTCGAGGTCACAAAGCATCAATCAATTGGTGGAGGCAGTAAAAGCAAAATTAGATAAAGTGCAAAGTTATCAGGCCAGGGCAAAGATTAAAACCAACGTTTCATTTTTGAAAGTACCCATAGCCAATGTTACGGTTTATTTTAAAGGTCCAAATCAAATTAAAATTTTGAGTGACAAGGGGGTTTCATTTATTCCCAAAGGGGCCATGAGCATTAATACGGGCAGCCTTTTGGAAGGTTCGGGATATACGGTAATTGATGGAGGTAAGGAAAGAATGGATGGAAGGGACTTGCAGATCGCCAGGATTTTGCCTAATGATGAGAATAGTGATGTGGTTCTCTCTACTCTTTATATTGATCCGGTGAACCTTTTGGTACGCAAGGCCCGAACCACTACCCGCGAGAACGGAACTTACGAATTGGAACTTAGTTATGGCAGGTATAGC
The DNA here is from genome assembly GCA_018266615.1 of Bacteroidota bacterium. Taxonomy (GTDB): domain Bacteria; phylum Bacteroidota; class Bacteroidia; order Chitinophagales; family Chitinophagaceae; genus Ferruginibacter. Next base: position 15,292 of record JAFEAB010000053.1, read on the forward strand.
AATTATGGCCTTCCCGATAAATTGATATTCAGCTTTAACGTAAAGGATTACAAATTACCAAAGGGTATAACCTTCGATTTTGATGATGGAAACAGCCCAAAGCCCACTGCCAAAAACACGCCCCAAAAAGGGAAGGCTGAAATAATCTTTAGCAGCTATCAGATAAACCAGGAACTTCCTCCTGGGATTTTTTAAGGAGGACTAATCAATTCCAGATATTTTCAAATCTTTGAGCGGAAATTGGAAAATCAATTATTATTGGCATATTGGTAGTTTTTTGAATCTTATTTAAAAATCTTTTTTGCTGTAAGGATTTTATTGTTGGAAGATTCCTGCATAATGATAAATGCCAAACTGTCTGGCGAACTGTATAGAACCCTGTACCGATGTCTGGAGGTAAAATATAAACCTTGGCTGCCAATGGTTTCGGTACGGGAGGAGGTAATTACCCCATTTTTTACTTCCCATCTCATTGAATTGCGAAGGGTATCCAAATAATAAAATTTAGTTACTCCCTTTTTATTAATGATGAGATTTCCACCATGAAATTGCCAGGAACCTGTGAGGTTATCCTTAATAATTTTGTCGTATTCTTTCCTGATTTTCCGGATCTTTTTAGGAGAAAGGGAATGAGGCATTAGCGAATCAACCTGGTAAATAACCCGTGATTGTGAAACCCCAATTTTTGCAGTTCCAAAAATAAGTATTAGAAAGATAATTTTCTTCATTATTGAAGCTGTAGTTATTGTGTCCGTTGTTATTAAAATTTATTCTTTCCACTTATTTATTTCTAATTGAAAATTAAATTTACGGAATTTGAGTCGCTTAATCTTTTTAAGTTACCAGAATTGCAAACTTGGTAATGTCTGGTTTGTGAAGCCCCTTTTTTGAAATTGGGCTGACGAGAACTTTTTTATCTGAGTTTTTATATCTATCCTGTTTGGAAACAAAGTTTAGCGGGTAGTTGGAGGGAGTAATGTGGAGATTTTGTTTGGTAGAATGTAGGATAGATTCAGCGTTTTTGTTGCGTAAACAGTTCGCCCTATTGGGCCTTTGTTTTACAAACAGTACGCCCCTATGGGGCTATTGGTTTAGTGTTTTTGTTGTGCAAACAGTACGCCACTACGGGGCTTTTGGGTTAGTTTTTTTGTTTTACAAACAGTGCACCCCTACGGGGCTATTGGTTTAGTGTCCTTTTTGTTTTACAAACAGTGCGCCCCTACGGGGCTATTGGTTTAGTGTCCTTTTTGTTTTACAAACAGTGCGCCCCTACGGGGTTTTAGTTCAGTGTCCTTTTTGTTTTACAAACAGTACGCCCCTACGGGGCTATTGGGTTGTATGGCCCCTTGATGAATCATTATATCTAATAGTTCCACCTTTTGTAAATTCACGTTTTATCTCACGTTAAACCTGGTTCCAACTACTTTCAGACCATTCGCGTTGAGTTTACTCAATTGGTAGATTAGCCTGTAGTTCTTTTTATTATTGTTGACGTGGTATAGAATTGGCTCCTTTGGATCCTTCGGTCATATATTTCAAGATTGTTAAGGGCTGTATAATTTGAAATGAGTACCCCCAATTTTTCTAGGATTTGCAGTGGTTGAAGGAAGGTTGACTTCTTTTGATCCTTCGGTCATTTATTTCAAGATTGTTAAGGGCTGTATAGTTTGAAATGA
>JAFEAB010000054.1 GCA_018266615.1 Bacteroidota bacterium
GGAAAAAAAATCCTGGATGGCACAATCAGTAACGTAAAGCAGGAATTTAAAGAAAATATTTACAGTATTGGTGTGCAGGCACTGCCCGAACACCTGATGACCCACATCTTTGAAGTGGTAAAGCACAATCCAAATCAAATCCTGCTGAAACTTGCAGCAGGTACACAACCAAACGATGTGCTCAGTTACTTCATAAACCACCATTTGCAGGTAAACTCTTTTAATGAGTTATTACCTTCTTTAAACGATATCTTCATCCGCCTTGTAGAAAACACCGAAACGGCAAGGGTATTTCAAAATCAGAATTAATTAAGTAAAAGAAAAATGAATAAAATAGGCCTCATTGTTTCAAGGGAATATTTTTCGAGGGTGAAAAAGCGCTCCTTCCTCATCACCACCTTACTGGTACCCATAATTATTATTGGGTTTTATGCGGCTATAGTTGCCATTACTCTCAGCGGCAGTAGTTCGGAAAAAGAAAAAATTGCCATTATAGACAACGCCCACCTTTTTGATGGAAAAATGCCGGAATCTTCGTCTGACATCCATTTTCAGGAGGTAAAAAATGAAACGGAACAAAGTTTTACGGGGAAATATAAAAACCAGGGCTATAGTGGTTTCATTTTTATTCCTCCCTTTAACATAGACAGTGTACCACATCTCTCCCTGCATTCGGGGGCTTCCATCAGCATCAGTACCATGATGGGAGTAGAGAATACCCTCAATAAGGCAATCGAAAATAAGCGCATGAAAGCCCAGGGCATTGATCCGGAAAAGTTTGCCAGCATTAGTTCAGATATAGACCTGGGGAATATTATTGATACAAAAGAAGGAAGTAAAAAGGGAAATGCAGGCGTTGCCTATGGAGTTTCTTTTGCCTGCGGCATCCTTATTTATATGATGATGATTATTTACGGAACCCAGGTAATGCGTGGAGTTACCGAAGAAAAAACAAGCCGGATAGCCGAAGTGATGGTAAGCTCCGTAAAACCCTTTGAACTGATGATGGGTAAAATTTTAGGCATAGGAGCAGTGGGCCTTACCCAATTTGCTATCTGGATTATCCTGTTATTCGGACTACAATTATTACTCCCTTTGTTTTCTCCGGATTTAATGCATCAAATCCAAACGGCATCAGCCGGCTCAGGCGATGCTTCCTCCATGGCTACCAAAGTTACCCAGGGATTCTCCAGCCTGCCACTTGCCAAAATTGCCATTTCATTTTTATTCTATTTCCTGGGTGGGTATCTCACCTATGCATCTTTATTTGCTGCGATAGGCAGCGTAGTTAGCGACGATCAGCAGGAAGCCCAACAAATGGTATTCCCTATTATGATGCCGATTATTTTAGGTTTTGTAATAATGACTAAAGCAGTTAACGATCCCAACAGTTCGCTGGCCGTTTTTGGAAGTCTTTTCCCTCTCACCTCACCCATTGTTATGATGGGCCGGATTACTTATGATGTTCCTTTATGGGAATGGATAACTTCCATTGGGTTATTAATCCTTTGTTTCATCTTCCTCGTTTGGCTTACCGGTAGAATTTACCGCACCGGGATATTAATGTATGGGAAAAAACCGTCCTGGAAAGAAATGATTAAATGGGCGTTTAAATAACCCGGAAAAGAAATTGGATTTTCTGTTATTCCACCTCTTCGGTGCGGCCGCATAGAAACATTTTCTGACCCCATTTTTGAAATTGATTTCAATTTCCTTGCATGGACTTTTCAATTGTGGGCTTTTAAACTGGGTATGATTATGCAAAAAAATAATCAGGAAATTGCGGAATTTGTTGTAGCCTTCTCATCCCCAAACACCATGTTGTACACCTCTTCTTTGGCATATTGATAAATGGTTTTTGCGATCAGGATAAATGTTATGATTACAAATCCCAACACAACACCCACAATACCCAGCAAAACGGAAGATGTTTTTGACTCCTCAAATGGGGGATCGGGTTTATCAAGGGTGGCAATTATGGGCGTGTTTTTCTGCAACCTCCACAGGGCTTCTTCCCGGTTATTGGCAGAAGCTTCCCGTTGATTGGCAACCCATTGCTTTTGGCTGGCCAGGTTTTCCTTTGGAATACTGTATTGAATTTTTTCGGAAGGAACAAATAAGGTCGTGTTATTCAGAGCAATTGCTTTTTCATCAAAGCTCTCTAACACTTTATCGAGAGAGTCAATCTTTTTTAATGTAAACTCATAATCGAGCCGGGCTTTTTTAATTTTCAACTCTTTGTAGAACTCAGAAATTTTATCAATAAAAGCATAACTCACAGGGCTAACCAAATCTTTATTGATATTTCCGTAATTAATTTCAAGCACCCCGTTCTTATTAATTTTTGCCGTCACCTGAAATTTTAAAATATCGGCGCCAACAGCATACAATCCCTGCTCTGTTTTTGGCATTTTAACTGCCTTTTCCCAAAATGCTTTGTTGTTGTTATATGTTTCAATCAGTAGTTCGGCGATTGTTTTGTTGCCAAACTGTGGCAGTTTTTCGGAGGCAACGGCTTCGCGTGTATTCCGGCTTAATGCAAGTTCCACAATATTGATGGAAGCTTCCTGGCTAAAGCTCTTGGGCGCTTCAGAAATTCCCAAAATATTACTGAGTGCCGTGCTGGCGGCAGAGTTATCGGTTGA
>JAFEAB010000055.1 GCA_018266615.1 Bacteroidota bacterium
GCTAAGCCCATGTGGTAAAACTGATTCAAAAATAATTAAACTAATTTTGCAGGCTAAATTATTTAACGGAATGCCTTATTTATCAAAGTTGCCCAGGTTGGTAAGATGGGTGGTTGGGGTGATGTTTTTCTTCCTGGTGGTTATGATGGCTTACCGTTTTGTTTTCTTTTATCATTTCCGGACCGAAGCCAGGCCGTTTTCAGGTACTGCGTTTTGGTTAGGATTCCGATACGATCTTAAGTTCATGGCCATGATGGGTTTGGGGATTTTTATTCCCTCTGTATTCCCTTTTTTGAACCCGTTTAATAGCAAATTGGCATCCCGGTTTTGGAAAATTATGGTGCCGGTTGCTTTCCTGGTGCTCCTGGTTTTTTTGATTGCGGATTTCTATCATTACGATTACCTGCATCAAAAGTTAAATGCCACGGTTTTAAATTTTCTTGCTGATGCAGGCATATCCTTCTCCATGATGCAGGAGTCTTATCCGCTGGGTTGGATTTTACTGGTCCTGGTTGCCGGTTTATTCCTGTTCTCGTGGTGGCATAACCGTTATCTATCGTTGTTAAGAAACAATCCTGCTCTTCCCGGCAAGAAAAAGCGGAGGGTTATTATTTTCCTTGTTTTTGGGTTATTGCTTGGGATATCCAGTTTTGGAAAGTTGGGCCAGTTTCCGCTTCGTTGGAGTGATGCCTTTTTATTGCAGGATGATTTTAAATCCAATACCGCGCTAAACCCGTTACAAACTTTTTTCAGTTCCCTTAAAGTGCGTTCAAATAGTTACAACCTGGCACAGGTAAAAAAATACTATCCCCTGATTAGCCAGTGACTCGATGTGAAGAACCCGGACTCTTCCTCCCTGAATTACGAAAGGGTTTACCAACCTTCGGATACACTGCTGCAAAAGCCCAATATTATTCTGGTGATTTGCGAGAGTTTCAGCATGTATAAAAGCAGCATGAGTGGAAACCCGCTTAATACCACTCCGTATTTTAATGAACTTTGTAAGCAGGGTTTATTTTTCGATCGTTGTTTCAGCCCCGCCTTTGGCACGGCAAGAGGCGTGTGGGCCACCGTTACCGGGCTTCCGGATGTGGAAGAAATCAGTACTGCCAGCAGGAATCCGGCCGCCGTTAACCAACATACACTCATCAATGCGTTTAAAGGGTATGAGCATTACTATTTCCTGGGAGGCAACCCCACCTGGGCCAATATCCAGGGTTTATTATCAAATAATATTTCAGGGTTAAAAATGTATTCCCAACCCGATTTTAAAGCCCAGAAGATTGATGTTTGGGGAGTGAGCGATAAGAACCTGTTACTGGAGTCGGCCGGTATCCTGGCAAAAGAAACAAAACCCTTTTTCGCGATTATTCAAACCGCCGATAACCACCGGCCTTACACCATTCCGGAAGAAGACCTTTCGCAATTTCAAAAGAAAGTGGTTTCTGATTCCCTGCTTGAGAAATTTGGTTTTGAAAGCAATGCCGAATACAATGCATTCCGGTACACCGATTTCTGTTTTGAGCAATTTATGACCCGGGCGTCACAAATGCCTTATTATAAAAACACCCTGTTTGTTTTTATTGGCGATCATGGAATCCGGGGAAATGCCAGGGGGGTATTGCCGCCGGCATATACTTCCGAGGGCCTTACCGCCGAACACGTACCCTTGTTGTACTTCTTTCCGGGGTTTATCCCTCCAAAAAGAATACACGAAGTTTGTTCGCAACTCGATCTGTTACCCACCCTTGCCGGGATTTTACATCAACCGTACCGGTATTCCGGCCTTGGTAGGAACATGTTTGATAGTACAGACGACAGGAACCGGGATCCTTATGCTTTTATTATCGACCATGATCTCAAAACAATCGGGGTAGTTTCTGATAGTTTCTATTTTTGGCATAACCTGAGGTCGGGAATGGAAAAGTTGGTTTCAATTTTGGACAACAGTACCGGAAATATCACGAATTACCCGGTGAAAAGGGAAAAAATGAAAGATCTCACCCTTGGGTTGTACGAAACCTCGCGATATCTGTTGCTTCATAATCAGAAGAAAAACTAATTTGCAACTCTTTTTACAAAACACGGCTGCATCATGTTGAAAAAATGGCGGGTTTCTAAAACCATCCAGTGGCTGGTATCCTTGTTTTTTATTTATCTTGTAATTTTTACCGGGTTCAGGGTGGCTACGGTATTTTTCTTTAAGCCGGAGGAAACTTCCGTTGGGGAATTATTGCCCGCATTCTGGTTGGGCCTGAAATATGATTTGCGCTGGATTGCCTTTATTCTCTTTCCAATTGCTTTTTTTTCATCCATCCCCCGTTTCTCTCCCTTTTATAGCCAGCGGATGAAATCCTTTTGGACAATTTATCTCGGGTTTCTCACCCTGTTGGTTTTATTTTTCTTTGGTGCCGATTTTGGGCAATTCGCTTATGTTAATGCGAGGCTAAACGCCGATGCGCTGATTTTTATGGAAGATCCAAAGGAGAGCCTGCAGATGGTCTGGCAAACATATCCGGTAATATGGATTGTTCTCGGCCTGGCGGGTGCCGTAATCATGATGGTTTGGATGTTCCGAAAAACACATGTGGGTATTGAGGATAAGAATCACGATATTCATAAATTCTCCTTTAGGCGGAGGTGGCACCTGGTTGCGTTGGTAATCTTAGGCTGGTTTATGTATGGGTTCTTTACCCTGAAGCCCCTTAATTTTTACAGGGCATTTAGCCTGAATGATGAGTTTAAAAGTAACCTGGCACTTAATCCCTTTCAAAATTTTTTCACCACCCTGCGGTTCCGTGATCCTGAATTGCATACCCATGCAAAAGAGTATTATCCACAGATTTCGAAATTCTTGAACCTTGCGGGGAGATCGGGGGCCGGTAATCCCTATTTACGGATAGGCCTTCCCGGTAGCAAAGCGCTCGAAACCCAGCCCAATATTGTATTGGTACTATGTGAGAGTTTTAGTATGTATAAAAGCAGTATGAGTGGTAACCCATTGAATGCCACTCCCTATTTTGCCCAAATGTGTAAAGAGGGAATATTCTTCGACCGGTGTTTTCCACCGCATTTGGGACGGCAAGAGGTGTGTTTGCCCTGCTAACGGGGATTCCCGATGTGCAACTGAGTAAATTCTCCACCCGAAACGAACAAAGCGTTAAACAACGGTGTATCATAAATGATTTTGAAGGATATGATAAATACTATTTTATTGGAGGAAGGAGTCAGTTCAATAATTTTAAAGGACTGGTGGATAATATCCATGGTATTAATATTTTTGAAGAGGGAAAGTATAAATCGAAAAAGATCAATGTTTGGGGCATAAGCGACAAAGACCTCTTCATGGAAGCAAATGGGATCTTTGCAAAACAGCAAAAACCATTTTTCGCCATTATTCAAACGGCCGATAACCACCGGCCATATAATATTCCTCCGGTTGATACGGATTTTGAGCAAAAACATATACCGGATGAAGATTTACTCAAATACGGTTTTGAGTCATTGAAAGAATACAATGCCTTTGCTTACACCGATTATTGCTTTAAAAAGTTTATGGACTCTGCCCGGAAGGAGCCCTATTTCAACAATACAATTTTTGTTTTTGTAGGAGATCATGGCCTGGAAGGGAATGTAGGAGAAATTTACCCCAAAGCCTGGATGGAGCAACGCCTTTCAGACGAGCATGTTCCTTTATTATTTTATTCTCCCGGATTATTAGCTCCGAAATACCATTCCGAAACAGTCTCTCAGATTGATGTGCTTCCTACTATTGCCGGAATGGTGCAGCAACCGTATAAAAATTCCACCCTGGGTCGAGATCTTCTTGATCCGCAAAAAAAAGAAGATGCCGCTTTCATTATGTATCACGCTGCCGGATGGATTGGGGTGGTAGGGGACGATTATTTTTACCGGAAGAATATCCGGTTTGCAAAAGATGAACTGGTTCCGGTTAAAGATGGCCTGCCGGTTCAAACCGCTGCACAACGCGATTCTACCATTAAACATATGTCCTCGTTAACTTCGGCAATATATGAAACGGCCCGGTGGATGCTGGTTAATAATAAATAATCCAAATTTTATCCGGATGATTTCAGCTTATTTGATTACCGGTATTGAAAATTAAAAAAAAAATCTTTTAAGGTCTGGAAAAATGCCACTTAAAATGGAAATTTTCCTTTTTCTAATTAATTCGAAATTCTTATTTTTTCTGCTAATATTATCAGCCTGGGCGATTGGTAAAGCGAGTAAGAGTTAAGCTGGTAATCTCCAAAAATTTCCTTGATCTGCAATCCTCTGTACGCCAGCATATCGGTAAAATCGCCTAACGAAAACTTGGCAACTTTTTCTGAGTAAATTAACGGGGCGCCTGCATGGGGGTCTTCAACTATTATTTTCTTATAAAAGTGGGTGTCATCCTGCCACTTGGAAACTTTAAAGTTGATATCTCCAACCTTCTTTTTATAATCGGGTTCAATATGGCGTTTTGCATAATGAACATTCAGATAGTCAATTATTAGAAAACCGTTTGGTTTTAGCGCACTGGCCATCGTCCGGATAACGGCATCATTTTCCCTTTGAGATTGAAAGTAGCCGAAACTGGTAAAGAAATTAAAGACATAATCAAAGAAATTAATACGAAATGGAAGCCGCATGTCGTGTACGTAAAATTCGAGATTGGCATTTTCACTTTTTTTGGCTTCGGATATACTGTTTTCACTGAGATCGATGCCGGTAACATCATATCCCATTTCTGCCAATTGAATAGAGTGCCTTCCTTTGCCACAGGCTGCATCAAGCATTTTTGCAGCTTGGGCGGGTTTGAGATAATGAATAAGGGTATGGATAAATTCCGAGGCTTCCTTTTCGTTCCTATTCGCATATAACTGGTAATAATAAGGCGAATTAAACCAGTTCCTGAACCAATCCTGCATGCTGCAAAGGTAGGGTTTACGGCATTTTAAAGTTGATTTTAGGGAAGAGACTGCCTGGTTTTACAAATTCCCTTTCGCGGTATTGCGTTATCTTTGCGGCCTAATTTTTTTTCATGGCATTGATAAAAAGTATTTCGGGAATCCGTGGAACCATTGGAGGGAAAACCGGGGATAATCTTACGGCACCCGATGTGGTTAAGTTTACTTCCGCTTATGGCTCCTGGCTTCTTCAAAAATTGGATGCAGGTAAATTGGCCCGCGTGGTTGTAGGCCGGGATGGGCGCATGAGTGGTGCCATGGTAAAAGACCTGGTAAATGCCACGCTTGTTTCTTTAGGTATTGAAGTACTGGATTTAGATTTTAGTACGACCCCAACCGTTGAGATGGCGGTAACTTTTTCGAAAGCAGATGGTGGAATCATCATTACAGCAAGCCACAACCCAAAGGAATGGAATGCGCTAAAACTATTAAATGAAAAAGGGGAATTTATTGATGCGGCTGATGGGAAGGCCATCCTGGAAATTGCTGCCTCCGAATCTTACGAATTTGCAGCTGTTGAAAAGCTGGGAAAAGTTGTTCCTGCCGGCGATATGTTGGATACGCACATTCAGGCTATCATTCAACATCCTCTGGTAGATACAGAGGCTATCCGTAACGCCAATTTCCGGATTGTTGCGGATGTAATAAATAGTACCGGAGCGCTGGCACTTCCTAAGTTATTTGATGCACTGGGTATCACAGATTACAGTTTGTTGAATGGAGAAGTAACCGGCCGTTTTGCACATAACCCCGAACCCCTGCCCGAAAATCTGGAAGAACTAAGCCAGGCAGTGGTAAAATCAAAAGCCAGCCTGGGTATTGCAGTTGATCCCGATGTGGACAGGCTTTGCTTTGTATGTGAGGATGGAAGCATGTTTGGCGAGGAATATACCCTGGTGGCGATAGCGGATTATTTCCTGGCAAACCGAAAAGGAAATACAGTGAGTAATATGTCTTCAACCCGGGCCTTAAAAGATATAACAGTAAAGCATGGGGGTAGTTACTCGCCCAGTGCCGTGGGAGAGGTAAATGTGGTTACCAGGATGAAAGAGACAAATGCTGTAATTGGTGGCGAAGGGAATGGTGGAATTATTGTTCCTGATTTACACTATGGCCGGGATGCATTGGCCGGTATTGCCCTTTTCCTTACCCAACTGGCTAAGTGGGGGAAAAGTATCCGCCAGCTTAGAAACAGTTACCCCAATTATGTGATCAGTAAAAATAAAATTGAATTGAGTAATGGGGCTAATATTCAGGAAGTGTTCTCCAAAATAGAAGAAAAGTACAAGAACCGGCCTATGAATACCGAAGATGGTTTGAAAATCGAATTTGATAATGACTGGGTTCATCTACGGACCAGCAATACAGAGCCTATCATCCGGATTTATGCTGAAAGTAATTTCGAAACAACCGCCAATAATATTGCGCTTCGGATTATGAAAGATATCCGGGAAGCCATGGTAAATTAATTTTTTGGTAATAATGAAAAGGATTTATTTCGACAATGCCGCAACAACCAGCCTCTCTGCAGAGGTGCTTGAACAGATGATGCCATACCTTACGGAGAAATTTGGAAACCCATCCTCCATTTATTCCTATGGGCGGGAAACCAGACTGGCAGTTGAGAATGCAAGGAAATCAGTTGCTAAAATCCTGAATGCACACCCGGCAGAAATATTTTTTACCAGTGGAGGAACCGAAAGCGACAACACAGCTATATTAACTGCAATACGGGATCTTGGATGCCGGCATATTATTACCTCTCCCATCGAACACCATGCCGTAACACATACGGTGGAGTTTTTAGATAATGAAGACCTGGTGAAACGCAGTTATGTTAAATTACTTCCCAATGGCCACATTAACCTGGAACATCTGGAAGAATTATTGGCCAATTCTGAAGAAAGGGTGTTGGTTAGTTTGATGCATGCAAACAATGAAATTGGGAACCTGTTGGATATGGATGCCGTTGGAAGCTTGTGCAAATTGTACAATGCCATTTTCCATAGTGATACGGTGCAAACTGTTGGCCATATTCCTATCGATTTGAGGAATACTCCGGTGCATTTTATAACAGGTGCAGGTCATAAATTTCACGGGCCCAAAGGGGTAGGGATCCTGTATATTAATGAGAACGTTAAGATCAGGCCTTATATCCACGGCGGGGCACAGGAACGGAACATGCGGGCTGGTACTGAGAATATTTATGGGATTGTTGGATTTGCGAAAGCCCTGGAAGTTGCTACCGAAAATTATGAAGCGGATAGTGCGCATATCGGCACCCTCAAGTATTATATGCACGACGAATTGAAGAAACACATCCCAGGAGTAGGTTTCAATGGTGATGTACTGGGAAGAAGCCTCTATACAGTATTAAGCGTTAGTTTTCCTAAAACCGAAAAATCCGAGATGATCCTCTTTAACCTCGATATAAATAATATTTGTGCCAGCGGCGGAAGTGCATGTACTTCGGGCGCAGAACAAGGAAGTCATGTAATCCGTGCAATTAATAATAACCCTAATCAGGTTACAGTACGTTTTAGCTTTTCGAAATATAACAACAAAGCAGAGGTGGATCAAGTTGTGAAACTCTTGAAAACCCTGGTTTAATTTTCCTGTTTTTCCTTTTCTTCCGGTTTATATTCAAAAACCAGGACGGCATTCTCTTCCAGGTTGGCTTTTGAACGCAATTCGAAGCGTTTATGGCCTGCCGTTACTATTATCATTGCCGTATTAGGAGGGATAGAACCCAGATTTTCAGCATAAAGGGTTATTTCGTGGGTCCTCACCGATGAATCCAGGTTTATATTTAATTCAATGGGTTTATCCGAGAGGCGCTGATGGCTAATTAGTAATTTCCCATTATAAAATACAGATACCGAATCCCCATCAATAGTCCCATTATCAAAGATTTTGAGGTTCAGGTGGCGGGAATTCACCACCACCCGGCTTTGTTCCGATTGCCTTCTTTCTCCCATTTTTTTGGTGATTTCTGATGGCAAAACGGGCAGGGTTTCTTTTTTCTCGGGAACCGGTGATACAACCGACGGTAATTTTTTGTTTACCGTACTGTCGGGTTTGGGTTTGGGCTGTTTAGGAACAGGTTTGGGCGCAGGTGGTTTGGGAGCTGCTTTGGGTTGAACAGGTTGGGGTTTAGATTCAGGTTCTGGGAAACAGGGTGTTATTTCGGCCCATTTTGGCATTTTGTAAGGGCTGCTCGAAACTTTTCTTAATTCAAAGGGTTCACTCATGGGCATATTAAATCCACCCCGCATCAGCAAAACACCGTTAAGTGCCTTTCTCTCCTTCATAGGATCATACCAGAGAAGTAATTTCATTAAGATATGACTTCCGCTGTTGGCAATAAAACTTGTTCCGGTGATATACCACTTCTTTTCTTTTGAATTGTATTTCCCCTCAAATCGGGCAATACAGTAACTCGATTTATCGGCAAGTACATAATCATAGGTATAGCCGCACAACTGGGTCCCCTTTTGCTGGATATTGATCTGAATGAATTCATCGTCCATGATGCCTTCCCAAACTCCGGTGATAGGTTGTGCATAGGAGGAATGCAAAATGCCAAAAAGGGAAATAAAAATTAATGGTACGAAACGAAGAGCCATATTTAAAGCTACAACAGAAAATCATTAGGATAGGGAAAAGGAGCCTGTATTCCTACTTTTTAACTTGCCGTTAATTGGTTTTGGGCAGACGCCCCGCTTCATCGAACCAAAAGACGTAGGCCACCTAAATGAAAAACTACCGGATAAGCAGGGTGCTACCTTTTCGGTTGATTTGCCTGCCGGTATCGGTATCTATATAATTCAGATACCAAACGTAATTGCCCGGTAAGGATGGGAGGCCCTTAAAGGTGCCATCCCATTTTTCCAGCCAGTTATGGGTAAAAAAAACCTGTTGCCCAAAACGGTTATAAACGGCAAATGTTAAATCTCTGGATTTATACGCATTAAGGGGATATAAGAAATCATTTAGCCCATCACTGTTAGGAGTAAACGCCGAAGGCACTTCAATCCGGCAGTTGTTCACTACTTTAATAGCCTGTTTTGCGGTGTCTTTACAACCAAAGTTATTGGTAACCACAAGGGTGATCAGGGTTTCATAGGTATTTTGAAATACAGGGTATTGTTGAGGTGGAGGTTGTTCCAAATTTGAAGACTGCCCATTTCCAAAGGTCCACAGCCAATTGGTTTGGGTTCCCTGGCTGTTATTTTGAAAAGTTACCAGTTCATCGGGGCAGACGAGTGAAGTGGCTTCAAATGCTGCTTTCAGGTAATTGGCAAATGTAATAGTTTCAGATGCCGTGTCTGCACAGAAACCATTACTCACAATCAGCGTGGTGGTTTGTGGGTTAAATTCTGTATAGGCCTGGGAAGGGTTTTGAAGATTACTGCTTCCATTTCCGAAATTCCATACATATTGGGTAATGGCATGGGCCCCATTATGGGTGTAGTTAACTATACTTTGCGAACAGTTATAGTTAATGGTAAAATTAAAATCGGCATTCACTGTGTCTTTAATTACGAAGGGAAGGAACGACCCGGCGGGTGTTTCCTGGGCACATTCATCTACCAGGGTATTTCCATCGGTTCCCTGTTGTAGAATAATTTGAAAATTTCCTGCACTGTAAAGTGGGCTGGCCAGTTGTACCGTAATGCGATTGGTGAGTCCGTTGTTGCAATTCCCCGAAGCGGAAGTTATAACTACCGGGTAGGTGCCTGTTATTTTGAAATCAGAACCATTGGGGGCAATGGAATTACATTTAATATTTTTCGAAAAGACAAGTTCCAGTTTATTGGGGGCACAGGAAGGCTTTACCAGGCTGTCCATGGGTGTAGGTGCCAGTGCAAAAATTTGAATTTCCAGGGAGTCGCCCACTACCAGCGGGTTATCGCAATTATCGAGCAGGGTATTTCCATCAGCACCATTTTGCGATTTTATAGTATAGTTTCCGGGTGCCAGGGGAGAGGCCAGTGTAATTGAAATAGAATCGAGATCGAAACCGGAGTTACAACCAATCCCGGTGGCAGCTATTATAGCGGGTCCTCCAATAATCCTGAAGTCGGAACCATTGGAAGCGAGGCTGCTGCACTTCATTTTTTTATTGAGTTTAATGGTTAGGGTTGTTGCATCGCAGGATGCCCTAACCGATTTCAGGTGTGGTGTAATAGTATCCGTAATTACACCTGTACCTCCCCCAAAACTTAGGGAGTATCCATCCTGGCTGTTTGTGAAATGGCTGATCAATAAAATATAGGTATGTCCCTGGATGATGTTGGGCATTGAAGAGAAAAGAGGAACACCCGGCCCATCACATCTTACCAGTGAGTTTCCGGCATTGGATGCCCCGGTAATTCCGCCATCCCCACTCCAGTTACAGGCAACAAAACAAGATGCATCTGTAAAAACGGCATTTGGGTTTTTATTGGTGATATCAAAAAGTTGCCAATCGTAATCGTCCGAAATGGTGTTTGGAGTGATCAGGAATCCCAGGGTACCCGAAGTGTAACAGGTGAAGCGGTACCAATATGGATTCTTATCTGTAAAAAGGTTTTGGCCGCTTTGGCAGGGATTGGGTACGGCTGTATTTCCGCAAATGGGAACACTTCCCTGGTGAAAGGTTGAAGTTCCGCAAACCGGAAATGCAGAAGACGGATTTTGGCCCAGCGTGGAACAACCTGATTGTCCAATTGAATTGATGGAAAGGAAGATACCAGGCAGGAAAAAACAAAAAAGTAAAAGTCTTTGCATATGCAGGCCAAATATATTTTAAGACCTCCTGAATACCATGTTTGCTGCAGTAATTCGGAATTAATTAACAGCTATTTTATAAAAGACTTTATCTCCTGCAGTTTCAACAAAGCTTCTACGGGAGTTAGCCGGTTGATATCGACTTGCTCCAGTGCATTTCGAATATCTTCGAAGGTGGAAGAGTGGGCATCAAAAATACTCAGTTGAAGTTTGGGTGAGTTGGCCGTCTGCAATGCTTCTTTAATCTGGGGTAGGGATCCGTTAGAGGATTCCATCTCACGGGTTTTTTCCAGTTCGGAAAGGATTTCATTTGCCCTGGTAATTAGTTCCGGAGGCATTCCTGCCATGCGTGCCACATGGATACCAAAACTATGGGTACTTCCTCCGGGTGCAAGTTTGCGCAAGAAGATAATTTTGTTTTCCATTTCGCGGTTAGTAATGTGGAAGTTTTTAATCCGTTCGAATCGTAATTCCAATTCATTTAATTCGTGATAGTGGGTTGCAAATAAGACCCTGGGGCGATGAGGAGAATTGTGCAGAAATTCTGCAATACTCCATGCAATAGAGATCCCATCAAAGGTGGAAGTTCCGCGTCCAATCTCATCCAAAAGAACCAGGCTTCTGCGGCTGAGGTTGTTAATGATGCTTGCGGTTTCATTCATTTCCACCATAAATGTACTTTCCCCACTGCTCAGGTTATCGGAAGCCCCAACCCGTGTAAAAATTTTATCAGTGAGAGGAATCTTTGCCTCACTGGCAGGCACAAACGAACCCATGTGCGCCATAAGGGTGATAAGTGCTGTTTGACGGAGAATGGCGCTTTTACCGCTCATGTTTGGGCCGGTAAGAATTACAATTTGCTGCGTTTGGTCATTTAGGGAAATGTTATTGCTGATATATGCTTCTCCCTGGGGTAAATTCCTTTCAATTACGGGGTGCCGGCTTTCCTTAAGTTCGAGGTGGTAACCATCGTGTACCTCTGGTTTTTTATATTGATACTGGATAGCAAGGGCGGCGAAATTACAAAGGCAGTCCAAAACCGCCATCACGTGCCCGTTAACCTGCATTAACGCAATGTAATCCTGTAACTCATTAAGCAACTCAAAGAATAGTTGTTGTTCAATTTGCAGAATCCGGTCTTCCGCACCAAGGATTTTTTCTTCATAAGATTTTAATTCGGGAGTAATATACCTTTCTGCATTTGCCAGGGTTTGTTTCCGGGTCCAGGTTATGGGTACTTTATCCTTATGAACATTTGTTACCTCCAGGTAATACCCGAAAACATTGTTGTATCCAATTTTTAAAGAACTGATTCCGGTTGTCTCTGCTTCCTGTTGTTGAATTTTCAGCAGGTAGTTTTTCCCACCACTGGCAATTTCTCTTAATTCATCGAGTTCGGTATTCACTCCTTCTGAGATCAGTCGTCCTTTGCCAACAGAAACGGGAGGATTCTCCGCAATTTCCCTTGTGATCTTATCAAACATTAACCGGCAGCCGTTGAGCGAGTCGGCCAGTCTTTTTAAATAGGGGTCATTCAAATTGGAGCATAACGATTTTATGGATTCTGTTTGAGCAAGACCCTTTGCTACCTGGAGAAGTTCTCTCGGATTAATTTTTTTTAATGGAATTTTTGCGGTGAGCCTTTCCACATCCCCCGCCTGCCTGATGAATTGGATCAGATTGGTTCGCACGTCGGTTGATCTTATCAGAAATTCAACAGCGTGCAAACGCTCCTTAATGGCATTCATTTCCATTAGAGGCATTAACATCCAGCGCTTCAATAACCGGGCTCCCATGGGAGATACCGTATGGTTAATGGTAGAAAATAAGGAAGCTTTATTTTCATAATCCGGAAGTAGTTCCAGGTTACGGATGGTAAACCTGTCCATCCATAGATGTTCGTCACGGTTTATTCGCTGGATGGCAGTAATATGCTGAAGGTTGGGGTGTTCGGTATCTTTGAGATAATGAAGAATAGCACCACATGCAATGATGCCTGCCGTCATATTTTCTACTCCAAATCCTTTGAGGCTATGCGTGGCAAAGTGTTTCAGGAGAAGTTCTTCGGCATAATCTTTTGAAAAGATCCATTCCTCAAGATGATAAGTGAAAAATGTATTTCCAAAAACTTCTTTGAATAGTTTTTGTTTGTTACGCTGGAAAATTACTTCTGCCGGTTTAAAAGTTTGAAGTAGTTTATCGGAATATTCTTTATCACCTTCGGCAATAAAAAACTCTCCGGTTGAAATATCCAGGAAGGATATTCCTAATTTTTCGGGGGCCGAATCCTGGTTTGGAAAATAAATAGCTGCCAGAAAGTTATTGCTATTATGTTCCAGCAGTTTATCATTGGTGGCCACGCCGGGTGTAACCAGTTCAGTAACTCCCCTTTTAACGATTCCTTTTGCAGTTTTGGGATCTTCCAACTGATCGCAAATAGCAACCCGGTAACCGGCTTTCACTAATTTATGAAGATAGGTTTCGAGGGCATGATGTGGAAATCCGGCAAGTTCGGAGGAAGCCGCATTTCCATTGTTTCTTTTGGTAAGGGTGATTCCTAAAATCTGAGAACTGAGGATGGCATCGCGACCAAAAGTCTCGTAAAAATCGCCTACCCGAAATAACAAAATGGCATCAGGGTACCTGGCTTTGATGCTATTGTGTTGTTGCATTAGGGGGGTCTCACCCGAAGACTTGGCCATAGGTCGCAAATTTACATTTTTGGTATGGATTTATTGGGGACTGATTATAGAACACCCGGATTATGGATTCCTTTGTTTTTGGTATGAAAGGAATATTTTGGTAGTTATTTGAAATGGGAAAATCAATCGTTAGATAGAATAGATTTCCATTTTATGTTTGATGCGTTGCTTTGCGGGAATCAGGAATGGTGAATTGCCTTTGCTTGTGGATGAGAGGATAATTGAGAAGAAAAGCTGAGATTGGAAACTTGCATTTATAAAGGTTTAAAAATTTTTCATTACCAGGGGCTCCCTGGTTGCTTGAAATATTTTGGGATATGTATATTTTTCTCCGGGGATTTCAATCTGCGTTGGATAACGAACCACCACCGGGGCGGGCCATCCGCTTACCCTCGGTAAAATAAAAATTGGAGGACAGACAGAAGAAAATTTTGTTTAGGGATTTTTATTGATTAAAACATTTGCAATTTTTCCCCCGGGGCTGCCGCCCCGTCCCCCTATTTTAAAAATATCAAAATTGAAAATATGAGCCAAAAATCCGGACTGAAGAAAATTTAGGTTGCGTAAAAATTAATTCAGTTCTATTCGCCCGGGTCGTAGTTCTGGTTCTACAAGGTTCAAATTAAAATATTTGAAATTTGGAATCAGGGATTAAACCTGGAATAAATAAAGCTTTGCCTGAACTTTTGCAGTTTTCCCCCGGGGCTGCCGCCCCGTCCCCCTATTTTAAAAATATCAATATTGAAAATAGGTACCAAAAATCCGGACTGAAGAAAATTTAGGTTGCGTATAAATTAATTCAGTTCTATTCCCCCGGGTCGTAGTTCCGGTTCTACAAGGTTCAAAATAAAATATTTGAAATTTGGAATCAGGAATTAAACCTGGAATAAATAAAGCTTTGCCTGAACTTTTGCAATATTCCCCCGGGGCTGCCGCCCCGTCCCCCGGTTTCAAAATAAAATATTTGAAATAAGGCCCCAAAAATTACCACTTAAATAAATTCAGTTTAATCAAACTCTTTTTCGTTGTTGCCAAAAATCTTTTTCCATACGTTGCCTCAAACGCTTCCTATTTTTTAAGAGGGACTCTGCCAAATAGGAGAAGACATTAAAATAGGAGAATTATCATTTTTTCGGTTTTTTACATCCATCAGGTTAAATATTAGAAAAGAACGTATTCGGGCAGGTTAAAATTTTTAACTAATAAGAAAATGTAACCCCTGCTCCCCACCCCATATCACTATCGTAGTGAGTGGATAAGGCAAAATTTTTTGTTAGGATATATTTCCCTCCCACCATCCATTCTTTGTCGGAATTCACCATAAAAGAAGATCTCAATCTGGGGGTGAGAGGGATATCTTCCCGCATTAATTGAACCCTGAAATTTCCTCTGTGATCTACACTGGCATCTAACACTGCCAGCCAGGGGAGTGTGTATTCAACACCAACATGAAAGACCTTACGGTTATTTTTGGTGTCAGTTTGTCCAAAAAGATTCTTTTCAGGTCCCATATGCTTCCGGTACCTCCAGTCAATCCCGATATATGGAAAAAGCCATTGCATTTTTCCAATATATCTGCCAAAGTGGGTTTCCACTTCATATCCATGATGCGCATTATAGCCTAATCTCCATTCACCCTGAAAAGCCCACCTTGTATTTCCATACATCAAAGAGCCATCATTTCCATTGCTGGCAAAATCATTTTGAAACATAAGGTGGAACATCCGGTCATCCTTCTTCAACATCCTGTAATCTTTTTTGGGATCAGGAATTTCTGGATTTGCCGGCGAGTTTGCATAGCTGAATATCCTTCCCATACCACTCATCATGTGGTATAGTATATGGCAATGAAAAAACCAATCACCCGATTCGGATGCCCTGAATTCGAGGGTGTCTGTTTCCATTGGCATAATATCAATCACATTTTTCATAGGCGACCGTTCACCAAATTGGTTGAGTACCCTGAAATCGTGCCCATGCAGGTGCATGGGGTGGCGCATCATGGAATTGTTGTATAGAATAATCCGGATATTTTCACCCTGTTTAATCAGGATCTTATCTGTTTCCGAAACTGTTTTATTATTAAGCGTCCATACATAACGGTTCATATTCCCATTCAACTCAAACCGAAATTCTTTCCATGGACCTTCAGGAAGTGTCGTATTTTTTGTGGCCTGGAGCATGTTGTAGTTTAACGTAACTATAGCTGTTCCGGAATTGTGAGTATTAATTTGATCAGATGATGTGTCATTTCCTGTTAGTTCCCTGTTTTTATTTTCTATGCTGTCCTCCATTTGATGCATGTCATGTACATCATGGCCCATGTTTTCCATGGCATTGGAGTTCCTATTCATTTCGGGATACATAACTGCATTCATATCCATCGTTTGCAAACTCATTTCCATTCCCATGGGTTTCATATCGCCATTCATTTTCATCATGTCATTCATCATTTTCATTCCTTCAAAATAGTTGAGTTTCGGTAATTTGGAGGTCTGCATTTTCATTCCCGTTCCCAGCCATACAGAGGCAGAACCGGATCGGTCTTCGGGAGTTGCCAAAAATTCATATTGCATATTTTGAGGAATGGTAATTATCAAATCATAGGTTTCAGCCGGACCAATAATTATGCGGTCGGCCCCAACCGGTATTACATCGTTTCCGTCATTGGCAACTACCTCCATTTTCCCACCACTATAAGATAACCAGAAGTAAGAGGAAGAGCCTCCATTTACAATCCGTAGCCTTACCCTATCGCCTGGTTTAAATTGGGGAAACGATTGTGAATTTTTCCCATTTATCAGAAATTTCTCATAATAAACATCACTCACATCCATGGCATGCATGCGCTTCCACTCGTTCGTGAATTTAACTCCAAATTTCCCGGCTTTTATAGCCTCCCAATAACTTTGTGAGGCATGTTTTTTTATTCCAAACCAATCATTGGCGGTATGCAGCATCCGGTCGATTTCTTCGGGCTTTGTATCGCTCCATTCACTCAAAACCAGGGGGATGGTAGGTATATTGGGTTCCGTTCTTTTGTTAAATATAATGGCTCCAAACAATCCAATCTGCTCCTGCAATGCAAAGTGGCTGTGGTACCAGTAGGTACCTGCCTGTACTACCGGGAATTTATAGATATAGGTAGAATTTGGTGGAATGGGGTGTTGCGTTAAATGGGGTACTCCATCCATCCGGTATGGAAGTTGCAACCCATGCCAGTGTATGGCAGTTGGCTTCGCCGTTTTATTATGTACAAATACCAATAGGGTGTCCCCAATGGTAGCAACAAGGGTTGGGGCCGGGTATGCACCGTTAACCGCAATACCATGTTTCTTTTTCCCGGTGAAATTGAACACGGTGTCTGTGATAAATAAATCATACCGCTTGGTATAAATATAACCGGTCCCTTTGGGAAAATGGATACCGGAGTTGGCCCCCACAATTTGCTTATTTACAATATCCTTTTCCTGATTGGAGATATATCCGGTTACCGGAGGCGGGTTAAGGATTGATGAGGGCGTTGCAACCGGTATGCTGAAGTTTTTAAATGGAGTGTATTGCAGGTTGTTTCCATGATCAAATTCCTGGGCCAGGAGAGATTGCCAGGCGATATGGAAAAGTATTATAATAATTATTTTTTTCATTCTGTAGATTTTAGGCTGTCTACCAACTTATCTATCCAGGTGGTTAATTGCTCTTTCTGATTTTTTGAAAGTCTTGCCTCTTTATGCATCCATAAATAGGAGGGCAGGGGCATATCCCCATCTGTTATCTGGTTTTTTATGGCCTTTAATTTGTGGATTCTTCTTCTTCTTGAATAGGACGCGAATTCATCCAGATTTAATTCTTTTTTTCCATTGCTTATATGATATTCCAGGAACCACCGTACAGGTTGCACTTCTGCATACCAGGGATACCGGGTATTATTGGAATGGCAATCTGAACAGGATTGTTGAATTATTAGCCGGATTGAATCTGGAGGATGATATATGGCCGCCATGGATTCACCCTGCTCCTGGACTGAATTATTCCTTTCCGGCCGGATGAACTGAATGATGACCACGGCACACACTATCCCCAACATAAGGATACTGCGCTTTTTCATTTTTTGATTTTATGGCTTGCTGATGGTTTCCTTAACACTACCGCAGGTAAGCATGCTTTTTCCGTAATACGGATTTTTTATTTCTTTAAACTCGCTTAGCCAGGAAGCCTTTTTCATGGGGCAATAATCTTTATAAAGGGTTTGGGTGGTTCCAAATGCCTTTATGATGTCGTATATATCATCGCTCAGGTCTTCAAAATGTTCCCGTTGGTGTTTGATGTTGCCTGCGTTTTGGGAAATATGTTCGGCATCTTCAATGGCATCGTCGGCATCATCTGCATAAACTTTTTTCTGTGCCGGATTCATAACTTCTTTCCCCAGATCAATTAATGCCGATTTTAATTTTCCGCCTGCTGTGGCAGCTTCCTTTGAATTATCAGCGGCCAATGCATTTTTAATTTGAAGATAATAATTAATTACTCCATCAATTGCTTTGGTTTCGGGCATCGCAGATACCGTATTGTGAAGCAATGCGGAGGATTTGTTGATTTCCTTTCTTGTATTGAAGGAAAGTATTACTACCATAGCAGTACTACATGCTATGAATAAATAGGATTTCATTTTTTTTTGCTTAAAATTTTAATAATAAATTTAATCACAGGCGCAAATGGCTGTCATTTCATTTAATTCGAAAGCTCCTGTGCAGGTATAAATTTAGTTTATTTTAGGCGGTTGCCAAATGGAAGCATTACCTGATGGCAGTTTGAGATTGAATTCCCGGGATTCATTTGAGGCTTCTGTTTTATCAAATACTACCTGGGAATTATTTGTGGTGGGCATGTCAATTGCAAAAGTTGTGCTGCAGCATAAAGCCATTCCTTTTTTATTGCAATGCCCTTTTTCATTTTTTTGGGAAAGGGCAAATGTTTTGAAATGGTTGCTATGGTGAGAACGGTTCGTTGTTTCCTGGCAATTTGTAAATTTTGTTTTCTCTATATGGTAAATGCCATACTTGATCTTGTTTTCCGACAGGGAAAAAACCAAAACAGCCAAAAGTAATATGGAAAATATTTTTGCCAAAATGCAAAGGTAAAATAGGAAGTCGGTGCGGGTTATTCATTGATTGTGTTTTTAACACTTTAAAAGGATTTGGACTTTTAAAATAGGAAATCTTAAGGAAGTTTTCACTATGGGATTCATTCCCTGAAAATAAATTACAACTTATGCACCGGTGCATGAAACCCCGGATAAGATTTATTAAATTTATTCGGATGGGAAGGATTCCGGAGGAAGCCTTAATTTCTCCTTCTTTTTAGTTCTTTATGAATTAACCCTAATTCTCTTCCGGTTTGCCCCGATACGGAACTGTTTTCTTCGGCACGGCGCATCAGGTATGGCACCACATCTTTTATCGGCCCAAAGGGGAGATATTTGCTGACCCCAAAACCTGCTTTTGCCAGATTGAAAGTGATGTTATCACTCATGCCATATAACTGGGAAAAATGTATATGGGGATGGTTATGAGCCAGCCCTTTTTCATCCATAAGCTGGGTAGTAAGCAAGTTGCTTTGTTCGTTGTGGGAAGCAACAATCAGGGATACCTGATCGATGTTATTCACACAATATTTCACCGCTGCATCAAAATCCTTATCGGTAGCTTCTTTATTGAGCTGGATGGGAGAGGGGTACCCCTTTTCCAGGGCACGGGCCCTTTCCTTTTCCATATAAGCACCCCTTACCAGTTTTGCCCCAAGGATAAAATTTCGTTCACGTGCTGCCGTTATGCTGCTTTGTAAAAAAGAAAGCCGGTCGTGACGGTAAAGTTGAAGGGTGTTAAAAACAATGGCTTTATCCTTATTATACGAATCCATCATGAGTAGGGTAGCGGCATCCACCGGGTCCTGAATCCAACTGTCCTCTGCGTCAATTAACATCCCCACATTTTTTTCAGCCGCCCTGTTGCAAATCTTTTGTAATCTGCCAACTACCCTTAGCCATTCTTCTTTTTCTGATGGGGGTAATTGATCTAACCCAAAGGTGTAATTCTTCATCAGGGTGCTTTCTCCCTGTTTCATAAATGCATCCAGCTTTTCCATGAGCGCAAAGCGGGCTATGCCCGTTACTTTAATGCTCATAAAAGGAATATTGGTTTGGGTGGATGCATAATCCACGACCCGGATGAATTCTTCGGTCGCATGGTCAAATCCTGCTTCTCCTTCACTTCCTCCTTCCACTGCATAATCCAGGATAACCTGCACATTGAACCGGGCTAACCTGGCCGCCGCACCGGCAGTTTCCTGTAGCGACTCGCCTCCTACAAACTGACTAAAAAGAGTTTTTTTAATGAGAGGGGAAGTGAATGGCAAATTATATTTTACGGCTACCGGTAATAGCTTGAGCCCTATCTTCAACAGCGCGGGTTTCCCCATAATGCCAAATAAAACCCTGGCTTTTGTAAGTTCGGGAGTAGTTTTGTAGGCAAAAGCCTGCTCGGTGTTATCGAAAGATATCATAAGAATTTGGTGGCCGAAATTCCATAAAGCCAAACAAACTTCCAAAAAATTAATCAATTCCCGGGCATGATCTTCCTTATATCTTCGCAAAAAACTTGTCATGGATAAAAAGGTTAATGAATCGCTGGTAATAATGACCGAACTGGTTTTACCCAAC
>JAFEAB010000056.1 GCA_018266615.1 Bacteroidota bacterium
ATTTCAAACCAACCTTTTTAGAAAAATAAAAAAACGTATATGGCTAAAATTAAAGTGGCAAATCCCGTTGTTGAACTCGACGGCGATGAAATGACCCGAATCATCTGGCAGTTTATTAAAGACAAACTTATCCTTCCCTACATAGATGTACCCATTCAATATTTCGATCTGGGGATTGAACACCGCGACAAAACGGACGACCAGGTTACCATCGATGCAGCTAATGCCATCAAAGCCTGCGGAGTGGGGATCAAATGCGCCACCATTACTCCCGATGAAGCCAGGGTTAAAGAATTTAACCTGAAGCACATGTGGAAAAGCCCCAATGGAACCATCCGCAATATCCTGGATGGAACCGTATTTCGGGAACCCATCGTGATTAAAAACGTACCCCGGCTGGTGAGCAACTGGACGGCCCCCATCATTGTAGGAAGGCATGCATTTGGCGACCAGTATCGGGCAACCGATACCGTTATTAAAGGGAAGGGAAAACTCACCATGACCTTTATACCCGAGGATGGTGGAGAACCCCAAACTTTTGAGGTGTTCAATTTTAAAGGAGGTGGCGTGGCGCTCTCCATGTACAATACCGATGAAAGCATAATGGGCTTTGCGCATGCCTGCTTTAATATGGCCCTGAGCAAAAAATGGCCCCTATACCTCTCCACCAAAAACACCATCCTTAAAAAATACGACGGCCGGTTTAAAGACATATTCGAAAAAGTATATCAGGAAGACTTTAAAGCAAAATTTGAAGCAGCAGGAATTACCTACGAACACCGCCTGATTGATGACATGGTGGCCAGCGCCCTAAAATGGAATGGCAATTTTGTTTGGGCCTGCAAAAACTATGATGGCGACGTTCAAAGCGATTCGATTGCTCAGGGATTTGGCAGCCTGGGGCTGATGACCTCTGTGCTGATTACCCCGGATGGGAAAACCATGGAAGCCGAAGCCGCGCATGGTACTGTTACCCGGCACTACCGTAACCACCAGGAAGGAAAGCCGACCTCAACCAACCCTATTGCCTCCATCTTTGCCTGGACCAGGGGGCTGGCCTTCCGGGGTAAACTGGATAATAACCAGGCCCTCATCAATTTCTGCCACAGCCTGGAAGAAGTTTGTATCCATACGGTTGAAAGTGGAAAAATGACCAAAGACCTGGCCATTTGCATCCATGGGAATAAGGTAAAACACGGAGAACATTACCTGCATACAGAAGAATTTTTGGATGCAATTGATGAAAACCTGCGAAAGAAAATGGATTAATATTTGATTGCCCAATATTTTATGCCGGAGTAATTCCGGCATTTTTTTTATTCAAAAAATGGCAGTTTTGCCCCGTTTTTGAAGGATTTTGAACCATTTTTGCCATTTTAAGAGGATTTCAGGGAATTTTTCGTGGTATTTTTAGATATCAAATACCTATCTTAGCTTCCCCGTTTTTAATTCCATTATTAAACCCAAACCATCATTATGGACATTAAACAAATTCAGGAACTGGTTAAACTGATAAATAAAACCTCCATTGGTGAAATAACCATTGAAGAAGATGGTAAAAAGATAACTATAAAGCAGAAAAAGGACCCGGTTCAAAATATTGTTTCTACAACCAACCTGGCGCCACAACCTACCGCAATCCCTCAACCAGTTGTAGCTGCAGCAGCTCCCCCCACCTCACCCAAAACAACGGCCGCACCAAAGGATAACCTGATCACTATTAAAAGCCCCATGATTGGAACTTTCTACCGCCAGGCAGGCCCCGGGAAACCACAATTTGTTAATGTGGGTGATGAAGTAACCCCAGGTAAAGTGGTTTGCATGATAGAAGCCATGAAACTATTCAATGAAATTGAAAGTGAAGTAAAAGGAACCATTGTGAAAGTGTTGGTAGATGATGCCAGTCCGGTTGAGTACGACCAGCCCCTATTCCTGGTTGAACCGGCATAATGGAATCCATTTATCGGTTCTAACCTAGTTCCACATTCCAAAACATTAAGATGTTCAAAAAAATACTAATTGCCAACAGGGGCGAGATCGCATTACGAATCCTCCGCACCTGCAAGGAAATGGGCATTAAAACAGTGGCTATTTACTCCACAGCCGATAAAGACAGCCTCCATGTAAAATTTGCAGACGAAGCAGTTTGTATTGGTAAGCCGGCCAGTGCCGATAGCTATCTCAATATGGCGCATATTATGGCCGCCGCCGAAATTACCAATGCGGATGCTATCCATCCCGGTTATGGCTTCCTGGCCGAAAATGCAAAATTTGCCAAAATATGCAGCGACCATGGTATTAAATTCATTGGGCCTACCCCCGAAATGATTAATGCCATGGGTGATAAAATCACGGCTAAAGAAACTATGATCAAAGCCGGCGTACCGGTGGTACCGGGAGTTGAGGGCCTGCTGGAAAATGTAGAGCATGCTAAAAATGCAGCCAAAGAAATTGGATACCCTATTATTTTAAAAGCAACCGCAGGCGGCGGCGGAAAGGGGATGCGGGTGGTTTGGCAGGATGAAGATATTGAAAAAGCCTTTGAAACGGCAAAAGCAGAAGCCGCTGCTTCCTTTAAGAATGATGGTATTTATATGGAAAAATTTGTGGAAGAACCACGCCATATTGAAATCCAGATTGCAGGAGACCAATATGGGAATGTATGCCATCTCAGCGAACGCGACTGTTCCATACAACGCCGTCACCAAAAACTGGTTGAAGAATCGCCCTCCCCATTTATGACGCCTGAACTACGGAATAAAATGGGGCAGGCTGCGATAAAAGCAGCCCAGGCCATTAACTACGAAAGTGTGGGTACCATTGAATTCCTGGTGGATAAACACCGGAATTTTTACTTCATGGAAATGAATACCCGGATCCAGGTAGAGCACTGCGTTACGGAAGAAGTTATTAATTACGACCTCATAAAGGAACAGATTAAGATCGCCATGGGCGAAAAAATTGTGGGTAAAGAATATTTCCCGCAAATGCACGCAATAGAATGCCGGATCAATGCCGAAGATCCCTACAACGATTTCAGGCCCTCCCCCGGAAAAATTACAGTTCTTCACCAGCCTGGAGGACACGGTGTAAGAGTAGATAGCCATGTTTATGCCGGTTATGTAATCCCGCCCTATTACGATAGTATGATCGGAAAACTTATTGCCGTGGCACAAACCCGCGAAGAAGCCATTGATACCATGCACCGCGCATTGAGCGAGTATGTAATTGAAGGGGTGAAAACCACGATCCCATTTCACCTGCAACTTATGCAGGATGAAAACTTTAAAAGCGGGAACTTCACAACGAAATTCCTGGAAAGTTTTAAAATGCACTAATTTAAAAGCTACTCCGGTAGCTTTTTTTATACCCCGAAACAAGGGCGTAAATTGCAGCCAGCATATGACTGTTGATACCGAAATTTTATTGAAAGCCTACCGCCTGATGTGTTTGGCCAGGGAAATGGCAAACACCTACGAACAAAACAGGCAAATCTGTAAGTATGTTCACAGCACCTCAAAAGGCCACGAAGCCATTCAATTGGCCACTGCCTTCAACCTTCAGGCCATTGACTTTGTGAGCCCCTATTACCGGGATGAGAGTATCATGCTGGGCCTCGGCTTTGATCCTTCCCAACTGATGATGCAATTGCTGGCAAAAAGTACTGATATATTTACCGGTGGAAGAGAATATTACAACCACCCCAATTTCCGCGGCGAAGGAAAACCAACAATCATCCACCAAAGCAGTGCCACCGGTATGCAGGCCATCCCAACCACTGGTATTGCCCAGGGATTAAAGTATTTGAATCGTATCCAATCCTCACTTCTCCGTAAAAATGAGGCTGGCGAACTTCCCATAGTTATTTGCTCCCTTGGCGATGCTTCCGTTACAGAGGGCGAAGTAAGTGAAGCCTTTCAGTTTGCTGCGCTCCACCAGCTCCCCATTATCTTCTTGGTTCAGGACAACGATTGGGGGATCAGCGTAACTTCCAAAGAATCCCGTACAGCAAATGCTTATCGTTATATCAAAGGGTTTAAAGGAATTAAGCGGGTAAGCGTAAACGGTAGTGATTTTGAAGCGAGTTATATTACTATGAAAAAGGTGATTGATAAGGTAAGAGAAAAACAAATTCCTTACCTGGTTCATGCCACCGTGCCGCTGCTCGGCCATCATACCAGCGGGGTTCGAAAAGAATTTTATCGCAATGAAGAAGAATTTGCACTGCAATCTACCTACGATCCGCTGCCCCTATTAAAGATTGCATTAACGGTAAGAGGTATCCCGGAGGACCGCTTATTAACCATGGAAGAAGAAGCAAAACATAAGATTGCCATTGCCTTTGAGGAAGCCGTGGCTGCTCCCGAGCCAGATCCGGAAACCGTTTCTGACCATGTATTTGCACCCCCTGCCATAACCGAAGAAAAAGGGGAAAGAGCGCCCGCAGGAAATCAAAAAGTCATGATGGTTGATGCGGCTCTATTTGCCATCCGGGAAATCATGGAAGAATTTCCCGAAGCGGTGCTTTATGGGCAAGACGTTGGTAAAAGGCTGGGTGGCGTTTTCCGCGAAACGGCTACCATTGGCGAGCAATTTGGCGACCATCGTGTCTTTAACACCGCCATTCAGGAGGCTTATATTATCGGATCCACTGTGGGAATGAGTGCGGTGGGCGCTAAACCCATCGTGGAAGTGCAGTTTGCAGACTACATCTATCCGGGAATCAACCAACTGGTAACTGAAATATCGAAAAGCTGCTATTTAAGCTGTGGAAAGTTCCCTATCCAAACCCTTATAAGGGTCCCTACCGGTGCTTATGGAGGAGGAGGCCCCTACCATAGCGGAAGTGTTGAAACTACCCTTCTCAGCATTAAAGGAATAAAAGTGGTTTATCCCAGTAATGCGGCGGATATGAAAGGATTAATGAAAGCAGCATTTCTTGATCCAAATCCGGTAGTAATGCTGGAACATAAGGGATTATACTGGAGCAAGGTGCCTGGTACCGAAGAAGCTAAAACCATTGAGCCCTCCAGCGATTATGTAATCCCGCTTGGAAAAGGGAAACTTGTATTAGAAGCCGACGAAGAACTTATAGAAGACGGCGACTCTTGTGTGATAATCACTTACGGAATGGGTGTGTACTGGAGCCTTGAAGCAGCCAAGACCTTTGGAGGAAGGATCAGCTTAGTTGACCTCCGTTCACTATATCCGCTGGATGAGGAATTAATTTACAGCCAGGTAAGGATACATGGCAAATGCCTTGTTCTTACAGAGGAACAAAAATCAAATTCCTTTGCCGAGGCACTGGCTGGAAAAATAAGTATGAATTGTTTTAATTACCTGGATGTTCCGGTAGCAGTTGTAGGTTCACTCGATCTCCCGGCAGTACCCATGAATATTGGATTGGAATCGGCCATGCTGCCCAATGCTGAAAAACTCACTACTGCCCTCGACGCCTTGTTTCGGAAATAATGAATCGCAGCATCGAATATTGGGAATCTTGTTCCGGATATTATTCCAGGATGCAACCATCTTTCATGTGCAATATCCGGTTGCTCATATCGGCCAGTTGTTCGTTGTGGGTAACAATCAAAAATGTTTGGCCATATTGATCTCTCAACCGGATAAATAAATCGTGAAGGTCTTTGGCATTCCCTGAATCCAGGTTTCCGGTTGGTTCATCCGCCATGATGATGTCTGGTTCATTTATTAACGCCCGGGCAACGGCTACCCGTTGCTGTTCCCCTCCGGACAATTCACCCGGTTTATTATGGAGCCGTTCAGCCAATCCCAGGGTGGCAAGCCATTCTTTTGCCTTATTTTCTACTTCTTTCGATCTTCTTTTACCTATCCAGCCGGGAATACATACATTCTCTAAAGCCGTGAACTCTGGCAATAAATGATGAAACTGAAAAATGAATCCGATATGTTTATTTCTGAATTTAGCGATAGCCTTTCCGGAAAGGGAATCCACCCGCTGGCCCTGCAGGGAGATTGTTCCGGAATCCGGCTTATCGAGGGTTCCCAAAATATGCAAAAGCGTGCTTTTCCCCGCACCTGATGAGCCCACGATGGAGGTTATAGTAGCCCGTTCTATGTTTACATTAACAGATTTTAATACATGTAAGCTCCCATAATACTTACTTATTCCACTGCATGATAACATAGGGGCAAATTACTGAAATTACCCCGGCAACTGCCAAATTCGCCGAAAAAACGGCACATAATATGCTGCAAACCAAAAATAAAGATTCCCTAAAAATCACATTTGGTTATTTCGGCACAACCTATACTTTTGCAAAAATTAAAACCCCGAGACGAAGATGTTCTGGACACTAGAATTGGCATCACACCTTGAAGACGCACCCTGGCCTGCAACCAAAGATGAACTGATCGATTACAGCATCCGAAGTGGGGCACCCATTGAGGTTATTGAGAATCTCCAGGAACTGGATGATGAAGGAGACCTTTATGAGGGCCTGGATGATATATGGCCCGACTATCCCAGCCAGGAAGATTTCTTTTTTAATGAAGATGAATATTAATTCATAAGGCCCTGCCCCTTGCAGGCCTTTTATTTTGTTTTTTCTCTTCCTCCCTTTATAGCTTATCGTTATACAAATTAGATCTATTCCGTATCCGCCTGGCTATACCCATTATTTTCTTCATCCTCCTCCCCAATTGATTCATTTTTATCATCCAGTTCCGATCCCGGAATATCAAGGTCAGCTCCCGAAATAGATGATATGGAAGAACCTTCATTTAGCATATCACCATCCTCATCGGTAGCTTCCAATTCTGATTGAGATAAATTGTTTTCATCTTTGCTAAATTCTCCTGCCCTGTCTAATAATTGCTTATCCAGCGAATTCATATCCGTTTGAGGATCATTATTCCCATTTCGTTTTTCCCTTTTCATAGTTGTTTTTATCAGGTCAAACAAAGGTTGTGCCACGCCCCGAAAAACTGACATAATGATGTTAAGTCACCTTTAACAAGACCTGAAATAAACTTTCAATAAAACCTGGCGTCTATGGGCCACTAAACAAAAAATAATGAAAAGAATATCCATGCTACTCCTGTTTTCGGCTATCCTGATGAATGCCTCCGCCCAGGTTTCTAACCAACCGGCAAAACAAAGAACCCATCAGAAACAACACAGGGAATTTAAAAAACATAAAAAAGGGCATATATATAAAAACCTAAACCTGTCGGAAACCCAGAAAGCCGAAATGAAGGCTAATAACGAAGATTACAAAAAGAAAGAAGAATCCCTTAAAAATCAACCGGGAATTACTTTAAAGAACTATCAGGAAGGAAAGGCAAAATTGCAAAAGGAAAGAGAAGAAAAGGAATCCGGAATCCTAACTCCGGATCAAAAGGCCCAAATGCAACAAATGAAAAAGGACAGGCAGGCAAAAAATGAACGGCGCCAAAAGATGAAAATGGACAGAATGACCAAAGACCTTTCGCTTAGCTCCGACCAGGTTTCCCGTATGAATGCGCAAAATGACCTTACCCGGCAGCAATTAAAGGCCATCAACCAAAATGATAAGCTAACCACAGAACAAAAGCGGGAAGAAGCCAAAAAAATTAATAGGGAGGCCAGGAAAAATAAGGAAACAATCTTAACTCCCGAACAGCAGCAAAAATGGAATAACAGGAAAAACAACAAGGCGGCCACATCGAACAACAGTTAATTTCCAACTTTATTAATCAAAAAGGAGCAATTTGAACTATTGCTCTTTTTTTATTTTACCGGGTTTCCAAATGGTATCTTTGCTCCAATATCTACACCATGAGCCAGGCCCCCTTTCAAAAATTTATTGGAAAAAAAAAGAACAGCGTGCTAAAAGAAGAGCATCGCAAAGAGAAAAAGAAATACAGGCAGGAGAAAAGGGAATATTTCGAAAAATTGAAACAGGAGGTTAAGGCGGCCAAACCGGGAGGAAAGAATGTCCGGGAAACGAATACCCGCCTCAACAATTCAAAATCATCGGGTGTTTCTAAACCGGGGAAAAGCAACCAAAAAACAGACGGGGCGGCGATGCCTCTTAATAAATACCTTGCCCATTGTGGGGTATGCTCGAGGCGGGATGCTGTACAAATAATTGAAGAGGGAAAGGTGAAGGTGAATAAAAAGATTTGTACCGAACCGGGTTATAAAGTTCAGCCATCGGATGAAATAATATTTAACGGTAAAAAGCTCTTTGTAACAAAAAACCTGGTTTATATCCTCCTCAATAAACCCAAAGATTATATTACTACCACCGATGACCCCCAGGGCCGAAAAACGGTTTTACAATTAATAAAGCCCGCCACAAATGAAAGGGTGTATCCCATTGGCCGGTTAGACAGGAACACGTCGGGGGTATTATTATTTACAAATGATGGAGACCTTACCCAGCAACTCTCACATCCCAGTTACGAAGTAAAAAAAATATATGAAGTAAAACTGGATAAACCATTAACAAAAGCTCATTTCGATAAAATTCTGGCAGGCCTTGTGCTGGAAGATGGGCCGGTACACGTAGACAGCATGGGATATGTGGACTCCAAAGACAAATCGGTTATTGGCATAGAAATCCACAGCGGAAGGAACCGCATTGTAAGGAGAATCTTTGAACATTTAAAATATGATGTAAAAGGACTCGACAGAGTTATGTACGCCGGGTTAACCAAGAAAAATGTAGAAAGGGGGAAATGGCGCTTTCTATCCGAAAAAGAAATTCGCATCCTCAAATACCTCAACAGCTCCCGTAATAAAGACAGTGGGAAAAAATAATATTCAAATCATTTTTGAAAATGAAAACCTGGTAGCTGTTAATAAGCCACCGGGCCTGCTCACCATTCCCGACAGGAAGGGGGAATTCTCATTAAAAGATTACCTGTTAGGAAAATATGGCGAAGTGTACACCGTGCACCGGTTGGATAAAGAGACCAGTGGCCTTGTTGTTTTTGCCAAAACTATTTCTGCTCATAAATTTCTTTCCCGGCTTTTTGAAAACCGGCAGATACAAAAATATTATGTGGGGCTTGTGAAGGGAACTCCCAACCCACAAAAGGGAGAAATAGATGCTCCGGTTTCAGAACATCCCGCGAATAAAGGGGAAATGTGTATTCACAGAATGGGAAAACAATCCTTAACATCGTATGAAGTATTAGATGCCACTCCTCATTATTCGCTTGTCCTTTTTCAACTTCATACAGGCCGCACCCACCAGATCCGGGTTCATTGTAAACATATTGGCCATCCGCTTGCCTGCGATCCTTTGTATGGCGATGGGCGTCCTGTGTTTCTTTCCTCGGTAAAACGGAATTATAAATTATCAAAAACTGAAGAGGAAAAACCGGTGGTTAACCGGGTAGCATTGCACGCTTTCAGGTTAAAATTTATTGATGAAAGCGGTAATCTTATAAGTTTGGAGGCACCCATACCTAAAGAATTCACCGCCTTAATGAATCAGTTGCATAAAATTTGAATACAAAGCGGGGATCCCATTTTCATTTCCTCCACTCCATTCAATTAACCCGCAGGTTCCTCCTGAATAATATTCTTTCTAAGAAACAATAAGGAAAGTGTGAATAAGAAAAAATAAATTTCTTTCGGAAGATACCCGTTTTTTCAAAATTCTAAGGGCGCACTAAAGATAAATTTCGAGTAACCCATCGGGTAAGGTTACATGCACTTCTCTCTTTCGGTCATCCACCTTCAACAGGTTATCATCATGAACCGGAACTAAAACCTCTTTGTTATTAATTATCAGGGTGCAAAGCAATTGATGAGGCTGTTCCATTATTTCCACAATCTCTCCCCTTCTTACTCCTCCATCAATTAGCTGATACCCCAATAAGGAAATGGGGGTGGATTTTTTAACCAGCCGTTCGAAATCTTCCTTTGTTAACCAAACTGGTTTTGGTGTGAGTTTGCGGGCCTTTTCCAATGTATCCACCTCCTCCAGTTTAATCAACAGTTCATTGGCAGATCGTTTTGCAGCCTTAACAATAAAGAAAGGGAAAAAATTATCCTTTCCTTTTTCAATAAAAATTGTTTCCACTCCCGGCAAAGTAGTGCCTTTACCCAGGTTGTGCTGGAGGATAAGGTCGCCATGAAGGCCATGGCTGGCTGCTAATTTTCCAAATTGAAAATACGTGTTCATTATCCCTGCAAGTTATATTACTCTAAATTTATTATCGCCACGCAAATTATTACGTACCAGTTTTCGTTAGTAATTCATAAACTCAAAGTTTAATCCCTCAACCCAAAAAAAGGCTGCCTGAATGAGGCAGCCTGAATAATTTGACTGGAAAGAGGAAATTACTCTCCTGCCGGTGCTTCTTCAGAACTTTTCGGTTCTTCCGCTGCAGGAACTTCCGGAGCCTTTTCGGCTACCTTCCGCACAACAGGAGTGTGGGCGCGTTCTGAACGGGCTTTTTTGTGTGCACTTTGGCGACGGGAAACATGGGCTTCATGCTCCTGGCTCCATTTAGTGAACTTTTCCATTGCAGTGGCTTCATCAAAAAGACCAAGGCCTACTCCACGAAGCAAATGCTTTAAATACAATACCCCTTTGAAAGACAGGATCCGGCGAACCGTATCCGTGGGTTGAGCACCTTTCTGCAGCCAATCCAATGCTTTCTGCCGATCAACCTGAATGGTGGCAGGAACAGTCAAAGGATTGTAGGAACCTAACTTTTGGATGAATTTTCCATCACGAGGGCTACGTGCATCAGCAATTACGATGAAATAGAATGGCCTCTTTTTTGAGCCATGGCGTTGCAAGCGCATTTTAACAGCCATAAAAAATAGAAATTTTCTTGGTTGTGAATAATAGGGTTACTCCTTAAATAAGGTGGGCCAAAGATAAACCCAGATATAACAAGTTCCAAATAATTCTCAAAAAAACGTTGGTAATAAATAAGTTATAAACTTTGGCTCAATATTTCCAAAGTAATAGGAGAAAATGGGGCAATTTTGAAAAAACATACAGAACCCTCTTCAAGAATGAAAAAAGCTCAGTTTCATATTTGAATTTGGAGAGATGGACCCACAGTAAAATTTATCCGGGAGCAATGCGGGACTACTTAAACTTCTCAATTTAATATACTAATAATCAGCATGTTACGCAAAAAAATTAATTTGGATGTCAGCGGGGAGGCTCTTACCGTTTCATCCGCATCCCGGGCATGCCGGCTGGCATCTTATTCATCATTTTCATCATGCCCTTCATCTGTTCAAATTGCTTCAAAAACTGATTTACCTCATTCATTTCCCGACCGCTCCCTTTCGCAATTCGTTCTTTCCTGCCCGGATTCATAAGGTCGGGGTTTCGCCGTTCTTCCATGGTCATAGAATTGATGATGGCTTCGATCCCTTTGAAAGAATCATTCGAAATATCAATATCTTTTATTTGCTTACCCAGGCCAGGGATCATTCCCAACAGGTCTTTAATGTTACCCATCTTTTTTATTTGCTGAAGCTGGGTCTTAAAATCTTCGAAATCGAATTGATTTTTCCTGATTTTTTTCTCGAGCCTGGCTGCTTCTGCCTCATCAAATTGTTCCTGGGCTTTTTCAACCAGGCTTACAATATCACCCATACCCAATATTCGTTGTGCCATCCTTTCGGGGAAGAACACATCGAGGGTATCCATTTTTTCGCCGCTGCTGGTAAATTTAATGGGTTTATGAACAGTGTACTTAATAGATAAAGCGGCTCCTCCCCGGGTATCGCCATCGAGTTTGGTAAGTACCACACCCGAAAAGTCGAGTCTCTCATTAAATGCAGCGGCCGTATTAACTGCATCCTGGCCGGTCATGCTATCTACTACAAACAATATTTCCTGAGGCGTAACTGCAGATTTAATATTCGCTACTTCGTTCATCATTACCTCATCTACGGCAAGCCTTCCTGCGGTATCGATAATTACAACATTCTTATTCCTCTTTTTGGCTTCGGCAATGGCATTACGCGCTATGGATACAGCATCTTTATTTTCCCGTTCCGAGTAAACATCTACATTAATCTGACTACCCAGTACTTCTAACTGATCAATCGCTGCAGGGCGATAAATATCCCCGGCCACCAGCAGGGGCGATTTCCCCTTTTTGGTTTTCAGGTAATTGGCCAGCTTACCGCTAAAGGTTGTTTTACCACTACCCTGGAGTCCGGCAATCAGAATTACCGCCGGATTTCCCGAAATGCTGAAGGGGCTTTCGGTTCCTCCCATGAGTTCAGTCAGTTCATCCTTAACAATTTTCACCATCATTTGGCCCGGGCTAACGGCAGTAAGTACTTTTTCGCCCAGGGCTTTATCCCGGATTTTATCGGTAAACTCTTTGGCTATTTTGTAATTAACATCCGCATCCACCAGGGCCCTTCGTATATCCTTTACCGTATTTGCAATGTTGAGATCGGTAATCCTTCCCTGGCCTTTCAGATTTTTAAATGCGCCTTCCAGCCTTTCACTTAAACTTTGAAACATAGTTGTTCTATAAAAAAATTATCAGATTGAGAATGCCGTACTAATAATATCAGCCTGTTCTTTCGCATGAATTTTGCCATACCCGCTGGCAGTAGCTGCGCTGGCCGGACGGCTAATGATGTAAAAATTAATATTCTTCAAATTCATTCGAAGGAAGGTGGCAGCCCCCATATTCTGGGGTTCTTCCTGTACCCAATACCATATAGCCTTACTGTATTTTGCATACAAAGCATCCAGTTGTTTTTGGGGTATGGGATAAATTTGTTCGAGACGAACCAGGGCTACTTCCTTCCTGTTCTCCTTTTGTTTGTGCTCCATTAAATCGTAATAAACTTTCCCGGAGCACATTATCACCTTCGTAATTTCCTCGGAGTTAGAAACAGAAGCATCATCAAACAGCTCCTTAAAACCGCCTTCTGTAAATGCAGTTACCTCACTATACGTAGCGTGTAAACGAAGATTGGCTTTGGGGGAGAAATTAATCAGGGGTTTGCGGAAAGGCCAGGCAAGTTGCCTGCGCAGAAGGTGAAAGAAATTCGCCGCCGTGGTTACATTGGTAATCACCATATTCAATTCGGCACACTGTTGAAGGAACCTTTCCATGCGTCCGCTGCTGTGCTCAGGCCCCTGCCCTTCGTACCCATGCGGAAGGAGCATAACCAATCCATTCATTTTTTGCCATTTGGTTTCTGCAGCCGCAATAAACTGGTCGATGATGATTTGGCCTCCGTTACAGAAATCACCAAACTGGGCTTCCCATAAAACCAGGGCATTGGGGTTTGCCATGGCATACCCATATTCAAAACCCAAAACGGCATATTCACTTAATAACGAGTTGTAAATCCGGAATGGGTTCTGGCCATCTTCAAAATGATCGAGCCGGTTATATCCCTCATTGCTGTTCTCATCATAAATTACGGCATGGCGATGACTGAAGGTACCTCGCCGAACATCCTGCCCGCTCATCCGCACATTTTTTCCATCCAACAGGAGGCTGGAGTAGGCCATAAGTTCGGCGGTAGCCCAATCAATTTTATGATCATCCTGAAACAGCTTTACTTTATCCTTCAATAATTTCTCCACTTTCCGCAAGGGCTTAAAATTATCAGGCCATTTCATCAAACCATCAAAAAGCTGATTCACCTCTTCCAATGAAATAGCTGTAACAGGCGAATTATCAAAGTCGGCAGGAGTTGCTCTGCGAAGGCTCCGCCACCATTCCTGGGGTTGTTGATACGTATAAGGAAGCGGATGTTGTTTTACATTATCCAGCCTCTCCTGCAAATCGTTCAGGAATTTTTGTTCCATATCCTTTGCCAGTTGTTTGGCATCGGGTTCCCCGTTTTGTATCAGGTATTGGGTATATACTTCCCGCGGATTAAGATGTTTATCAATTAAGGCATATAACTGCGGTTGGGTAAATTTCGGTTCATCGCCTTCATTATGCCCATGCCGGCGATAACAAACCATATCAATAAAAATATCGCAATTGAATTTCTGCCTGAATTTCATCGCAATTTCTGACACCTTTACTACGGCCTCTGCATCATCTCCGTTAACATGAAAAACAGGGGCATTCACCAGGGCAGCAATAGAAGTGGCATAGTCTGAACTTCGGGCATCATCAAAATCGGTGGTAAATCCTATTTGGTTATTAATTACGAAATGGATGGTTCCTCCGGCATAATACCCATCCAGGTTGCTCATTTGCAATACTTCGTAAACAATTCCCTGCCCTGCCAAAGAGGCATCCCCATGTATCAGGATGGGCAGCACTTTATCATAATCGCTATCGTATAAGGTATCGGCCTGACTCC
The DNA here is from genome assembly GCA_018266615.1 of Bacteroidota bacterium. Lineage (GTDB taxonomy): Bacteria > Bacteroidota > Bacteroidia > Chitinophagales > Chitinophagaceae > Ferruginibacter. The sequence goes on from JAFEAB010000056.1 coordinate 14,303, forward strand.
TGACGAGGCCCAAAACTACCGGGTCAACGGCCTCAAGGTGTGAAGGATTGGGGCAAAGTTTCAAGTTGATTTTCTTTCCTCCGATTGTTTCTACCTCACTACTAAACCCGAGATGGTATTTAACATCGCCGCTTCCCATAGTGGTATCGGAAGGGGCTGTCCCTTCAAATTCTGTAAAGATCTGTTCATAGGTTTTACCCAGAATATTAGCCAGGACATTTAATCTGCCCCGGTGGGCCATACCCATCACCACTTCCTCCACCCGGTCTTCCGCAGCGGTATTAATAATTGCATCCAGCGCAGCAATCGTGGTTTCCCCCCCTTCCAGGCTAAAGCGTTTTTGGCCGATATATTTAGTATGAAGGAATTTTTCGAACATGACCCCTTCATTCAGCTTCTGCAAAATTCGTTTCCGCTGATCCAGTGATAAGGGCTTGGTAAATTCTTCTTCTACCTGGTCATAGAGCCATTGTATCCGCTCCTGCCGCCGAATGGTTCCATATTGAACACCTACATGGCTGGCATACACCCGGGTAAGCTTAGCGAGAATTTCCCTTAAACTGGCATTCTCCAGTTTGATGAATTTTCCGGCTGAAAAAACAGTATCTAAATCTGCCTCCGTTAGTCCAAAATCGGATAAACGAAGGGATGGGGTACGGTCCTTTCTTTCCCGAATAGGATTCGTTTTGGCAATCAGGTGGCCTCTTTGCCGGTAAGCCTGGATCAGCCCATAAACCCCAAATTCTTTATCCAGATTGGTAACAACAGCGTCAGAAATGGGAATTGCTTCACCCGGTTTTGAACCATTCCTGCCCTGGGTTACCGCAAAATCAAAACCCTCAAAAAACTTACGCATCTCCGGATCAACCGATTCAGGATCTCTTACAAAATCAGTATAAACACCCTCAATATAACCGGGGTGTGAATTGGTTATATATTGAAAATCTTTCATCTAACAATGGTTTTCTGGAAACGTTTTTCTTTTGGAACGGCAAATATCGCTATTAAATACCAGTTAAGCTAATGATTTAGGAGGCTTTACAACGGATTTAGGGCTGTATTTTACCTGTTGTTGACATAAAAAATTATTCCCGATAATTTTATGCAGGTATTTGGAAGATTCCCTATCTTTGCAGCCCAAAAATTATTTGCATGGCAAACCATTCAGCAACCAAGAAGGACGTAAGGCAGAGCACTAAAAGGAATGAACGTAACCGTTATTATGGCAAAACAACCCGTAATGCCATCCGCGATTTACGTGCATTGACCGATGGAAAAGCTGCTACGGATAAGTTGGTTTCTGTTGCTTCCATGATTGATAAATTAGCAAAACGTGGCACCATCCACAAAAATAAAGCAGCCAATCTCAAAAGTAAATTGGCAAAAAAAGTCAACAGTCTTTCTAAATAATTGAATATTTAATGATATTTACTGCCCGTCAATTCCCCATTGATGGGCTTTTTAATTCCCGAATATTTTTTAGATTACGGATATGAAAAACATTTTTACTTCTATTTGTTTACTATTCCTTGTCCATGTTTCGTTCGGCCAGATTCCTCCCGGGTATTATGATGCTGCTACCGGGCTTTCCTGCCAGCCGTTAAAAAATGCGCTTCGAAATATTGTAGCCAATGGCCAGGTATCCCTGGTTTACGGGCAGTTGGATGATGTACAAATGCCAATTACAGATACGATCCGTAGCGATGATGGATCTACCTTCATTACCTGGGATATTTATTCAAATAATATTTCAGGTCCCGAGCCATATACTTTTTCAATGGCCCAATCTGCTGCAGGCGGTTTTTGTGGAGGTACCACTCCTTCCACCGAAGGTGTTTGCTGGAATAAGGAACATACTTTTCCCAGGGCCTGGTTCAAAAATTCAGATGGCACTTACCCTTCGCCCACCCAGGCCGATCTTTTTAATGTGAGACCGGCGGATTCTAAACTAAATTCCAGAAGGGCTAATTATCCTTTCGCCAATGTATCCGCTCCCACTTTTCAATTTCCGGTTTCCGGTCAATTCGGAACATACCCCATGCCCCCAAATCCTGTTCTGGGTAAACTGGGGCCGGCTAATTATCCGGGACTTTCCATCCCCATTTCGTGGGAACCCGATGCAGGCATTAAAGGAGATATTGCCAGAGGATACTTCTATATTGTTACGCGCTACCAGGATGATCTGGCAGGCTGGTACAGTACTAACCCCACTTCGGGAATTGAAAAAGTTATTGATAACAGCAATGCATTATATCCCTCCTTACAGCTCCCCTACCTGAGCATGCTGTACAGTTGGCACCTTGCCGATCCGGTGGATGCAAGGGAAACACGCCGGAATGATTTAGTTTACAGCCAACAAAACAACCGGAACCCCTATATAGATCACCCGGAGTATGTGGCCCTTGTTTTTCAATGCACAGGAATTATCCCCGTTACCCTTACCGGTTTTTGGGCCGATTTAAAATCCAAGGAAATACAACTTACCTGGGAAGCAACCTACGAAACCAACTTTAAAGAATACCAGATAGAAAAATCGCTGGATGGAACAAACTTCACAAAAATTGGGACAGTAAACGGCACGAACTCACCATCCTATATTTTTCATGACCTGGATGTACCTGCGGGTGGAATCGTGTATTACCGGTTGCGAATGGAAGATATTGATGGCAAAGCTCAATATAGTTCAACCGTTGCCGTTAGGATTTCGGGAAAAATTTCCAATTGTTTTGTGTATCCCAATCCATCGAAAGGAGATATTTCAATTAGGCTTAATTCCACCCTGGCAGAACCTTCTGTAATTCGTATTTATGATATCGCAGGAAAACAGGTGAGTGTTACGAAAGCTGCCCAGGGAATTAGCAAGATTAATATAAGTGGAAGTGCACTCCCTCCGGGAAGGTATGTAGTGAGGATTGCCAATAACCGGCAACTCTTTACCGAAAGTTTTATCATTATTAAATAAGTAATAAAGCCCTTAACCGGGCTTTTTTTATATTTCGGCAAATATCCTGTATCAAATTCAAGTACGCCGGGACCTGCAATTGGTAAGAAATAAATATCAACCCCCAACGATGAACGATTTAGAAAAATACTTTTGGGAGAATAATCAGCGGCTCATCCACAAATGGGTGCATTATTTTGATATTTACGACAGACATTTCAGCAGGTTTAGAAATCGGGAAATTACTATTCTGGAAATAGGTGTATCACAGGGAGGCAGCCTGCAGATGTGGAAAAGCTATTTCGGAAACAAAGCAAAAATATATGGCATAGATGTAGACCCCCGTTGCAAGGAGTTTGAAGAAGAGAATATCCAAATATTTATTGGATCACAATCAGACAGGAATTTCTTAAGAAAGGTAAAAAAACAAATTCCACCCATTGATATCTTAATTGATGATGGCGGACATACCATGAAGCAACAAATTGTCAGCTTTGAAGAGTTATTTGACCAGGTAAAAGCTGACGGGGTGTATTTATGCGAGGATCTGCACAGTTCCTACTGGTTGGAGTTTGGCGGTGGCCATAAACGCAGAGGAACTTTTATTGAGTACAGCAAGAACTTTATAGATTTCTTACACGCCTATCATTCCAAACAGAAATCTTTGCGGGTAAATTCCTTCACCCAATCTGTTGACTCAGTGCATTACTACGACAGTATCCTGGTTATCGAAAAAAAAAGCAGGGAAGCACCCCTTTCCAAAAGAACAGGTACTGCCAGTTTTCAAAATATTAATTATAACGAGGCGAAATCCACTTCTCCCTTTCCACAACTCAAACACCGGATAAGGAGGACAGGAAACCGAATCTTGCAATTTCTCCGGTTGGGTAATTGGGGGAATCAATAACAAAAGGATAGGTTACATAACAGGAGATGCACAGCGAAAAGTTATTTGCTATTATGATTTATTATCCTGGCAATCTGACAAAATTTCCAAAATAGTAAATCACCTTCTACTCTCTTCAACCTTTTTGACACCTTTCGCGTTAATTTTAATAGATTATAAAATAAATTAAAAGTCATGAATGAAAGAATTAACATAGCTTCCCTGGAACCAAAGTCATTTGAAGTATTGCTTCAAATGGAAAAGTATATTGCATCCACCGGGCTCGATCATAAATTGAAAGAGTTAATTAAAATCAGGGCATCCCAAATTAATAAATGTGCGTATTGCCTGGAGATGCACACCGAAGATGCCAGGAAGGGAGGAGAAACTGAACAACGGATTTATGCCCTATCCGCCTGGGAAGAAAGCCCTTATTTCACAGGAGCAGAACGTGCAACCCTGGCACTTACGGAAGAGGTAACCAAATTATCGGAACATGGAGTAAAGGAAAATACATTTCAGGATATGAGAAAATATTTTACCGATCACCAAATTGCACAAATTATTATTGTGATTGGGCAGATTAACTTTTGGAACCGGATTAACGTTTCTACAAAGCAACTTTTCCACCCCTAATTACGATTCAATATCATCATCATTCGGCGTATTTCCAGATGAATCCGAAGGTATCTCCTGAATGATATATCCGGGTAGTATTTTCCTGATTTTTAGATGAAATAGGGAAGGGAAAGTAGTATGGAAAATTATCAAAACTCATTCTCATCCTCATTACATTCGTCATCGTCTTCTTCATCATCAAAGTCGGTGAATAGTGATTCCGCCTCATCAATAGATACCCGGTGTAATTTATTTGGAATGAGATTGTCATTTTCAAAATCATCACATTCATACATATCCTTAATCGTTGTTCCATCCAATAAAAAAAGTATATCCATAAAGTGCCCCTGGTTCCCTAAGAAAGTAAAACCGGCACAACCACGGGAACAGCCTGAGCATTTACCCTTATGAATACTTAGAATTTTGTCTCCGGCCTTTTGAAAACTGCTAAATGCCTCCATTAGTTTATGGATAAAAATATACTTGGGGAAATTCTGATAGGTCTTATGCTCATCTAAAAATGAACTCACCATTTCAATATCCAGGTTAGCCATAAAATATACAATTGCCTCATATTGATTTCTAGGCTTGTGGCGGGTATCCGAATTGGGAAAAAGGTTGATTTGTTTCATTAATTGCATCGGTTAAAAATGGCCTGTCTGAAATAACAAAGAGTCTGACTAAAATTCAAATGGAACTACTTTCCATAGCCGGGGTTCAATCCATTGGAATGACAATTTAAAAATTATCGTTTGATCCTGACTCCAAAAATTTTTATAAACTCCCTATTAGTTCGTTGGTGCTGTTAAGGATTATAGGTTGAGACCAATCATTTTGCCAGCCGGGATCACTCCCCGGATCTTTCCATAAATTAAAAATTGATTTTTTTCTACACCCACTTCAATGAATGAGGATTTTTGAATAATAACTCCCTTCCAATTTCGTACAAAAAAAATAATATCAAAATAATTATCAACTACTTACAGATATAATACACCAACTATATATTATTTAAAATTCAATAATTTTTCTTCAAAAATTGGAAGTTTTCACGTACCTTTGCTCCCCGCTTAAAAAGGCGGATCATTTAATTATTCACAAAAACGGTAAAATGAACAACTACGAATTGATGGTGATTTTTACCCCGGTTCTTTCTGATGATGAGTACAAAGCTGCTCAGAAGAAATACGAATCCTTTGTAAAAGAAAACGGAGGAGAAGTAGTAAACAGCAAGCCCTGGGAATTAAAATCACTGGCGTATCCGATTGCCAAAAAGACCACTGGTCTGTATTGGGTAATGGAATACAAAGCGCCATCCAGCTTCAATGAAAAGTTGAAAATTCAACTTTTGCGTGACGAATCAGTTATGCGTCACATGTTCACTATACTCGACAAATACGCCGTTGAGTATAATGCTAAAAAGAGAAGTGGCGTATCATCTGTAACCGAAAATGCGGAGGTATAATATGGCAAGAGCGAATGAAATAAAATACCTTACGGCAATTAAAACGGATAACCGTCCTAAAAAATATTGCCGTTTCCGGAAAATGGGAATTCATTACATCGATTATAAAGATGGTGAATTTCTAAAAAAATTCTTAAACGAACAGGGGAAATTGCTCCCTCGTCGTATCACCGGTAACTCATTAAAGTTCCAACGCAAGGTTAGCCAGGCAGTTAAAAAAGCGCGCCAGATGGCCATCCTCCCGTATGTAACCGATCTATTGAAATAAAATTTTAAACCACCCTAATCAGCCAAAGGCTGAGAAAGTTCGTAGTACGAATTGGGTAAAAATGCAAAACTCATGCAGGTAATATTAATTCAGGATGTAAATAACCTGGGCGGTGCCAACGAACTGGTGACTGTAAAAAATGGTTATGGCCGCAACTTCCTCATCCCTAAAAAATTAGCGATTGAGGCTAGCCCAAGCAACATCAAACAAATGGAGGAAAAGGTTAAGCAGCAGGCCAAGAAAGAAGCCAAACTCCTTGCAGAAATTAACAATGTAATTTCTGTATTGAAGGAAGGTTCTTTAAAAGTAGGTGCAAAAACAGGAACCAGCGGTAAGATCTTTGGTAGCGTTACTTCCGTGCAAATTGCACGCGCCATTAAAGACCAGAAAGGATATGAAATTGACCGCAGGCGTATCCAGATTATTGATGAAGTGAAAGAACTTGGCACTTACAAAGCAAAAATCGACTTTGGCAACGGACACGAGACCGAGGTTGAATTTGAAGTAGTTGCCGAATAAATTGATTACCCAATCAACCAGCATTAAGTCCCGTAATTACGGGGCTTTTTTTATTTACTCCGCTATTGAAAGCTACGATTCATGCTACCGGGTAGCCCGTTTTATTAATGTGCTTAAAGCGAAAATAAAAAATCAATAACCTGTTTCACATCAGGTTCCAATACAAGGCTTCTCTTTTTCTTTTGTAATTGCAGCAATACCTGGTCTGGAATCTCAACCGTTCTTCCGGTAATAGATTCAACGGCATTAAAAAACTTTACGGGGTGCGCTGTTTCTACCAGGTAACCCAAACTTTCGGGATTGGTTTCCTGAAATTTCTTTAACGCACAATACGCTACCGCACCATGTGGGTCTAACAGATAATTGTATTGTAATAATGCCCGGTTGATGGCCCCCGCTGTCTCTTCTTCGGTTACCTTCACAGCAATCAGCATATCTTTTAAACGAGAAAGATCATGATGGTACAATTCCTCGATGCGAACAAAATTGCTGGGATTGGCCACATCCATGGCATTGGAAATAGTTGAAGTGGTTTTATTTGGGCGATACTTCCCGGTTTGCAAATACCGGGGTATGGTGTCGTTGCTGTTGCAGGCAGCAATAAATTTTTTTACCGGCATTCCCGAAATATGGGCAACCATGGCGGCACAAAGGTTTCCAAAATTTCCACTGGGTACGGAAATCACAGGCTTGATTTTACTTCCAAGTTCTTTCCAGGCAAACAAATAATAAAACTGCTGGGGAAGCCAGCGGGCTACGTTTATGGAATTGGCAGAAGTAAGGAATAATTTATCATTTACTTCTTTGTTGTTAAATATATCTTTTACAATCCGCTGGCAATCATCGAAGTCGCCCTGTATTTCCAGTGCATGAATATTTTCACCTAAACTGGTTATTTGTTTTTCTTGCACGTTACTTACTTTCCCCGATGGGTAAAGTATCACAACATCCACTCCATCCACTCCATAAAAACCATCGGCTACCGCGCCTCCCGTATCGCCGGAAGTTGCCACCAGTACCGTAAGTTTTCTATTTTCCTGCTGAGCAAAATAACCCAGGCAACGGCTCATAAACCGGGCTCCGATATCCTTAAATGCCAGTGTAGGGCCATGATACATTTCCAGGGACCAGGTAAATGAATCGAGCGGAATAAGCGGTATAGGGAAATTGATTGTTTCGGTCACAATTTTCTTTAACCTTTCCGAAGGAATCACATCTCCCACATATGGCAGTATGGCCCTATAAGCAATATCTTCATTTGTTCCCTGCATAATTTCACTGTGCATATCATTTCCAAACAATGGAATATGAGCAGGGAAATACAAACCTTTGTCGGGGGCAAGTCCCTTAATAGTTGCCTCTCGAAAATTTACAAGGGGTGCATTTTTATTTAGACTATAATATTTCATTCTCAGAGAATTTCAATACCCTTTGTCTGAATCCTGGTAAGGTAGGTATGAAATGGAATTTTTAAAGATTCAAATTTTTTGTGCATGGCAATCTCCACGGTTACGGCTACCTGCCTATTCTCGCAAATCATAAAAACAGAGGGGCCTGAACCCGAAATTCCGCCGCCGATGGCTCCTGCTGATAATGCGGCATGCTTCATTTCATCAAAGAGGGGAATAAACTTTTTACGGTAGGGTTCGGCAACCAGGTCAATCATTCCTTTTGCCATCAGGGCCGGGCTATTTGTACAAATTCCGGCAACCAAAGCCCCTACATTTCCAAACTGCCTGACGGCGTCTTTGATCGAAATTTCTTTAGGCAGCACATTCCTTGCATCTGCCGTTTTCAATTCAATTTGCGGATGAAGCACCACCACAAAAATATCGGGTGAGGTGAGCTGGATAATCTCAGCGTTACCATCAGGCCGGATAAGCGTTACCCCGCCAAAGAGGCAGGGCGCAATATTATCGGCATGTGCCGCACCACTGGCCAGCTTCTCCCCTTCCATAGCAAATGGAACGAGTTGTTGCAGGGTAAACGGGTTCCCTAATAATGAATTTGCTGCGAATACAGTTCCTGCTGCACTGGCCGCACTCGAACCCAGGCCACTTCCCGGTTTAATGTGTTTATGTATCTCGATTTCCCACCCCCCTTGCATATTCCCAATCGCTTTGGTCATGGCCATCAAAGATACTCCCGCAACATTTTGGTTTGCCTCTGTGGGTAATCCAAAATTATCTGTATGAGTAATCTTAATCCCCGGGGTGGTGCATTTCCGCAGGAATATTTCATCAAATGGCTCACAGATAGCCATCCCCAGCACATCAAACCCGGAGACCAGGTTTGCAACGGTAGCGGGTACCCTAACTTTTATCTCCTTTTCCATACTACAAGGTTGATGCACGAATTATATCTGCAAACACACCCGAAGCAGTTACATCGGCACCTGCCCCTGCTCCCTTTATCACCATGGGCTGTTGCGGATAGCGGTTGGTATAAAATAATACAATATTGTCTTTGCCGTACAAATGATAGAAGTCGTGAGCGGGAGGAATTTCCATTAATCCCACCTTTGCTTTTCCATCCGCATAACTTGCTACAAATTTTAATTTATGGCCGTTCTTACTGGCCCTTTCGTACAGCGATTTAAAATGAGGCTCCTCCTTTTCAATTGCCTTATAAAAATCGGCCACACTCCCTGCATTTGCCGAATCGGGAAGGAATGTATCATTTAAAATATCTTCCATTTCAATTTCCTTTCCGGCCTCGCGAATAAGGATCATAATTTTCCGCATCACGTCTTTCCCACTTAAGTCTAACCGGGGATCCGGTTCCGTATAACCTTCGTTCTGGGCCTGCTTTACGATATCTGCAAAACTTCGGGTTCCATCATAATTATTGAAAACAAAATTCAGGGTGCCGCTTAATACGGCTTCAATCCGATGTATTTCATCACCACTCCGGATAAGGTCATTAAGCGTACCAATAATCGGCAATCCGGCGCCCACATTGGTTTCGAAGAGAAATGGTGCCTTAAACTTAGAAGATAAATCTTTCAAGGTTTTATAGAAATTTAGCCCGGAAGACGCTGCCACCTTGTTGCAGGCAACCACCGCTACGGATCGTTCCAGCAGTGCCGGGTATATTCCCGCTACCTCTTCGTTAGCAGTTACATCCACAAAAATGCTGTTTCTTAAATTCATCTCCCGGATAAGGTTCACAAGTTCCGTGAGACTGAACGGCGCCCCCTTTTCTAACTCCTCCTGCCAGTTTCGCGAAATACCCAAATTGGAAAAAAGAATTTTTTTGCTATTAACGAGCGACACAATTCTAACGTTTAGCCGCAGGTGCCTTTTTAAATACTCGTGCTGTTGTAATAACTGGTCAATTAACCGCTTACCCACATTACCAGTTCCGGCAATAAAAAGGTTCACCTGTTTGAGGCTGGTTTCAAAAAATTCTTCATGCAACACATTGACCGCCTTGCTTACGTCCATTGTATTTATGACGGCTGAGATATTCCTTTCGGAAGCGCCCTGCGCGATGGCACGGATATTGACCCCATTTCTTCCCAATGCACTGAACATCCTCCCGCTTACTCCGGTATGGTTTTGCATATTATCGCCCACAATGGCCACAATAGAAAGGTCCCTCTCTACCGAAAGCGGTTCGAGCAACCCCTGGCTTATCTCATATTCAAAGGCAAGGTCAACGGAGATTTTGGCCTTCTCCATATTAGGTTCTTCAATACCCACACAAATTGAATGTTCGGAAGATCCCTGGGTAATAAGCACCACATTTATTTTCTCGGAAGCCAGCGCTTCAAAAAGTCTTTTAGAGAATCCGGGAATACCAATCATTCCGCTTCCTTCGAGGCTTATCAGAACAATTTTGTTAATGCTGGAAATGCCTGATACAACCTGCTTCGGGTTCGATTGTCGGTGATGTACCAGGGTTCCTTCGGCTAATGGCTGAAAACTGTTTTTTATCCATACCGGGATATTCTTTTTCATTAAGGGCCTGATGGTAGGCGGGTGTATTACCTTGGCTCCAAAATGAGAAAGCTCCATTGCTTCCTGGTAGGACATCTCCGGAATTTGTTTAATGTTTTTCACAATCCGGGGATCGGCAGTCATCATACCCGATACATCCGTCCAAATTTCCACTACTTCTGCATCAAGCGCTGCACCGATGAGCGCAGCCGTATAATCCGATCCTCCTCTTCCCAGAGTGGTAGGAAACCCGTCTTCACTCTTTGCAATAAAACCCGGAAACACATATACCTGATGTTTGTTATTTGCAAAATAACCGATGATCTTTTGGTTTGTTTTTTTCGTAACTACGGATGCCTTTCCAAAATTCTTGTCGGTGATAATGAAGTCTCTCGAATCCACCCAAACCACATCATTCTTTGTTGTTTTATACCAGCTTGCAAATATTTGAGTCGACAATAATTCTCCAAATCCGGCCACCCTGTCTTTTACCTTATCCGAAAGTTCGCCCAGGAGAAAAATTCCATTTAGAAGCATGTGCAGTTCTTCAAAATCCTCCGACAATTTTTTTGCCAGTCCCGGAACCGGATTCCCGGCAAACAGTTGGTTCATACAATCCTGATGACGCTTTTGAATTATTTCAAAAGTTGAACTCCAGGCAAAATCTCCAGAGGCAGCTTGTTGTGAGGCTTCCAGCAATAAATCTGTTATTCCACTCATAGCAGATAATACCACCAGGGTTCTTCCTTTCAAAACTGCCAGATCCACGATCTCGCCAACCCGGAGCATATTTTCTGCACTTGAAACGGAAGTGCCGCCAAACTTTAATACCTGCATAAAAATTAAAAATGAAATTAAGACACGGAGAATGAAAGCATAAATTAACCCTTTCGGGTACCTGTATTAAATCGGGGGGCTGAAATTCCTAAACCCGATATGAATTTATTGAACATGTAAACAATTTATGCCATTTTACTGAAAACTTGCAATTTAATGATCGTACATATAAAAAATTGATAAATTATTGTATATTTTTCATCAAAACAATAAAAAACATGCATTTTTTTAAAAATCAAAAATTATTTGATATTTCTGCACATTTATCTTCTTTTTTGAGAAAAATCATACCTTTACGCCGCTTTTAATGGTTTTGGTATTACTGTTGGCTGATCTTGATTATCATTAAGATTCTCAGTTCATTGTTTCACTAAAGACATTATCGGTACTCTTTTTATTTTTTAAAATCTTTTTGTACAATGAACATTTATGTTGGAAATCTGAGCTGGTCTATGACTGACCAGGATCTTAATGACCTTTTCGCTACTTATGGCGAAGTTGGCAGCGCCAAAATCCTCAAGGACAAAATGAGTGGCCGCAGCAAAGGTTTTGGTTTTGTTGAAATGGCAGATGACGAAGCAGCTAAAACTGCTATCGCCAATCTTAACGAAACTGAGATTCAGGGCCGCAAGCTTATCGTTAATGAATCGCAGCCTCGCCCTGCCGGTGAAGGTGGATTCAAAAAACGTTCCGGTGGTTTCGGTGGAAACCGCGGTGGCGGCGGCCGTGGCGGTTATGGTGGCGGAAACCGCGGTGGTTATGGCGGTGGCCGTGATTCTGGTGGATTTAACCGCGATTATTAATCAAATTCTGTTCCCCAGATATAATAAAAGCCTTCTTCACTGAAGGCTTTTTTATTTCCCGACGTTGAAAATCATAACCGAATTTTTCTTCCCGTTTAACAACCCCTAATACATCACAATAAAATTGTACTGGTTTCCTGATTTAATTCAAAATGAATTTCACTTAATTCTGGTTAGCCATATTGTGAAATAGATACCGGTCAATTCGTTAAAAAAAAAGGGATCCTATGGCACAACTTTTTAAATGGTAAAAGTTTTTCAACTTATTTCATAATACCTGAAATAAAGGATTACGATTAACTATTCGGGAAAGAAAAAATACCTGAAATCGTAAACAGAAAGGGATTATTGCTTCGCTGAATTCCACCCTCCGCCATCGCAAAATTTTACCTTTGCAAAAATTTAGAATCATGGAAAATCAAATACACCCAACTGAAGAGTTGGATATGCGGGTGCTCATCCCAATTGAAAGGCATAAAAAACTAATCCAGCTTTTCAGGGAGTTGCCGGTTAATGCATATTTTATTTTCATTAACGACCACGACCCAATTCCTCTTTTTTATGAGTTCCGTTCCATATTTGGCGATGTGGTTGGATGGGATTACCTGAACCGCGGAGGCAGAGAATGGAAAGTAAAAGTTACCCGTACAGAGGCTTCTCAGGGAAGAGAATTTACGGATATCTCAACTCTCATCGATCTGAGAAAAGCCGGAAAAGACGAGTGGAAACAAATTGTCTTTCATCGTTACGGCATGATGGAGGAAGGAGATACCATGGAACTTATTGCCGCCGAAGACCCCAAGGAAATCCACGGAATCTTCGTACAAAAATTTGAAGGGAAACATGCATGGATTTATAAAAAACAAGAACCCACAGAAATAGTGGTACACATTACCAAGAAAGCGAAAACAGGATTGGGCGATGATGGCTTCTCGGTAGTGAATGAATATGATTTGAGGCCATTCCCTCCTGCCAAACGCCACGAAATGTTTTATGAAGCATTTGCAGAAATAAAACCCGGGGAAGCTTTTGAATTTTTCAACGACCATGATCCACTTCCGCTATACTACCAAATGGAAGCGGAAAGCAAAGAGCCCTTTAAATGGGAATATCTTATTAAGGGACCTGAAGAATGGAAGGTTCGCGTAATTAAGGTTAAGGGATAAGTTATTGCATTCAGGAAAAGTGTTTCCTTTTAAATATTTCTCCCTCCACAGACATCAATTCCATTTTTTAAATAATACAGCCCCACCCGGGGCTTTATTTTTGATTGGTATAGGTAACTTTACTGAATACATTTTCAAATCATATAAAGTAATAACCGGGTCTTCGCCCATGAAACAAGCGACTTCTGATATCCTGATGGTTAGGCCAGCGCATTTTGGATTTAATTCCCAAACAGCTGCTTCCAATACCTTTCAACATTTTTCCAATGAAGCTGAAAACCTAATAACAAGCAAGGCAAAAAATGAGTTTGACGATGCCGTAGAAAAGTTAAGGGCACATGGCATAATCGTTCGTTTGGTGGAGGATACGCCCCTGCCTCCCAAACCAGATGCCGTTTTTCCAAACAACTGGATCACCTTTTCGCATTCAGGCGAAGTATATATTTTCCCAATGCTATCCCAAAACAGGCTGGCAGAAATTAGGGAAGATATCATTGAGCGTTTAAGAAAGGATTACTTTATTAATCAGGTTATTGATATCAGAAAAACTGCTGCAACCCGTTTTCTTGAAGGAACGGGGAGTATGGTGTTTGATCATGAGAACAAAATAGCATACGCGTGTCTTTCGCCCCGCACAAATCAATCCTTATTTGAAGCATATTGCCAATCAATACAATATAAACCCATTTCCTTTATTGCAAAGGATAATCAGGGCATCCCTATTTATCATACCAATGTGATGATGTCCATCGCCAGCGGTTATGCTATTATCTGCCTGGAAAGTATTTCCAATCCGAATGAAAGGAATAAGCTGCGTAACCTCCTTGTTGAAACAGGTCATCAAATAATAGAAATCAATGCTGCACAGGTTGAACAATTTGCAGGCAATATGCTTGCTCTTATTAATATAAAGGGAGAACGGTTGCAGGTAATGTCGGATAGGGCCTACCA
>JAFEAB010000057.1 GCA_018266615.1 Bacteroidota bacterium
GCGATAGAAGACTACGAACAAAACATGTTTGGATATGCCCAAAAAGCACAAGTCGAATCAACAAGGAATGAGATCGAAATGCGTAATCCAAATTTTACCTTTCAACATTTATCCCGGGAGTAGGCAGACTAAAAATTCACTTCCGCCTTCTTAATAACAATAGTAAACTATCCGTTGAAATCTGCGCATTTGTAATTCTATTTGGTAATATAGAAAATGCCGGGTTGGCGCCTTTTCATAAACACCCTCAGCACCTGTATGAAATCCAAAATTGGAATTCGCATATCTTGGGCATGCCGGTTACCAGTGATCCCTATGAAATTCTGCTAATAAAAATGTATAGCAGATTATATACAAATCAAAGGCCGCTCTTCCATTGGGGATTGCGGGTAAATTATTGTAGACCAGGTAACTAAACCTCACTCCAGCATGCCCACCGTGTTTTAACCCTTTCATTTTGGGGGTTATCCTCGTAGTATTCCTAATCAATTAATTTTTACTTGCTCTCTCCCAAATTTCAAATGGTGCATTTTTTTACTAAAGACATATATAAAAATCTTAAATTTAATTACCTAATACCTGCCTTATGTTTAAATTCCTTTTCTTAGCCTGTTCCATCTTGTTATTTACTGCTTGTAAAAGTCCAAAGCAAGAAATACCCGGCAGTACAAAAGATTCCGCCTCCAATCCGCCCGCTCAAACACCTTATATCGATAAAACGGAAGCCCTGATGCGGATGGTAAATTTTGATACTGCCTTTGCGGAACCGTATTTTAAATCCCTGAATTTTAACCACGCCTATTGGATATCCTCTGCCTGTTTTAATGCCATGGTGGAGAAATTAAACAGCAGTGGAATGAATGGGGTAAAGCTATATTTTGCTGCTACGCCATCTTCACCCTACAGCACAACACTCCAATGGATAGCCACCGATGCAAACGGTAACTCTGATTTTGGATTTAAATTCGACCTCGACCCTTCATTAAACCCTGGAAGTTTTGGAATTGATATTGACAAAACGGAAGCCCAAACCCAAAGGGAAACCTTTGCTGAAAAATACCGGCAGCAAGCCCCTACCAATCTTAATCCCGGGGCAAAAGGAACCCTGGATAACGTATCGGCGGCCTGTTGGTTTGATTACGGTAGCCTTAAGGAAATTTCTGATCAATTAAAGGGAGATGCAAGTATATCGGGGATACATCTTTATGTGGCAGCCTATTACGATGGTAAGGATGACGGTAGGTCAAACAGGGAGTATGATGTGCAAACCACCCTTCTTTTTGTAGCTACACAAACAGACGCTACAGGTAATAAGTTAGTGGATGCCTGGGATTTTTTCAAAGAAAACCATTCCCTGGTGTTAAATCATGGCATCCTTTGCCCAAGCCGGTGCAACTGAAAATAGCTGATATTTAAACATAATGCTTTCCCTAATCCTACTTTCAGAAACCCTGGCTTTGATGGTAGCGATATTTTATTATCCCAGGTATAAGTTAACTATTTTTAAATGGTTACTTCCCTTCCTGTTATTTATTCTCACAGTGGAGTTAATTGGAACCGCACTTAGAGAATTTTTTAAACTGGGCAATAGTTCGGTTTACTCCTTAAGCATTCCTGTTGAATTCTCATTTTATACCTTTCTGTTTTTCCACTTTTTACAATCGGTGTGGAGTAGACGGGTTCTTTTGTTCCTTTGGGTAGCGATGTTTGTTTTCGATATAATTTCAAATATCCTTCACTTCCCCGATATATTTGATTTCAAGATCCTGCTTTTGGGAAACATCCTGATGCTTATTTCCTGCAGCCTGTATTTTTGGGAATTATTCGCGCTGGAAAATGAAATGAGCCTGTTAGAAATTCCATTTTTTTGGATTTCAGCCGGGGTATTTCTATTCAATCTGGGAGAAATCTCCTATACCCTTCTGGGCAACGAATTGATATCAAAATATGATACTTTTTCTAATTTTTTGAAATATTTTGAAACTATCCTTTGTGTTATCCTGTATTCTATGATCATCATTGCAATATTAAAAGCATCAAAACCGATTGCAAAAAGCGAATGAAATATGGC
Organism: Bacteroidota bacterium; assembly: GCA_018266615.1. Classification (GTDB taxonomy): domain Bacteria; phylum Bacteroidota; class Bacteroidia; order Chitinophagales; family Chitinophagaceae; genus Ferruginibacter. The sequence continues at coordinate 2,072 of JAFEAB010000057.1, forward strand.
CCATGATCTTTGGAAGTGCGAGTGTGCTGGTAGTAGCAGGCTTGTTCGTTCTGTTGATGTTGTATATATTCAATAAACGCCAGTTGCGATTTAGGTTGGAAAAGAAATTAATGGAAGGACAGCACCAACAAATGTTATTAAGATCGCAGCTCGAAATCCAGGAACAAACACTGGAAAATATCAGTGCAGAGATTCATGATAATATAATCCAGCTATTGAGCCTGTCGAAACTTAACATGAATTCTATCCTTCAAATGGAAAATACTTCTGCCATGGAAACGGCAAGGGAAACTAAAGAAATTCTTTCGGAGGCAATCAACAGCCTGAGAACCCTAAGTCACCATTTAAACGGTAACTTTATAATGAGTAAAGGGCTTTACCAATCAATTCTTTCAGCCTTTCAGGCAATTAAGGGAAACGCATCTTTCAGGGCTACCGTTTCCATTACCGGAACGGAATATGATTTGGGTGGCAAACGGGAGATTGTACTTTTTCGGATTTTCCAGGAGGCTATGCAAAATTGCATGAAACATGCGGGAGCAACTAATTTTTCAGTAGAGTTAAGCTATACCCCCAGGGCGCTAATAATGCAAATTTCTGATGATGGAAACGGTTTTGATATAACCCATGCTGAAAAGGGAATCGGATTGCAAAATATAAAGGCGCGGGCTGCATTAATTAATGCTAAATTTGAATTACAATCCCACCCTGGCAAGGGCACCCATATTCGTTTAAGTATAAATAAAAACGATGGCAAACCTGGCACTAATTGACGATCACCTTTTGATGCGAAACGGCCTGAGTGGCCTGATTTCAAAGTTGGGGCACAAGGTAATCCTGGAAGCAGGAAATGGTGCAGAAATGATCGACCGGCTTAACCCCGCTCAACTTCCCGAAATTGTTCTTCTGGATGTAAGTATGCCGGTAATGAACGGTTATGAAACCGCCCGATGGCTAACCGAACATTATCCTGATATTCGTATCCTCGCACTTAGTATGCAGGTGCAGGAGGGCGCAATAATTCGAATGATTAAAGCAGGAGCACGGGGATATTTATTGAAGGATGCAGACCCCCAACAACTTAAAGAGGCAATTCATGAAGTACTTTCAAAAGGATTTTACTTTTCCGACCTTGTAAATGGTAAGCTCATTCATGCTATCAGCAGCCCGGATGAAAAAATGAAAGCCCTAAATATCCTGGATTCCCTATCGGAACGAGAATTACTTTTTCTAAAATATGCCTGCTCTGAACTAACCTACAAAGAAATTGCCGACAAATTGTGTATCAGCCCGCGTACCGTAGATGGATACCGGGACGTTTTGTTTGAAAAGTTGCAAATAAAGACCCGGGTTGGCCTTGCTCTGTTTGCCATAAAAAATGAAATCGTTACCCTGGATTAATGAATGGCTACTTAACTATAACCTGAAGGGCATACACTTTTTCTCCATTAGAGAAGGTGGCAATCACTTTTGTATCCAGGATTTCCTTTTCGGGGCAGATAATTATATCCGTATCTAAAATAACAAAATCGGCCTCCTTCCCTTTCTCAA
>JAFEAB010000058.1 GCA_018266615.1 Bacteroidota bacterium
AGTCCCGTCCGGTCCGCAAAAGCCTTTACAACATGTAAGGGCTTTGTAGTTTATGCCTTTTTATGTTTACATCATTCAAAGCCAAAAATTTAAATCCTTTTACAAAGGGTTTAGTGAGAACCCTTTAACCCGACTACAACAACACAACAAGGGAGAGGCACTATATACCTCTTCTAAACGCCCCTGGATCCTTGTTTATGTGGAGGAATTCGAGTCAAAAAAATTAGCTTTAATAAGAGAGAAAAATCTGAAAAAGGCAACAACTGAACGAATAAAGGCGCTCTTAAATTCTAAAAAAACATCATTCACCGCTTCATTTAATGGCTGCCCTGTCATCCCCACAGTACTGTGGGGACGGGTTCGAGTCCCTCCAAATAAAAATTATAAAAGAAAAGTAATACGCTTCTGGATAACAAGATCCCCATTATTTAAAAGTTGCCGCAAAAAGATTTATTTAAAACCTGATCGGCCACGGAAAAGAAAAAATTTAGAACTGTATTCCAATAAGTAAAAATAAAGCAGATAGAATGAGCAGGATAAAAACAAAGGGTAAAATAAACCGCAGCCACGCTTTATAACTTACCTGAACCATCATTAAAGCTGGAAAGACCGATCCAGTTGGTGTAATCAAATACATGATCCCAATTCCAAACAAATAGGAATTAACAATCTCCCGGCCAGGAATATTCATGATAATGGCAAGGGCGCCCATGATGGGCATGGTTAATACCGCCATCCCAGAAGATGAACTCAATGGGATAGAAAAGAAAAAATAAAACAACATGACCAGCACAATGAAGATGGAGGGCGAAAACCCACCCACAAAATTGGATGCATAAAATAAAATAGAATCACCCACCATACCGTCATTTAATACGATTGTAACACCCCTTGCCAATCCCACAATCAACCCAACAGAAAGTAAATTTTCGGCGCCCTTAATAAATTCGGTTACAAAAATTTTTTCTTTCATCCGGTTTACAACTCCAACCAACAGGGTTGATCCAAAAAACAGGGAAGACATTTCTGTTGTCCACCAACCCCAGAACACAATACCGGTAATCATGGTTGCAAATGTCAATAGGAATATCAGCAACAATAGTTTCGTTTTTGCTCCCAGTTTTTCAATTGCGCCATCTACATCCAAATGCAAATCAAATGGCGATTTGGAAACTCCATCTGTCTTAAATACGATTGAACAACGGGGATCTCTTTTGACCTTTTGAGCATACCGCAAAATATACACCGCATATATGGACGTGGCAATTATAAAAAATAAGAGTCTTTCATAAAGCCCATCCGACCAATTTATGCCGGCGGTATTTGAAGCAATGATCGTAGAAAAAGGGTTGGTAAAACTTGAAATATATCCTACCGCCGCTCCGCCAAAAACAATAGCAAGTGGCACCATTACATCATAACAGGCCGCAAAGAAAAGGGGCACCAACACCGGGTAAAAAACAATAGACTCCACATCCATCCCATAAGACCCGCCAGCAAAGGAAAATATAAAGACAAGGAAAACTATAAGCAGCCTTTCTCTTCCTTTCATGCGGTGCCCCAGGTATTTCACGCCCCGAAACATAGCTCCGGTTTTATTAAACACACTCATAAATGCACCTATAAACAGAATAAAAAGGACAATATCAATACTATCCATTATTCCTTTAACCGGGGCTTCCAATATTTGAACTACTCCCTGGGGGTGTTTATCCAACTTCTGGTAAGTTCCCGGTACAGAAATTGGCTTTCGAATATCGCCACGCTCGAATTTTGTTAAATCGATTTTAATGGAAAGACTATCAAGGGTATGCTGAGAAAATGGTAGTGAAAGAGCAGCGGAATTTGAAGTAATAACAAAATTATTGCCTTCCTTCGATAAACGGCTATATTGGCCTGCAGGAAGAATCCATGTAAAAATTGCAGCCAATACAATGGCTACCATCATGAGGGTAAGCGGGGTGGGTAAACTTCGGGAATTAATAAACTTCATACAGAGGCAACAAGGTTAATTCTTCACCCAATAAATATTCATAGTTTAAATGCTTTAATAACGAATCATCGCTACATGGAAATATCAACATAATTCAAATCTCAAACAATATACTTCCATAGAAAAGCTGCTTTCCATTTAATCCGGCATTTCCATCGTCTGACCGCAGGATGTTATATGCATAAAAGACAACGCCATTGGCCAAACAAATTCCGCATCATGAAATAAACAGACCTGGGAACCAATAATTATTAGTTTGGGTATGTATCAGGTACAAATAAAAAAGGGCGCTACTAAGCAGGTTTTCTTGCCTCCAAATCAATTTCAATCAACCGGCCCGGAAGGGCTAGTCCCTTTACATCCGGCCAGTCTCCGGCAGGAAAATGTTTTTTATAATGGGTGTTTCTATACCCTGCAACCCGGATAAACTCCTGCATATTGGTAGTGAACACATTTTCAAATATCGCATCATCAAAAGTGCATTCATAGTGCGCCAGGATTTTTTGAAGATCGTTATAGCAATTTTTCATTTGCTGTTCAAAATTCCCCGGTGCAATAAGATTTCCGGCACTGTCCATACTGACAGCACCGGAAATCCGGATTTCATTCCCAATTTTTACTGCATGAGAATAACCATAAGTCTTTTCCAGTTCGGGGCGGAAAAGAAAGAACTCTGGTCTAGTTTCAATCGATTGAAGCTCCTTCGTTGAAGCAGTATTTGCTTTATCAGGCGATGGCTTACATCCTGTACCGGGCAAAAAAAATAACCGCTACACATAAAATAACGAACCGATATAAATTCATTGGAGCAATTTGAAATTTTGCAATAGGGGAATAAATCATTTCACGAAATTCTATTTTGAGCTCAGATCTTTCCTATAAAAAAGTAATTCGCTCCAGGCATCATTAGTGTATCGACTGATATCCTCAATATAATCGTTAAATGCTCCATCCCCATAAATACCTTCATACGTATTTTTAAAGGGCTTGCGAAATCCTTCCGCCTTTTCTTTTAACCCTTGTTTAAACCGGGTTACAATAACAAACTGGCTTGGCCCCGACGCATTAAGAGAATAAACGGCTACTGATGACCCCTCGGCATCCCAAACAGATTTCAGTTTCTTTAGGATACCCCGGATTTTCCCCGACATTCCAATTTTTGGGAATACATGGGTAATCTGAATTTTATCTGAAAATTCGCCCAAAGCAATGGAACTTAATGACTCTTCATAAACGGCATAGCTACCCGACATCCGATCCGTTAAATACACTGCGATATTCTTATTCCAATCCTGCATGTGTGCGGCCCCGAGATCGCCCCTGCCATCCAAGGCATCCCAACTGGTAGGGCCTTCGGTTAACTGATACCCGCCCATATCCGGCCCGGACTCGATCGTATATACCCGCCACGAATGATCGCCACTGTGGAATTTTAAAGCATGGGCAGAAATCGCTTTCTCAAACTCCATGACCTTATCAATTTTGGGGAATACCCGTTGGGTGGTAACTACATTTCTGTTTTGACCTATTCCCAAGATTGGGGTAAGGAAGACCAGCAAAAAAATTGTCTTCATTTGAAGAGGGATTGAACGTAACATGTTGGTTGTTTTAAAAATGAATAATATTGGGTGTTATTCAGCAGAATTATAAAATGCAATAGTAGGTTTGCCTTCCACTCCGGCACTTTCCATAAGTTTCTTTTTCTCTTCTGAGAAAATAGATGCTTTGGCTTTTGCCAGGTCTTTAATATCAAATACCAGTTGTACGAGATTGGGATCATCAATTCCTCGGGCAAGGACAACATCTATCAACCCCTGTGAGGCCCGGTTGGCCGTCCCTTCCGAATCGAATACTTTAAGCCAGGCATCAAAGTTTTTCACTTTATGAGTAACTACCACCCATTGTTTTTCCTTAGAATCCTGGTTGAACCGGATTACATGCAGGTAATTAATAAGGGGCTTGGAAACCACTCCGTTTTTAGTCATCACTTCCTTTAACCTGGGGCTGGCAGCAAATTCTTTTGCCTTTTGCACATCCGAAGCCTGCAAATAAATGGTTAGGTTATTGGGTTTGTCAATTTCCCGGCCGATTACGATAAAATCAAGGCCACTGGCCTTCCTGCTTACCGAATCCGCATCAAATGCCTTCTTCCAGGAATCATATTCCTTTACTGCATGGTCTATCTGTACCACATCAATGGGCTTAAACTCAGGCGCTTTGGGAGTAGAGTCTGCCTTCATTATTTGAACGGTATCTTTGGCTATGGGCTGAGGTTCTTCTTTGGGTGCATTGTTGCAAGCAGTAAATAAAACTATCAACGTAAACAGCCCCCCCATTTTAAAATTTAGTCGTTTCATTTTCATTCATTTTAAAAATCAACAATGTTTAGAATTCAAAAAATCAATTTTCACTTTTTAAAGTTTTCAATTCCGTAATATGCCATTTCACTGATGATTTTGCCATCTGCATTAAACTCATCGGAAAAGTGATAGCCGACTGTTAATTTCTTCTTGTCGGATTTCCGGATAAGATTGAACTTCCACCAGGATAACACAATCCGGGCATCTCCCATTTCATAGTGCAGGTAATCCGGATATCCGATTTCTTCTATACTAACAATTTGGTAATCGTTAATAAATTTCAACCAATCGGTACGGGTAGTTTCCATATTATCCGCTTTATCATAGGGCGTATTGTTAATGTCAAAAAACTTAGCATCTTTAGTGAAATAGCTTAGTGCTTTATCCACATCCCCTTTTTCAAATGCGTACATGGATTTCCGCACCGTGTTGATGTTTTCGTGGTGGTTGTATATAGTACCATTTGTACGGGTGGTTAAACTTGCTCTTATTTCATTAAACACTTTCGAATTTTCATAAGAAATCATCCTCTTAATTTTCCCATCGGCAGTTACAGCAAAGGAATAGTGTGCTGAAGCATCTATTTTAACCCCGGTTTTTTTATGGACTCCATTCAGCATCTTCCAGGAAAGGACCGTAATCATTTTATCCTTATTATCCTTTTGATACTCCAAAGCATCGGGGTAACTTCCGGGAAAATCAACAAATGAGAAATAATCAAACTGGTTTTTAAAACTGGCCGCTTCGTTTAAAAATGTTTTCTTATCAATTGCACCGCCATCGCTTTGATTTGATGTACCATCATAGGCCTTAAAATCGTCGGTAAGCAAACTGGCCATTTTAGCCTCATCTCCGGCAATAAATGCATTGCAAAAGTCATTAACCACAGATAATGCAGGATGCTCAATGTAAATAGTCCCATTGGTCTTTTTTTGAGCCGAAACTGAAAATGCACAGGCAAAAGCCAGGAAGATAAATAATAATGTCTTTTTCATTTTAATGTTGTTTAAATGATTAAAATATTTTTCAATTATGAACCCAGGTGTTTTACAGGCTGCAATACTTTCACAGAATTATCCATTGGAAAAACTATATAATGTTTCCCTCACCGGCCTAAAATCAACCGACAGGTCGGATTTTGCAAGGTTGTTCCTATAAACTGTAAGAGGTTTGTTATTGGGATCTTCCCCATTCAGCATCAATCGCAAATCAGATATCCGCCAGGATTCACTACTTAGGAGATAGTTCTTTCCATGAATCCCGTTTCGGGTTGCGGCTTTGTACACAGCTTCCGCCACATCCCTTACATCCACTATAGCGAAAAGAGCATCTACATCATACAAGAATCGTATAAAATCATTGGGGGCAATCCCATTTTTAATCAGGAACTGTAGTCCGGAAGAAGTGGAATCTTCACGGGAAGATAAGGACCTGCCCATTACCATCACCGGCGATACGGAACTGATTTCAAAATGAATGCCGGGATGCTCCTCTATATATTTCTCCACCGTTTGATTGGCAATAAATTTTGCCTGCGCGTAGGGGTGGCTTTCTTTACTGATAAATTTGGGAGATAATTCATCCATTACATCCAGCGGAGTTGTATTATCCGGAGGCAAGGGGAAATTGGTATTTAGGGAGGCAACGGAAGCAATGATTACAACCTTTTCAACAGAAGGAGTATTGCTGATTGCTTCTAAAAAATTTTCAGTCCCCCGAATTGTCGGGTCAAATAATTCGGACTTAGGGTCACTTACCTCTAATTGAAATGGGGTTCCACCATGAATTACCAAATCACAATCTTGTACAAACTGTTGCAATTGATTTTTATTCTCAATATTCAGTTCTGTGATATACAGGTTGCCCGAATTTTCCAATTCGGTGAGGTGCTTATATTTATCCTGCCTGGAAATATCGGTAACTGATACTTTGGCCTCGAAACCATGATTAAGGAAAACCCTGGTAATATGGCTGCCAATGAAGCCGGCGCCGCCTATTATGCCCACCTTTTTCATACTGAAACAATTTAGGATTGGTTATACCCTCCATTCGTCAACTCTACTTTGCAGGGGAAGATTGCAAACAAACGGATTGGAAGTCAATTCGTAACCCGGGTTAAAGGTTCAACTGATTTCTCCTACCTAAATAACAAAGAATACATGCCTGAAACAAGCCATTTAGGACGAAACCTGCATATTTCTGTACCAGGGTGAGGGCTTATTTACCGAAAAGAAAAGGAGGTGGAAGGAAGTTTAAATAGTATGCAGCCGGTTAAGCAATTCTTCCTTAAGGGGCTTGCTAACCGGAATAGCCGTACGCCCGATCACAATATGGCTGGTGGCAATCTCATCAATACGGGAAAGGTTTACAATAAAAGAACGGTGGACCCGGATAAAATGCTTTTGTGGTAACCGATCATCCATATCCTTTAGGGTCATCACCAGCAGGTATTGTTTATCCTGAGCGTAAATACGGCAATAATTACGTTCTGCTTCAATGTAAAGAATGTCCTTAATGTCAACCTTCACCAGCTTATCATTATTGCGAACAAAAAGGAAATCACTTAACACATACGCAGGTGGTTCGTTGCTAACGGCAGGTTTATAGTTATGTTTATCTAACTGAAGCTGTGCAATCGTTAGCTCAATGGCCCTTTGTAAGTCCAGGTTTTTAAAAGGTTTTGAAATAAAAGCAAAGGGATGAGTAATTTTTGCCCGGTTAAAATTGGCATCATCTGCATTGGCCGTGAGGTAGATTACCGGAATATCAAATTCGGTCTGCATAATGTGGGCCGTTTCAACCCCGTCTAAATCCCCTCGTAACTGTATATCCAGGATTACTATATCGGGTGGGTTTTGTTTTATATGATGCAATGCTTCCTCACCCCGGGGAATAATACCCGTTACATCGTATCCCAAATTTGTTAATTGTAAAGAGATGTTAGCCGCAATAAGCATTTCATCTTCTACAATTAATATTTTAACTGGGTCCTGCATTATGCAGCAGTTTTTATATGAAATTCAAATTCAACCACCGTGCCATTCTTATTATATTCCTTCATTTGCCCATTCATTTGCCTGGTAAGCAGTGAAATGAGTTGTCTTCCAAATCCAGTGCCTTGGGGAGCCGAGCCTTCCTCCTTACCTACTCCCGTATCAGCAACCTTTAAAGTTAGCATTTCCTGAGAAGTCCGGATCAGGTTAATGAAAATATTTCCCTGCTCCCCCCCCGGGAAGGCATACTTGAGTGAATTGGTAATCAATTCATTTACAATTAATCCAATGGGGATTGCCGAATCCACATCCAATTCCAGCTTCTCCATATCGCAATCAATCTGTACCCGGCCGGCGGCATTAAAACTGTCGAGGATACCCTCACCCAGATTAATAAAATAATCCTTCATTTCAATGCTGCCCGGATTCGTACCCTGATACAATTTTTGATGAATAATTCCCATGGATTGCACTCTGCTCTCGCTGGATTGCATGGCTTCCCTGGATGCCGGATCGGATAAACCGGCTGATTGCAAGGCGAGCAAACTTTTTACCAATTCAAGGTTGTTTTTTACCCGATGATGAATTTCTTTCAACAGTAATTCATTCTGCTTATTACGTATATCCAGTTTTTGATTGAGGAGAGTCAGTTGCCTGTTCTTGCGCTGGCGCTTATGGTACGAATAAATTAACCCGAATAAAATAAATGCGAGAAGTCCTGCTAAAATAATATATAAGGTTTCCGCCCTCTTTTGTTGAGCAATGGTTGATTTTTGAAAAGAAATGGTTTTATCTTTCTTTTCGCTTTCAAATTGGGCCAACATTTCAGACATTACTTTATCGCTTTCTTCCTTTGCGGTACTATCCCGCATTTGCCTGGCTTTCTTTTGATAAAATAACGCATGTTTAAAATCTCCCAATTTCTCATAGATGGAACTTACATGCCCATAATTCTCAGTCAGGTTCGAAACATCATGATTCTTTTCCTGCATGGCCACTGTTTTTAGTTGGTACTGCAATGCCTCCCGGTAATTTCCCAGGAGCATATAGGTCTCGCCTAAATTTGCATAACTAACATATACCTGATTTTCATAATTTACTTCCTCTCCTATTTTCAGGCATTCGGTGTATTCAGCCAATGCCTCTTTGTATCTCCCCATTCGTTTTAATGCATTTGCCCGATCATTCTTAATATTCAAAATGGTAAAAATTGAGGCATTATTTTCTTTCAGGATGGTTAATGCAGAATCATACCGCTTATAGGCTTCTGCCGGATTGCCAAGGGCAACATTCGCATCACCAGCAGATTTAAGTGCAATTGCAAGCGGCTCGAAAAAATTATGTTTTTTAGAAAATGCAATATTTCGTTCAGCATAATCCAGGGCTTCATCAAATCGCTCCTGACGATAGAGGTCTTCAGATATCCGGTTGTTGGCTTCTGCTATTCCTTCGTTGTTACTAATTTGTTCCATTAGTTTAAGCGCTTTCAGGTCAACATCCATCGCCTGCTTAATATTCCCTTTCCTTTTATAAACCCAACCAATCTTGAAGTAAGTAGTGGCCTGTCCTTCCAAATCCTTAGCGGCCGAATAACCCGCAAGGGCCTGGTCAAAATAAAAAGAGGCAGAATCGAGGTTAAGCAGGTTGGCGTACATTCTTCCCAGTCTTTCCTGAAATTTGGGTAGCCATTGCATATTTTGAGCATGAAAAGAGAGGTTTACTCCCTGGATGGCATAACGCTTTGCCCTTTCAAAATCTGATTGAAAGGCATCATCGGTAAGCCGGGCAATTATTTGGAGTTTCTTTTCAGTATTTTTTTCCTCCCTTAATAACTGATTCAAACTATCCTCTGTACTGGATTGAGCACATACGGAAACCGTGCCAGCCAGAAATGATAATAAAGCAAAAACCAAAAGCCTCATACCCGCTATTTAATGCAGTGAGGAAAGAAGGATTAACATATAAATATAACAATATTTATCAATATCTTTTATTCTTTGGATCTAAAAGAATTTCCGGGAATATTTTAAAAAAATAGCCCCATTGGAAGAATGGGGCGACCTCAAACTCATCTCTATGGTACTGTTTATAGATTCAACAGTACATTAATAAGCAAACAGGCTTTCTGCTTATTCCTTAACGATTTTCAAATTATACTTCTTTAAGCCTTGAACTACATTTACATTATATAATCCGGGTAAGAAATTGCGTCCTATCTCATATTGCAACCTGCCTATCCCTTCTTCTTGAAAAACAACCCGCCCCAATAAATCAGTTACGGTAATACTTACTTTATCATTCATCCGAAATCCAATCAGGCTCAATTTAAAATATGAAATGGATGGATTGGGAAAAGCTTCCACATACGTTTTGGCCTCCTGCTGCAATGAAGCCGGATGGCCAATTCGGGTATTGTTGTTGCAATTTTCAGGCCCGATAATAATAACTCCTTCTATTGTTTGCCCAATACAGGTTTTATAGTCTTTCACAAATCCTGTATAAGTACCAGGTGGGAGGTTGCTGAAAGAATTCTCCGGTTGGTAGGTATTACCATCGATACTGTAAGTATAGGGGCCGGAACCGCCGGTAATAAATAATTTTATAGAGCCAGTTCCGGAACAGTTTATTGCATCCGATTTATAAAAGGTAACAACCATGTTATTTATATTAATAGCAGTATTTGCTGTACCCTGGCAGCCTCTTGCATCTAAAACCTTGACTACATAATTCCCTGCCCCTAAACCTGAAAAGTTGTTGCTATTTTGAGAAGGGCCTTCGTTAAGGGAAAATAGATAGGGGCCAACACCTCCGGAAACATTAACCTGGATAGATCCATCATTTACGCAGGCACTTGTGCTTGCCTGGTTAAGGGTAACATTCAAACCAGTACCTTGATCTACGGTCACGCTTTGGGTAGCCGTACAACCTTTTGAATCCTTAATAGTTACCGAGTGGATTCCGGCTGAAAGACCTGAAAAATAATTTGTATTTACAAAGGCACCCCCATCTACCGAATAAGAAAAAGGAGGGATTCCACCAGACCTGTAAATACGAATTGCCCCATCGTCATTACAACTGGACGCTTTATATACATAGGAAGTGAAACCCAATGCAGGAGCAGCGCCTACGGTTACAATTTTTGTATTGGTGCATCCCCTGAAATCGATTACCGTAACCATATGACTTCCAGCGTTTACATTTTGAAATATGTTATCATCAAGTATTGCGCCTCCATCCAATTGATATTTATACGGACTTACTCCTGCTGAGGCATAAACTATAATAGAACCAGAAGCATTACAACTTGCTGAACTGCTGCCTCCCGTTGTTATTACGGGCAGAAATGCTTTTGAGACGTGAATATTATTGAAAGTAACAGAGCCGCATCCTCCATCATCCGTTATGGTAACATTATAAAAACCATATTGTAGCCCGGAAATATTAGCCACGTTTCCAGGATCAGGAAAAGGCGTTGTGGAGGGATTGCCCGACCCAATGGTTCCAGTCCAGCTATATGACACATACCCTTCGCTACCCCCATGGGGAGATACAAAAATTTGTCCATCAGGTGTACCGGCGCATGCACTCAAATTCAATACGGTATAATCAGCGGTAAAAGCCGGTTGTACCATTGCCAGGGAAGAAAGGGTAACGGGTGTAGGCCCTTCGTAATAACAACCTTCATTCACCGTAATGGTACAGGAAACCTGCTCACCACCCACGGGTGTAAAATCAAACATGGGAGAATTTACATTTTGATTTACGTTATTTACAAACCATTGGTATTGGGGTGTAGTTTCTGCACCTAAAACATCAGCACTAAAATTATGATGTTGGCCTGCGCAAAGTATGGGGTCTGGATGATTCACTGCAACAGACAAATCATGGAATGGTTTTACCGTTACCATCGCCGGTTCTGATGTCATATTTCCACAGGGAGATGATAAAACACAATAATAATAATGGGTACCCGGTGTAACAGCGGGAGGGATATAACTGCTTCCAACGCCCACACTTTCTCCACTCATGCTTCCACCATTGTCGTTCATAAACCATTCATAATTATCGATAGTACCCGTTGCTTCCACAGAAAGGGTGGTTGGGGTTGCATCCTGGCAAAGCTCCTGGTTGGCCAGAGGCTGCTGGGTTATAAAAATAGGCTCGCAGGGGGGTGGGTCGACAAATTGTAAAAAACTCTTATTCTGGTTGTTCCATAATAAAGCTGGAGATAAATATCCCCCCAACACAACCGATTTATCAGGAAGGGAAAGAATCCCAGTTTCATTTCGATTTTGAACATTGGTATTCACAGGTACAGAAGCAACTTCAGGGTCTACGCAATTAGTACAAAAGGAGCCGGAAGAGAGAATTACATACCGTTCAAAATTATTTCCATTCTGAACTGAAAGAAATATTTTCGAATCCCCTGCATATACAAATTGAGCCGAAGAAAAGAGTGATCCGTTACCAAGGAAGGAATATCCCAAACCGGCATTTGCTCCATTCGGGTCCCCGGTACCCACACCTAAAAAGGGTTGGCCATCCGGCTGGAATTTTTCCCAAATAATCCGCAAATTATCAGCCGAAATGGCACAGAAATAAATTTCATCATTGGGGCCAACAAACAAAGCCCCGCTGCCCTGTACAGATGAGCCTAAATCCACAATTCCTGAATTTCCAAAATTCAGATCCGGGGTTCCATCCGGGGCATACTTCCGAATCTGATTATTATAGAATCCATTTAAATAATATTCAACCTGACAAACAAAGGAACCGCTGCTTTGCAATTGGATATTATTTATAAATATATTTGAAGCCCCATTAATATTAATGACACCTGCATTAGCAGAAAATCCGGTATTCTCGGATCCATCTGCATTAAGGTGCAATAAAGACGCCCCTGGAGAAGATTGCACAGAAACCAGGAGGGTACCATCATTTAGGGCTTTTCGTCCCTGTAAAAGAGAGGGTTGAACATAATTATATAAAGCTACTCCGGCCGAACCAAAGGCCGGATCCGGAGTACCATTGGGCAGAAAATGGAGTATTTTCAACTTGGAGCTGTTATCCATCCCAATTGCATAAGTTGCTCCATCATCCTGCGTTTCTATACATTTCATATAACTATTGGCGCTAAACGAAGAAATATCAGAAATTGAATTATTTCCAAAACTGTTATCCGGAGATCCGGTAGCATTAAACCGTCTTAAATAATATTGGTTTCCAAAGGATTCCAGGGCGGAAATTTTTTCATTATCATATTGGATGCTAATTACCTTGCCACTTATTCCTTTAAGTTGAGCACATACCTGTCCGGTTTGGTTAAAAGTGAGGTCGGGTAAACCAAAATTGGGTTCATATTTTATCAGACTATACCGGCTCCCATCGGGTGTAAACCCTGTTGTGGAACCACCTTCCATTAAGGACCCATCACTTAATTGAGCAATAGATTTGGGGTAATCATTTTGCGACGCAGAACCAAATTTTGTTACAGCCGTCGCATTGTTCCCATAATTAAACCAGCCAAAAGGAGTTCCGTTAGCGCCTAAAGCAATCACTCCAAAACCATCATAATAAGCGCCACTAACCACTCCGTAGCACCCAAGGAAAATTTTTCTCGTCGTGTTGTTTCCAGGGGTTACAATAATTTCAGAACAATCGTAAAAGATATTCCCCTCCAAATTTCTAAAATACAATTTACCATCCGAATCAAAACTATTATCGAGTGAACCATTCGTATTAAACCTTGCTATTGCCACATAAACACTATTATTATATCGTGCCTTACCTCCTACCACAATTTTACCATCGCTTTGTAAACCGCAGGCATTTCCGTAATCCCATTCCTGACTAGGATCATCACTCATATTTACTATTGAATACCCGGTACCATTAAAGGCAGGATCAAATGAACCGTTAGAAAGCAGCCTGCCTGCCATAAGATTATCCCAAGCTCCATTATTGCCACCTATATTGGAGGTTGTACCACAAAAGATAATGTTTCCGTCTTCATCAAAATGAACATCAGTAATATAGGCTCCCAGGCTTCCCAGGCTAGTTTCCACCTTTCCATTAGTTCCAAAATCCAAATCAAGGGCTCCGGATGAAAGGAACTTTGTAAAATCTGCATGTATGAATCCAGAATAACCATATTGGGAATTATCTCCCCCCACAATAATAGATCCATCATCGTACACATCAATACTGGTGGCTGAAGTGGCATTTCCTCCATACGCAAAGTACGGATTTGAAAAGGTAGGGTCTGGTGTTCCATCCGGTTGAACCCGCCCAACCATACAAAATGAATGTGAAGAATAATTACAAACAAAAACAATATTCCCTGAATTATTATCCATAGCCATATCCGCAATTGCATACCCTGTAATTGGCCCTGCAATTCCGTTAAAGGAAAAGGATGGATCGGGGGTTCCATCTGCATTTAGTTTTACAATTTGTGCTCCGGCAGCAGAATTAATGGCTATAAATGATTTTCCATATTGAGCAGGCAATATTTTAGTAACTCCTGAATTATTATCTGTGCCATCTGCAAAATATTTCATTCCATCTGTACCAGCCGAAGTATTAAAATGATAGCCTTGGGAAAATAGAGTAAGTGTTGCGAACAGCCAACATACCGACACAACAATCTTTTTCATTTGTTGAAAATTAACTGTAAGGAAAAATGTTGGTCAGCTAAATTCCTGGGAACGGAGGAACACTAAATGTAGGATAAAGTAAAATTATAATCAAATTTTTCTATGGGTATCCTACCTGAATCTGAAGTCAGAAAATACCATAAATACAGGAGTTAAGAAGTCGAATTAAAAATCCTCATTAATTCACCGACATCTTTTGTTTAAGGTAATTCTTAAGGGTAGTGTTTGTGATATTGCGAAGCAAGTCGTATTGAATGCCTCTGGCAGCCGCATCGGCTTCGATACCTGAAATGGTGGTGCGGAAATCCTGCCAGGTATGGGGGTTTCCGGAGGAGGATAAGTACAGTTGGTTTTCATTGGGCATGGTAACAGCGAGTACTTTGGCGGAAGTATCAATCCGGCTGAAATCCATAATTCCCTTAGGAATGATAATGGCAATTTTAAAGACCTTTTCAGGTACTGTTACATGGCTGTTATCGAGCGTATAAACCTCTGCATTATTGGGAGAATTTTTGGGGATTCCTCCCTCGCCATAGGCTCCCATAACGATGAATGCTTCGTAGTTAGAACCCACCAATGTATTTCGGATATAATTCTCCAATACGGCCCAGGGTCCCTGGTTTAAAGCCGGTGCCTGCGGGATCATATTTGTCATATAAAAGGTAGATGAGTTGGCAGCAACCGAAGAGGTGCGATCTGCGGAAGGGCAATTATGTCCACGATCAAAGCCACTCCCGGAATATGCCCAGGCCTGAACCAGGTAAAAAATATTGGGAGGCAGGTTATCATCCGGCCTAAAATCGTTTTGCCGGGGGGTAGAACCTAAATCGGAGGATTCCAAATGCCAACTTACCCATAAGGGAATTCCGCGTTGATTAGAATATCCTTCTATATAATATTGATGATCGAGCAAATAATTGTCCGGATACTGTATAAATCTTTCGGCCCGGGTTGGGTTACCCAATAACATATTGTCGTTATCTGCCGGAGGAAAACAAGGCCCGGCAACCACACCGGTATCTACACTACTAACGGGTGGCAGAGATGAAGGCTGTGGTTTAAATACCTCCTCTTTTTTACAGGCAGAAAATACGAGTAATAAAATAATACTCGCGGAAAAGATTCTCCGTGGAAACATATACTGGGTCTGGCGTGCAATTTACTCGAAAAAACAATGAAATACAAGCCGGGAAATGAACTAAAATAGTTGAAGTAAACCTTAAAAAATCCAATGTTAAACTGGCAAATTGCGGTAAGGCAATTATCAATTAAAGAGAATTAGGATTGGAGTTTAGGAGAAAGGTCTATTGTTCTTTAAACTGACCGAAATGCCAAAGTATGCCTGAGGGGTCATGAAGGTAACATTCGCTACCCCAATCAAAATGGCGAACTGCTGTGAGCCGTACAAAGGGAAATTTCTCCTCTAACTTCAATTCAATCAGTTCATCCCAAAAGGAGAATATATTATCAACTTCCATAAAGACCATGGTATTTTCCACCCAATCGGGGATATAACTATCCTGGAGATAAAAACTGAAACCCTGTAATCCGAAAACAGACAATACCGGGCTGAGTTCCGTTTCTTTGAATCCCATGGTCCGATAAAACCTTCGAGACACTTCAAAATCCCTGGCACCAATAAATGGCCTTATAGACCTGATTTCTGTTTGCATTTTCTTTCCTGAATTATTCCCCGCAATTAAGCAACTAAGGTGAAGCACGCTAAAAAATTACCTGCTTTTTCCAAAAGTAAATCCGGGCAAAAATACTAAACACAAATTGCCGAAAATCAATTTTAGCATTTATAAAAGAAAAAGCAAAACGGAAACCCGAAAATGAGAACAGGATGCATGCAGCACCAATATTTATCCTATTATTTCCCAAAATTCTCCATGCTTTCCAGCAACCAAAATGGAGAAAATATATCCATCCGGAACAGGATGGGAAGTGTATGTTTTTCTGCGAAAAGCCTAAACCCAAATTATTAAGAAGATGCAATATTCAATTTCAACAAGTCATCTTTA
The DNA here is from genome assembly GCA_018266615.1 of Bacteroidota bacterium. Lineage (GTDB taxonomy): Bacteria > Bacteroidota > Bacteroidia > Chitinophagales > Chitinophagaceae > Ferruginibacter. Next base: position 16,027 of record JAFEAB010000058.1, read on the forward strand.
TCGAGTTGTAGGGAAACGGCGGAAATTATTACTTCCAATTGCTTAATTGAAGTGGCACTAACAATGGGCGCGGAAATGGTTGGCTGAGCCAATAGCCAGGCAAGGGCAATGGCTGCAGGCTTTGTGTTATGTTTTTGAGAAACTTCATCCAAGGCAGCTAAAACGGTTAATCCCTTTTCATTAAGGTATTTTTTGACGCCCTTTCCCCGAACACTTTTTTGGAGGTCTGCTTCGGATCGATACTTCCCTGTTAGAAAACCGGCTGCCAAAGACCAATATGGGAAAACGGAAAATCCAAATTTGTTCACCAATGGCGCATAGTCGTGCTCGTAATGCAGCCTTTCCACCAGGTTATATTGGGGTTGAAGGGCCACATATTTAGCATACCCATTCATTTCTGATGCCTCCATAGATTCGATCAATCTCTTGGGGGATACATTGGAAGCAGCAGGGTAGCGAATCATTCCTCTTTTCACCAATTGATCGAAGGCTTGCATGGTTTCTGCCACTGCTGTTTTCTCATCGTCAAAATGCGTGTAATACAAATCGATATAAGATGTTTGCAACCTTTGAAGGGATTCTTCTGCGGAAGAAAGGATGTGGGCTGCACTGCTGTCAACCGGATGATTTTTGGTTTTTGATCCGGTTTTTGTGGCTATGATTATTTTATCCCGGTTTCCCCTGCTTTTCATCCATTTACCAAGGATGGTTTCAGATTGGCCTCCTACTCCATTCACCCACCAGGCGTAGGTGTTTGCCGTATCAATAAAATTGAATCCTGCCGCAACAAATGCATCCAGGATAAGGAAAGATTCATTTTCATTAAGCGTCCACCCAAATACATTCCCCCCAAAACATATTCTTCCAATTTTCAGGTTGGTATGGTTCAACGATCTCATTTGCATTATAAATACTTTTTAAACTTAACGGCACTGAGAAATAATTGTTCGGAGGCTGTGATCATTCTATTCTATTTAAAAAATATGCCGGGAGGCGAAGAAGCGACCCGGCAATGCTCAATGTATGTAAAGGGTTAGTAGGATATGCCTCTAAAAGAGGCAACTGGATTTATTAAAAGTGTGCAATAAACATGGGTGTATCAATATTACGCAACAAAATATCGGCGGTACTCCTTTCGTTGGTAATCATTTTTCGGCCATAGGCACCCATCACAAGCAGGGAATTCTTTTTACCCACAAATTGCCGGAATAATTCAATTTCCGCCTCCTCCCCTTCACGGGCAGTAAAACTCAGGGAATTGTAATGGAATTTCAACAGGTCAATTAGTTTATTTTGACCCGGATTTTTTTCTGCGCCGGCAGGCAATATTTGAAGAACGGAAACAGGGGTCTCGCTAAAATCAGGGAAAAGGTAGGTAAACTGTTTAATGGCGTACATGCTGGTATCGGAGCCATCATAGGTAAATACAATCTCTTCGAGTTCATCAAATTTAACCGGAGCTACCACCACAGGGCACTTGGCATCTGCCAGCACTTTCCTGACAAATGGCGAGAGGCCAAGCCCGAGGTTAACAGGAGAAAGACTGGCATCACAAACCAGAACATCTGCAAATCTTGTTTCCTCCTGAATCTCCTGCAGAATGTCATTTTTCAAAATTTGGATACTATGCTGGATGCCTTTCATGGTTGCTACCGATTGAAACTCGGTAATAGCAGCAGGGACTGTAATGGCCTGGGTTGCTACATCTTCATCTGAATTAAAGGCATCGAATGATGCCGTGTCGTTAGATCCGGAAAAAAACAGCCCTTTCAGGTGGAATCCTTTTCCTTTTCCAAGATAGTTCGCAAAATCGAGCGAATTTCTTGACAGAACCTGACTGGTGGAGAGTAATAATACCTTTCTCATAGCTTTATATTATGATGTGAAAAATAAATTTGATCGATATAACTGATTAAAAAATTTCCATAAAACACCGCCAAATCCATCCCTGAATTTAAGAAATTCCGCTGATATAATTAAAAGATATTGGGTACGAAATCCCCGGAAATCAGGGCGGTTTTTATGTCCCTGGAATTATCCTGCAAGTTCGATAAATCAATCTTCGTGCCGAATGATAGGCATCACTCCAAAAAATGATTTTGGTTTAAATAAAAAAAGGGATACCCTAAAGAGAGTACCCCTGATATCTAACCTAAAAAATGGAAAAATGTTAAATAGAAGGAAGAAAGAGAAGGAAATTCGGTTAAAGAAGCGCGTGAAGCACACAATAAATAATAATCAGAACTTCCACAGCCCATGCTCCAAATAGTGCCGGAATAGTGACTTTGGTTGGCATCGCGGCAAGGTTCATAATTAACACGGGTACATTAATAGCGAGAATAATTAACCAAAGGAAAAAACTATTCCCACCCAACAGCATTACTGCAGCAGCCGTTAGCGGAATGGCGGCTCCAACCTGCACAAATAAGGCAACGGCAAGCCATAAAATCCGGTTATTTTTTTGAGAATCAGACCAGGCTAAAAAACGGCCAAGCGCAGAATGATGTTGAACCTGATCTGGTGCGGAACTCATTTGATATGTCATTTTAATTAATTTATAACCCTGTTATTACACAGATATGCTGCAATATAATAATGAAATCCGGATCAACGTCCATTTTCCACCAAAAAATAAAGCAGCGAACTGGTAACCATCCCTTTATAATAGACCCCTAATTACTTATTTTTGGGAAAACAGAACATTTGAAAAAAATCCATCTTCTGGTCGCCTTCTTATGTACCATTTCCCATTTAAGCGCACAGCATTACTGGCAGCAGGAGGTAGATTATAAAATAAAGGTTTCGTTAATCGACAGCACCCGAAGCCTGGATGCCAGCCTTGATTTCAGGTATAAAAATAACAGCCCCGATACCCTCCATTTTATCTGGGTACATCTTTGGCCCAATGCCTATAAAAACGACCGGACGGCCTTTTGCGACCAGCTACTGGAAGACGGAAATACGAGTTTCTATTTTTCGGATGAATCAAAAAGAGGATATATAAACAGGTTAAACTTTACCAGCGGCGGAGACGAGTTGAAAACCGAAGACCATCCCCAACACCAGGACATTATAAAACTTCTGCTTCCGGCTCCCCTTCCTCCTGGCAAATCAATAGAAATTAGTACCCCCTTCAGGGTAAAACTTCCATTTGCCTTCTCCCGCATGGGTTATTATGGGCCTTCTTTCCAGGTTACCCAATGGTACCCAAAACCGGCAGTTTACGACAAGAACGGATGGCATCCCATGCCGTATTTAAATAATGGGGAATTTTACAGCGAATTTGGAAGTTTTAATGTAACCATTTCAGTACCGGAAAAATATACCGTAGCTGCCACCGGAAATCTGATGTCGGAAAAGTTGTTAGACGGAAAAAAGATATTGCAATTTGAAGAATCCAACATTCACGATTTTGCCTGGTTTGCTGATTCAACCTATTTAGTTAAAAAGGGCGAAACAGATGTTGATGGAAAACCTGTTGCTATGGAGGTGTACTTCCATAAAAAATCAGAAAAAAAGTGGGATTCGGCCATTTCATTTATTCAACAGACCCTGTTTACAAGGGGAAAATGGATAGGCAATTATCCATACAAAACGGTGAAAGTGGTTGAAAGCCTTGTTCCCAATGCAGGCGGAATGGAATATCCAACCATCACCATAATAGCCACTCCAACTGATAATGATGACCTGGCAAATCTTATTGGGCATGAGGTAGGCCATAATTGGTTCTATGGGATGCTGGGTACAAATGAAAGAATGTACCCCTGGATGGACGAAGGCATGAACAGCTATTTTGATACCCGTTATGAAGACTGGAGAAATTCACAATCGAAATCTCATTCAAAAAAAGTGAATTTATTTTTCCCGGATGATTCAGGCTTAGGAGAAATAGCGGCCCATACCCTTATTTCCATCAACAAAGACCAACCAATAAATACTCCATCTGAAAAGTTCAGTTTACTAAATTACAATGCAATTGCCTATGGTAAAACATCAATATGGATGGCTTTGCTGGAAGAAAAGTTAGGAAGCCGGACTTTTGATGAGATGATCCAGGAATATTTTAATACCTGGAAATTCAAGCACCCGCAACCTTCCGATTTCAAAACGATAGCCGCAAAGTACCTACACTCCGATACGGATTCAATCTTTGCTCTTCTTGATTCCCGGGGGTATATTAATAAGCCAAAAAGAAAAGGCCTTGCCTTAAGGCCCTTTATCGGATTCAGCAATACCGAATCCAGAAATAATATTTTCATTTCGCCGGCACTGGGTTACAATATTTACGATGGATGGATGGCAGGGGTCCTATTCCATAATTATACCTTGCCAGTAACCCGGTTCCGGTTCGTGGTTGCTCCCTTGTTTGCAACACAACCCCGCGAATTTAATTTCATTGGTAAAATTGGGTACCATTATTATTCCAAAAATGGAAGTCAGTTGGAGTTTAGTGTAAACGGAGCCAGGTTTACAATGAATAGTTTTAAGGATTCAACCGGAAAGAAAAATTTTCTTGGCTTCCAAAAAATTGTGCCTACACTGCGCTATAGCCTGGCCAACAAATCGGCGAGGAGCACCATGAAAAAATATATCCAATGGAAGACCTTCCTGATAAATGAAACAGGGATCAATTTCAGAAGAGATACGGTGATTCAGCAGGATGTAATTACCTATCCCAAATCATCCCGATACCTGAACCAGCTCTCGCTGGTAGTAGAAAACAGCAGGGCGTTGTATCCTTACAGTGCTGTATTTCAGGCAGAGCAGGCCGATGGCTTCATCAGATTAAATCTTACCACTAATTATTATTTCAATTTTGCAAAAGGCGGAGGACTGAATTTCCGCTTCTTCGCCGGTAAGTTTATTTATACCACAGAAAAGACTTCACTTACTCGTTATAAGACGGACCGGTTCCATTTAAATATGACAGGACCAAAAGGAGATGAAGATTATACCTACCACGATTACTTTGTAGGACGAAACGAATTTGCATACACTGTTTATGATCCCAAAATTTCAACCACAAAAAATTTTACCCGTGGGCTTCCGGTTGCCCAAATCATGCAACGGGATGGTTTCTTTAAAATCAGAACCGATCTCTTAAGCAATAAAATTGGTAAAACGGACGATTGGCTAACGGCAATCAACATAAGTTCAACCATCCCTAATTCTGTAAACCCGTTGAGTTTACTCCCGTTCAAAATCCCTCTTAAAATATTTCTGGATGTAGGCACCTATGCCGGTGCCTGGGATAAGGATAACTCCAATGGAAGGTTCCTGTATGATGCCGGATTGCAATTATCATTATTGAAAAATTCAATCAATATTTATTTCCCGATTTTGTACAGTAAGGTATACAAGGATTATGTAAACTCCGTAATAGTAGATAAAAAGTTTCTTAAAAACATTTCCTTTAGTATAGACCTTCAAAATCTTGCCCTTAATAAATTATTTTCACTTAGCCCTTTCTGATGTGAAAACAATCCTGCTAAAACATGACGAGGTGGATATTGAAAAGTGGGATGAATGCATTGCACAATCACCCAATGGATTAATTTATGCGGAATCCCGATTTCTTAATCACATGTCGCCGGGATGGTATGGAATTGTTGCAGGAGATTACCAGGCTGTAATGCCACTATGCCAACGTACCAAGTTAGGGATAAGGTATCTGTATCAGCCTGCCTTTTGCCAGCAGGGTGGGATATTTTTTAAAGAGGGTAACCTCGGAGAATTGGAGGCAGCATTTCTTCCAATGATTAATTCTTTCTGCCGTTTTGGAGAAATCAACCTCAATTTTGCCCAAAAGAACTCTACCGTGTTTGAAACCGGGAAAGAACGAAATAATTTTTTGAGAGACCTTTCCTGCCAGTCATTAAATGAATACATCAATACGCGGCTGAAAAGGCTGAAAAAATATGATTTGCAGTATCATGTTTCAGATAATGCCGAAGAAATAATTTCAAGCTACCGGCAATTATATTTAAATCGAATAAAATCCATAAAGAATAGAGATTTTGAAAATTTTCATCGCCTATCCGAACAAATGCAACGGAATAATCGGGTTATTATTCGTAAGGTCACCCATTCGGGCGACAACAAAGTATTCGCTTCCTGCCTGTTATTAACAGATAGCCGGAGGATTTACAACATCATCAATAACCTCATGCCTGAAGGAAGGAAAAGCCTTGCAAATTATTTTCTCTTCCAACAATTATTTCTGGAGTTTAAAGACTCCGGAAAGATATTTGATTTTGAGGGTTCCGACCTGAAGGGTGTGGGTTACTTTTATGAAAAATTTGCAACCCGGAACGAGCCCTATTTTCCATATCGGTTCAATAATTTACCCAAAGCCATCCGGTGGGTAAAAGACTAATTGGCGGAGACGTGGTGGGAGGATAAGAATAAATTATCATAAAAAGACCTGGCATTTAAATAATACCACCGAAAGTGAAAGAATACAAAAATTGGGAATTTATACAACTCCCGGAATAATAAATTTTTGTGGCGATTTTGCAAAAGGATCCAAATTTCACAAACCAGTTTTCTGCCCCCACCCCGGGGGTAAAAATAGGGAGAAAAAAAGCACAGCAATCCATTTTTAACTAAAGAAACTTCAGCGAGATCGTATATATATTCTGTTTGAAAAGCCGCCGTTCATTTAGATGGAAGGCATAAAAAATTGACTGTTACCGCACAATCAGGATAAAAATACGAATGCCCTGGAATGAAGGCGATTCAACTTAAATTCAAATAATGGATAACCAGTGGAAATGCATTGCCCCCACTGGCAAATTAAAATTTGCTATTCCTCGGACAACATTGGTTCATACCCCGATTGCTGGTGAAAAAATTGAATGGCTTCAATGATTTCTTCTTCCGATTTATTCTGTGTATTTCCCAATTTAATTTTGATGATAAATGAATTAGGGGCATTGGGTTTAAAATACTCCATCATCAAAACAAAATTATCCGAAATGCGAAATGCCTTTTCTTCCTCCACATATTTAACAGAAATAAAATGTTTCCAATCTGTAATTAATCGCCCTAAATAATAGAACCCTCCTGCATTAATTTCAATAATTAATTTATGCCTCCTGGCTTTTACAAAGAAAAAAACGGCCGGAAACAGTGTGAGTAAGAAGGCAATATGTGGCGAGGAAAGGGAAAAATTTTTAAAATCGATTGTAAACAAAGTGGAGAAAAAGATCACCAGGAAAATTAACCCGAATACAATATTCACGCCCCGGGATTCATGCACTGTAAAACTACCATTGGGATCCAGTTCCTGTTTTCTGCCCATGTTGCTAATTTCGTGAAAATCGGCCTATTTATGTAATTGGCAGGAAGGGATTTTTCACCCTATGATAGGTTAACTTTAAAAGCTACCACCAACCTCCTGTATTTTACTCACCTGGTATTGAGGATATATTCTGCCAGGAAAAGGTCCGCGGGATGCGTAATTTTAATATTCTCCTCTTCTCCTTCAATCAGGTAAAGTTTTAATCCAAAGGACTCCACTACGGAGGCCTCATCTGTAAACTTATCTTTATAATCAATCTGAAAGGCAGGCAATAAAATCTTGCTATAAAAAGTTTGTGGAGTCTGAACTAATTTCACCATTTCTCTTCGTAACATTTCATTTCCTTCATCGGTAAGAATACGAACACTGTCTTTACAGGCTATCACCGGAACTGCAGAACCAAAACTCAGTGTCGCCTCAAAGCAATTCCGGATAAGCGTGGGGGTAACCAGACACCGAACGGCATCGTGTACAAAAACCACACTTTCCTCCAATACAAGCCTTAAGCCATTTTGAACAGAATGAAACCGGGTCCTTCCACCAACGGTAATGGATACGCGTTGATGATCAAAATAGGCATCAATTATTTCCTGGCCGGTACCGATGTGTTCTTCGGGTAAAACAAGAATAATTTGAATATCAGCAAAAGCATCAAAAAATGCTTTGAGCGTATAGTATAGAAGAGGTTTCCCGTTTAGAAGAAGGAATTGTTTGGGTGTAGTGGTTCCCATTCTGGTTCCCGCACCTCCTGCCACAATAACCGCATATTTTGAAATATCCATAAAAGGAAGACCTGATTAAAATTAATCCTGGTATATACCCACGGCAAAATCGCCCTTACTGTTCTTCATCGCCCGGTACATTCCGGCACTGTTGAAAATCATGGAGATATTTCCCTGTGCGTCTACCCCAATCATTCCGCCTTCCCCTTCCATTTCAACCAGTTTTACCATTACTACTTCATGCATGGCATCATGAAGCGAAAGGTTCTTATACTCCATCATCGCGCTAACATCATGAGCAGCTACCGCACAAATAAAGGGTTCTCCATGCCCGGTACAACTAATGGCGCAAGTTCCATTGTTGGCATAGGTGCCGGAACCAATCAATGGGCTGTCACCAATTCGGCCGTATTTTTTATTTGTCATCCCACCAGTACTGGTAGCCGCGGCAATATTTCCTTCGCTATCACAGGCAACGGCTCCAACCGTTCCAAATTTTTTATCTTTCATGAGTTCCTCCAGGCCCTGGTGGGTATGGTCGAGCGAATAATTATCGCTGTCTCGCATTACTTTCCACTGATCGTACCGGAATTGAGAAAAAAAGTATTCATCGGGCTCCAGTTTCACCCCTTGTTTTATGGCAAAATCGTTAGCCCCTTTTCCACTTAGGAAAACATGGTTGCTGTTTTTCATTACTTCGGCCGCCAGCTCAATCGGGTTCCTAACATTTCTAACTCCGGCTATGGCTCCGGCGGCCAACTTTTTACCGTCCATAATAGCGGCATCCATCTCCTGAACGCCTTTTTTTGTAAATACGGATCCTCTTCCGGCATTAAAAAGCAAATTATCTTCCAATATTACCACCGCTGCCTTCACTGCATTAATGGCCGATCCGCCTTCTTCCAAAACGGCATAACCTGCATTTACCGCATCTTCCAGCCCACGGGCATAAGCCTGTTCCAGGTCGCTTGTCATATCCGATTTGAGAATGGTTCCCGCACCGCCGTGAATGGCTATTGAAAATGGACGCATTTTTTTGGAATTTGACTGCAAAATTACCTCCTTTACCTTCAGAGAATATCCATTCTTTTTGCCACCTATTTAAACAGGAACTAAAAAAACAGGAAAGGTTTTGGAATCCGTTAATTATGGGATGTAAGCAGCGTTTTACATTCTTTCAGCAAACGTTCCCTATTTATGGCTACCGTTCCTACTTCTTCACAAACTAAGCCTCCGGCAATATTAGCCACCTCAGCCATTAGATTTACATTGCGGGTAGCGGCATAAAGAACGGAAGCTACCGCAATTACCGTATCGCCCGCTCCACTCACATCGGCAATGCTGCGTACATGGGTAGGAATTATCCGGCTGTGGGCCCCCTCCTGATAAAAAACACCCTTTTCGGAAAGGGTAATAAATGAAATTTTATGCCCCAACTTACTATGTAACTGCTGGTGAATATGGTGCATAAATTCGGGCGTTACTTTATCCGCAATCAGGTTCAAACCTTGCCTCGCTTCCAGCAAATTAGGTTTAAAAATATCTACCCCCCGGTATTCGAAAAAATTACTGCGTTTAGGGTCTACGGTGGTTATTACATCCTGGCTTTTACAAAGCGAAATTACTTCTGAAATTACTCTTTTACTCAACACCCCTTTATTATAATCTTCCAGAACCACTACCTGAGGAGATTTGGTTTTCAGGAATTGCGTAAACCTTTCAATTAATAAATTTTCATCTCCTTCGCTCAGCGGTTGAGTAATTTCCGCATCGAGGCGCATCATTTGCTGGTTACGGCTGATGACCCTGATCTTATTGGTTGTAATACGCGATGGGCTTTCTAATAAATATTGGGTTTGAATACCCTGGTTATCAAATAATGCCTTAAGCCTGGAAGCCTCTTCATCTTTTCCTGTAACACTAATTATGTGTACATCGGCCCCAAGTGCTTTTACGTTCAAGGCTACATTGCCGGCACCTCCAATTCTTTCTTCTTTTTTCGAAAGGGCAACAATAGGTACGGGCGCCTCGGGAGAAATCCGGTCCACTCCGCCCCACCAGTAAGTATCCAACATTACGTCGCCCACAACGGCCACCCGCAAATCTTTTATTGAATTGAAGAGTTTATCAAAATCCATCAGGTTGTTTTCTTTTTATTGGCTACTGCAAGATAATAAATTGGGATACCTGCCAGCACAATGATTAAACCGGGCCATGTGTAAGTTGGCTTATACAGAATCAGTAAAATACAAAATGCAATAGCCATCAGGATATAAACGGCAGGTAATACCGGATAACCAAATGCTTTGTAGGGCCTGTCCAAATCGGGCTTCTGCTTGCGCAGGATAAATATACCGGTAATAGTCAGGGCATAAAACATCACCACCACAAAAGAAATCATATCCAGCAGGTCGCCATACTTTCCGCTCAGGCATAAAATGCAGGCCACCAGGCATTGTATCCATAGGGCAAATTCGGGAACATTATATTTATTAAGAGTACCTGTTTTCTTAAAAAATAAGCCATCCCGGGCCATCGTGTGATAAACCCTGGCACCGGCAAGAATAAGTCCGTTATTGCAGCCAAAAGTGGAAATCATAATCATGATGGCGATTACATAGGACCCGATATTACCAAAAATCGCCACACTTGCAGCAACCGCTACTCTGTCCTGGGGGGCTGAAGCAATATCCTTTACCGGCAATACGGCCAGGTACATGATATTTGCAAAAACATAAATTACGGTAACAATGAGGGTACCCAGGAAAAGGCTGAGACCAATATTCCGTTTAGGGTTCTTCACCTCCCCGGCAATAAAGGTTACATTATTCCAGGCATCACTGCTGAAAATAGATCCCACCATTGAGGCTGCAATGGCACCTAAAGCGGCGGAACCTAATACAGGCCCAATAATATCCCCGGAGGAATCCAATTTCTTCATGGTCCAGGCATCGGCCCAGTTTGCCTGCCAGGCTCCACTTTTAGTGGCCACAATTAATCCGAAAATGATAAGTCCAAAAAGTGACAACAATTTAACACTGGTAAAAAAAGTCTGAATAATCTTCCCCCCTTCAATTCCCTTTGTGTTTACAAAAGTGAGGAATATGATTAACCCAATGGCCACAATCTGTCCTGCATTCACTTTATACCACCCCAATTCCAGTAGTACATTTTCCGGTCCAAAAGCAGGATTAATGGTTCCGAGAAATTTGCTGAACGCCACCCCTACTGCCGCAATGGTGGCCGTTTGTATCACGGCAAAAAAGCTCCACCCGTATAAGAATCCGGCCAGTGGATTAAACGCTTCTTTCAGGTACACATATTGGCCTCCTGCCTTAGGAAACATGGAGCTGAGTTCTCCATAACTGAGGGCAGCAGTAAGGGTCATAAACCCGGTGAGCAGCCAGATTACGATTAACCATCCGGCAGATCCTACATTGCGGGTAATATCGGCGCTCACTATAAATATCCCCGACCCTATCATGGATCCGGCTACTACCATGGTGGCATCAAAAAGGCTGAGAGATGGTTTGAAGGAATGTTGCGTTTCGGTCATAAAAAAATCCCGTCTTTAATTGCAGACGGGATTCAAGATAATCAAAGCCTTTATTATTTTTTGTTTTCCTTGGCAATTTTTTCATTCATTCCGGCAATTACATCATTGGTAATATTGAGGGTAGTATCCTTGAATACAAGGTAATCCAGCCCTGTGCCGGTGGTAAGTATGTACTTGTAGGTTCCGTTGCTGTTGTATTGGGCCAGGAAGTCTTTGAGTTTCTTTTGGATATCATCCATAAACTTGTAGCTCTTCTCTGTTAATTTTTGCGTAGCAGCCTGCCTTTTTTCTTCAATGGCCTGTTGTTCCTGTAAAAGCTGGGTTTGAAATTCGGCAGCCATTTCATCGGTTATTGCCTTTCCGTTGTCGTGCTTTTTGATGAATTCATTTTTCTTATCATTAAGGGCACGAGATGCACTCATCCATTCGTTTTCAATGGCTTTTTGTTCTCCTTCCAATTCTTTTCTTTTATCCCGGATGAAGGCAATTTTTTCATTCAGGGAGTCGAGATCCACATAAGCAATAGGTGCTTTTTCCAATTCACTGAGCGGAGCTTTTGGAACGGCCGTTTTCACCACTGAAACAGGTTTTTGATTACCTGAAAAATGCAGGTAATACAAAATTGCAACGGCAACAATCAATACAACATTTAGTACGATAGAAAAATTCTTCATCTACAGATTTTAAATTAGCCGGCAAGATATAGAGAAAGCCTTTAAATAAGACAGGCTATAGTTTTATTTATGAAAGGGTTAACGGCAAAAGTATGTAGAAGGGATTTTCACTTGGATAATGGTAGAAAGTAGAAAAAGTTCCTGGTTGGGAGAAATAATGATTTCAATTTAGAATTTAGTAAACTGCTTTCAAAACGTGTTGGGCGCTTTGCTGCCCCCACCCCGGGGGTAAAAATAATGCCAGGAAAAATTGGATCAATGGATTTTGACTAAAGTATATTCAGTTTTTGGTAAATTATTTTCAGTTTATACATAACAATAATGCTATTAGGGTAAATAGAGAGCTTTAGCCATTCAGCAAATGGGATATTCTTTCCAGGTTATGCCACCGGTTTTTGGATGCAAGGTGAAAATGCTAGTACTGGCTCAATGAATGGAAGCTAAAACAAAAAAGTGTTGGGCGCTTTGCTGCCCCCGCCCCGGGGGTAAAAATAATGCCAGGAAAAATTGGATCAATGGATTTTGACTAAAGTATATCCGGCCCAGCTAAAATTTATTTACCGCTTATTAATTTAAAACTATTCTTCCTATGCCTGAATAAGGATGAATAATGAGCTTTCGCCCATGGGTTGCCGGATGCGCGCCAGACCCGGACGGGCAGGGTACAGCACTGCCTGTGCAACTTTGAAAACCCCAATTGGATTACTTTTCAGCTTATTAGCACAAGCAACTCCGGCATAATAAAGATATATCGCCCCAAAGCCCATAAAAAAATAAGGTCCGCCCCACTCAAAATAGAGCTCATTAATCTGGATGGCACCAAAAAAAACCCGGTATATAGCCGGGCTTTTCAGATTAAATACATCCATAATTATTCTTCTTCGTCAAAGCTCATCGCTTCTTTGGTGGTTTGCAACAGTTCATACTCCTGTTTGCTGCCCACAATCATATTTTCAAATTCACGCAAACCGGTGCCAGCGGGGATATGATGACCAGTAATTACATTTTCTTTCAGGCCCAGCATTCCATCGGTTTTACCCTGTATGGCTGCGGAGCTGAGTACTTTTGTAGTTTCCTGGAATGAAGCTGCAGAAATCCAACTTTGGGTACCCAGGGAAGCCTTTGTAATTCCCAACAATAAAGGCGAGGAGGTGGCGGGTTGTGCATCACGGAATTCAACCAGTTTCTTATCTGCACGGCGAAGGACTGAATTCTCTTCGCGTACCTCCCTAAGGGTTATAATCTGGCCCGGGCGGAGTTTTGCGCTTTCGCCACTTTCTGTAACCACTTTTTTATCAAAAATGTAATCGTTCTCAGCGTTAAAGTCGAGGCGATCTTCCGTATCCCCTTCTAAGAATTTAGTATCCCCTGCATCTTCAATGGTTACCTTACGCATCATCTGCCGAACAATTACTTCAATGTGCTTATCGTTGATCTTCACACCCTGAAGGCGATACACCTCCTGAATTTCGTTAACTACATACTCCTGAACGGCAAATGGTCCTTTGATAGCCAGGATATCGGCCGGTGAAATTTGCCCATCGCTTAATCCGGTTCCTGCTTTTACGAAGTCACCATCCTGCACCAGGATCTGGCGGCTAAGCGGCACCAGGTATTTACGTACCACGCCATCTTTGGCTTCCACAATTATTTCGCGGTTACCACGCTTGATGGCTCCAAAGGAAACAACCCCGTCAATTTCACAAACCACAGCCGGGTTGCTTGGGTTACGCGCTTCAAACAATTCGGTAACACGAGGCAGCCCTCCGGTGATATCTTTCAATTTGCTCAGCACCCGCGGTATTTTAACCAATACCTGTCCATTCTTCACTGTATCCCCTTCTTCAACTGCCACATGGGATCCCACGGGGAGGTTATAGGTCTTTTTATCCTTTCCTTCCACAATAATAGCGGGAAGCTTGGTCTTATCCTTGGTTTCAATAACCACTTTTTCGCGGTGGCCGGTTTGCTCATCTGCTTCCTCACGGAAGGTTATCCCTTCAATAACCGACTCAAACTTAATGGTACCGGGAGTTTCCGCAATGATTACGTTATTGTAAGGATCCCAACTACATATCACATCTCCCTTATTAATTTTTTGCCCGTCTTTTACATTGAGCACAGAACCGTAAGGAATATGTGTGGTATTCAGCAGGCGGTCGCTCTTTACATCTATAATCCGGATTTCACCGGTACGTCCAATAACCATTTGAACTTTCTTACCCTGGTTGTCTTCAGAGGCAACGGTACGAAGCCCATCAAACTGTATGGTTCCTTCAAACTTTGAGCTAAGTGTAGATTCTACCGAAGCAGAACCTGCCACACCACCCACGTGGAAGGTACGAAGGGTAAGCTGTGTACCTGGTTCACCAATGGATTGGGCAGCAATGATACCTACCGCATCACCCCGTTGTGCCAACATACCACTGGCCAGGTTTTTACCATAGCATTTCACACACACACCCCGGCTGCTTTCGCAAGTAAGTACCGAACGAATGTCCACTACTTCTATACCGGCATTTTCCACTCTCTTTGCATCATCGGTTGTAATTTCTTCTCCTGCCCTCAGTAACAATTCATCGGTTACCGGATCAAACACATCGTGCAGGGAGGTACGTCCTTCGATGCGGTCGGCAAGGGGTTCAATAATATCTTCATTATCCTTCAAAGCAGAAATAGATATTCCACGCAGGGTTCCGCAATCTTCTTCATTGATAACCACATCCTGTGCCACATCCACCAAACGGCGGGTAAGGTAACCGGCATCCGCCGTCTTCAGGGCGGTATCTGCCAACCCTTTACGGGCACCGTGGGTAGAAATAAAGTATTCCAATACACTAAGGCCATCTTTAAAGTTGGCGAGGATGGGATTCTCGATAATTTCACTACCGGAGGAACCGGATTTACGCGGTTTAGCCATCAGGCCTCTCAGTCCGGCCAACTGCTTAATTTGCGCCTTGCTACCACGAGCTCCCGAATCAAGCATCATATAAACCGAATTGAACCCTTGTTTATCGGAAGCTAATTCGCGAATAAGCGTTTCCGTTACTTTGGTATCTACCCGGCTCCAGATGTCAATAATCTGATTGTACCGCTCGTTATTGGTGATCAGCCCCATGTTGTAGCTTTCCCACACTTCCGATACTTCCTGCTGGGCAATTTCCACCAGTTCTGCCTTTACTTCCGGGATGATAAGGTCATTAATATTGAACGACAGCCCACCCTTGAAAGCCATGTGGTATCCCAGGGTCTTGATGTCATCAAGGAATTTTGCAGTGATGGGTACACTGGTCCATTTAATGATGTCGCCAATGATTTCCCGCAATGTTTTCTTGGTAATGAGGGCATTAATAAAGCCTACTTCTTTGGGAACAAACTGGTTAAAAATCACCCTTCCAACTGTAGTATCAATCAGTTTATGCTCCAGGCTGCCGTCTTTTTTACGGACATCCACTTTTACTTTTATATTGGCATGTAGATCCGCCCGCTTTTCATTGAAAGCGATAATCACTTCCTCTGCCGAATAGAACGCCTTTCCTTCTCCTTTAATAACCAGGTCGCCCTCTGTTTTTCTACCCTTGGTAATATAGTACAACCCAAGTACCATGTCCTGCGAGGGAAGAGTAATAGGCGTACCATTTTGTGGGTTGAGGATATTATGCGATGAAAGCATTAATAACTGGGCCTCCAAAACGGCCGCATTGCTCAAGGGTACATGCACAGCCATTTGGTCACCATCAAAGTCGGCGTTGAAAGCGGTTGTAACCAATGGATGCAACTGGATCGCCTTCCCTTCAATCAGTTTGGGTTGAAACGCCTGGATGGACAGTCTGTGCAGTGTTGGAGCCCGGTTCAGCATTACCGGGTGGCCTTTTAGAATATTTTCGAGGATATCCCAGATAATGGCTTCTTTTTTATCAACCAGCTTGCGGGCACTCTTCACAGTTTTTACAATTCCTCTTTCAATCAACTTACGGATAATAAAAGGTTTAAACAGTTCAGCGGCCATATCCTTTGGCAATCCGCATTCATGCATTTTTAATTCGGGGCCTACCACAATTACCGAACGTCCCGAATAGTCAACGCGTTTACCCAACAGGTTCTGCCGGAAACGCCCTTGTTTACCTTTCAGTACATCACTTAACGATTTAAGGGCACGGCCACCTTCTGCTTTTACGGCGTTGGATTTACGGCTGTTATCAAACAGGGAGTCAATCGCTTCCTGTAGCATGCGTTTTTCATTCCGCAGAATCACTTCAGGGGCTTTAATTTCCAGCAGCCTCTTCAACCGGTTGTTACGGATAATAACCCGGCGGTAAAGGTCATTCAGGTCGGATGACGCAAAACGGCCTCCGTCCAATGGAACAAGCGGACGCAACTCCGGAGGGATTACCGGGATGTATTGCATCACCATCCATTCGGGCCGGTTGTGAATTCGGGTATTGGCTTCACGGAAACTTTCTACTACGCTTAAACGCTTAAGGGCATCTGCTTTCCTTTGTTGGGAAGTTTCATTAGCCGCAGAATTACGCAGATCGAAGCTGAGCTGGTCGAGGTCGAGCCTTTCCAGCATAGCATGTACGGCTTCTGCCCCCATCTTGGCGATGAATTTTTCTGGATCTTCATCCGGCAACAACTGGTTGTCTTTGGGAAGAGCATCCAAAATATCGAGGTATTCTTCCTCGGTGAGCAGGTCGGCATAATTTTGTCCCTTATCGGCCCGAACCCCGGGTTGAATTACCACAAAGCGTTCGTAATAAATAATGGTTTCCAGTTTCTTGGAACTCATGCCGAGGAGGTAACCAATTTTATTAGGCAGCGATTTAAAGTACCAGATGTGTACTACCGGAACTACCAGTTTAATGTGGCCCATTCTTTCGCGGCGTACTTTTTTCTCTGTTACTTCCACCCCACAACGGTCGCAAACAATTCCCTTATAACGGATACGCTTATACTTTCCGCAAGCGCATTCATAATCTTTTACAGGACCAAAAATCCTTTCGCAGAATAAGCCATCCCGTTCGGGCTTATAAGTACGGTAATTTATCGTTTCCGGTTTCAACACTTCGCCATAGCTGCGCTCCAGGATGGTATCCGGCGAAGCCAGGCCAATGGTAATTTGCGAGAATGTTGATTTTGGACGGTTTTCCTTTTTAATGGCCATAGTATAATATGGTTTATTTTTTTTGTTTTTAAATCAACCGGGGTTCAAAGCCCGGCTTCATTGGCGTCGCACTCTTGTACAGGATATCCTCACTGTACTAACGTTAACTACTAATCGAATGTAAGGTTCAATCCCAGACCCCTCAATTCGTGCACCAGTACGTTAAACGATTCGGGTATGCCTGCCCTTGGGATGTTATCACCTTTAACAATGGCTTCATAGGTCTTAGCCCTTCCAATGATATCATCCGATTTAAGGGTGAGCAGTTCCTGCAGGATATTGGAAGCGCCGTATGCTTCGAGCGCCCAAACTTCCATTTCCCCAAAACGCTGGCCACCAAACTGGGCTTTACCTCCCAACGGCTGTTGGGTAATTAGGCTGTATGGCCCGATGGAACGTGCGTGCATCTTATCATCTACCATGTGGTGTAGTTTAATCATATAGATAATACCCACTGTGGCTTTCTGATCGAAACGTTCGCCGGTTTCCCCGTCGTACAGGTATGTATGTCCAAACTTTGGAAGCTTGGCTTCATTGAGTTTACCGTCAATTTCTTCGGGAGATGCCCCATCAAAAATGGGGGTTGCAAATCGCACACCCAGTTTTTCGCCGGCCCATCCTAATACCGTTTCGTAAATCTGTCCGATATTCATACGGCTGGGTACCCCCAGTGGATTCAGTACGATATCAACCGGTGTTCCGTCTTCCAGGAAGGGCATATCTTCTGCACGTACAATTTTGGCAACAATCCCTTTATTTCCGTGACGCCCCGCCATCTTATCTCCCACCTTCAGTTTACGTTTCACGGCCATATAAACTTTTGCCAGTTTCAATACCCCGGCGGGCAATTCATCCCCTATCGAAATATTGAACTTTTCACGTTTATACCTTCCCAGTTCTTCGTTGTACTTGATATTGTAGTTGTGAAGCAGGGTGTTGATGAGATCATCCGTTTTAGCATCGCCGCTCCATCCCAGTGGGTTTACATTCTGGTAGTCGATATTGGCAAGGTTTTTTGCATTAAACTTCGCGCCTTTTCCAATAAGCACCTCTCCAAAGTTATTGGTTACACCCTGGCTGGCTTTTTCTTTCAGTAATTGCAGCAACTTATCCTGCAATAATTGAAGCAATTCCTCTTCATTCTTTTCGTGGGTCTTTTCAATCTTTTCGAGCTGTGCTTTCTCCCTTACTTTGGCATTCTTATCTTTCTTGGCCCGTTGGAAAAGTTTCTTATTTATTACAACCCCTTCGGTACCGCTTGGGGCTTTCAATGAAGCATCTTTTGCATCGCCCGCCTTATCGCCAAAGATGGCGCGGAGCAATTTTTCTTCCGGAGTTGGGTCGCTCTCTCCTTTCGGTGTGATTTTACCAATAATGATATCGCCTTCTTTAATGGAGGCACCGATGCGGATGATCCCGTTCTGGTCGAGGTCTTTTGTGGCTTCCTCACTTACGTTCGGAATATCGGGGGTAAGTTCTTCTTCACCCAGTTTAGTATCCCTCACTTCCGTTTCAAACTCACTGATATGGATAGACGTAAACAAATCTTCCTTCACCACTTTTTCAGATATCACGATCGCATCTTCAAAGTTATACCCCTTCCAGGGCATGAATGCCACTTTCAGGTTACGGCCCAGTGCGAGCTCGCCATTTTTGGTGGCATATCCTTCGGTAAGGAAATCCCCTTCCAGGATTTTCTGCCCTTTCGCCACGGCCGGGCGGAGGTTAATACAGGTTTCCTGGTTAGTGCGTACAAACTTGGTGAGCTTATACACTTTCAGGTCGTCTTCAAAACTAACAAGGCGTTGGTTTTCGCTGCGTTTATACCGTACATGGATTTCGTTCGCATCTACAAATTCTACTACGCCATCTCCTTCCGCATGGATCTGAATACGAGCATCCCGGGCGGCTTTACCTTCGAGGCCGGTTCCTACAATCGGAACTTCCGGACGAATCAGGGGTACTGCCTGGCGCTGCATGTTCGATCCCATCAGGGCGCGGTTGGCATCATCATGTTCGAGGAATGGAATCAACGATGCGCTCAGCCCTACAATCTGGTTGGGGGCTACATCCATGTATTCCACTTCATGCTTATCGAGGATGGGGAAATCGCCGGTTTGGCGACTGTTCACCATTTCGTTTACAAAATTTCCTTTCTCATCCATTGCACTGTTTGCCTGCGCAATTTTTGCGGTATCTTCTTCTTCGGCGCTGAGGAAGGTGATTTTTTTCAGATCGGCGCGGCCATCCGTTACTTTAAGATATGGCGTTTCAATAAAGCCCATATCATTAATCTTCGCATGAACACAAAGTGTAGAAATCAGTCCAATGTTTGGCCCTTCTGGTGTTTCAATCGTACAAAGGCGGCCGTAGTGCGAGTAGTGTACATCGCGCACTTCAAACCCGGCCCGTTCGCGGCTCAAACCACCGGGCCCGAGAGCGGAAATACGGCGTTTATGCGTAATCTCACTCAAGGGGTTGGTTTGATCGAGGAATTGCGATAACTGTGAGGTTCCGAAGAAAGAATTAATCACAGATGAAAGGGTACGCGCATTAATAAGATCAACCGGCGTAAACACTTCATTATCCCGCACATTCATTCTTTCGCGGATGGTGCGGGCCATACGGGCCAGCCCTACCCCAAATTGAGCATAGAGTTGTTCACCCACAGTGCGTACACGGCGGTTGGAAAGGTGATCGATATCATCCACTTCACTCTTACCATTGGTTAATTGTACGAGGGTTTTAATGATGGCAATAATATCATCTTTCGTAAGTACCTTCTTTTCGATTGGCATGTTGAGGCCGAGACGGCGGTTTATTTTATACCGTCCCACTTCACCCAGGTCGTACCGTTTATCGGAAAAGAATAATTTATCGATGATGCCGCGCGCGGTTTCATCATCGGGTGCATCGGCACCGCGAAGTTGTTTATATATATGTTGTACTGCTTCCAGCTCGCTATTGGAAGTATCTTTATTCAGGGTATTATAAATGATGGCATAATCGCCGCTCACTTCTTCCTTCTGAACAAACACGCTCTTCACGCCCATTTCCAGGATCATGGCAATGTTTTCTTCATCGAGGACAGAATCGCGTTCGAGGATGATTTCGTTTCTTTCGAGCGACACCACCTCGCCGGTATCTTCATCCACAAAATCTTCCACCCAGGTACGCAGTACACGGGCGGCCAGACGTTTGCCTACTTGTTTCTCGAGATTCTTTTTATCGGCTTTCACTTCATCAGCCATACCAAAAAGTTCAAGAATATCTTTATCTGTTTCATACCCGATAGAACGCAGTAAGGTAGTAACCGGGAATTTCTTCTTCCGGTCGATGTATGCAAACATTACGTTGTTGATATCAGTAGCAAATTCCATCCAGGCTCCCTTAAACGGAATTACACGGGCAGAATAAATTTTAGTCCCATTGGGGTGCATCGATTGGCCGAAGAACACGCCGGGAGAACGGTGCAACTGGCTCACCACCACCCGTTCAGCACCATTAATAACAAAAGTACCGCGGGGGGTCATGTAAGGGATATTTCCCAAAAACACATCCTGAACGATGGTTTGAAAGTCAACATGTTCTTCATCGTTACAACTTAGGCGAAGTTTAGCTTTAAGAGGAACGGCATAGGTTAGCCCCCGTTCAATACATTCATCGATGGAATACCGTGGTGGATCTACGAAATAATCAAGAAACTCCAGCACGAAAATATTCCGGGTATCGGTAATGGGGAAGTTTTCCTTAAACACACGGAAAAGCCCTTCCACATTACGTTTGTCGGGGGTAGTTTCTAACTGGAAAAAGTCTTTAAACGACTGGATCTGGATTCCTAACAAATCCGGGGTTTCCGCCAGGAATTCAACTTTTCCGAAGTTAATTCTCTGTGCAGAATGATTGTTTGTTGCAGACATAAAGTAGTTAAAACGTTTTAATGAGAGAGGTCTTTAACTCAGGGCAGAAATTGTGAATTCAGAAACCGGTATCACTGAATGCCACTGACCCTAAATTAAAGGAGCGCAAA
This sequence comes from Bacteroidota bacterium, assembly GCA_018266615.1. Lineage (GTDB taxonomy): Bacteria > Bacteroidota > Bacteroidia > Chitinophagales > Chitinophagaceae > Ferruginibacter. The sequence goes on from JAFEAB010000058.1 coordinate 37,476, forward strand.
GATACTAAATTCCGGGCAATATTTTTTGAATTTTTAAGGAATTTTATATAATTGGTTCAGTTTTTGCTCAAATGGCGACTCCTTAAAAATTTAAGGAGAATTAGGCATGAACAGGGAAAAGCAGATCGATCCAATAACATTTTTATTTAATATTAACAAGTCCAGAAATTAATTCATAGGCTGATACATCATTTTTCACCTTTTTTCGGTTTTTAGAAACCCATGGGTTGCCGGGGCAACCAGGATATAAAATCGATATGCTAAAAATACGAACCAGGAAAAATTCTAACACGGATAATGGTGAATGTTTGTATAGAGCCAGTAGCAACCAGGGATAAAAATGATGGCCTCTTGTTGCCCCCACCCCGGGGGTAAAAATATAGGAAAGGAAATTTCGAACAAAGAATATTAACTGAAGAAAATTCAGTTTTACATTAATTTTTTTTGGGAAATTTCCTTGAACCGGAAGAGAAAATATTTATTCTCCAAACCTGGCAATTTGAGAAATTCACGAGCGACCAAAGAAAAATTTAGGCACGTTGCTGCCCCCACCCCTGGGGTAAAAATATAGGAAAGGAAAATTCGATCAAAGAATATTTTTCTGGGAGTGAAATAAAAAGTATTAGGTATAGGGTTCAATATCTTGCGGCGTTTGCATAGTGTTTTAAATCTTATAAGATAGTAAAACATTGCCTCGTGCATATATTTGTAATATATTTTACCTTTTTCCCACTCTATATTTCCTGTAGCCCCTTCAATAATTATAAAATCAAAAAAGGTCTTTAGCCTTCCTTGGTTTACTGCATTTTTCACTACATAGGTCATGCTTTGTATATTATCAGGATAGTTATAAATCGATGCCCCATTTTGCAGTTCTTTAAAAAATAAATTGCATTCGTCAAAACAAAAATGTTCTGCACTTGAACATACTTGTTTATAATCTTTGCTTTCCATGAACAGGCCGCTCAACAATTTATTATTCCTGAATAAACAGAAAGTGCCTGTGTTATAATCATGCCGATTGCTGATTACATCATGATTGTTCAAAACTTCTTCTGTCACAAAATCACGGATATTACCATATACCACATCAATGCCGCCATGTCCCTAAAAATCGTAGCCTTTTTCTATTTCTGCGAATAGAAATTCAAAGGCTAGTTTAAAATCGCAGAGTTTGTATAGGTAAACTATGTTGATTTGAAATTCTATTTTTTTGATGCGGTGTTTTGAATTTCTTCGATTGTAATGTGAATTATTTTGCATTACTTGGTTTGTTTGGAATGGCTTCTTGATTAAAAGTTTTAATTATAAAATCGATTGTTGGATTGTGGGAGCATGAGTGAATGAAGAATAGTCCATACTAGCAGGTGAGAATGGCGACTGAGCTTTGCGGATATTCTATACATATAGTTTTACAGGCGTTTTAAATTTTTGTTTAACGTATTAGTTCTTGTAACAACTCGCTAAGCTTTTCTAAGTTATCATTATCCTCCCGTTGAGCACTGCTATAAACGATAGAGCCAGTTGGGGAAATTAAATAAATAGCTGGAATTGAAGTGATGCCAAATTTCTTTTGAATATCTAAATCATTGAAGTTTTCCCAATCTAATTTATATCTATTTACTGCTGACTTCCACTTGTTGCTGTCAATATCAATAGATACAGAAATAATCCGAAGCTTTTCTTTAGGATATTTTTCCTTAATATTTTTTATGGCTGGTATTTCTCTGATGCATGGTACACACCATGAAGCCCAAAATTGTAATAATGTATAATTATCAGCTAAATCTTTATAACTAAATTTTTTTATATTTCCATTAAAATCCTTTGAGATAAAGTTGGGTGAATATGCTCCTTCAACAATTTGTCTCTTAGAGATTAAATATTTTGAAATTTGTTTGCCTTCTTTACTATGAATACGAGTCTTGGGAAAAACTTTGTAAAAAAACTTTAATAGAGAATCAGCATTACTAAAATTGGCTCTGTTTACAAAATAGGAATTAAAATAGTCGAGCGAAAAATAAGAATTAGGATTCATCTCAATAAATAAAAGTATTTTATTCCTATATATCTCTCTATTATGTAAAAAAATAATTTTTAAAGAATCTTTGCTTTGAATATTGGAAAATTTAAATTCTCTATAGGAGTACATATATTTTTGGTACTCATCTTCAATACTACCATACAAATTATCGATGATGTTTTGAAAGCACGCATTGATGACTTTACTCCTCAGGAATGGTTTTTTGGATGTGTCATTAGGTTCGCAAATTAGTTGAAAAGGCTTTTGACCAAAATAAAACGATGTATCAATGCTTGCCGAGTCTTTTGTCAGATAAATATAAGCAGATGAATATTTGGTCTTCATAACCCCTTTTAAATTGACTACTTTATTTTTTATTTTTAGTTTGTACGATTTATTTTCAAAAATATTATTAATATCAATATTTAAACTATCTCCTTCAAAACAAGTTGGCATTTCTATATGGATATTGAACTGATTTTGGCCAAATGATTTATTGTTACTAAGACAAATCCAAACGAAGAAAAAAACAAAGCATGACAAATTCCATTTCATAGAATAATTTGTAAGTTTTAATTTGGCTGAATAAAATACAATTTTACATTAATTTTTTTTGAAAATTTCCTTGAACCGGGAGAGAAAATATGTATCCGCCAAACCTGGCAATTTGAGAAATTCACGAGCGACCAAAGAAAAATTTTGGCCCGTTGCTGCCCCCACCCCGGGGGTAAAAATAAAGGAAAGGAAAATTCGATCAAAGAATTTCAGCTCAAGTAAATTCAGTTTTGGAAAACTCTTTTCACCTCCTTATTGAAATAAGATAAATTCCTTACCAAATGGTTTATAAGAGCAAAATCATTTTCATTATCGCTGATATGAATTTCGGTAAGGAAAAGGAATATTCCTTTAAGTTTAGACCTGCACCTAAACAGCAATCACAAAAAAAGTTTTTTACTTATTTGTATGGTAGAGATGGTTCTTTCCCTACCACCATTAAATTCGTTAATAGGATCATATTAAAGTCAGGAAAAAATAATGGGTTCTGCACTAAAAAATTATATCCATTAAAAAGTGGTCTTTCAAAAAACATTTTGATACTTTTTTTGGAATTGAGTGCTTTCACCCCTCTATTGAATATCTACACCTAGAAAAAAAGCTGCCTCCAAATGGAGGCAGCTTCCTTAAAAGAAATAATCGAATTAAGCAATTTCTACTTCAGCGCCTGCTTCGGTGAGCTTCGCCTTCAGTTCTTCTGCAGAAGCTTTGTCAACACCTTCTTTTACAGGTTTGGGGGCCTGGTCAACCAGGTCTTTTGCTTCTTTCAGACCGAGGCCGGTAAGTTCTTTAACGATTTTAACAACAGCCAGTTTGTTGGCGCCACCGCTTTTCAGGATAACGTTGAATGAAGTCTTTTCTTCGGCTGCTGCTGCGCCACCGCCATCGCCACCACCGCTTACTACAACTGCTGCTGCAGCCGGTTCGATGCCGTATTCGGATTTCAAAAATTCAGCTAATTCCTGTACTTCCTTTACGGTAAGGTTTACCAGGTTTTCTGCGAGTGATTTTACGTCTGCCATAATCTTGATTTTTTCCGGCTTCATATTCGCACCAGGCGAATCCGTCGGAGGGTTTAAAAAAATGAATTTAGTGTGCCTTTGGTTCCCGTCGGCCAGGGATATTCAGATGATTATTCTGCTTTTGGTTCTTCAGCAGCAGGTTCACTGCCTTCAGCTTTTGGGGCTTCAGGAGCAGTAGCTTCTGGTGCATTTTCTTCAGTTGCTGCTTCGGCTGCCTTCGCTTCTACCGGCGCCGGAGTTGCTGATGGTTTAACTGCGTTTTCCTTGTTTTCCAGGGCGCCAATTACGCGCTGGATGGGAGAAAGTAACAGCCCAACGATTTCACCAATAAGTTCATTTTTGGTTTTAATCTTGGTTAATGCATTTAACTGGTTATCGCCAACAAATACATCGCCATTAATGAAGGCGGCTTTCAGTACCGGTTTCTCCTGGTTGCCTGCCTTGCGGAAGCTGCTGATGATAACTGCCGGTTCTTTGGGATTATCGCAAAACATAAGTGCGGTAACCTTATTTAAAGAATCGTATACACCGCTGTATTTATCAGCATCAATGCTTTCAAGTGCTTTGCGGATAAGGGTATTCTTAGCCACTTTCATTTCTACTTGTTTATTGTAGCAATGTTTGCGGAGTTCATTTACCTGAGCAACGGTCAGGCTCTCTGTATCGGTAACATAGAAATTGCTGTACTGGGAGAATTTGCCCTTCAGCACTTCTATCACTTCGTTTTTTTCCTGTTTTGTCATAACAATGGTTTTTTAACCCGGGATTGCCGAATTAGTTTTGAACAGATTTTGTGTCAATCATAATGCCCGGGCTCATCGTACTGGCCAGGCTTACGCCTTTAAGGTAGGTACCTTTGGCAGTAGCCGGTTTGAGTTTAATGATGGCATTGATCAGTTCCTGGCAGTTTTCAGCAATCTTTTCAGGTGTAAAACTTACCCGGCCAATAGATGCATGAATGATACCTACCTTATCCACCTTAAAGGCAATCTTTCCTCCTTTGAGATCATTAACTGCTGCTGCTACATCGTTGGTAACAGTTCCGGTTTTGGGGTTTGGCATCAGGTTTCGCGGACCGAGCACTTTACCCAACCTACCAATTTTTGGCATTACGGCAGGCGTGGCCACGATCACATCAATATCCGTCCATCCACCTTCAATTTTGCTTATAAATTCATCCAGGCCAACATGGTCGGCACCGGCAGAATTTGCTTCCGCTTCTTTATCGGGGGTACAAAGAACAAGTACTCTTTTGGTTTTTCCGGTACCGTGGGGAAGTGATACGGTTCCACGGATTGCCTGGTCGGCTTTCTTAGGGTCAACACCCAGGCGAACATGCACATCCACAGAACTGTCGAATTTAGTGGTGTTCACTTCCTTCACTAAGGTAGAGGCTTCTTTCAGCGAGTATGCTTTATTTGCATCAACCTTAGCATTGGCTATTTTTCTAGCTTTTGTAATCATTTCTTTATTGATAATTTAAGGTTGATGAATTAATTATTTTCCCATGGAGCAGTACCTTCAACGGTGATTCCCATACTGCGGGCAGTACCAGCAACCATCGTCATAGCACTTTTCAGGGTGAACGCATTAAGGTCTTCCATTTTATCTTTTGCAATTTCTTCTACCTGATTCCAGGAAACCTTACCTACTTTGCTACGATTGGGTTCTTTACTGCCACTTTTCAGTTTAGCAGCTTCCATTAATTGAACGGCAGCAGGCGGGGTTTTAATTACAAAGTCGAACGACTTATCCGCATAAACAGTGATGAGAACAGGAAGTACTTTTCCTTGTTTGTCCTGGGTTCTAGCATTAAATTGTTTGCAGAACTCCATGATGTTGATCCCTTTAGAACCGAGCGCCGGACCAATGGGGGGGGCAGGGTTGGCTTGTCCTCCTTTGCATTGGAGTTTCACATAGCCGGTAATTTCTTTAGCCATTGTAAAAATTTTTGGTGTTAGCGTTCCGGGATATTCCTGGAACTCCCAATTTCCCTTGCGGGAGTCGTAAAAGAACTATTTGGGGCGGCAAAGGTAATAGAAATTTAAATAGCCCCAAAATCTTTTCAACCATATTGCCCCTCAACTGGAATATCGCCTTATTGATATTGAAAAAAGGTTTGGGAGCCGACATAAAGGTACGGTTTTCAGCGCTTTATGCAACAACCTCGCTATAAATATATTAGCCAGGAATGCACGAATGAAATGCATTATCCACGTATTAAGTTTCTCCTTTATAATCTGCTTTTTAATATAGGGAAAGGTTTGCCACCCGTATTTCAAGAATAAACACCTGCTCAATTGCTTTCGCAGTTAAGGGATTTCGGAAAAAAAGTTAGGGTAGTTTGCTGCCCCCACCCCGGGGGTAAAAATAATGACAGAAAAAATTCGAACAAAGTAATTTGACTGATGAATTTTTAGTTTGACTTTATTCCTGTTTAGTTGGAAGTAGAGTGGAGAATTTGTCAGGGCCACGAATGCACGAATAAAATACCTAAGCCACGAATGCACAAATAAATTCCATAAGCCACGAATGCACGAATGAAATCCCTAAGCCACGAATGCACGAATAAAATACCTAAGTCACGAATGCACAAATTAAATATCTAAGCCACGAATGCACGAATGAAATACCTAAGCCACGAATGCACAAATGAAATACCTAAGCCACGAATGCACAAATTAAATATCTAAGCCACGAATGCACGAATGAAATACCTAAGCCACGAATGCACGAATAAAATACCTAAGTCACGAATGCACGAATGAAATACCTAAGCCACGAATGCACAAATAAATTCCATAAGCCACGAATGCACGAATGAAATACCTAAGCCACGAATGCACAAATAAATTCCATAAGCCACGAATGCACAAATGAAATACCTAAGCCACGAATGCACGAATAAAATACCTAAGCCACGAATGCACGAATGAAATCCCTAAGCCACGAATGCACGAATAAAATACCTAAGTCACGAATGCACGAATAAAATACCTAAGCCACGAATGCACGAATGAAATTACCTAAAAGGAAAAAATATCAACCGCTTGAGGGGCTATTCCAAATGGTTTCAAAATTGCCAGTTTACCATTAACATCGCATAGGGCTTAGCCACTGCTGTTTCCATTTTAAATTCATTGTTTACATCATTGAACTGCATCCGATAATTTTTCTGGGCAAATACATTAATAAATTTCAAATCCACCCGTAATGAAGGGGAAATTTGCCAGGAACTGAAAATATCTGCCTGGTTAAAATGTCCAAAGCTGTATTTATAATAGTTGTATGCTGCCCCAATAAAGAAGGATTTAGAAATATCTAGTCGCTGCGAAAGGTAAAGCAGCACATCCCGATTTTTTGTCTTTAACAGCTCTGCCCCCGTCTGCCTGAAAAAATTTAAGTTATTCATATAGGATACTTCAAAATTCCAAATGGTCTTGTAATTGCTTACATATTTTATGGAGGTATTGATGCTGTTAATAACCCGATTTACCAAAAGAGAATTTGATTCTCCTTTGTTAAACTTATTTTCAAATCCCGCATTCAAATAAAAGGTGCCTCTCAATTTTAAAGAATACACTTTAATGTTCCCCTTTATTGCGTTGTTCCATCCTCCGGAAAATAATTTATAATAATAAATGCTGAGTTGGGGATTATAAATGATTTCCGGTTCCAGGCTCCGGGGCCTCCACTTTACCTGGTAGCTTACCCGGTAATCAACCCAACCGGTTCGGGTTAGGGTAAGTGAGGCCAGATGCATTGAAACTGGTTTATACTGATGTGAGATCAATCGCATAACCGATACGCCCTCAATCAGGCTGTCTTTTAAAATCATTTCGGGTGCAGGCAGGAAATTATAACTTCCCAGATCGGCGCCGAAATGAATCCTTGCATTCAATCGCCCCGATAAATTCCCATATATTTTATAATGTAGGTAGGTGCGAGAAACAGGTTGCATTAAATTATAAAATCCTGAAGAAGCATATAGTTCAAGATCCTGGCCGGCATCATTTCTGTTCTTATGAATAAACTGAACTGTGTTTTTATTAAAAGCTAACCGGTTAATGCCCATAGATACCATTTTCGGTTTCATAAATTGCGTGGAAGAATCCATTTCAATATTCCGGTGGAGCCGGTTATCATAATGAATGAATGATAATTTGAACGTATTGCTCCCCCGCTTTAACCTGCGTAAATAAAAAATATCTCCCAAAATAACTTTATTTTCCTGACCAACCTGCTGCTGAAGGAATTTGTTATATGCCGGCTGTTGATAGAACCCTAAAAACCGATCTGTGGAAAACCGGATGGCTCCATCCTCTTTAATAAAATAACTGTTTAACGAAAACCCCAAAACCTGTTTGTAGGATAATCGATAGGCCCCCGATGCCGTAAGTGAATATTTCGTGAAATGAATTTTCGAATCACTATACAACGTATCTGAATAATCACCGCTTTGAAGTTGTTGATACTCATTTTTTGTTACCCGATGTTGTATCCCTAAACCCAGGTCGAAGGCTGTTCTCTTTCTGCTGTCTATTTTCAGGGAAACTACACTATTCAAATCATTCGCTTTATGCTGCGAGCCGGCAAAATCGTTAACTTTATAAAAATCAAATTCAGAAATCCGGGTTTGGGTTGATTGAGTTTGTGATGCCATGCTGGAATTGGCCTCCACATTAGTTCGCCAGAATAATTTGACAGTCTTTGAAATAGGAATACTTAATGAGGGAAACACATTTTTTCTTGTGTCATTGGGCAAATAGTTTCCTGGTAAATTTAAATTCTTTAAGCTGTTAACCGGGGTAGGATTAAAATAAGCCACTTCGGAGCTTGTGCGGGTAATTAAATTGCTCTTTGTTCCAACCGTAAAAGAAGGATTTTTATTATCCCCCTCATTATTAAAATTTGAAAACAATATACCCTGCTTCCGGTTTTTGATGGCAACCAGATCGATTCCGGCATTATAACGTTTAAAAAAAGAAGTGCCTGCATCTACACTTCCATTTAGTTTTCCTTCCAATTCCTCTTTGGTAACCAGGTTAACTGCAATATCGCCCGTTTTAAAAACTTCGCCTATAACGCGGTTCTCGCTAAAATTATCAATTACCTGTACCCTGTCTAAGGTATTTGCATCAAGGTTCCGGGTAATAACTCCATAATTTGCGCCAGCCAGGTTATCGCCATTTAATAATACGGTTTGCACTTCACGGTTATTATAACGTAATTGGCCATTTTTTGCCACCTCAAATCCGGGCAATTTTTTTAGGAGGTCTTCCACCTTTTTGGTTTGCACATCAGTAATACCCCGAACCAGAAATTCAGTAGTATCCTTGCTTTCCGGAGCCTTTGAATGTAACAATACCCCCTCCAGTGTTTTTGAAGAGGCGGTTAGGAAAAAATGAATTTCTCGCTGGAGGTGCTTCGGGTCGATTCGTTCGACTTTTGGAAGGTAGGAAATATGCCGACAGGATACCTCTGCAGAAATGCCTTCTGATAATACCAGTTTGATTTCAAATCGGCCCAAATCATTGGTAAGCCCATATCCAACTATTTGGCGGTTTTGTTGAATGATCACTGTTGCGCCGCTAATGGGTTTACTGCTCAGGGTATCACGCACATCACCTTTAACCCATACGGGTGCCTGAGCAAAGGATACACTGGCGGCTGTAAAGCCGGCAAGTATCCAAAATATCCAAATAAGAATCTTCTGATATATCATTAAAATAAAAATGATAAGCCAGCGCTGTTATCAATACTGCACTAACTTATCAAATAAAAATAGTTGCTTAACAGGATCAGTCCAAAAGGTTTTCAATAAAGGTATATCGCACAGTTACCCCCTCTCCACAATCCAAACAATTGGGGTCGGCTTCCCTACGGGCCTTATCTTTTTCAAGCCTTCGCAGATGCCATTTTTTAAACAATGGCTTATAGAGGCTATAATCCCCATTCTCTTTACCAATGCCCAGGTTATATTCATTTGGAACCTTTTCGAAACTCGTCATCTCAAAATTATATATACCCTTGCTATCCCCAAGTTTAACAATCAAACCTGGTAGCCCGCAAAACTTCCAGGGGCCATCCTGTATGGGAATATTCAACGCAAAGAAGGCAGTATACTCCCTTCCCCTAAAATTAGTAACCGCTTTTTGACAATAATTATTCTTTATGGTGGTAAACTGATTCACAATAGTCCAGTGCATGGCAGGTAAAGAGTCAGACCAGTAATCATTTACGGTATATTCCGGAATCATTGGACCCATAAAGTATAAAGTATGGTTTCCAAAGTCTTTCATAAGGTCAACCCTTGCGCCAATTTTACCATCCTTACCACGTACCCCTTCCCCAAAAAGACAATAGCTCTTATTTCCATCAATAATAATATACTGATTATTTGTTGATTCCGGGAATGGTGGGTTGTTGTAACTTCGCTTATAGATAATCTTTATAACAGAATCCCCATCGCTAAATGCACAAACCCGGGAGGCCGGGATAAAGAACATGAGGAAAAAAACAAACAGCCTAATTAATTTTTTCATTTTTGGAAACAGGTTTTCTCATATAAAGTGCAAAAGTGCCTTTCTAATGCTATTGCAAATTAAAATGAAATAGTTTTTTCAACCTATGGATTTTCAAATTCAGATACCTTGGGGCAATTCAAAGTTGGAGATGGCTCTAAACCAAAGCTCCTCACAGCATTGCATACATTCAGGTCGCGGCAATTCGCCGCATCGGCCTGGGCCTGGGCACACGAAGAGGCTGTCTTGGTGCAACTAACATCTGTTTCATTTCCACCCGGCCCATAATAGGTGCCATAAGCAGTGGCGGTACACTTTGAAACTGATTTTAAAATGGAATTCGTCCATGGCGTTTCCGAACTTGCAAATGCAAAAGAACTAACGGCAATTGCCATAAAAAAGATTAATACCTTTTTCATAAATTAAGGTTTGCCGCAATAATAATAATAATAATAATGGACATAAATTTAACAAACAAGTTATCCACAAGTTTGAGCATTATCCATTGATTTCGCTAAAAAGAAATTAACCACCTATGTATTTAAAAATTCCTTTTCATTGCAAAAAATAAGTTGGAACATTTTCGCTGAAAGCCCCAACTTATCAAAAAGTAAATAAAATTAGCCAATCAGTCCAAAAGGTTTTCAATAAAGGTATATCCCACAGTTACCCCCTCACCACAATCCAAACAATTGGGGTCGGCTTCCCTACGGGCCTTATCTTTTTCAAGCCTTCGCAGATGCCATTTCTTAAACAACCGCTTAAACTGGTTATAATCTCCGTACACTTTTCCAATTCCGAGGTTATATACATTCGGAATTTTCTCAAAATTTGACATTTCGTAATTAAAAATTTCCTTGCTATCTGAGATCTTAACGATTAACCCCGGTAGCCCACAAAATTTAAGGGGGCCATCTTGTATAGGTATATTCAATGCATAAAAGGCAGTATAATCCCTGCCTCTAAAAGTAGTAACCGCTTTTTGGCAGTAATTATTATTAATGGTTATAAACTGATTCAAAATGGTCCACTTCATGGCAGGTAGTGAATCTGACCAATAAGAATCCAGGGAGTATTCGGGGTACATAGATCCAATAAAGTATAAACATTGGTTACTCCAATCTTTCAATTGAGTTACTCTGGCTGAAATTTTCCCATCCTTACCCTTTTTGCCTTCTCCAAAAAAGAAAAAACTCTTATTCCCATCAATAATCAAATACTCAACATTGACTGATTCAGGAAACGGAGGGTTATTATAAATTCGTTTATAGGTTACCTTTATAATGGAATCCCCATTGGCAAATGCACTCACTTTCGTTGCAGGAAAAAAGAACAGAATCGCAATAATTAATAGTTCAACTAAATTTTTCATAGTAAGAAACCCGGTTTTGCCAATATGAAATTTTCTCCCGTTACCAGGTTAAAGCTAATTAATAAATGTAACTCGCCCTCAACTTATGGATTCTCAAATTCAGAAACTTTTGGGCAATTCAACGTTGGAGATGGCTCTAAACCAAAACTCCTCACAGCGTTGCATACATTCAGGTCGCGGCAATTCGCTGCATCGGCCTGCGCCTGGGCACACGAAGAGGCTGACTTGGTGCAACTAACGTCAACATTATTACCATTTGGGTAATGATAGGTTCCATAGGCAGTAACTGTACATTTTGAAACTGATTTTAAAATGGATTTTGCCAATGGCGTTTCCGAACTTGCAAATGCAAAAGTACTAACGGCAACTGCCATAAAAAAGATAAATAACTTTTTCATAAATTAGGGTTTGCCGTAATAATGATAATAATAATAATAATAATAATAATGGACATAAATTTAACAAACAAGTTATCCACAAGTCTGACCATTAACCATTGATCTTTCTAAAAAGAAATTAACCTCATATGTATTTATAAATTCCTTTTCAATGCAAAAAATATGTTGGACCCAATTGAGATTAAAGTTCCAGCTTATCAAAAAAGTTAATAAAATTGACTATTTAATCTAAAAGATTTTCATAAAACACATATCGTACATTACTCCCTTCTCCACATCCTAAACAATTGGGGTCTGCCTCCTTCCTGGCCTTATCTTTTTCCAGCCTTCGCAAATGCCATTTTTTAAACAACGTTTTATACCGATTGTAATCTCCATTTACTTTACCAATTCCTAAATTGAATTCATTTGGAACCTTTTCAAAATTTGTCATCTCGAATTTAAATATGCCCTTACTATCCGAACCCATAACAATCAAGCCGGGCAAACCGCAAAATTTCCAGGGGCCATCCTGAATGGGAATATTTACGGCAAAGAAAACAGTATAATCCCTGCCTCTAAAAGTAGTAACCGCTTTCTGGCAGTAATTATTATTTATGGTTAAAAACTGATTTAAAATGGTCCATTTCATGGCGGGTAATGAATCTGACCAATAAGAATCCAGGCTGTACTCCGGATACATTGGGCCCATAAAGTACAGATTGTGGTTTTCCCAATCTTTCATTTGACTAACACGGGCATTTATTTTCCCATCCTTTCCCTTCTTGCCTTCTCCAATAAAAAAAAAGCTCTTATTTCCATCAATAATCAGAAACTCCTCATCATTATACTCTGGCCTTCCAGGTTCGGTAAAACTATATTTATAAGTTATTTTAATGACAGAATCTCCATATACAAATGCATATATTTTAGAAATTGGGATAAACCCCAGAAAACAAATAACAAAAATTCCAATTATCTTTTTCATCATTAGAAAAGGAATTACAATCTGGCAAGTAGTTTAAGAATATATAATCACCTGAATATACACTTTATACTGGATCTTCAAATTCAGATACTTTGGGGCAATTTAAAGTAGGAGAAGGCTCAAGATGATAACTTCTCACCACAGTACAAATATTTAAATCCCGGCAGTTCGCTGCATCGGCCTGGGCCTGTTCACAGGTTGCAGCTGACCTGGTACAATCAACAGGCACATATGAACCATCAGGCGCATGGCAGGTGCCATAAGCAGTGGCGGTACATTTGGCAAAAGGTTTTAAAATGGGGTTTTCTAAGGGCGCATCAGTATTTGCAAAGGCAAAAGTTCCAAAGAACAAGGCGACAAAAATGAGGAATAAACTTTTCATATTTTTAATTTTGCGCCAATAATAATAATAATAAAAAAAAAAAATAAGGGACATAAATTTAACAATCAAGTTATCCACAAGCTTGACCATTAACCTTTTATTTCGCTGAAAAGACGATTAACCTTCTATGTTTTTTCCTATCCTGTTTCAATGCAAAATATAAGTTGGAACCATTTGAGATTAAAGTTCCAGCATATCAAAAAAGTTAATAAAATTGGCTAATTAGTCCAAAAGGTTTTCAATAAAGGTATATCGCACAGTTACCCCCTCACTACAATCCAAACAATTGGGATCGGCTTCCCTGCGGGCCTTATCTTTTTCAAGCCTCCGTAAATGCCATTTTTTAAACAAGGATTTGAACTGGCTATAATCTCCATACACTTTTCCAATTCCCAAATCATAATCATTGGGAATCTTTTCAAAACTCGTCATTTCAAAATTAAAAATACCCTTGCTATCCGAAATCTTAACGATTAAGCCAGGGAGCCCACAGAATTTAAAAGGGCCATCCTGTATGGGAATATTTATGGCAAAGAACGCCGTATAATCCCTACCCCTGAACGAAGTAACCGCCTTTTGGCAATAATTATTTTTAATGGTTAAGAACTGATTCAAAATAGTCCACTTCATGGCAGGTAGTGAATCTGACCAATAGGAATCCAGGTTGTACTCGGGATACATTGGGCCCATATAAAATAACCGGTGGTTTTCCCAGTCCTTCATCTGGTCTACTCTGGCACGTAATATTCCGTCTTTCCCCTTCGTTCCACTCCCATAAATATAATAACTTATATTTCCAACAATGATCAGGCATTCTTCGCCAATAGATTCTGGGAATGGAGGGTTGTTATAGCTTCGTTTATAGGTTACCTTTATGATGGAATCCCCATTGGCAGATGCCCTCACTTTCGTTGCAGGAAAAAAGAACAGAATCGAAATAATTAATAGTTCAGCTAAATTTTTCATAGTAAAAAACCAGGTTTTGCCAATTTGGAATTCCCTTCCGATACCAGGTTAAAGCTAAATAATAAATGTAACTCCCCTTCAATCTATGGATTCTCAAATTCAGAAACTTTTGGGCAATTCAGCATTGGAGAAGGCTCCAAGCCGTTATTCCTCACTGCGGTACAGACATTCAAATCTCCGCAGTTTGCTGCATCTGCTATAGCCTGTTCACAAGATGCTGCTGTCCTGGTGCAACTAACGTCAATAGGAGTGCCACTTGGCCCATAATAGGTACCATAGGCAGTAGCTGTACACTTTGAAACTGATTTTAAAATGGATTTCTACCATGGCATTTCCGAAATTGCAAATGCAAAAGAACTAACGGCAACTGCCATAAAAAAGATAAATAACTTTCTCATAAATTAAGGTTTGCCGCAGTAATAATAATACCAACTTTTATATATATTTTCTTTAATGGATAAAAAACATTCAAAATAATTGGCTCAAAATGCCCTGCTTTTGAATACCAGATTTAATTTTTATTTGTTGCCGGAAGCGAATCGCGATGCAAAAAGTCATTGTAAAACACCTGTTGTAAAGCCTTTCCATATTTAATGGTTAAGGAATCCACCTTCCCGGATTGGAATACGGGTCTTTTTCCCACATTATCGTAAACCAGTTTAGAAGAATCAGTAATAAAACCAAAACCGTTCACAAAAGAGAACCAGGCCCAGGGACGGTACCCCGGAGAAAGAATATTACGGCTATAATGAAATGCTTCGGAAGAATACCCCAAAATATGGAGCAGGGTAGCTGCTAAATCCGTTTGAGAACCCACTTTGTGTACAAGCTGCGGTTTGATTCCACCACCCAGCAACAGCAGCGGTATCCTGAACTGGTTACTCTCCATGGGATCGGGCGGATACCGGTGGCCATGATCAGCTACGATTACAAGGATGGTATTATTCCACCAGGGCATTTGCCGGCAACCATCTACAAATTGTTTCAATACGGCATCCGTATAGTGTAGGGAATTTAAAAATTTTGAAACATCATCGTTGCCCTTAATTACTACAGGCACCGGGGTTTCGTAAGGCTCATGGCTGCTCAGGGTGAGCCAGGTTGCAAAAAATGGCTGGGGAAGGGTTTTCAATTTATTCAACAGGAATTGCATCACCACGCCATCATGCGCACCCCATTTAGAGTTGCGGTCAGATTCGCTAAATGAATTAACATCCACTATATCATCGAGCCTGCCATGCAACAGGTAGGATTTGATGTTGGCAAACTCCGGCTCTCCACCATAATAAAAGCCGGTATAATACCCATCCCTGGCCAGCACATTGGTAAGCATGGGAAGCGACCGGGTTTTATTGGGAAATTTCACAATAGAGTTAATGGGTTGTGAGGGATAGCCGCTTAAAACCCCAACAATTCCCTTATCGGTACGATCGCCGGTGGCGTAAATATTGCTGAAATACAAACCTTCCTTTTTCAGTTGATTAAACCGGGGGGTTATTTCCACACCATGATAATCTTTATCCAGCACTTTTTCTGTAAAGCTTTCCCAAACCACCAGTATCACATTCTTTCGTTTAACCGAATCCGTTAGTAACTGATCCTGTTTAAGTAACAGGGGGGATATCAGTTCCTTTGCTTTAGCCATATCCATAAAAACAAAAGGGTTCACCTCGGATTTTCTTTCCAGCTTAACAGAATGAATAAAATTCCAAACCGGGTTAATGGCAGACTGGTTGGCGTAATTATTTTCAGAAAAATACACGCTACTCTGGTTTATGGGGGCTAGCTGTACACCACCCCTCATAGGAATAATGGCCAGGCCGGCGAGCAAAACAATCATCAGGCTCACCCACCACCTGTTGGCGGGAGGAAAGGGAATAAATCTTCGAATACCCCTCACCGTTAAAATAATAATTAGCAGGATAGTAATGATGACACCCAGGAATATCCAACCTACCGGCAAATTGGATACAGAGGCCCATGCTTCCTTTGGATTTTGCAGGTAACGCAGCACACCTGCCTCCAGGTGGTGGCCCCAGGCATTATATGAATACCCATCCGACACATACAGCAGCAAAACAGGAATCAGTAATAAAATACTGTAAACAACAAACGGCAAACGACGATTAAGGATCGGTATCCAGGTTCCGGCAAGCATTAGTATTAATACAGGAACGGTGAAATAGGTGGCGGTAGAAATATCCATCAGCAAACCATGGCGAAAAACACCCCAGCATTCGTTAAACCCGGCCACCTCACCTACCCTATAAGTAATCCACAAAAAGAATACCCTGCCGAGGATAAACAGGAAAACCCAGAAAAAAAAGTAAGCAGCTAAAAAAGAAAGCCTCGGCTTCATAACCTTAGGTTAACTATAAATAAATACCCTGTTTCGCATTATACCAGGTTGTGATCAAATAAAAGAATAATGCTTTGATTAAAATCGCATGTAGAGTCAAAATTAAAAAAGGCCATCCAAACAGGATAGCCTTCTAATTTAAAATGTTTTTAAGATTAATCTGCCACAACCAGGCATTTTGCCTGTAATACGGGTTCTTTTGAAGGTTTAGTAATGGCGTCAATTTCTGCTTTAGATTTTCCGGCATCTTCGGCATAATGGCGCAGCATGGCCACTGATACTTCTTTAACCTGTGCAGGCCCTTCCACCATTACCTTACGGCCTACCAATGAAACAGGAACCAGAAAAGCGTGATCTTTCATCCGCACCATCATGGCGCCATCGGCTGTCTTCAATTTAAGCCAGCAGCCTTCATTCTGGCATACTTCCACAACTTCTCCGGATACTTTGTATTCCGCTTTATTATTATCAGATTGGGCAATCGTAGTGGCCAATTCGTCTGTTGAAATCGCTTTTGCATCTGAAATTTTAGCACCAAAAGTCATGCCTTTGGTCACTTCCATTTGCGGGGGCTGTGCTGCCAGGGCAAAGGAGAAAAGTAGGGTGATAGCAAGCGTAGTAATCGTTTTGATAGCAGTAAATTTTAAAGTGATTAAGCAATTTTTTCCACCTGCATATAGCTGAGCTCAACAGGTGTAGCACGTCCAAAGATTTTTACCTGAACTTTCAGCTTTTTCTTTTCGTCGTACACTTCTTCAATAACGCCGTTAAAATCATTAAATGGACCGTCAATGATTTTAATGGTTTCACCCACAATAAAAGGTTCGCTCATGGTTACGCCACCGGCGTCGCTCATCTCATCCATTTTGCCCAGCATTTTATTCACTTCGGCTTTACGCAGAGAGATTACATTTCCCTTTGATCCTTTACCATCGGTAAGGAAATGCATCACATTGCTGATATTGCTTACATGCTGGATAATATCATCTGCCAGTGTATCGCCCACCACTTCAATCATGATATAACCGGGGTAAAAGTTCCTTTCGCGCATTACCTTTTTCCCGTTTACCACTTTATACACTTTCTCAACGGGAAGGAATACCTGCACAATTACTTTATCCCAGCCATTGCGAACGATGTCTTTATCGAGGTATTCTTTAATCTTCTTTTCCTTGCCACTTACCACGCGAAGCACATACCACTTGGTTTCCTTTCCGGACTTTTCCGAAGGATTTGCGGCATGCTGAACGCCCTGTTCTGCACTTTTCGTTTCTTCCATTATGCTTTAAAAAAGGAGTAAATAAATTTCATGCCACCATTGGCGATAAAGTCCATCAGTGCTACCACGGCCGTAATAAACAGCGTGGCGCCGAGAACAATAACCGTTGATTGTTGCAATTCATCCCATTTGGGCCAGGATACCTTCTCGGTTAATTCCTTATAGGAATCTTTAACAAATTTTGAAATCTTGTTCATTCATTTCGCTTTAACGATGGAGTGGGAAATCTTTCCCAAACCTACACCGCAATTTAATTTTCTTTTCCGAAAGCCCTTCCACAAACCAATTCCACACGGTGAAATCAGAAAATAAGAGAGGCTGGCTTTCGCTGCACGGGCACTAGGATTCGAACCCAGATCAAAGGTTTTGGAGACCCGTATGCTACCATTGCACCATGCCCGTAAATAAGCTAAAAGCTATCCACCAACCGGCAGACAGCTTTTAGATTATAATGTAAAGATAAATTAATATCTATAACAATAAGCCGTGCACCAGCGTTTTACGCTGAGCGTAAGCTTATTTAATGATCTCGGTAACCTGGCCGGCACCTACTGTACGTCCTCCTTCGCGAATCGCGAATTTCAGACCTTTTTCCATTGCGATTGGAGCAATGAGTTTTACAGTAAGGCTGGTGTTATCGCCAGGCATCACCATTTCTGTACCTGCTGCCAGTTCCACTTCTCCGGTTACGTCGGTAGTACGGAAATAGAACTGAGGACGGTATTTGTTGAAGAATGGAGTATGACGTCCACCCTCTTCTTTGCTCAACACATAAACTTCCCCTTTAAATTCGGTGTGAGGAGTGATTGAGCCGGGTTTGCAAAGTACCATACCACGGCGGATTTGGTTCTTTTCAATACCACGTAGCAGTAATCCTGCGTTATCACCTGCTTCCCCTTCGTCTAACAATTTCTTAAACATTTCCACACCGGTGCAGGTAGTAGGCAGTGGTTTTTCCATCAAGCCCACGATTTCGATTGCCTCACCAACTTTAATGCGGCCACGTTCGATACGGCCGGTAGCTACGGTACCACGACCGGTGATAGAGAACACGTCTTCTACCGACATCAGGAACGGCTGATCAACCAACCGGGGAGGAAGCGGGATATAAGTATCTACAGCTTCCATGAGTTCGTTGATTTTGGCAACCCATTTTTCTTCGCCGGCAAGAGCACCGGTTGCAGAACCCTGGATGATTGGTGTGTTATCGCCATCAAAGCCATAAGAGCTAAGTAATTCGCGAATTTCCATTTCAACCAATTCAAGCAGTTCGGGATCATCAACAAGGTCAACCTTGTTCATGAATACCACAATACGAGGTACCCCTACCTGGCGGGCCAGAAGGATATGTTCTTTGGTTTGTGGCATCGGACCGTCGGTAGCAGCAACCACGAGAATTGCGCCATCCATCTGAGCGGCACCGGTAATCATATTTTTTACATAGTCGGCGTGGCCTGGGCAGTCAACGTGCGCATAGTGGCGGTTAGCGGTTGCATATTCCACGTGCGCTGTATTGATCGTGATACCCCTTTCTTTTTCTTCCGGAGCACCGTCGATATCATCATAGTTTCTTTTTTCCGCTAAACCTTTTTTTGACAAAACATCGGTAATAGCGGCGGTAAGTGTTGTTTTTCCATGGTCAACGTGACCGATAGTTCCAACGTTTAAGTGGGGTTTATCCCTCTTGAAAGATTCTTTTGCCATTGTTTAATTTTTAAAAATTGTTGTTTGTTGATTGGTTGTTCTGATTTTGCGTCGCTGAACTCCGACGAAAATTTGCAAAGTAAAACCCCGCAGCAATTATAAAGGAGGGCATTTCCCAAATAATAGAAATTCCTGCTGAAAGATTCTATTACCAATTCCTTCTAAAAAGCCTGGGTTTAAACCCTAAAGCTGAGCCATAGGTGAGAATCGAACTCACGACCCCTTCCCTACCAAGGAAGTGCTCTACCCCTGAGCTACCACGGCGTTCCAATTCCTGCCGTAGCAGGTAAAACATAGAGCGGAAGACGAGGCTCGAACTCGCCACCTATAGCTTGGAAGGCTATCGCTCTACCAAATGAGCTACTTCCGCTTTTATTGTTTTCGATGTACAATTACTTTATTGTACGAAACAAAGAACTCGTTCAACATACAGCCTGGGCTGTTTGGTGGGCAGTGGTGGATTCGAACCACCGAAGTCGAAAGACAGCGGATTTACAGTCCGCCCCATTTGGCCGCTCTGGAAACTGCCCATTTTACACAGAGCCGAAGAAGGGAGTCGAACCCCCGACCTACTGATTACAAATCAGTTGCTCTACCAGCTGAGCTACTTCGGCATTAAGATTTCCAAACGGGAAACCACTGGAAAGAACTCAACTTAAACGACACACAAAGCCCCGTCATTTTTTGGGAAGGCAAAGGTAAGAGAAATTGCTTAATACCAAAACTTTGCAAAAAAAAATTTTGGCGGGTTTTTACACAAAAAATCCCCCGCTTTGCGGGGGATAATAAGGAGACAGAAGATTTAAGCGGCCTGTTTTTGCTTCTTTCTTTTGATTTGATTTACCACGGCATCCATGGCCACATCAAAGCTTTCTTCAAAAGACTTGGTAGATGATTTCCCAAAGAATTCGTACCGGGGGATATTCACCTTTATTTCCACCACCTTATCTTTTATGGTATGGGCAATATTATCGAGTTTGAGATACACATCCACATTCGTTATCCGATCGTGGAACTGGTTGAGTTTGGCAATTTTCTTTTCAATGAACTGAAGGAGTTTAGAATCCGCATCAAAGCGAACTGTTTGAATGTTCATGTTCATAACATCTGAAATTTAAAGTAAAAAATAAATTAAAGGTAAAATCAAGCCATAGGCAGCTTTCTTGCTAGTTGTAAGGATAAGAAATTTATCCCCATCAAGTTAGGTTAAGAAACGAAAACTTCAAAATAAATATTATGTACGGCAAATAAAATGAGCTAAACAAACTATGCCCGCGGGTGGGCTTTTTTAAAAACGTCCTTTAACTTTTCAATACTATTATGGGTATAAACCTGGGTAGCAGCCAGGCTGCTGTGCCCCAACAACTCTTTTACGGCATTCAGTTCTGCCCCATTATTCATCAGGTGGGTGGCAAAACTATGCCTGAAGATATGCGGACTCTTCTTATCGATGGTCGTAACTTTTGCCAGGTAAGTATTTGCTACATTATATACATATTTTGGATAAAGGGGTAACCCTTTTTCCGTAACAAATACCTGCTGACAACCTGTGCCAAATAAACGATGTTTTTCTGCAATATGAGCCCGTATTGCCTCCACCATTTCGCGGGATGTGGGGATAATCCTTTCCTTATTTCCTTTCCCCAATACCTTCAACGTAGCATTTGAAAAATCCACCTGGTTCTCTTTCAATCCTATTAACTCAGCTCTCCGCATGCCGGTAAAATACAGCAGGTTGAGAATCAACTTTTGCATATTTCCTAACCATCCCTGCGGAAATACCACCTCGGTAAACAGGGCTGAAATGTCCTCAGTTTCTATAAACTGGGGTAATCTTTTCCGGTTTTTAGGAGAAATAATGGTTGCCAGGGGAGTGGTTTCAACCTTTCCCTCCCGAAGCAGGTATTTAAAAAAGGATTTAAGGGTGGAAATCTTCCGGTTGAGGGACCGGGATTCCATTCCCTCCAGTTTCAAGGAAGCAAGCCAGCTACGGATGTATTCGGTTCTGATTTTTCCCGGATCACTCTCTTCATATTGCAACTGGCAATAATCGAAAAACTGCCCAAGATCCGTTGCATACGACAATATCGTATGGGCGGAATACCGTTTTTGGAACTCCAGGAAGTGAAGGAAATCCTGTATGTGCGGATGGTTGGTTTCGGGCATAAAAAAACTGATACCAAATTTACGGGGTATCAGTTTGAATTATTTGCCGGTAAAATTATTTTTCTATTTTTCCGGAGGCGATTTGTTGTTTGTACACGGCCTTCAATACCTGGGTGCGGCGTCGCACAGAGGGCTTGGTAAAAGATTGCCTTTCACGTAATTGTAGCAAAACACGACTTTTTTCGAATTTCTTCTTATATTTCTTAAGCGCCTTGTCTATGTTTTCGCAATCTTTTGAATCGATAATAAGCATAAATAATTAGTATATACCTCCTTTGGTGAAAAATTCTGCTTTTCTGGCAGGGCCGCAAAGATAGGGCAGAATAATTAATTAAAAAAAATATTCCACTTAAAAATTACGAATTTCGGGGCATGTTTACGGGTATCATAGAAACGACCGGGGAGGTTATATCGGTTGAAAACCAGGGTACTAATCTCCGTTTCACCATTAAATCAGAGATTTCTCCACAACTTAAGGCCGATCAAAGCGTAGCCCATAACGGTGTTTGCCTCACCGTAGAGGAGGTGAATAATGGGATACACCGGGTTACAGCAATTTCGGAAACCCTCCAAAAAACTAACCTTGGCTCCTGGCGGCCTGGTACCCGCATCAATCTGGAACGCTGCCTTAAAATGAATGGTCGCCTCGATGGCCATATTGTGCAGGGCCATACGGACGGTACGGCTACCTGCCTCTCCATTGATCCGTTGGAGGGAAGTTTTGAAATCCGTTTTCGGCTAAATAGCCCGGATGCAGGATTGGTTATTGAAAAGGGATCCATTTGCATTAACGGGATTAGTTTAACCTGCTTTAAGGTAAAAGAAAATTGTTTTTCCGTGGGGATTATCCCTTACACATTCGCTCATACCAATATTTCGGAACTTAAACAAGCAGATCTGGTTAATATTGAATTTGATGTGATTGGAAAATATATTCAAAGAATGATCGGGCTCCGATTAGGAAAAAATGTTTAAGCCCGCAGCCTCCAATATTTTTTTTGGCAACCTGGATGCGTTACGGTTCCTGGCGTTCCTTTCGGTATTTATTTCTCATGTTCTTTTCTTACCCGAACCCACCAGCCAATTGGGAGAGCTGGTGCAGGCCTCCCTCACCCTTATCTTTTTGGGTGTGCCCTTTTTTTTCACCCTTTCCAGTTTCCTCATTACTTACCGGCTCCTTACCGAATCGGAAAGAAAAGGAAGGATATCGCTTGAGTCGTTTTATAAAAACAGAATCCTGCGAATTTGGCCCGCCTATATTCTTTTGTTGCTGATTTGCTTTGCCGGCATTCCGCTGGTTACCCATTTTTTTCCCATATCCGGTTTTTCTCTGCCCCCGCTTTGGCCTTTCCTTGCCTTTGTAGTAAATTTTTACATAATCAAATATGGCGCCGGTTTCAGTTTTGCCCTAACTATATTATGGTCGATATCCATTGAGGAACAATTTTATTTTTTCTGGGGATGGGCTATGCGTTTCCTTAAAAATTGGATCGGATTACTTACGGCCCTACTCCTGTTGACAAGTATCATTTTTAGCTGGTTTTGGTTGTACCGATGGCATTTCCAGCCCAATAACCTGGCAGTACATTCTGTTTATGTAATTCAGGATTTTGCAGCCGGTATCTGGCTGGCCATCTTTGCCAAAAAAAATTCCGGATTATTTCAAAAACTAAAATCAATCCATTTTTCATATTTCCTCCTGCCCTATATCCTGCTTCCACTGGCAGCCGTTTTTGTAACGGAAATGATTACCCTAAACCTAATTAAAAGCGGATGTTTCGCATTAATCCTATTTCATCAGTGTTTTCACGAAAAGCCGGTATTTCGGTTTGGAAAATGGAAGCTGTTTAACTACCTGGGAAAAATATCTTACGGATTGTATATCTACCATGCATTAGTGATTACAGCATTCAATTACTTCTTACATACAGAAACAACAACGGGCATTCAGCGAAACTTTATTTACCCCGTTATTATGCTCCTGGTAACCATCATCTATTCTTCCATTAGTTACGAATTGATAGAAAAAAGATTCCTGAAACTAAAAGCCCGTACCCTGGCTTAACTTTAGGTACCCGGAATATTATGAACAAGACCTCCATTGAACATAGCCGCGCATTCCTGCTTTTTGTAGTAACGGCATTGCTGTTTCTCTGGCCCCTTAGTCTCCATATTTTCACTTTCAAGAATGATGCCCTCACCTATTATTACCCGGTACGGACACTCATTAGTGATGCGCTAAACCATGGAGAGCTCCCCTTGTGGACTCCCTACATTAATATGGGGTACCCGTTGCATGCCGATTTCCAATCTGGCGCCTGGAACCCCTTTGTTTGGTTATTCAGCTATGCCACAGGATACCCCTTAGTGGCAATGCATTACGAATGTATTTTGTATTTCTGCCTGGCCGGTATGGGCATGTATCTTTTGGCGAGAGAATATGGGGCGGAAATACGGATAGCCCTATTGGCCGGCCTGGCATACCAGTTTTCGGGATTTATGCTTGATTCCATTCAATTTTTTACCTGCATTTCATCCGCCTGCTGGATTCCCTACATCTTTTTATATTTCAGGAAGACGCTGAATGAAAACTATTTGAAAAACCCCGCCCTCCTTTCTTTGTTTCTTGCCCTGCTATTGCTTTGTGGATATCCGGCCTTTCTTATTATAACATTCTATCTTCTTTTATTTTACCTGATAATTTTCATCTGGTACAACCGAAAACAAAATACAGGTTGGGGAATCAAGGTTAGTCAACTGGGTTTATCATTATTCCTTTTTCTTTTACTAACGGCCCCGGCTATCCTTTCTTATTATTACCATCTTCCATTCATCAATAGGGGAAGCAGCCAATCGCTCGAAGTTGTACAACAAAACTCGATGAACCCGGCTACCGTTATATCGCTCCTTTTCCCTTTTTCATCTCTTGCACCAAATAGTTTCCTTGATTCTGAACTGCTGATGCGGACAATCTATATAGGCATCCTTCCGCTTTGTTTGTTGTTTTCAATTTGGCGTCAACCAAAATGTGAAGGAAGAAAGAAAGGATTGTTTTATTTGTCATTGGCCGTCCTCATGCTCTTTTTTGCATTTGGGAAATATTTTTTCTTAAGGAAGCTGGCGTTTGAAATCCTCCCGGGAATGGACATGTTCAGGCACCCGGGACTGTTCCGGTTATTTTTCATTTTCTTTTGCCTCGTTGCCATCACCAGGGCATTTCCCCATGTTGCAACGGGTATTTCAGACATAAAAAAACAAGGTTTGGCTTTTTTTGTAATTGCCACCTTATTATGGTCATTCGGTTTGTTTTTGAGGATATCGGGCAAAGCAGCGTATATCCCATTTGATACCTCTTTTTTTAATGCGGCAGGATTTTGGCAGAGAATATTTTTTGAGGCATTATTTGTGGCTGGATTCTCCCTGCTGTTGGTATTTATTCCAAAACAATCTGTTTCAAAATATGTAATTGCCCTGGTTATTATGGACCTTTTCATTTCCACCCAAATACACCAGGTTGTTACGGGTGTTGGTGCTAAGCCTTACCAGCAAATTGTGGCAAGCCTTAATCGCAATAAAATTCTTTTTCCATTACCCGATCAATCATCAGTTGCCGAAAATTCGAAAGGTAGTACTGATAGCCTTTTTGAGGCCGGAAGCAGGATGCCATTTCGAAAATTAGTGGGAAGAAACGACTATTTTATCACCCCTGGAAACCTGTTGATGCAGGACTCTTTTTATCAATCTGTCCTTCGCGACAGTCTGTTCAAACGTCCGTTGATTTCACTTTTCAATAATCATTCCCAGGTAAAGATTACCTATATGGGAGCCAACAAAATAGAGGGGAGCTTTTTTTCCTCCAATACCGACAGCCTCCTGCTATTGCAGAACAATTATCCCGGCTGGAAGGCTTATATTGATGGTAAGGAAACAAGGATCAGCACGTCTGCCATTTGTTTTATGGCAGTTCCAGTAAACACAGGAAACCATACCTTTCAATTCATTTATTCCCCTTCCTATCTTCGATGGGCAATTTGGCTGCCCTTGGCCGGTTTACTGCTAATTATAATTTTTTGGAAACTTTCCAGAGTCCAATCAGAGAAACTCCAAATGGAAATTTAAGAGCCGGCATGAGCCTTGCCTCAAAACCAAAAATATGCTTTAATATCCGATTAGTTAAGGAACCCGCTTTAAAGGTTTCAAAATCGGATTGGGGCGAAATTCTATTTCGATAGGGCCATTTCCTCGCTATCCAAACGGGGATATACAAAATGGAATTAAAATAACTTAGGTAGATACTTTTCATACCACTACCCAACCTGTTGAAGTCAGCAATCTGGTACCTTATGAAATGCTGGTTAACCACATCATGCCCACTCCACAATTTTCGATCGGCAGGTACGGTAATACAGATGAAGCCATCTCCCCTGCACACCCTTTTCATTTCCGCCATAGCTTTTTGATCATCCTCCACATGCTCCACCACATCAAAAGCACAAACCAAATCAAAACAGGAATCAACAAATGGCAGGCGGGTGATAGAACCTTCTACAATATCCTTTCCTGAATTTTTCAGGTGTTCAATAAAAAAGGAATCATTTTCTACGGAAGTAACTTTACCAAAATGGGATAACCATTGGCTGGATTCGCCACCGGCTACGCCAATATTTAAAATAGAGATGGGTTGCTGAGGCATGAATTTATTTAATACAGCAGAAATAATTGCTGCCCGGGCAAGAAACCACCAATGCGTTTTCTCCAATTCAATGTATTGAAGGGAATATGCTTTATCCATCTATAAATTCTCCTTTCACAATCCGGGAACGGACTATATATAGGGGGCGCTTTTTTACCTGAAAGAAAATCCGTAAAACATATTCTCCTATAATCCCCAATGCCAAAAGCTGTACACCGGCAAATAATACGATGGCAAATATTAAGGCGGTAAATCCCGCGGGAACAGTGCCATAGGCCAGTTTCTTAAACAGGGTAAGGGCCAGGTACCCTAATGAAATTAAGACACTTATCATCCCAACATAACCAATAAACCGAATTGGGAATTCGCTAAAATTAAACAAGCCGTTAAATGCGAGCCGGAACAACATACGCCAGGAATATTTTGAATTTCCATCTGCCCGGCCATCCCGGCTGTAGGGAATCCCAATTTGTTTAAACCCCACCCAGCTTCGCATTCCTCTCAGGTAACGGCTTTCTTCAGGCATTTGGTTGAGAATGGATACTACTTTGCCACTCAGGAGGGCAAAATCACCTGCATCCAGCGGGGTATGCACATTTGAAAACCTTTTCAGGAGGCGATAATAGGTTTTGTAAGCCATCATCTTAAAAAATCCTTCCTTTCGGTTTTTCCTGATTCCATATACTACATCAAACCCTTCCTCCATTTTCTTCACAAAGGTCCCTAAAAGCTCCGGGGGGTCCTGGAGGTCGCCGTCCATAATAAACACGGCATCAGGGTGGCCTAACAACTCCTGCAAGCCGGCCGTAATGGCTGCGGCATGGCCAAAATTCCGGGACAGGGAAATAGCGGAAAATCCGGTTCTTCCGCTCAATTCCTTATGCAGCAGGTAGGCGGTACCGTCAGTGCTCCCATCATCTACCAGCATTACTTCTACTTCAAAATCAGGGTTATCCGCCACTTGCGATAACCGTTCCAGGAGTGCCGGGAGCACCGCTTCTTCATTAAACAGGGGAACCAATATAGCCACCCGCTTTACCTTCATCATATTTTGAAGGTACAACTAAAGATCATTGCGGCATCGCATCCCACCAATTTTCAATTATATTGTAGGGCCAAGCCGAGTAACAACATGCTTTTTAATTCAATTGAATTCCTGGTATTTTTCCCCCTTGTTACGCTTTTGTACTTCCTGGTACCCAAAAAACTGAGGTGGCTGCACCTGCTTATCGCCTCCTGCATTTTTTATGGCGCTTTTATCCCCTCCTATTTATTTATTCTTTTTGGGTTGATTTGTATTGATTACAGTGCGGGGTTATTCATATCCCATGGGAAAAATAAGAAGGCCTGGCTTATCCTGAGCATCATTGCCAACTTGCTTTTATTAGGCCTATTCAAGTATCACGACTTTTTCATTTCCAATGTGAACCGGCTGACAGGGACCGATTTCATTTTATTTCATTGGATACTCCCCATTGGACTTTCATTCCATACGTTTCAATCGATGAGTTATACCATTGAAGTGTACAGGGGAAAGCAAAAAGCGATTACTCATCCGGGTTACTATGCGTTATACGTAATGTTTTATCCGCAATTAGTGGCAGGCCCTATCGAAAGGCCACAACATTTATTTCCGCAACTATTTCATCCGAAAGATTTTTCCTCTACCAACCTTCTTTCCGGACTCAGGCTAATGGCCTGGGGTTTTTTTAAGAAAGTTGTAGTAGCCGACAGGCTGGCAATTTACGTGGATGGCACCTTTAACAGCTCCGACCACAGTGGGATATCCTCATTGCTGGCCATCCTATTTTTCAGTTTCCAGATCTATGCCGATTTTTCGGGGTATTCCGATATTGCCATTGGCGCAGCAAAGTGTATGGGAATAAACCTCACTCTAAATTTCAATCGACCCTATTTCTCCAAAAATATCGGAGAATTCTGGCAACGGTGGCATATCTCTTTATCCAACTGGTTCCGCGATTATGTGTATATCCCCTTAGGCGGAAATAAAGTCAGCAAAGTAAAATGGGTTTCCAACATACTGGTTACATTTTTCCTAAGTGGGTTTTGGCACGGCGCCGGCTGGACCTTTATAACCTGGGGTTTATTGCATGCTGTTTACCTTATCGGCTACAGACTCTTTTTTCAAAATTCCGGTAACCCATTACCGAAATACCTCTCCATAATCCTTTGTTTTTTAGCGGTAACCTTTGCCTGGACTTTTTTTAGGGCTAACTCCATGCTGCAGGTGGCAGATATGCTTCAATCTTTATTTTCCTGGAGTGAGGGTGGTTGGCAGATAGTGGGTATAAAATTTGGCAATTTTACTCTGGCCTTAAGCTTTGGATTTATCCTTTTAATGCTTTCTATTGAGGCAGTGGTTACGCCCTTAATGCTTGAAATGAACGCTAGGAAGTGGGCCGATATGACTTTTCTTACCGCCCTCACCGTCCTCATTATTTTTTTTGGGATATTCAGGAACAATAGTTTTATTTATTTCCAGTTCTGATGAAATTATATCGTTTCATACTGCCCCTCCTTTCTTCGCTTCTCCTGGCTTATGCAATTGGAGTATGGATGGATTTTCGTTACCGCGAAAGATGGAGCTCCCTGTTTTTTAATATGTCGGATGAATTAATATCAAGCCATACTAAATATGACATGATATTGTTAGGGAACTCCAGGGTGCACTTTGGCATTAACCCATATTATTTGGATTCGGCAAGTGGCCTCAGTGCCTATAATTTCGCCAATGGCGGTGCCGATGTAAATGATATCCTTCTCACATCCAAACTCTATTTAGAACATCATCCCAAGCCCAAAATAGTTTTAATTTCAGTGGATCCAGGAATGCTTAAGAAAATGGAAAGTCTTCAAACGCTTTATCATTATTTATTTTACCTGAAGGATACAACTATGCGCCGGTTTATGAAAGATGCCGGCCATCCGGTTACGCTTATTCGCCTGTTCCCTTTTCTGAAATATGCGTTGATGAATGAATACAACCGGACATCCATTTTTGTGAAGCCTCCAAACTATCCGGTATTTGATCATAATATATACCGGGGTTACCTGAATATCAGTAAAGATACAGGGATCCAAAACCAGGATCTCTTTAATACAAATCGTTATATTGATGATAGCATTTGGGAGCCCTCCATTGGTCAGTTTGATGAATTAATTAATCTGTGGCAAAAAAATGCTGTGCAGGTTATTTTTACCTATCCACCCGAGAATCCCAATTCCCCCTTTAAATCCTGGAAGTATTATATTAAAGGGATGGGGATATTTGATTCCCTGGCAAAATCAAATCATATCCCGGCCTTCCATTTCGAAAACGACAAGGATTTTGTAAGCGGTTACTTCGTAGATGAAATCCATTTAAATAATCCCGGCGCCACTTTATATTCTATTAAATTGGGAGATTCTATTCGAAGATTTATGGGGTCAGATTGATTTCCCTTTCATTGCAGATGCCACGGCTTCGTCCATAATCCGTTCTGCATAGGGTTTTGAAATCTCATTTAATGCGGTATGTTTTTCCAATATCAGGTTTTTATCTTCCATAGTCAGGGAGAGTTGCAAAGCCTGCATAGCATGGGCGGTATCCAGCAATTCCTGATGAGTTAAATGAGCAGAATTTTTCTGAAGAAACCTTTCTGTTGTTTTCAATAATTGCTCTCCTTCATTCCGGGCTTCACCCAAGGCCCGCGCCTGTATATCAGATTCGGCATGGGTGATGGAATCTGATAGCATGCGTTCTACGTCTGCATCAGTTAACCCGTATTGCGGTTTTACTTCAATAGATTGCTCCACCCCACTGCGAAGTTCCTTTGCCCGCACTGTAAGAATTCCATCTGCATCAATCATAAAACTGATTTCAACTTTGGCCAAACCGGCTGGCATACCGGGGATACCACTTAAGATAAACTCGGCCAGTTTCCGGTTATGTTGAACAAGGTCTCTTTCGCCCTGAAAAACGGATATGCGCATTCCGGCTTGTCCATCCACCTGAGTGGTATATTGTCTGGCTGCCCTCGTAGGAATTTTTGAATTTCGGGGAATGAGTACATCCATTAACCCTCCGGAGGTTTCAATACCCAAACTAAGCGGGGTAATATCCAGCAACAAAAAATCGCGGTTGTTTCCTGCCAGGATATCGGCCTGAATGGCTGCTCCAAGCGCAACCACCTCATCCGGATTTAAAGAATCGTTTACTTCCCTGCCAAAAAAACCGGTTACCGCCTTCTTTACATAAGGAACCCTTGTACTACCCCCCACCATTACAATGGCATCAATTTCCGTAATCTTCAACCCGGCATCCTTCAACGCCAGTTTACAGGAATCAAGGGTGCGGTTTATTAAGCCTTCAATCAACCCTTCAAAGGTTGATTTGTCGATACTCAATCTCCTGCCATCAACCATGGTTTCAAAATGCTCGCCTTTTGAAAGTTGTTTTTTGGCGCGCTCGGCGGCAAGCCTTGCAGATTGCATATCGGAGGGATTTGAATTAAGTTCCGTTGCATCTAATTGATTGGATGAAACCCAATAATCCATAATTGCCCGGTCAAAGTCATCGCCGCCCAGGTAGGTATCCCCATGGGTTGACAACACCTCAAAAACGCCATCCGTAATCCTAAGGATAGAAATATCGAAGGTTCCACCGCCGAGGTCGTACACGGCAATAGTTTTCTGTTCATTCCTATCTAACCCCAAACCATAAGCAAGGCTGGCAGCAGTAGGTTCGTTGATGATACGCAGAACTTCCAAACCTGCCAGTTTCCCTGCATCCCGGGTTGCCTGTCGCTGCGCATCGTTAAAATAAGCAGGAACGGTAATTACTGCCTTATTTACAGGGGTTTTTAATATATGCTCGGCACGTTGTTTTAATTCTTTCAGGATAATGGAACTGAGGTCGATGGGAGAATAAAATTTATTTCCTACCTGCACTTTTACCAGGCTTTCCGGATTCTCATCGATAATTTTATAAGAAAAGAAACCGGCATGGTCCCGGATATCATTAAAACTCTTTCCCATAAGGCGCTTAGCGGAAAAAATGGTGTTGCCGGGATCGGCCACCAGGTAATCCTTAGCCAATTCCCCAACTTCTGCGGAACCTGTTTCCTGGAAATGAATAACAGAGGGCACCAGGGCTCCAGCTCCCTTACCCATACCATCCACTTCCTTCAAAATAGTTGCTTCTCTGGATTCGGGATGAATGATGGCAATCAGGCTGTTCGTAGTACCTAAATCAATTCCCACAATCATCTCTTCTTTTTGTAAACTACCGGTTGCGATGTTGATTCCAATTTTAGCCATAATCCGAATTTGAAATACAAAATTAACCAAAGCATGGCGCTTAACCGAATGAAAAAAACATTTGCGAGATGAGAAATTTTTTAACGTCTATGAATCGTTCGAAAAAAAAATACCAAAAAAGGGAAATTGAAATATCTGCCAATTTGAATTGGCGGGCGGAGGAAAAAAGGTAAGTGATTTAGAGGATTCTTTGTGGGAATTTTGATCATTTCGCGCCCCCTCCCCGGGGGCAAAAATATTATGCTGAAAAATTGAAACCAAAATAAACCATGAATGAAAATTAAGCCAGGATAAATTCTTTTTATGATTCAGATTTCACTAACCATAGACGCAATCCGTTGGGAGAAAATACGATAATTGAAGTGTCCTAAAAAAAGGATGACAGGAATTAAAATTTTTTCTGAGGGAAAAAGATGCGGCAGCATTAAATCTAAAAAAATAAGAGCAATTTCGTGCCCCCTCCCCGGGGGTAAAAATAATATGCTGAAAAATTGAAACCTAAATAAACCATGAATGAAAATTAAGCCAGGATAAAATCTTTTTAGGATTCAGATTTCACTAAACATAGACGCAATCCGTTGGGAGAAAATGCGATAATTGAAGCGCCCGAAAAAGGGTAACAGGAATTCAAATTTTTTCTGAGGGAAAAAATGAGGCAGCACTAAATTTAAAAAATAAGACCCGTTTCGTGCCCCCGGGGGGAGGAAATAGAATGCTGCATAATGGAAGCCCAATTATAATCCTGAAGAATAATCTGGCTCAATTTACCAAAGTCCCAATGGATTCAACTCAATGGCTCCATATTAACTGAGCTTCAAATTTCAAATTCATTCAAATCAACCACACAAATCCATCTTTCCCGCGCTATCCTATTCTTCCCCAAATAATCTAATAGAAAAGGCTGCCATAATATTATAGCAGCCTCACTAAATAAACCGTCAATTATTTACCGCATCAGGTACATCTTACCATAGCCCTTTTTGAAATACTTATCGGTATTATCACCCTCCGACCTGTACTTATCCAGTTTTTTGCCATTGAGGTTGGTAATAACCCGGTACAGATAAACACCGTTTGCCAGTTTCTGTCCGTACATATCAGTACCATCCCACTTATACTCTGTAATGTTGCGACCAATATGCAGTGGGCCAAGTTCTTCCTTCTTAATTTCCTTCACAATTTTCCCGGTAATGGTCAGTATTTGGATTCGGATATTTTGCGGTACTTCAGAACCGGTAAGCGTGAATACAAAAGCGGTGGATGTAGTGAATGGATTTGGATAATTAAGCATATTCGATATCATGGGTGTATTGATAACGGTGAACAATACATGATAATCTAACATCCCTGCCTTATTTCCTGCCATATCTTTTCCCGAAACTATAAGTTCATAGGGTTCATCAAAACTTGCATCTTCGAGTACGGGCCTGAATTCAATGGTGGCGGTATTAGACCCCGATGCCAAATTTGCGGGAATAAATTGCAGGGTGTCTCCGTCGAAATGATAGGTTCGCAGCGTACCATCCGGTAACCGCAAACTCACTTTAAGCAGAGCCGTGTCTTTTAATTCCACAAACCGATTCTCGTCTTTTAGTTTAATAAGAATAAAGGGTTTGGCAGAAACGATATCCTTATTCAGAATATGCACCCCATCAAACGTTACATCCAACAACGGGTTAAACTTATCTTCCCTAACATACAGGCTCTTAAACAAAAAGTTATTGAAATGAGATTGTTCCGGCTGATCG
Organism: Bacteroidota bacterium; assembly: GCA_018266615.1. GTDB lineage: Bacteria > Bacteroidota > Bacteroidia > Chitinophagales > Chitinophagaceae > Ferruginibacter. Next base: position 70,953 of record JAFEAB010000058.1, read on the forward strand.
TTGTCCGGGTTAAATTCAATTCCCACCGTATTCAACCCCGAAAAATTACGGGTATCAAAGTTATAGCGCATCACCAGGGTATCTCCTGCCGGCAAAATTTTCCCCTTAGGAACGTCAATATTGGTGGTCACATTATTCTTATCTGTAACCCGCAATCGGATCTTCATCAGGCTGTCGAAATTGACTGAACTGATATTCTTGAATGCCAGTTCCATATTCACCATTTCTCCCTGGCTGGCGGTATCACGCATGGTGAAGAGCAGGTTTGGCGCCACCGATCCTTCAGGAACATAACTTGCATTTACCCTAAGGTATCTCAATTGATAGGGTGTATAATTGATTGTATCTTTTGCATTAAACTTTAATCTTATGCTCGGATAAACCTGGGCATTAATAAACGACAACGAAGTATCCTGTGCCTGGTAAACGGTGGCAAGCTGGTTTTCAGACCCATCATTTTTTATCCCCCAAACTTCTACAGAAGTAATATCATTTGCCGGGTTCACATCCGAAGAATTTCCACGCCAATGAAGAGCCGTCCATGAAAGAGCAGGGCCATACACCGGAGAAATAAGTTGACCTTCCGAACTTGTTGAATTAAGTGGTATCTGATGGTCGATGTAAGAGCTATCATACAAACCAACTATGGAAGTTGGTGTATAACCGCTTACTCCTTTCCTGAAGAAATACAGGAAGGGCACATTGTGATAGAACGAATCGATTTGTGAAAAACCAATGGATTTTAATTTATGGTATAAACTATTTCCAGAACCCAGAGCAAGGGTGTCATTCTTCCATTGGTTAATAAAGCTGGTATTTGAATTCTTGTTTCCAAGATTTGTAATAGCCACATACATTCCATCTGGAATCTGATCAATAAAATTCATAGCGCTTGCCCGATAGGTAGCATCATAATAAGGATACTCAAAGAAATTTCGGGTAGTATCTGTAGTGGAACTTAACTGGCAAACCGGGTAACTGCCATACATTGCCTTAATGGGTGTGGGGCCGCTGAAAACGGTATTTCTATTCTTCCAAATTTCAAGCGTATTGGGATCAAACACATAGAACTGAATGGAATTATACCTACATCCATATAATTCCAATTGTTCAAAATCCAGATTTACATTAATCCTGTCTGAAAGGTAGTATGGATAAAGCCCTGTCCGAATGGTAAGGGTATGAGCCGTCTGGTTAAAATGAAATTTACGGTCTGTATCCAACGTAATGCTGTTGAAATTATCTTTCAAATGCTGGTAATAATGCGATTGATTAAAACCACTGGAACTGTTTGGCAAATAAATAAAGGAATAGGCGTTCCATATATATTGGGCCGTTCCGGTGGGAACCATGGCTACCCTCCAATAGTAAACGGTACTGTCAGTATAAGGGATATTAGTAGGACTAAACTCAACAATTCCTCCCGGCCCTGTTTTATTATAGGTTTTCTTAAATGGCGAATTAAACAAATTGGTGGTATCCACCTCCATCACATAATCTCGTTGGCCACTCAATGGATTGGCTGTATTGGCGTAATACGTAATGTTCGAATTATTTACGATGGAGAAATTATAGGGTGATACCGGCCGGAGCTCATCTTCAAAAATGTAAAACTCCTTGGTAAGAGAGTTATTTGTTTCGTAAGTTTCATCCACCCTGTTTCCTTCATCAAGGGTGATGACGAGCTTGTTTAACCCTTTATCAGTAATGGGGTTAATCGGAACATCCAAAATGAGGGAATCTTCATATTTAATTCCCGGGCGAAGTTCCCGGTAAAGTACGTGTACCGAATCGTTAGGCAACCTGCGTTCAACCGAAACCCAAATAGAATCATTGGTTGCCTTACCAATATTATCCATTCGGATATCTACATGAAAACTATTGTCTGCAACCGTTATTATGTTGGGAGATATTTTTACTTTACTATCCTCAATGGCATAATCAGGCTTTGCAAAATAATTAATCTTAAGGGCCGGGTCTCCGTGAAGCGTAATTTGCTCCAGGTGAATCCGCATGAAGTAATTGATGTTCACATTGGCACCATCAAGCTGGGCATGCACCTGCTTCAATTGGTTGCCAACCGAATTGCCATACATAGTTTTAGAGAACGCAGTATAAAATGCCGAATTAAAGAAATCAAGGAAGGTGGGTATTCCAAAATGAGTATCCGCAAGAAATCCGATGCTTCCCCGCTGGTTCGCCAATACATACTTTTCGGAAAGGGAGAGGTTTCCGTTAAGACGAAGGGGATCGAAAATATAAAAATTACCTGCGCTGCAACCACTTACATTAAAGAAAGGATACTTTCCCGCGTTATTGTAAATCTGCGGGTCGCTCAAATTAAACTCAAATGTACTCGCAGAAGAGTGTCCAAAATAACCAATGAAACCAAGGCCTTGATCGAAAAGATATTCGATTCGGTCGCTGGCAGCCTGTTGCACGGCATTACTGGAAGTTTTGGTAAAGGTTTCCACATTTCCACCCAGCAGGGTATCCTGGTAAATATTTCTGTACCCATTCATATAGGCCTGGAATTGGAAGCTTTCATCATTGTTCTTTCCTCCGGCTACATGGATAGCCTTCTTCATCCATAATTTATCATCAATACTTGAAGAAGGAGAAGCCTGCACTTGTTCGTATTGCTGAATCTTGGTAAGATAATTACTAATCTCCAACCCATTAACCACACTCAGCCTGCCGATAGGAATAACAGGGAGGCTTTGGCCTGGCAGGGATGCCAATAACATATCAGATGCCGGCCAGCCAAAGGTGGGAACAAAATTCTCCTGTGCCGCAATGGGACTTGTTTCGTGGGCCTTCTGCTCCATATAATTCAACCCTCTGCCAATGATGAAACAATACTTAGGCGAAACAGAAAAATTTGCACTGGCCCACAATAGGAAACTTCGGATAGATGCCGGATGAAATTTAATTCCAAAACCAAACTGATCTGTCAATTCGTTGATGTCGTAAACCTTCGCATTATAACTGCCACCCGCAACCGAAGCCCGGTATGCACGATATTGATCCACAAAATTATTCCCGTTACCATCATTAAATAATGCCGGGTGGCTGATGATAATATAATCTGCCTGCTGGTTATTTCCCAGGTAATTCACAAAATTGCGTTGCGTAGCTGAAGTGATATTATAAATATTGGCGGTTTCTTCATTCACCAGCATCATGTTTCGAGTTTGGGTGGAGGGAGGTAATACAAATTTTACCTGTCCGCCTCCACCAGAAATATCACCCACGTACCGGGCGCCGGATGTATAATCAAAAAGTACAGGAGGAACAGATCCATACCCTGCATTATCGATTACAAGATAATTGCCGGTGGCAGAAGGCGCTAGGGAAAATTCTACATTTTTCTCTCCATTAAAGTTGAATGTTGATGGATAGGTTATATCAAAATGCGCAACTACAAATCGATCGGTGGACTCGGAAGAAGTATTTTTAAAATACACCGGTAAATAGCCGGGGTTTTGCAATAAAGAGAGAGGTTGATTTTCGCGGGAAACATGAATGCTGTTAAAATAATTCATGATGCTATCATAAATGATATTCTGGAACAGTTTAATCTGCACATTCCGGGAGTTGGGTGCATTCCCCGAAACGGTTGCATGAAAGGAAACACTATTTGCCGGTCCGGCTGTGTACACATTCAATCCAAAAAGTTCCTTCACCTGATCGCAGCAGGGTGCCGTATCCCAGGATGTGTATCCTTCCCCTTCATCGTAGCTTGAAGAAAAAACATATTCTCCAATTACTTCCGCCCTGCCCCGGTTAATTTGGTTGCGATAATCCACATTTATGGTCCGCATATAATAAGCATCAGGCACCATGGAACCGGGGTTTCCATTGGCAGCAGCCACAAATCGGAGGTTGCCCCCTGCCGGATTCACGGTAAGAAAATAGGCTACAGTATCTGTTTCAAGGCTATACCGGTCGGAAAGTTGATAGGATGGATCGCGATACAATTCCTTATCGGGTTTGCCATCATTTGCTTTACCCCAAAACTCAATAAAATCGGAAGGGCCAAAAGTTGCATTACTTACGGAAGTGAAAAGGCGCACTTCCTTACCATTACGCCACAACTGAAAATGATCGGCGTTTACTCCGGAAAGCCCCAGGTTGGAAAGAGTGGCTTGCGGGATCCGGCAAAGTGTATCCTTTCCCAGGTAAAACTTATAATAGGCTTTGTTGTAATCAATCCAACTGTTATTATACTGTGCTTTGACGGTATAGCCAGAAACAAGGAGTAAAAGCAGGAATATGCGTTTCATCTGCAGCAGATTGGTTGTTAGTTATTTTCTTCTTTGTGTTTTCCAAAATTAACCCTCAGCGAAAAAATATGGGTAAACAATGGATTACTCTGGTTGGCCAGGTTGGTAAAAGCATAATCCAGCATCACATTCTGAATCTTAAACCCGGCGCCAACACTGGGCTGATAAATCCAAACTTTCTTCTGATTTAGGGTATCCCCATCGGCAAGTGCCCGTTGAAAATTGGTAATCCCACCCCTTACAAAAAACACATCCTTGATGGATGCCTCCAGCCCAATGTGCGGGTCGGCACTTAAGGCCGATGAACTTAAAATAGTATTCCGTTTCCCATCGAAAGTAAGATCCAGATTTGCTTCGGCAAGGAGTTTTACCGAATTGCTGATATGGAAATTATATCCGCCTCCAATTACCAGCCGGGGTGAGGTAAGTTCGGTGGAGCGCACCGGGATGTCATTTTTGGTGAGATAAAGTACTTCCTTTTCTCTATCCGTAAATTTAAACTTCCAGGCATTAAAAGTGGTGGTTACATCTCTGGCAACCACGCCAAAATTCCACCTATCACCATGCATTTGCAGCCCGGCATCAAATCCAAATCCCCATGCAGTAGCAAATTTTCCTACTTTTCTGTAAATCACTTTGGCATTAATGCCAAAGCTGATCGTTTTACTTTCCGTTTCTTTCAACTTTTGAGCAAATGAAACCAGGAAAGCGTAATCGGCTGAAGAAAAGGTAGTGATATTGTTGTAATTGATGCTGCCATCCGGCTCAACCAGGAATAGCGTATTCGGAATATCATCCACCGCAAACCGTAACAGCGAAAAGCCCAGGGTTCGTTTGTTTTCCTGAACAGGAACTGCAACGGAGGCATAATCGTACTTTGCAATTCCGGCAAAATATTCGGCGTGCATTATTCCGGCATTGGGATGGTCTTTCACCCCGGTAAGACCGGCAGGGTTCCAGTACCCGGCCGTGGCATCGTTGGCAGAAGCCACCTGGGCATTACCCATTGCCAGGCCACGAGCGCCGGCGCCAATATTCAAAAATTCATTGGAATACTTCCTGAACTGAGCGAAGCAGGATGCAGGAATCAGGAAAAGCAGAATTAGGGTTACTGCCTGGTTTCGATTCATAGTAAGATAGATTAATTGTAACAGTCTTTCATGCTACTTTACTGTAACGACGGTTTCTGTCACAAATTGTGGGGTCAGAGTACCTAAAAATACAGGATTTAAAACAAAATAGCCTTTTCCAATCACTAAATTAATTCCAGCCTGCCTTTATAAATTTGTGACAATCACCCCATTTCATACCCGATAACTCCTTATTTGCCAGTTACCTGTAAAATAAACCCGGCCTTAACTTTCAACGATGCCCCATCATAAAGATTGAATGTATGGCAGGTTGCATTGGCACTAACTACCGGCTGAAAATTAGTTCCTGATTTAACAATAACATCCGTGTTAGCATCTGGTATTGCCCCGCAACTCCAGTTGGCCGGCGTGTGCCAGTTGGAAGAAGTCCCACCCAGCCAGACCGAGGTAAAGCGCAGTTCAAAGGGCTGGCTATAAAGAATTTCATTGGCATTTGAAGATATACAACGGTAAAGGGTACCCGCCATGGCTGCAGAAGGTGCATTGATATGAAGTGTTTCAGATGTTACACCCGAATAATTTCCTCCGTTCGGAAGGTTCGTATATCCTGCTCCCTGATTTATCTGCCATTGATAACTGTTACCCGGTATGTTTTCAACGGAAAACTGAACATTATTTCCAGCGCATCCCTGCTGAATCACATACACGGGTATTTGCAAAATATTATTAAAATGAAACTGTTCTGGTTGGGCATTATCGGGATTAACTTCCAGCTTCAACTGATTCATTCCCTGCCTTCCTGCCATGGGTATCACATAAGAAATGATAACTGTATCGCCGGCAACAAGGGGTTTTAACCTGGCACCAGATTGAAGATTCTCAAATACCAAATCGCCGGCACCGCTGAGCGATTTAAGAGTGAGCCTGACCGTTATACTGTCAAAATCCACATCGGAAACATTTTTGAATGCCACCTTAAAATAGAGGCTGTCGGAACTATATAAAGTATCCCTGCTCTGGAATAAATGATTTGGCGCAATGGCCCCTTCCGGGTAATTATCAGTGGTGAGCATCCAGTATTTTAACTGGTAGGGCACGGCATTCAATGAATCATTGGTATTCATCACAATCCGGATCTTTGGATAAACCGTTGCACTGAGAAAGGACATACTCGTATCCCTGCTTGCCCTTACTGTTTTAACCAGGTTCACATTTTGTTCATTATCGATCCCATATAAATCGAAACTTACTTTGGCAGAGGAGGTAAGGGGATCGGCTTTCCATTTAAACCGTTTCCATTGTTTTGCAGGACCGAGATCCGGGGAGGTAATAGTGCCCAATACGGCTTTTCCGGGAATCATAAAAGTATCTGAAATATGGATATTGGCGGCACTGCCCACATCTTGCCGAACCGGGAAATTTAACGTATCCCCTTTCCGGAAGAAAAATAAGAAGGGCTTATTGCTGGTGAAGGAATCAATTTGGTGCAATCCCATCTGGTGGAATTTATGCCATAACGATTTTCCACTTCCCAGCAAAGCCGTATCAGCTTTCCAGGAATCAATAAAGGAAGTATTGCTGTTCTTTCCCAGGTTGGTGACGGATACATAATAGCCATTGGGGATACTGTCGAAGAAATTCATGGCTGCTTCCCGGGCAGCGGCCACCGGATAATTGAACTCAAAGAAATTCCGGGTATTGTCGGTGGATGAAGAGGTAAGACAAATTTTGGCACTCCCAAAGCGGCCGGAGTTGCTGTTCACATTCCAGTTTTTCCATGGAGTTAAAGAAAGGGGATTGTACACAACAAACTGAAGGCTGTTATACAGGCAACCATACAATTCCACTTTGTCGTTATCAATATTTACATCAATCTGATCGTAGAGATAATAAGGATACAACCCGGTGTTGATCATCAGCCTCCGTGTTTTATCATCAAATTTAAAAATCCTGCTCAGCGTATCGAGTTGCATACTGCTATACTTACTGTCGGTGTGCTGAAAAAACTGCGACTGCGCATATCCGTCAGTTCCAGCATTCCGGATGAAGGTAAAAGAACTGTTTTGCCAAAATGAATTTACCGTTACGGGGGCTACTGTAAGCCGCCAGTAATAAACGGTGCTATCGATAAGAGAATTCCCCGGAATAAATGACAGCACACCACCCGAATCGCTTACTGCCCTGCTGATTTTAAGCGGCGAATTAAAAAAGCGGGTGGTATCCATTTCCATTACATAGGTCTTCTCCTTCATCAGGGGATCGGCGGTAGAACCAAAAAGTGTAAGCCCGGCATCATTACCCACGATAGAATAATTATAAGGAAATACGGGGCGGATTGCATCTTTAATTATTTCAAATACTTTCTCAGCCGTGTTATTCGATTCGGATGATTCCTGAATTTCATTATCCGGATCAATGCTTATCATAATTTTATTGGTGCCGGAAAAAGCAATCGGGTCAATAGGAATGCTAATGGTTTCAATATCTTCATTTCTTGTGGAAGGAATGCGGAGAACCTGAACCAATTCCACGGATTGGTCGGGCAACTGATGCCGGATCATAACACTCATAGAATCACTGATTGCCTTTCCAATATTCAGTATTTTCAGGGTCAGGACGATTGCGGTATCGCCAACCGTTACGGGGGTGGGGTTAATGGAAATAAGAGAATCAGTAATCACATAATCCGGTTTCGAAAAAGGGTTTAACCGGATTGCCGGATCTCCATGCAGGGTGATCTCTTCGGCATGAATCCGCGTGGCATAATCGTTGGGGTTGTTCACCACCAAATACTGAGCCGTACTCCGCATAATACTGCCTAACGCAGACCCATACATGATACTGGATAAATTTTTATTAAAGCGTGAGGTAAAATAATCGAGTTGTTGCGGTAAACCGAAATGCGTATCCGAAATAAATCCTATACTCCCTTTTTGTTCGGCAAATAGGTATTTTTCGCTAAGGGTTCCATTATTAAAAGCACGAAGGGTATCAAAAAGAAACAAATTGCCGGTATTACATCCATTCACCATGATAAGCGGATACTTTCCGGTATTACTGTAATTCTGCGGGTTATCTAAATTAAATTCAAGGGTGTTGGGAGAAGAGTGCCCGAAATAAGTAAGGTAGCTTAACCCTTCGTTAAACAAAGCATCGAGGGAGATATTACTTTCAGAGGCTGTATAAGATCCCGAGTTTCGGTTAAAACTATATACATGGCCACCGAAAAAAGTATCGGATATGGTGTTACGATAGCCCACCATAAAGGAGTTGATTAGGGTAGCCAGCGATGGGTCGGCAATGGCTCCGGTAACCTGAGCCACATTCTTCATCCATCCCTTATTTTGAATTGTTTGGGGGCCACTTACCTGGTTGAGTTCAAACTGCTTTACTTTAGACAGGTAATCCCCCACTTCCTTACCGGTTACGGCAGAAAGACGGCCTACATTCACCTGTTGGTATGATTGGGTTCGTTGAGCAAACAACAGGTTATCGGAAGCAGGATAACCAAAAGTGGGTACCAGGGCCCATTCCGAAATATTAGGATCGCTTTCGTGTTTTCTAAATTCTTTATAATTTAACCCCTTCCCTATCAACAAAAAATCAGTAGGAGGCGAGATAAAATGGCTCAGGCAATAATATCCATAATTGCGGATGGCCAGAGGATGATGCTTAATACCAAATGCAAACTGGTCGGTCAATTCATTAATATCCATCACCACCGCATTAAAATTTCCACCTGCTGAACTGGCGCGATATTGACGGTAAAGTTCAACCTGGTTGTGCCCTGCCCCATCATCATACAGTAAGGGGTTGCTGATGATGATATAATTCCCTTGTTGCGAGGGTAATGAATGATCAATAAAATTTCGGAGTGCAAAAGAGGTAATATGATTGATTCCTGAAGGGCTGGCATTTAGAAGGATGTATTTTGCATCCAGCGAAGTGGCAGGTAGTACAAACCGGACAATCCCGCCTGAAATGTCCCCCAGGATACGATTCAGATTTACCGGGTCAAGTAAAACCGGAGGGGTGTCTCCAAAATTAAAGTTGCTGATTTCAATATACCTTTCGGGGCCGGCCGGGATATTAAAAGAAAAAATAGATTGACCGCCGAAATTAAACTGCCGCGGATAGGTTAACTGATATCCGCCTACCACAATTTTATCCGAACCTGTTCCGGCGTTCACAATTTCTACCAATGCTGTATTGGAAGAAATAAGAGAAATTGGCTGACCGGTAATATGAAACCGTTTGATGGCATATCCATTAACGAGGGTATCCGCCAATTCTGTCCCATTCAATTTCACTTTCACATGCCGCAGGTAACCCATATTACCCGCCATTTGAACATCGAGGGAAATTCCTGATGAACTACTATTATCCACAAACAGGTTCGTATTATTATCCTGTATTGAACCCGGCCCCACGTTATTGCTCGTCCACCCTTCCCCTGTTTCATAGGAAGCGGAATATAACATCTCTCCATAATCAACTGCAAATCCATTGTTCATTACATCCTTGTAATATTTGGAAAGGGTGTATATAAATCCGGTTTGGGGTAACAATACATTTGACTGTACATTATTGGCAAGCGTAGTGTAACGTTTGTTTGTAGGGGATGAATTTACGGTAAGGAAATACATTGCCGAATCGGTATACAAACTCCACTTATCTGAAATTTGAAGACTGTCGTATTTATACAATACCTTATCGGCCTTACCATCATTCATTTCGCCAAAAAATTGAAGAAAGTCATTCACACCCAGGGGCCCGGTAGTAACTGAAGTATATAAGGGAACCTCTTTTCCATTTCTCCAAAGCTGAAAATTTTGTGCGGGAACTGCGCCAAGTCCCGCACCGGCCAATGCAGATTGGGAAATTTGGTAAAGCCCGGCTGAGCCTACCGGAAATTTATAATAGGTCTTACTGAAATCGATCCATTCATTATTGTAGGGTTGTGCCTGGGAATACCCAAAAATTAACACACAAAAGAATAAAGAAAATACAATCCTCATACGTAAGAAAAATTAATTAAATGCCGGATACCGGAATATTAATTTAAACTGTTTAACAGGAGAATTGGAACTGGTTTTTGAAAGGAGGTAAGTGGAGCAGAGACGGGTAACAAATATAGGAGATTTTACCGGGGAAAGGAAGCAATTTTTGATATTTTTGCAGGCTCAAAGTGCTTTATGATCAATATTATAGATGAATTAAGATGGAGGGG
>JAFEAB010000059.1 GCA_018266615.1 Bacteroidota bacterium
TAAACAAGGGCAATTGCTCCATTTGTGCCACTCCCATAGCAGCAGCTACATTTACCAGCCTGTAGTTATACCCAATTTCATCGTGTATATACTCAAAACTGTCGCTTTTTGCCTGGGTGGTAAGGTGCTTTGCCCTTTTAGCCAATGCTTCATCGTTCGTTACAATCATGCCGCCACCTCCGGTAGTGATTATTTTGTTGCCATTGTAGCTAAAAGTTCCCAATAGTCCGATACTCCCGGAATGACGGCCCCTGTAATAACTACCTAACGCTTCTGTACTGTCTTCTATTACAATAAGGTGATAGTTTTTTGCCAATTGCATCAACTTATCCATATCGCCGATATTGCCTAATACGTGTACTGGCATGATAGCGGCTATACGTTTTCCATCCCGTTTGAGCACGGTAGCCCCATTTTTTAATTCGGTTTCATCATGGAGGAAGGTTTCGAGGAGGCTAAGATCCATTTGCCAGGTATCCGGATCGGTATCAATAAGGATTGGTTCCGCTCCGGTGTATTTAATAGAATTGCAGGTAGCAATAAAGGTAATATTGGGAGCAATTACATAATCGCCGGGGCCAATTCCCTGTAAAATAAGGCTGATATGGAGGGCGGTAGTTCCGCTGCTGGTAGCTACCGCATATTTTGTGCCGGCAAAAGCCGCCGTCATTTTTTCAAACTGATCTACATAAGAACCCACGCTACTAACCCACCCCGTATCGAGGCAATCCTTAACATATTTCCATTCGTTTCCGCAAATATTGGGGCCGGATAATAATACCATTTCTGTTTCTTGCTGTTTCCTTAGAAATAAGCGCAAAGATAAGCAGGAGCGAAGGTATTATCAGATATTCCTGAATTTTTGTTCGAAAGCGTCTTTTACAATTCCGGTTTTTAGCAGGGTATAAATTTCTTTTACTCCCTGTGGAACTTTTTTAGTGATGGTATAGCCTAACTCGTTTTTAATTTTATCGAAATTTACCCGGTAATCACGGGGGTCTTCGCTGCTTTCAACAAAATTTACTTTTACCCCGGGAACCACTTTGCAGACTTCGGCAATGATCATTCCTTTATTATAATTTTCATCGGTGCTACCTACATTAAACACATTAGCCCGAACCTTTTCTTCCGGCGACTCCAACACCAATACTACGGAGCGGGCAAGATCGTCTACATGGCAATACGGTCTCCAGAATTGCTGCCCCCAAATTTCCTGTTCGCCCTGAATGGTTGCATTGCGGGTGAATTCATTAACCGTAAGGTCGAAACGAATCCTTGGTGAAAATCCGTAAACGGTACTAAACCGAAGGGAAGTGCAACACATGGGACTGTTCTTATTTTCTTCGAGTAAAAATTTTTCGAAACGGACTTTTAATTCGGCGTACAAAGACACCGGGTTCAGGGGCGAAGATTCAGTTACGAACGAGTTGGGGTCGGGCATTTTACCGTAGTTACTGCAGGTGCTTGCAAATACAAATCTTTTAATACCGGCTTTTTCGGCTGCTTTAAACAGGGCCACACTGGCATCCCAGTTCACTTCCCTGGCTTCTTCGCTAAACTTTTTACAGGCCGGGTCGCCCACAATGGCAGCCAGATGTGCAATGGCGTCTACTCCTTCCAGTGCTTTTTTGACCTCTTCCGCATGGCGGATATCACCCCGCATAAATTCAAAATTGGGGTTCAACATTACATCATACAGCGCATCGCCACCAAATTTTAAACTGTCGATTACCCGTACCTGGTATCCTTTTTTAAGAAGTTGCCTTACTAAAACCGAACCAATGTATCCGGCACCGCCGGTAACCAATACCTTCATATCTGTATTCTTTTTCTGTTTTTAACCAGGCGGCAAAATTACAGGCTTCTAAATTCTGCGAGAAGGGTTTATTTAATTTATTCCCTGGTGTGCTTAAATAGCATGCAGCAATATCTGTATATTTCTAATTACTTTTTATGTAAAAGCCATAGAAATTTCTTTTTCGACCGGTGGAAACGGGTGTAAGGATTTATTCCTGGTCTATTTTTTATCATCAATCAGTTTGAAGACATTATTGCCCACCTGCATAAATGCCCAGTGCTTTACAAAATTGGTGGCTTTAATCCGGCGGTTAATTTCCTCAATATCCATATCGGGCGTGATCCGGCAAAGGCGGTTCAGTTCTTTGCGCAGGTAGGGCTTCCGCTTCCATGTTTCGTTGGTTTCGGGTATTGGTAATCCCTGTTTGATATGGTCAAAAATCTCGTAAAAGAGGTTTAAGATCAGCGAATAACAACGCTGGGTGATAGCATATACCGTATCCTGTTCAAATACAGGGAAGCGCCTTACCGCAATTATTTTCCCGGTGTCCACTCTTTCAAGCATGTGGTGGCAGGTTACCCCATATTCTTTTACACCGTGGTAAACGGCAAAATTGGTGCAACCAATACCCGGGTACTCGGGCGGCCCCGGATGAAAATTTATGGCCATCATGGCTGCATTATTTAACACTTCCCCGGGGATAATCCATTGGGAGAGGTAAGAAATAACGATATCGCCCTTCCATTCTTTGGCTGCCTGCGGGAACTCCTCACCGCGTTTCCCATAAATAGCCAGCGTTTTTGGGAATAACAGGCAAACGTAATCGCCGGCATATTTCGAATAGGGATCATCCGATTTTCCGATGAAAAGTATTTTCAGTTTGGATGGTTCGGAGGAGGATTGATTTTCAGCGTGCCCTATAGGGGCATTTGATTTCTCAGCCTCTTTTTGCCTCATCTCCCTACCCGGGTTTCCAACAATGCAGGTATTATCCGGAACATTCTTTAGTATAACTGCTCCCGCTCCAATCATGCAGTTTTTCCCAATGGTAATTCCCTGCCTTACCACCGAATTGGCGCCTATATAAGAACATTCGCCAATGGTTACATTTCCACATAACACGGTGCCAGGGCCTACATGTACAAAGTCGCCCACTATACATTCATGCTCCACAATGGATCCGGTATTGCAAATAACCCCCTTTCCGATTTTTGCCAGTGCATTAACCGAAACATTGGAGTTAATCATAATCCCTTGGGTGGACAACATAGCCGAAGGGTCAATTACGGCAGAGGGGTGAATGGCATTAACAGGGAGGATATTGTTTTCTGCCAGCCTGTTGAAGATGGATTTTCGGGTGGTATTGTCGCCAACAGCAATAAAGAATTCGTCCTTACTCAGAATATTGACTGCCTCCGGTGATTTTTCGGTTCCAAGGTATTGAAGTCCAAAGGGATTAAATGCTTTTTCTTCATTATCGAAATAGCCACTCACATTTTTTCCAAGTGCATTAAAAATTCCATTTACCACATAAGAGTGGCCGGAGTAGCCTATCAGAATCATTATAAGTAGGGTTTATTTGTGAGCTACACTGGCCCAGCCTCCGCCAATTCTGATCAGTTCGAGTTTATCAGGGGCAATTCCTGCAAGTTCATGTAGCGCCCTGATGTCGGATTCAGAATAATGAAACAAAGGGCAGGTATATCGATACCTCCTCAACGCCATGCGCAATCCATTTTCGGGCCAGGAAGCCATAAAGCTATGGGTACTCCTGTTTGCCATAATTTGGAGTAATTTGGCTGCATTTTCCACGTAATCAAATACACCTAACGCACAGGAATAATCGAATCTCCTGTTGCCAAAATCATAGGTTAGGATATCCCCCAGTACAAATTCACATTTTTCCGCCACCCCTTCCTCTTTTACGGTTTGTTTGGCATAGTCAATCATTTGCTGGGCAAAATCTATCCCAAATACATGCGAAGCCCCGGCATTTTTAATAAGAGAAACACTGTTTACCCCAGGCCCCGATCCCACATCCAGCACGGTGGCATGACCAATTTCTTTACAGGCCTTAACAGCAATGGCCTGCCTTTCGTAAACGCCCTTCCTGAATACCCGGTCAAATGAAGATGGCTTTTTATAATAATTTCCGAATAGGTCACTTCTTGCGTCCCAATAACTCTGTACTGTTTCCGTTGGTTTTGACATGTTTTGCTTTTTCTAAACAGGTAAGAAACCTGTGCTCGTTTAATAATGACCTCATCTTTGGCCGGATTGAATCGCGAAAGAGGTTCCAGCGCAAATTTAGGGCAAGAACTTTTAACCGGGAGTAGGTTGCCCCTTCGGGGTAATTCGACCTCACATCGAGGGGATGATCATCAAATTCATAAGGGTGCATATAAATCATTCCGTCCACATTTCTTTTATTGAGATCGCGGAAAACTTTATTGATAACCGGTTGGGGAAGGGCACGCAGGTAACCTCCTCCCGATACGGGCCA
>JAFEAB010000005.1:2500-31396 GCA_018266615.1 Bacteroidota bacterium
CGCAGGCTCCTTACAAAAATATCAGCAGGCAGGATCGCATTCAAATGATAACATATCGCTTTCATTTCTCCTTTTATTTCCTCCTCCCCATCGAAATGAAAATAATTCTGCCGGGCATGAACCCCGGTGTCGGTTCGCGAAGAACCGGTTAATGAAAAATTTTTTCTGAAAAATACGCCGAGCGCCTTCTCTACTTCAGCTTGAACCGTATTGGCATGAGGCTGTACCTGGAACCCCGCATAGGCCCTTCCATGATACCCCAATTCTATAAAATACCTGGGCATATTACCGGCGGATCATCGCCTTGAAACGGTTAATGTAATATTCATCCGTAAGGCGGGAAATCAATTGGGGAAAATTTCCGCTATCGCTCACATAAGGATAGGCGGCATCGAGAAAACTATACCTGCCCTTATCCGTTAAAAATAACACCATTAAATTTGAAATCTGTTCGGTGGTATAGCAGCGTTTTCCAAAATCTTTCATGGCAATTACAACCATATTCTCCTCCGAGTGCTGCGCCGCCATTTTCTTTCGCAGCTTCAGAAAGTCTTTGTCGTCTGCCTGCTCTTTACAATCGGAATTGCTCATTCCCGATTTCACCGGGCTGGTTTGAACTATTGCAGAATCCTTCTTTTGAATTCCAACAGCCGGTGGATTGGGTATCGCAGAAACTGTATCCCTTAAAGGCTTTTCAACCGGCTTTTCCATTTGGGGTTCCACCGGGGAGGCTTTCCCAATTTTTTCCTCTTCCTTTTTTTCTTCCGGATACGGAATAAAAACCCGGATTGTATCTCGCCCTGCATAGTTTGTATCAATAAAGATCATGGACCTGCCGGTATTATCCAGCACAGAACTAATTTTTACCGGCGGGTTATATACCCACTTTGCAGGGGAAGGCAATTCCTGCTTTTCGACAATTTTCACCGAATCCACTTTCGTTTCACTGGAACGAACCGGGGCGGTTGTATCCTTTACCGGTATTTTTTCCGGTACCGGCTTCACGGGTTCGGGAGCAGGATCCGGTTGCTTCTGTTCCTTAATTGAGGGACTTCCAACCACATCCGCCAAAACATCTGCAAAACCATCTTTCTTTGCGGAATCTTTTGTTTTACCGGTATCTCCATTCTCATTCATCACCACATTCATGGTTTGAAAATTAAAGAGGCCCCACCCTTTATTTCCAAAATCTTTCAAAACATAACCCTGGTCTTTCTTCACTTCGATGGGTATGTGTTGACTGGGCCATTGGCTTTTGGGAAAACCAATATCAAGATTATAATTGCCGGCTGTTAGCTGAGGAATTATCAGATATCCTGAACCGGAGGAACTCAACAACTTATCGTTCACCCGAACAGAAAAAGGCTGCTGGTTTTCTGTCTGTATATAAACAAACAGATACTCCTGTGCCTGGGTAAATCCCGAAAAAAAGAAAAAAGTAAGTATAAAAGCAATTCTCATCATATCAATATCCGGTTGTGAGGTTGTTCAAAGCTAATTATTATGCCGGGAAGCCATCTACATAATTTTGGCATTTTTTTGAATAAATCCCCATTAGTTTTGTTCCCAAATAATTTTTGATGAAAAAAATTCTCTACTTCTTATTACTGGCCGGTTTATGCAATGCCGCACTGGCCCAAGACGAAATGGATGGCAACCAACCCCAGGATACCAGTTGGAAAAGCATCTGGAGGGGTTCTGCCACTAAAATCAATGATATTGTTCATACCAAACTGGAGGTGTCTTTCGACTTTGATAAATCGTATCTCTATGGAAAGGAATGGCTGACCCTGAAGCCTTATTTTTATAACACCGACAGTGTTACCCTGGATGCAAAAGGGATGGATATAAAAGAGGTATCCCTCGTTCAGGGAGCAAAGAAAACTCCACTTAAATATGATTACGATGGGATGATTTTGCGTGTAACCTTAAATAAAACGTACAGCAATTCTGAAAAATACACGCTCTATTTTGACTATGTAAGCAAACCCAATGATTTAAAAGTGAAGGGGAGCGCTGCCATTTCAGATGCCAAAGGGCTATACTTCATAAATCCGAAAGGTGAAGAAAAGAATAAACCCACCCAGGTATGGACACAGGGTGAAACAGAAGCAAACAGTGCCTGGATGGTTACCATCGATAAACCCAACCAAAAATCCACCCAGGAAATTTACATGCGGGTGCCTGATAAATATGTAACACTCAGCAACGGACTTCTTGCAAGCCAAAAGAAAAATGCAGATGGCACCCGAACGGATTATTGGAAAATGGATCTTCCTGAAGCTCCTTATCTTTTCTTTATGGGTATTGGCGATTATGCGGTTGTAAAGGATTCCTATAAGGGTAAGGAAGTTAGTTATTATGTTGAGAAAAAATACGAACCCGTTGCCCGCAGGATATTTGGCAATACTCCGGAAATGATAAAATTCTTCTCGGAAAAACTGAATTACGAATACCCCTGGCCCAAATATTCCCAAATTGTTGGCCGCGATTACGTAAGTGGTGCCATGGAAAACACGACTGCCACCCTGCACCAGGAAAGCGCCTACCAGGATGCCCGCCAACTTTCGGAAGACAACAGGTGGGAATCGGTAATTGCCCATGAGTTATTTCACCACTGGTTTGGCGATCTGGTTACGGCCGAAGGTTGGGACAATATAACCGTGAATGAAAGCTTCGCCGATTACGGGGAATACCTTTGGTTTGAATATAAATATGGAAAAGATAAAGCCGAAGAACACCGCGTTAAATCGATGAATGAATACCTGCTTAGCGGGTCCGACAATAAAAACCTGGTACGACATCATTATGCCGACAAAGAACAGGTGTTTGATGCCGTAAGTTATAATAAAGGCGGGCTCATCCTGCATATGCTACGCAACTATCTGGGGGATGATGCCTTTTTTAAAGGACTGAATATTTACCTGAACAGCAACAAATTTAAAACCGGCGAAGCCGGGCAATTAAGGCTGGCATTGGAAGAAGCGAGTGGCAGGGACCTGACCTGGTTTTTTGATCAATGGTATTACGGTAGCGGACAACCGAATTTAACCATCGATTACAATTACGACCAGCCGGGGGTGGCTAAAGTGATCCTCAAACAAACGCAAAATACAGGCAAAGTATTTATGCTCCCCATGGCTATTGATGTATATAATGGAGAAAATAAAACAAGGTATAATGTTTGGATGACCCATACCGTAGATACCTTTTATTTCCCCGTTAGCAGCAAACCAGATTTTATTAATGTGGATGCCGATAAAGTTTTGCTGGCCGTGGTGGAAGACAATAAAACGGAAGCCAATGTAATTGCCCAATATAAGTATGGCAAAAACTACCTCGATCGGCGTCAGGCTTTAGAGTTCTTTAAAAAGAAAAATATGCCGGAACTGGCAAAAGGTCTCTATGATAAATACGGCCCGCTGCGTGCACTAACCATTAACCTGCTTTCTAAAACCCCTTATAAAACAGATAAGGTGGTAGTTGAAAGAGTAGAAGAACTCACCCAAAAAGATGCAGATAAAAAAGTGCTGGCTGCTGCCGTGGATTTTTTAGGGATGAGCAAAGACATGAAATATCTTCCCCTTTTCGAAAAATTATATACTGATTCTTCCTATTCTGTTGCTGGTGCGGCCCTCGAAGCCATTTCAGAATTAAACAAGGAAAAAGGCCTTGAGCTGGCCCGCAAGGCTGGCCCGGATGTGAAAGGAGCGCTTTCGCAGGAAGCCACCAAATTAATTTTAGACAATGGAGACCCGGCAGATTACGACTATATAGCCAATGCCTACGCCAATGCCCCTATGTCTTTTGAGAAATTCAGGACTACCGGTATGTTTGTTACCTACCTCACTAAACTACAGGACCTTTCAAAAGTTAAAGATGGCATCGACAAGGTGATGGAATTCCGGAACAGTTTCCCCGCTTCCTTCCGTCAACATACGGATCCATCCATTAAGAACCTGTTGGGTAAACTGGGAAAAGCCAAAGGGCAGGAAATTGAAGATTATATCAATAATGCGTTTAAATAATTTTGAATCTACTCCGGTAAAGATCCATAAGAATTCATTTTTCTGAATTTTGGAAAAGCGGCAGTAGCCGCTTTTCTTATTCAATTACCCCGGCAAGTCTGAAAAAGAACGCAATTCGACCCGGCCTGTGCATCCCTTGCGAATAATTGCTTTAATAAAATACTTATTGGGAAAACCTATCCATCTTTCATCCTGAAAAACACGAGCAGTAAGCCACAACTACCCCAAAATAAATTCATCAGGCTTTTGATGATGCACCGTCATCAATTAAGATGATACTCCTTTTTAATAAACAGAACTACCCGCTTACTTAATTTCTGGTATTCCTGCAACGCAAAGATATAATTATCGAAAATCGATTTTTGATAAGCAATAATCATCGAAAATTCAACCCTTAGTTTTTCATCATCACCTAAATATTTCAAATTCGACTGCTGACCAATAAAATCATTAAAGCTTATCTTGTTTTGAACAGACTGATACGTAAGATAGATACGATTGTCAAATATTTTCCCAATGTACTCTGCGTTCTTTATTACCATTTTTGAATACGTCTCCAATTGTACTTCTAATTTCCCCATAAAGTTGTCAATTAAATAAATACTATCCACAACCTGTTTATTCCGGATAAAATGCATATTTCCCCCACTTTTTAACTGGCTGAGGGTACTTCGGTTAAAAACCATGCCATCAAACCTCAAAATGTTATTAACCAACAAATAGGTATTCCTGATGTTGTCAGGATTTTTATCGATATCGGCGAGTGCAATTACAAAATTGTCTAACTGGCGGTTTCGAAGTGTGTCATTAAATACGTCCTTAATTTTATTATTATCACTTTCCAATTCATTAATTAATAGGTTGATGTACTCCCTTTCCCGTCCGCGATCTAAAATATTCTCTAATTGCCATTGCGCTAAAAACCCACAGAAAACAGCCAGGAACAACATAAAAAATTCCCAGAAATATTTTTTCCAGGGAATTTTAGAAGGGTTTTGAGTGGTGAAAGAAGTTTCTGTTAATGGCGCTGATTCGGGCTTGGAGTCTGCAATAGGGCCCGTCTCGTATGAAGGATTTTCCAAACCCTTTGGCGGATTGTCTGGCATTATATTTTTGTTTTGACCTGTGAATCTGGAGCAAACTAGAACATCAGGAGGCCCTATGTTCTTCGTGACTAAAATAAAAATTATTATTAGAACAATGGTATGCTAATATCCGACATGCGGAATGAAGAAAGGGAAATATGATCTTTCAAAAGGGTTACCATCCTCCACTGGCGCCACCGCCACCGAAGCTGCCGCCACCAAAGCCTCCGAAACCTCCACTGCCACCAGACCATCCACCGCCGCCGCCACTGCCGCGGCCAGATCCTCCCAACAGGTTACCCAAAAGGAATGGCCCCAGGAAATCGCGATATCCTTTTCGGCTGGCATATCCACCGCCTTTCCCGCCACCGCCACTTCGGAGGATGGCTAATAGGATTAAGATCACAATGAATAGCACAAACATGCCGGCGCCACTTCCGGAAGAAGACTTTTTACGGGCCACATGATACTCTCCTTTCACTGCCTGCATTATAGCATTGGTACCCTCGTCAATACCACGGAAATAATCATCGCCCTTAAAATTGGGAACTATTTCATCATCAATAATGTGCTTAGCCGTAATATCCGGTAACGCGCCTTCCACTCCATACCCGGTGGCAATATTTAATTTTCGGTCATCCTTTGCAATAAGCAGTAACACGCCATTATTAAATTGCTTGCCTCCAATGCCCCATTTCCTGCCCAGATCAACTGCATACTGGGCAATATCCTGGCCTTCGGTGGATTTGATAATGACTACTGCAATCTGGGTGCTGGTGCTATCATCGAAAGCTACCAGTTTCTTCTCCAGGAATTGTTGTTGATCGGAGGTGAGCGTGCCGGTAAAATCATTCACCAGCCTTGGCGGATTGGGTGCATTAGGGAGAGTTTGCCCCTTTCCAATAGACGGCATTCCGCACATTGCCAGAAGGAATGCAAACAAATAAATTGTATAGAACCATCCCTTATTTTCCGAAGATGATCTCATCCGGTAATTCATTTTTGTCTTCGGCAATATGGAAGGGGAATTTTTCTTGTAGGGTGGTGCCGATATGGTTGATACAAGCAACCAGGCCATCCGCCATATTTCCCATTTTAAAACAATTCAACATCTGTTGCAATTCGTTTTTCCAATAATCATCTCCCACACTATGATGGATCCCTTCATCCCCAAAAATGGCAATTTCACGATGAACAGAAGCCACATAAATTAAAACGGCATTGCGATGCACGGTTCTTTCCATCTCCAGTTTATAGAAAACCAGGGCCGCTCTTTCCAGGGTGTCGACCAGTGGATTTTTCGATTCTATAAATACCCTGATCTCACCACTGGTACGCTTCTCCGCCTCCCGAATGGCTTGTACCACCCTTTCGTTCTCGGGTTTAGACAGGAACGGTTTTCTTTTATTAAAGAAGAACATTCCGTTTACTTAATATTAAACTGGATATCAGGTGCTTTTTCGGTTCCGGCATCCGCCTTATAGAATGGCTTGTTTTTAAAGCCGAATATTCCGGCAAAAATATTGTTTGGAAAGCGGCGTACTTTCAGGTTATACTCTTCAATTACCTTATTATAATCCTGCCTGGCTACGTTAATCCGGTTTTCCGTTCCTTCAATCTGGGCCTGGAAATCGCGAAACGCCTGGGTAGTTTTTAAATCGGGATAATTTTCTACCACGGCAAGAAGTTTACTAAATGAACCTTGCAAACCGGCCTGCGCCTGTTGGTAGGCGGCAAGCGATGCCGGGTCGTTAATATCCACTTTTATCTGGGTGGCTTTTGCCCTGGCTTCCAACACTTCCTTCAGGGTTGATTTTTCAAAATTAGCAGAACCTTCAATGGTTTTGATGATGCTGCTGTACAAATCAGTACGGCGTTGGTAATTTGTTTCTACATTACTCCATGCTTTTTGCACTCCAACATCAGACTTAACCAGTCCGTTGTAAGAATTACAGCCAAAGAAGAAGAGTATTACTAAAACTCCCAAGCCGATAAGCAATCCCGAACGTTTCATGTTGTTGTTTTTATATTTTGAAAACAAAAATAATGTATTCCGAAACATTTCGAATGAATGCCTGTTGGAAGGAGAAATTCCATTAAGAACGGCGTGGGCGAACCATCAGGTAGGCGCTCACAATATAGGTAGCTCCCGTATCCACCCATCCATTCAGGTGAAGTTCCTGGGGAATGGTGCCTGCATCCCATTGTTTCCAGGGGCTGATGGCAATCATTCCGGATTGAGTAGTATGATAAAACCAGGCATCCGTATTAATAATTGGA
The DNA here is from genome assembly GCA_018266615.1 of Bacteroidota bacterium. Lineage (GTDB taxonomy): Bacteria > Bacteroidota > Bacteroidia > Chitinophagales > Chitinophagaceae > Ferruginibacter. The sequence goes on from JAFEAB010000005.1 coordinate 9,894, forward strand.
TAGGTTTCATTGGTACCATTATGGGCGCGTAACTGGAAATTGTTGATGTTAGCGGTGGTCGATTTTATCCGGACTACCAGCCTGACTTCAATATGGCCGTCTGCCGAAAAAATAGAAGGGTCCATTGCAGACTCGCAATTATTCAGATCGGCGCCTGAAGTATTAACCATTATATACATGTCGCCGTTTTGCCAAAGGGGTACAATGGTAACCTGGTTGGAAGAAGCGGAGAAGCCATTTACATCTAAATCGTACTGTGGGTTTGCATTATTAATACCTACTTTTTGAGCTGAGGCATCCAGCATTAGCAAGAAAGGGAATACAAAAAATAAAATTTTTCTCATAGCGAAAATTTAATATCCTGATTTTGCTCCGGCAATATTTTCAATTGGGTGCCAGGTTGTTTTAATTTCCTGGAAGTCGAATATGAAATACGGAGATTGCCCTTCCTCTGAGAACCAATTGATATCATTATATAGGTGAATCCGTTTCACATTTAGCGCTGATTTTTCTTTAAACATGCGAATAGTGGCTTCCTCTTTTTCGCAATACAGCGCCGCATTTACATCCATGTGATCGGCAAAATAGGGAGCCAGTTCTTTCACTTTTCCGGTAAGGATATTTACCACCCCACCCGGTAAATCGGAGCTGTTCAACACCTCGCCAAAAGTAACGGCGCACATGGGTTTTTCGGATGAGGCAAGAACCACACAGGTATTTCCGCCTGCAATTACCGGGGCAATTACAGAAACCAATCCCAATAACCCTGAATTTTGAGGAGCCACCACACTGATTACACCCATTGGTTCGGGTACCGAAAAATTAAAATGGGAACATGCCACCGGGTTAACGGACGAAAATATCTGTTGATACTTATCGCACCATCCGCTATAATAAACAAGCCGGTCGATGCTGAGCGACACTTCTGTTTCAGCCTGTTTAACCGGCACATCCTGTTGCAATAATTCATCAATAAACTGAGCACGGCGGCCTTCCAACATTTCGGCAATCCGATAAAGAATCTGGCTGCGGTTAAATGCGGTACGGGCACTCCACCCCGAAAATGCACTACGGGCACTTACCATGGCATCCCTAAAATCTTTTCTGGATCCAAGGCAGATATTTGCCAGTGTAACTCCAGATTTATTTAAGGCAGGATAATAACGCCCCGATTCGGAACGGGGAAACTGCCCGCCAACATACATCTTGTATGTCTTAAGAACATTCAGCCTTTTCGCAGGCACTTGTTCTTTACCGTTACCATTCAGGTGCACCTGAATTTTCTTTGTATTTGTAAGCACTTTAGCCATAATCAATAATTTATTTCACGTTTACATACGCATAGAGGCCGTGTAACCCACCTTCTCTGCCATATCCGCTCTCCTTATATCCGCCGAAAGGCGAAACAGGATCAAATTTATTAAAGGTATTTGCCCAAACCACTCCCGAGCGAAGTTTGGTGGTGAGATTAAAAATTTTGGAACCCTTATCTGTCCATACACCGGAAGATAGGCCATAGGGTGTATTGTTAGCCTTTGCAATTACTTCATCGTCGGTACGGAAGGTTTGGATGGTTAAAACCGGCCCGAAAATTTCTTCCTGGGTAATCCGGTTCGACTGTGCCACGTTGGTAAATAAAGTAGGCCTGCAGAAAAATCCTTTTCCCGGGAGTTTGCAAGACGATTGATACATATCTGCTCCTTCCTGCAAGCCAATTTTCAGGTATTTATTAATGGTATCGAGTTGTGCTTTTGAGTTAATGGCGCCAATATCGGTATTCTTATCCATGGGGTCGCCCACGATCAGGGTTTCCATCCGGTCTTTCAATTTGCGCAACACCTGGTCAAAAACGGATTCCTGAACATACAACCGGGAACCGGCACAGCATACATGGCCCTGGTTAAAGAAGATACCATTGATCACGCCTTCCACAGCCTGATCGAGCGGAGCGTCGTCAAAAATGATGTTGGCGGCTTTCCCTCCCAGTTCGAGGGTAGCCTTTTTTGAGGTCCCAGCAATAGCGCGTTGAATTATTTTACCTACATCGGTAGAGCCGGTAAATGCAATTTTATTTACATCGGGATGGTTGACGATAGCTGCACCGGTAGCACCTGCACCGGTAATGATATTTACCACACCCGGTGGGAGATCCGCTTCCTGAATAATTTCAGCAAGTTTCAATGCCGTAAGCGGCGTGGTTTCTGCGGGCTTTAACACCACCGTATTGCCAGTGGCCAGTGCCGGAGCGATTTTCCAGGCAGCCATTAGCAGCGGAAAATTCCAGGGAATGATTTGTCCGGCTACCCCTAACGGTGAGGCCTGCCTGTTTGGGAAAGCATACTCCAGTTTATCAGCCCATCCGGCGTAATAGAAGAAATGATTGGCCGCGGTAGGTACGTCAAAATCACGGCTCTCGCGAATGGGTTTTCCGCCATTCAGCGTTTCCACAATTGAAAATTCTCTTGCCCTTTCCTGCACCATCCGGGCAATGCGAAAAATATACTTGGCCCTTTCCTTACCGGGCATTTTCTTCCAGGTCTTTTCGTAGGCTTGCCTGGCAGCCTTTACGGCCCTGTCTACATCCGCCTGGTTAGACTCAGCAATAGACGAAATTCTTTCTTCGGTGGCGGGGTTGATGGTATGGTAATATTTTTTCGAAGCGGGCTTCTCAAATTTACCATTGATGAACAATTCGTATTGCGGCTTGATGGTAGCTGCCGATTTACTTTCGGGAGCAGGTGCAAGTTCTCTTGCCGAATCGAACTTCAATTTTATAGTATTTGATTTTTTCGTTGCCATTCAAATAAATTTATGCCTTACGGCAGATAAATAGTAATTAATCGATGGAAAAATAATCGGGGGATTGATAAACTCCGGTCTTTTGTTTCATGAGTTGCATGAGAATATCGTTGGCCAGGCTGCTGGCGCCAAAGCGGAACCATTCGTTATTCATCCATTCCTCACCCAGCACTTCATTCAGCATTACCAGGTAATGTAGCGCCAGTTTGGCTTTTGAAATCCCGCCGGCAGGTTTCATGGCAATTTTCTTTCCCGTCTTATAATAAAAATCGCGGATGGCTTCCAGCATTACCAGTGTAACCGGCATCGTGGCAGCAGGAGAAATTTTTCCGGTGGAGGTTTTAATAAAATCAGCACCGGCATACATGGCAATATCACTGGCACGGCGAACCTTATCGTATGTAACCAGTTCTCCCGTTTCTAATATTACTTTTAACCGGGCTGCACTACAGGCTTCTTTTACTGCAGCTATCTCATCAAAAACAAAATTATATTCACCCTGGTGGAATTTACCCCGGGAGATGACCATGTCAATTTCATCTGCACCTTCATCCACCGCAAATTTGGTATCTCTGATTTTCACATCGCGGGGTGCTTGTCCGCTTGGAAATGCCGTAGCTACCGCAGCTACTTTTATTCCTGAATTTCCCAGGGCTTGTTTGGCAACCCGAACCATGGAAGGGTACACACAAACGGCGGCCACCGTGGGCAACCCGCCATAAACATCGTGCAGGTGCATGGCTTTATAGCATAGTTGTTTCACCTTACCATCAGTATCCTTTCCCTCGAGTGTGGTAAGGTCGATCATATTTAGAGCCAGCTTCAGCCCATTCACCTTGGTTTCATTTTTAATACTTCTTTTTGTAAACCGGGAAGCACGTTCTTCTATCCCCACCTGATCTACATGGGGCGAAAAAGAAAAGTCCGGTAAAGTTCCGTTCACAGCCATTTTAAAAATTTTAGTTTGCAACCAATGCAGCAAGGGATTTTTCAATCATCTTTTCCACTGCCGCATTACTATCTTTCGAAAACGTTTTAGCCACCCTGTTGGCAATAATTACGTTGATGCTTAGGCAATCGTGGCCAAGCAGTTTGCCCAACCCATATATTGCGGAAGTCTCCATTTCAAAATTAGTTATCCTGTGATTTCCAAATTTAAAATCGGTAAACTTGTTTATCAGCCCGGGAGCATTTAACCCCAACCTCAGAATCCTTCCCTGCGGGCCATAAAACCCGGGACAGGTAACTGTGATTCCTTTGTGGTATTCCTCCTCAAACTTTTTAATCAGCATTTCACTTCCCGAAAATGCATAAGGATGATTTACTTCGTGGCTTAAGCCGGTTTGCTCCATAAACGCTTTCACCATCTCCTGTTGTTCCGTAGTTTTAGGGTATGCGTAATAGTTAAGCACATTATCCAGGCCCAGGCCATGGGATGAGGCTACAAAATTATCAACCGGGATATCGGCTTGCAATGCTCCGGAGGTACCGAAGCGTACAATTTGCAGTTTATGAAAATGGGGCTTTACTTCGCGGGTTTCAAAATTAATATTGGCAACTGCATCCAATTCGTTTAATGCAATATCAATATTATCGGGGCCAATCCCGGTCGAAAGGCAGGATACTCTTTTATTTCCAATAAGGCCGGTATGGGTAATGAATTCGCGGTGTTGAAGCTGGTGTTCGATCTTATCGAAATGGCGGCTCACCTTTTTTACCCGGTCAGGATCACCTACCAGGATCACCGTATCGGCCAATTCTTCCGGACGAAGATCGAGATGATAAATGGCCCCCCGGTTGTTAATAATGAGTTCCGATTCTGCAATAGCCATAATTACAATTTGGTTGGATTGGTAAAAATAACGAATAGTAGTCAAATCCTGAAGGGAAATGGGTGCGAATACCCTCCCCGAAAATAAAGGCAATCAGGAACTTACCTTTCATTTAGGTGCTGTTGGCCTGTGTAAAATGGAAATAGACCACATTAAGGAATTCCGATAATTTGTTTCCCCAAATAATAATATTGAATCAAATTTTCATATATTGATTCTCAAATCCCCCAAGTGAAACAGGCCATTTTTCTAGCCATATTTCTTTTTCAAATATTTTCTCTGTTTGCTCAAACACCCTTTCCCAGTCCACAACAGCCTTTTACCTTTTGCGGATCGGATATCCGTTTGCGAAATTTAAGAAAGGATCCCGCATTTATAAAACAGGAGGAAGCATGGAATGCCCGCATTCAATCCAGGATTCAAATGCTTCCGGGCGATACGCTTACTTTACCTGTGGTGGTACATATTGTAAGGAGCAATCCGTTTAGTGTTACCGATGCGGATGTGGTTAACGGTATCCAGGATTTGAATGATGCCTTTAGCAAATCCGGACCCTATGTGGCCAGTCCGGGCGCAGATACCAAAATCCGATTTTGCCTGGCAAAAAAAGATCCGATTGGCGGGATAACCAACGGGATTACCCGAACCAGTTCTATCCGGGGTGAAAGTGTTTGTATGGAAAATGAAGATGAGCGGTTAAAGGCCCTTACTTTATGGGATCCCTTGCGGTACATCAACATCTGGCTGGTAAGCAATGTGGAGGGGGAAGCTTTTAGTAAATACAGTTGTGGCGTGTGGACGAGGTTAAGGGTGGGAGGTTATGCCACTATGCCTCCCGGGGGTGGTGCCACCGATGGGATTGTTGTTCCCGGTTTTGGCACCGTTTTAGCCCATGAAATGGGACATTACCTTGGTCTGTATCATACCTTCGAAGGCGGTTGTTACAATGCAGACTGTACCCTTAATGGCGACCGCGTTTGCGATACTCCTCCCGATGACAATGTCCTTTCTTCCCCCTCCTGTACTGCGCCAGGGAATTCCTGTAATTCGGACACCCTTTCAAACTATTCGAACCTGAATTTCTTTACCGATGTTCCGGACCAGATTGCCAATTTTATGGATTATGGAAACGGTAGCTGCCATATAGAGTTTACCCAGGGCCAGGCCGATAGAATGCGAGCCAGTATTTTAAGTCTACGTCCGGGATTACTGGTAGATGAATGCACCCCGCCCTGTGGAGATATTATTCTTTCAGGATTTACAAGAGATATAGCCGAACCCATTCCGGGGGATGTCATCAATTTTACCAACACTTCCACCGGGGCAACCAATTTTGAATGGTTAGTTAATGGAGTTGTTGTTTCCACCGGTACAAACTTTAGTTTTTCCCCAACGGCTATGGGCAGAGATACCATCACCCTTAAAGCATTTAACAGCCCGGGTTGTTTTTCGAGCTACACAGATTTTATTATCACCGGATGTGGGGTTATTTCCCGGTTTTGGGGCGATAAAGTGCATATTGCCTCACAAACCGGAGTATGGGAAGACAGTGTAAAATTTACCAATACTTCACTAAATGGCGCCAGCTATATCTGGCAAATTAATAACGGGGCCGGTGGCTGGACGGATATTGCCACCTCCACCAACCTTACCTATATTTTTCCGGCGGCAGGAATCTACTCCATTCGATTGATTGCCATCAATGGAAGTTGTGCGGATACAACAGCCAATTATACGGTGAATGTTGATGACCCCAAGGCAGATGGTTCCCCATTTAGTGTAACCCTGAAATGTTATAACAGCAACCGAATTCAAATAGATTTCTGCCTGGTTGATTGGGGATACGCACCACTTCCCCAAAATAGCGTGATCAATTTTTACGATGGGAATCCCGCTTTACCGGGAACCCATCGCCTTTCTCCTCCTATGCTCCTCCCCTGGGCGGTGCCGGGAGGAAATTGTTATATGTGTTTCACCCACACCCTGGTAGCCAATTATTATAATATTGAACAGGTATGGATGGTATTTAATGATGCAGGTACCAGTATTCCGGTAACGCTTCCCAACACCCCTTTCCCCGAAGGAAACTATGCAAACAATATGGCGGCCAGTCAATTTAACCGGACTTACATTAACGCCGTGATATGCGAAGGCGACAGTTATGCAGGACATACCAGTTCGGGAATTTATAAAGACACCCTGGTAAGTCATATTAACGGTTGCGATAGTGTGCGAACCTTAAACTTAACGGTAAAGCCAAGACGCTATACCATGTTAAACGCCTCGATATGTGCCGGGGATAACTACGCCGGTTATACCACGTCAGGAACTTATGTGGATATATTTACTGCTGCCAACGGTTGCGACAGCATCCGTACCATTAACCTGCTGGTAAAGCCCCTGCATTATTTAACAGTGGATACAACCATCTGCCAGGGTCAGAACTATGCGGGGTATTCCACCACCGGTACTTACACTGATACCTTCACCGCCGCCAATGGCTGCGACAGCATTCGAACCCTGAATTTAGTGGTCCTGCCCGTATCCGTTACCGTAATTGATACCGCCATTTGCCAGGGCGAAAATTATTCAGGCTACTCGAGCACCGGCACGTATGTAGATGTGTTTCCCGCGGCCAATGGGTGCGACAGTACCCGCACACTCCATCTCACGGTTAAAGTAAAAAAGGTTACAACCTATAATATTTCCATTTGCCTCGGGCAATCTCAGGATGGATATACCAGTTCGGGTACCTATGTAGATGTATTTACCGGAACAAACGGATGCGATAGCACCCGAACCCTGAATCTCACGGTGAAAAATCCCGTTTTTTCAGATATCAGCACCTCCATTTGCGAGGGGGATAATTATGCCGGATATACCACAAGTGGAAATTATACCGATGTGTTTACCGGCGCAAATGGGTGCGACAGTACCCGCACCTTGCACCTAACGGTGAAGCCCAACAGCTATGCCAGTTATAATATTACCATCTGCGAGGGCGAGAACTATTTTGGACATACTACAAGCGGCAATTATACCGATGTATTCCCTTCGGCAAATGGATGCGACAGTACGCGAACCCTGGTGCTCCAGGTAAACCCTGTAAAATTCACACACTTCTACCCTGAAATATGTAAGGGTCAAACCTATTTTGCCGGAGGGCAGGCGCAGGCTCAATCCGGAACTTATTACGATACACTGAGTACGTATTTAAATTGCGATTCGATCATCGTTACTCACCTCCATGTTCGCAATCTTCCCCAACCCAACCTGGGTCCAGACAGAGGGTTTTGTGCTGATTCAGAAATCGTATTAAATCCGGGTACCTTTAGTTCCTATTTATGGCAGGATGGAAATACCGGGCAGGCATATCATACCCATATCCTTGGCCTGTACCATGTACTTGTAAAAGATGATATTGGCTGTGAAGGCCGGGACACCATCCATGTAAATGAAATATACCCACTTCCCGTCCATTTTGTTTCGGGCGACACAAGTATATGCAGGGGGAATACCGTAACGCTTATCTCTCAAAAATTTGAACACTACGTATGGAGTACCGGGTCAACGGCACAGTCGATCCAGGTAACCAGATCGGGAACATATAGTGTGCACGTGACCGATATGCATGGATGCCAGGGGACTGATTCAGCGCTGGTCTATTTTTATACCGATTGTAAGGATATGGTTATTCCTAATGCTTTTACCCCGAATGCAGATTATTTAAATGACTCCTTTAAACCATTGGTCCCCGCTCCGGTTACACAATACCGTATGCAGATTTACAGCCGTTGGGGGCAATTGTTATTCGAAACCGGCAATTATCAGGAAGGGTGGGATGGCCGTTACAAAAATATGCAACAACAAACCGGCACTTATATTTACACAATTAGTTTCAGAAATGTAGACGGGCAGTATGTATTTAAGAAGGGCACTCTTGTTTTAATAAGGTAGGAGCTGGAATCAGGATTCCAAAACCCTTCATTAATCTTTATAATGAAAGGGTTGCCAGCAAAAGTTTAGGCAGGGTTAAAGAGGCCATCTATCTTTGAATACACTGGATATTTATAAAGTCTGGCTGAATTTTCTTTATCGATTAATCTTTGATCTATTTTTTTCCGGGCCTATTTTTACCCCCGGGGCGGGGGCAGCAAAATGCCCCTGTTTTTTATTCCCCGGAGACTCCTGGGAACTAAAGTCTTTCTTCAGCCTGGAATTTACGTTTACCGCCCAGCCATAAATTCACCTATAGTACCCAGCCACAAATACTCGATTTGGTTTCTGGGAGAAGGAAGTATCCACCCCCTGCTTCCATTAAAATTTTAATATCAGCAATTCTGTAACCTTTTCATTCCTACTCTACTCTATTATTTAAAAAGGACCAAAAAATGGTCACTGAAGCTAATTTCAGAATAACTAAATAACAACCAATTATTAAAAAATTAAAACGCAAATGACACTCTTAAAAAAACTCCCGGTATGGGTAATGGCAATCTCCATTATTTCCCTGTTTAGCTGCAAGAAGGACAGCACCTCACCCTTAAACAGTGACGCTTATAACAGCCTCAATTCCGCCATGCGCGAACTCTGGGCAGACCACATGCAATACACTTATGCCACGGTTGATGCATTCTTTAATAACCCTCCTGCCGTTCAATCGAATCTTACCCGTTTACTGAAAAACCAGGAGGATATTGGCGCGGCTATTGTACCATACTATGGCCAGGCTGCCGGAGATACCCTAACCTCGCTATTAAAGACGCATATTAACCTTGCAGTGCCGGTATTACAGGCAGCTAAGGATAATAATCAACCTGCATTAGACCAGGCAATTGCCAACTGGCATACCAATGCAAAAGATATTGCCAATTTCCTGACTTCCGCAAATCCCAACAACTGGCCAAAGGCAGATATGGAAATGAGCATGATGCATCATATAGATGAAACCGTAACCTATTCCGTATCGTTACTTCAGCAAAATTACACGCAGGCAATCATAGATTACGATCATGCTTTTGCGCATATGATGGATGTAGCAGATTTACTTGCCAAAGGAATAGCCTTACAATTCCCAGGAAGGTTCTAATACAAAATTCAACCGGCCAGGCATTCTTTTAGTATGCTTTATAGGAAAAAATGTTAGCCGGGGAATTTCTAAATAATTAAAATTGAAAAAATGGAAGGATATCAAAAAACATCATTGAACAGCATCTTCACTTTATTGAAATATACTTTCGTAATTGTACCTATTGTAGCCGGAGCCGATAAGTTTACCAATGTACTCACGCATTGGGAACAATATATCAACCCGTCAATGGCTAAAATGCTACCTGTAACCACCGCTGCATTTATGCAGATTGTGGGAGTAATTGAAATTATTGCAGGGATAATAGTATTTAAAAAGCCGGAGATTGGCGGATACATTGTGGCCGGCTGGTTAGCGGTTATTTCTTTAAGCCTCTTAGCCGGATTTAATTATATAGATGTGGCAATAAGAGATCTGGTAATGGCCATCTCGGCATTTTCAATGGCTAAAATTTCTAAATTAGCAGAATAACAATGGAATTATATAAGGAACTTTCGGAACCGGATATTGCCCGGAGGATTATTAGCGGAGAAAAATCGCTTTTTGAAATCATCGTAAGGCGATATAATCCTTACCTGTATAAGGTGGGCCGATCCTATAAATTTGATCATGAGGATACACAGGATTTAATGCAGGATACCTTTATTGATGCCTACCGAAACCTGGATAAATTTGAAGGAAGATCAGCTTTTAAAACCTGGATTATTAGAATCATGCTCAATAATTGCTATCGAAAAAGACAAAAATTAAACCTTAAAAACAAGTCCATTGAAGACACAACTGAAAATTCACCTGTTATGAGTAAAAGTGAAGATAATGACAACGGTACCGAGAAGATAGTTCAAACCCGGGAATTAGCTCAAATTATTGAAGAGGCCCTTACCAGGATTCCGGAAGATTACAGGATGGTATTTTCATTAAGGGAGATTAATGGCCTAAACGTGGCAGAAACGGCAAGCCTTCTCAATATCAGCGAAGCCAATGTAAAGGTGAGATTGAATAGGTCAAAGGCCATGCTAAGGGAGCAGGTAGAGAAATCCTACTCTGCTAACGAACTATACAGCTTTAATGCAATATATTGTGATGCCATGACCAAAAGAGTGATGGACATAATCAACAAACTTTAATCCCGAAATACCGGTGTTACTTTTAGCCGTACATAGGTCAAAAACTATTCGTGCATTCGTGGCTAAAAGAACCCTGATTTTTTTGAGCGAGTGTTGGGCTTCCAAAAGTCTCTTACGATTATATTTAAACTCCCGGATTTCTTCAGAGATACAATACACGCAGGTTTTGATTAACAACAGTGATTCTTCAGGATTCTGAGTTCAGTAATTTGATAATTAATTTCTGCATTGGTGGCGAAAGAAAATTCAACTCACACTAAATATTCTTCAGTTAATTTCTTTTGTTCAAATTTTCTATAGGCATATTTTTACCCCCGGGGCGGGGGCAGCAAAATGCCCCGGTTTTCTCTTTTCCTATGTTTACTTTTACTAAACCCGGGGCCAGGTTTTCTTTCGCACAACCTGAAAAGATTGACATTATGAAAAGGGAGTAGAAAACAAAGGGTATCAGTTCCTCTGTCAATAGAGCTAAAACAAAACAACTATTCAGGAATACCTGCCAAAAGGAAAATTAAGGTGTGGGATATTTTAAATTATTGGCTCAGTCTTTAATCGCGGCAATACCAGGAAGTTCTTTTCCTTCAAAATATTCCAGCAATGCACCGCCGCCGGTCGAAACATAACTTACCCTGTCTGTCAGGTCAAATTTATTCACTGCCGCCACGCTATCCCCACCACCCACCAGGCTAAAAGCGCCATCGGCAGTAGCTTCTGCCACCGCCAGGGCCACACACTTTGTGCCATGCATAAACTTTTCCATTTCAAAAACACCCATCGGACCGTTCCATAAAATGGTTTTGGCGCTTTTAATAACAGCGGTGAAATTTTCGCAAGCCAGTTCCCCGATATCAAGTCCCATCCAGCCATCGGGAATCACATTGCACAAGGCGCTCGAAATATTGGCTTGGGGGTCAAATTTATCGGCAATAATAGAATCTGCAGGAAGGTGGATCCGAACATTTTTTGCTGCTGCCTTTTTTAGTAATTCTTTTGCAGCTTCCAACCGATCGTCTTCACATAAGGAATTACCAATCTTTCCTCCCTCTGCTTTGAAGAAGGTATAAGCCATACCGCCACCTATAATAATATCGGTAGCAATATTCAACAGGTTTTCGATGATGAGAATCTTATCGGAAACTTTTGCACCGCCAATGATTGCAAGAAAAGGTTTTTCGTTCTGATGCAACACCCGCTCAGCCGCATTTACTTCCTTCTCCATCAACAGCCCAAACATCCTATTATCCTTTGGATAAAACTGCGCAATAATGGCTGTAGAAGCATGGGCACGGTGGGCAGTACCAAATGCATCGTTCACATACACATCCCCTAATTGGCTCAATTTTTCGGCAAATGCTTTATCTCCCTTTTCTTCTTCTTTATAAAAGCGCAGGTTCTCTAATAGCAATACCTGCCCCGGTTGCAGGGCATTTGATTTGTTGATAGCTTCTTCTCCAATACAATCACTGGTAAATTCAACTTTAATCTGATCGCCCAGCAAAGATTGAAGATGATTGAGCAGGTGCTTTAAAGAATATTTTTCTGTGGGCCCATCTTTGGGCCGGCCAAGATGACTCATTAAAATAACAGAGCCTCCATCTGCAATAATCTTTTTGATAGTGGGAATGGCGGCACGCATCCGGCTATCGTCGGTAACTGCAAAATTTGCATCGAGTGGAACATTAAAATCTACCCTTACCAGCGCCTTGTGGCCTTTGAAATTAAAATCGATGAATCTTGACATGGCGATATATTTAAAATAAAAAACCGCAAAACAAACAGATCAAAAAGATTCTATCAGTTGTTTTACGGTTGATTTAAAAATCAAATTATTTGCTGATCAATTTGGCAAAATAATGAACGGTACGTACCAGTTGAGATACATAGCTCATTTCATTATCGTACCAACTTACAGTTTTTACCATAAACTTATCTCCTACCGGCATAACCTTGGTTTGGGTGGCATCAAACAAGGAACCATAGGTGATACCAATAATATCGGTGCTCACAATTTCATCTTCATTGTAACCAAAACTTTCGTTGCTGGCAGCCTTCATGGCGGCATTTACTGATTCTACAGAGGCTGGTTTTTCTACCATGCTGTACAATTCAGTAACGGATCCGGTAATAACAGGAACGCGTTGGGCACTGCCATCCAGTTTTCCTTTCAGTTCGGGAAGAACCAAACCAATGGCTTTGGCAGCGCCGGTACTGTTAGGAACAATGTTAGCAGCGGCAGCCCTTGCCCGGCGAAGATCGCCTTTAGGATGGGGGGAATCGAGGGTATTCTGATCGTTCGTGTAAGCATGGATGGTGCTCATCAGCCCGGAGGTGATACCAAATGTATCATTCATCACCTTGGCCATGGGCGCCAGGCAGTTGGTGGTGCAGCTTGCGCAACTGATGATGGTTTCGGTTCCGTCAAGAATTTCGTGGTTTACATTAAACACCACGGTTTTCAGTTCGCCGGTACCGGGAGCGGAAATAACCACCCTCTTAGCGCCTGCTGTAATATGCGCTTCGGCTTTTGCTTTATCGGTAAAGAACCCGGTGCTTTCAATCACTACATCCACATCATGTTTAGCCCAGGGAATTTTAGCCGGGTCTCTTTCGGCATAAATCTTTATTTCATTGCCATTTACGGTAATGGAGCCCTCGGAGGCTTTCACTTCTTCGGTAAAGCGGCCCTGGGCGCTATCGTATTTTAGCAGGTGTGCCAATACTTTCGGACTGGTAAGGTCGTTGATGGCCACCACATCAATTCCTTCAATATTATGAATCTGGCGAAAAACCAGGCGGCCAATGCGCCCAAATCCATTAATGGCAACTTTAACTGTACTCATAATTAATTATTAAAAAGGTAATTTATTTATTGCGGTGCAAATTTACGGTTTGTATGGGATTTAAACAGGTGAGATATGGGGCTTTAGCTTTAAAATTGTCCATTTGCCCGATTAAATATTTGGGTATTTCCTTAGAAAGTTAGGCTGGACAAGCCTTTTGGGATGTATGGATCAAAAATGAAACCTGTTTGGAAAGAGTTACCAAAGTAAAGCACCGGGCTATCACAGAATAGGATTTGTGGCCAGAAGGGCCGGCCTTACATTTCGTAGCCCAGCTTCAAAAAAAAGTTGACTCCCTGCAAGGGGATTTGAAAAAAACGTTGATAAGAAGGCGACTGATCGGCATAGGAAAGGTTCTTTTGATTTAGAATATTTTGCACAGCAACAAAAATATTGAAAGGCGATTTTGGAATTTGGAAATTCCCAGAAAAATCAAGTGTCATAAAATCAACTGACATACTTTCTGACATTTTTGTCTTAAAATAGGTTGCATCTAACCCCAAACTTAGGGAATGAACAACCTGGTATTTATTCTTCCATCCCAAGTTCCAGTTAAGTATATTCTCCATGGGAAATAAACCCGAGTTATTGTTCCCAGGGATGAAATAATCTCCGCCAGTTTCTAAACTGCTGAAAAATTTCTTCTTCCAATCCCTGGAAAGTTTAAGATTCCAGCGCATGGAAACATTTTCTCTGAGGTAATATGAATCATTATACAAAAGCCTGCCCTGATCATAGAATAAAAAATAATACGCGTTAACTTTCAGTTTTGTTTTTTTGGGAACCACGTTCCAGTTGAATTGCAAATTGGCGTTATAATTTGCCTTACGGATAAGGGTGTCCGAAATAAGCTGAATATTGGGTTTCAAATATTGTTTGCTGGCAAATCCTGCCGATTCCCGGCCAAATCCAAATGATGTAAAGGGAATATATTTAGATTTTCCCAGTTTAAAAAACACATCCAGGCTTTGATAATCCACCATATCCAGCGGCTGACTGGTTGCCCGAAACCCATTAAACTCAACTGGCCTAAAAAATGAATTAAAATTGAAAAGAGCGGGCAATTGGTTATAAAATCGCAAGCGAACATTATACATGCTTGGCAACTTTCTATTTTCATGCGTTAAAGACACATCATAAGTTGGCTGGACAAGGTTTTCTTTAATAGGATATTGCTTCGCATAATATTGCGCCCCACCACTTACATCAATATTAATGGGAACCTCAAAAACAGACAAAGGGTATTTTATAAATATTTTTCCAGTAACCGCATCCAACCTGTTTTGATTGCTTAAGAAACTGATGTTAAACATTTCCGGTGATGACAATTGTTTCAACAGCGCCTCGGTTTCTGAAACCACCTGATCGTATTTAGCCACTATGCCATAACTAAAGGAATTATTTTTCCTTTGCAGCATCCTGGTATATTGCACCTGTGCTCCTTCCTTTTTCACGTTGAGGGGATAATTCAACCGTCCATACCCCGTATATGGCAGATCAAATGATAAGAAATAGCTTTGAGAAACACCCGAAATTTCCTGATTAAAATTTCCGGCATAAAGAAGAATCTTAAAGAAATCGGCCCTGGTTACGGAAACCTTATTCAGGTATTCGATATTTATGGAAGCCGAGTTTTTATTATTCTGAACTGCATTTGCAGTTGAATCACTGATATTTGTTCGCGCTAAATTCCGCTGTTCGCTTGCCTTTAAAAAATTACCCTCCCAATTCAATACCAGCTTCAGGTCTTTGTTATCAGAAATATCCCAATGCAATTTTTCATTCACCAAAGCCTGCATCGGCTTACGGATATAGTTTGAATAGCGAATCTGTTCAATAAAACCAGATGTATCGAGAATTATCTCTTTATTCGCGCTGCTTTGAGATTGACGGTCCAACAAAAAATGCAGTTCTGTTTCAGAAGAAAGTCGTTTAGAAAACGCAGTATTAATCTTTAATCTTGCATTTACCAGGTTATTAAATTTATAATACACATCCGGTACCCGAAAATAGGTTTCTACATAAGGTTCAGTAAGCATCCAGGCATCTTGTTCTTTATAAGGTGCATCTTTTAATTCGTCTTCGAGTCCTAAGGTCGATTGTCCCAGGCTTTCAAACCCGCCTATAAACCCAAGCTTGATTTTTGGGGCAAGCGTAAAGTTGGTAAAATTGGCCAGGCCGCGCCCTTTTGTATTTGCACCCAGTTCTGCATCGCCAAAACCCATTTTCAACTTTCTTTTCTTTAAAGAGAGGTTCAAAAACAACCGGTCGCCCGATTCAAAATTTTTTAGCTTTTTGTTTTCATGCTGATTTTGAAGCAACTGAATTTCTTCAATGGCATGAATGGGAAGGCTGTTGAGTAATAAGGTGGTTTTATCCGAAAAGAGGTCTTCACCCTCAATGGTAATTTTCTCCACCACTTTGTTATTATATTTTAATTTTCCGGCATTCGTAATTTCAAATCCAGGAATATGGCCAACTAAATCTTTAAGCTTTCGATCTGACTGTTCTTTAAAATAATCGGCGCTAAATTTGGTTGTATCGCCGTTTACCCAAATCGGGGATTTTACCACAACCTCGGTTAGTACGATGCCAACCTTAAATAATTTTACAACATTTCCGTTTTTTTGAAAATCTGAGATAGATTTCATCACTTTTTTATAGCCAATATGCGAAAAGGCCAGGCTATCTTTTTCAATAAAAACAGAGGATACCAGAAACTCTCCTTTTTCATTTGTTAAGGAGAAGCCGGTAATTTTTTTTGAATTTGTTTCGGTAAGATAAACCGAAACGCCTTTTATAGGTAACCCGGAGGAATCAATAACTATTCCGGATAAATTCTGTCCGAAGGTATCGTTAACAAAAAATAGTATTAAAAAAAATAAGTTTGCACGAAAACACATGGAAGATTAATTCGAGTCCTTTTTCTTTTTCAGTTCTTTTCGGATGAAAACCGCTGGAGGGATCGCCTCACCTATTGTAACCTTTCGCAAGGTAGCCACCATATTCATGGGTGTTTTTACTTTCACCACAAATCCGGGAACATAATTCCAAACTTCAAAACCAGTGGGGCAGGGTATTTCATCGGTAAACCAAATTTCGGCAGATGTATCCTTACCATTTTTCGTAACCCAATACGCATGTTGACATTTGTATCCTTCTATCATACCCACCTCATTTGTAATCCGCCATTCTCCGCCAGCTGCATCCAATTTGCCCTCATAAATTCTTGGATTGATAGTTGCCTTATAAGTTCCTGAATCCAAATTCAAAAGCAAAATAAATTGTACGGAATCTGACGAAAATCCATAAGTAACCCCATTTTGCTCAACTGTCCCTTCCGGGTATTTTGATAAAAAATCTGGCAACATATAGGATATAGATTTATTATCCTGATAAAAAAACTTCCCGGTATAATTAAGGGTAATTCCATTTGGATAAGTTACAGTGCAATCATAATCTGCAGAAATGCCCTGACCCAAAACGGAATTCCAAATCAAAAAAATAAAAAATATTAAACGTTTCATAGTGCTATTTAATAATGAAGAAAATAGGCGTATCTATTTTTATAGTATGGATAACTTTCGACTCTAGCCCCAAATATCGGTTTACCCAAAACGTAAACGGGTTTGTTCAAAAATATGTAAACCTAATTTCAATAAATCTCAAAGAAAAATACAAATAACTAAAAAATATAGAGAGGCCTAAAACATCAATTTAAAATAATCAATTAAGGTTCATTCGATGGGCAGGGAGGATTAGCATCAGCAGCCTCCAAACAATCCGCATAATTAGCCCCAATTGCACAAGCTGTTGCTTGAGTTTGTGCTGTCTCACATGAATTAGCACTAGCTGTACAAGTATTAGTTGAACTATACCACCCACCAAATTGCGGATTTGAAGCACAAGGTATCCAATATTCATTTGTTATGGTAACCGTACGATAACACTTTTGCTTACAATCTTTAAACAAAAAATTCTGGGAAAGGGATATTTGAGCATCTTCAAAATTATTTGACATTGAATTACCCAACATAGAAGAACAAATGCAAGCAATAATTAAAAATAAGGATTTCATAATTTATGATTTAAGATTAAAAAATAGGCTTTTAAATATAACGTTGCAAATTCTTAATGAAATTATAAAGAGTTAAAATATGAAAAATGCAAAACATTAGTACGGAACAAGTGAAAATATCAATTAATTAATATAAATATACAAAATAACATGAATTGAAATATAACATGTTGTGCTATTAAAAACTAAAAGCATGTTAAATTGAGCTAATTTTTTGCCATTTAAATGGTCGATCCAATGCAAAATTGACATCGAAGACAGCTTTGATGCCAATCTTACGGCTAAACCTTCATAAGATTTCGCATAATTGCGTTTCAAATTTAACTGATTACACATTTGTGCAAAAAATGTTTTAACCATTTTATAATTTATAATTCAACTTAGTATTATAGTGCCGGGAGTATCGAAATTTGGAAAAGTATTGGGGATAGCAGGGAAAATTGAGGCAGCCAATAATCAGCATGGTAAGCCAAAATTCTACAATTCGTACCTTAATTTAAGCAGAAAATTAGTACCAAGTAAAGGGATTTTATAAATACTTTGATAAACCGGCGACTGATCGGCGAAGGTCAAAAACTTTTGATTCAGAATATTTTGAATAGCAAAGGATACATTAAACAAGGACTTTGGAATGCTATAATCGCCAAACAAATCAAACGAAGTAAAATCAATTGAATTTTTTGAAAGAGCATCAGTTGTAAAGTAAGTTGCATCCACGCCAACGCTTGCAGATTTGGCAAACTGATATTTATTATTCCAGCCGATATTCCAATTAAACAATGGTTGCATAGGCAGGAGTATTCTATCATGCTGCTGAGGTATAAAATAATTTCCCTCAAATTTGAAAACAGTAAAAAATTTCTTCTTCCAGTTCCGTGAAACACTAACCTTCCATTGCATATTAATATTTAGCTGAAGGGAGATTTCATTATTAATCAACACCCTGCTTTGATCAAAAAACAAAAAATAATAAGCATAAATTTTTAGTTTCGTTTTGCGCGGATATATATTCCAATTCGCTGAAAAGGAACTATTGATTATAGGTTTCCTGAATAGTGAATCGGAGATATATTGAATATTCGATTTGAGAAATTGCGAGCTTGCAAGACCTGCAGATTCCCTGGAAAAATCGAATGACATAAACGGAATGTATTGGGATTTACCCACCCTAAAAGAAAGTCTTATTGATTGCTCATGCACCATGCTCAGAGGCTGCTTCGTCACTCTGAAACTGTTAAATTGTGTTGCCCGATAAAAAGGATTATAGGAAAGTAAAGAAGGCAATTGGTTTTTCAATTGCAGACGGATATTGTAATAGAGCCTCAACTTCCTTTTCTCACTAATAATCGAAAAATCGTACAGAGGCCAGGTATTACTTTGGTTTGCTGAAAACTGCCTGGAATAATACTGAACCCCTCCTGAAGCCTCCATACTCACTGGAATTTTTGTTCCGGAAAACGGGTATTTTATAAAAAATTTTCCTGTTAAAGACTCGAAGGTAATTTCCGAATTAAGGGGCTTTATTTCAGACATGCTCCCTGATGAAACATCTTTCAATGAAGCTCCATTTTTTGAAAGAACACGATCGTATTTTGCAATCAATCCATAATTAAAAGTCCGTTTTTTAGTTTTTATCATACGGATGATCTGTAATTGAGCTCCCTCCTTTTCTGCATTTAAAGGATAACTGAACCAGCCATTTCCAGTTTGCGGCAAATCAAAAGCAGAAAAGTAGTTTTGAGAAATTCCCAATAAATCCTGACTAAACTCACCCGAATATGCCTGGAGCTTTACTGAGTTTACCTTTGCACTTGAAAGTTTATGAAGGTACTCGATGCCTAAGGCGATATCATTGCCCCGATTTTTTAAAAAATTAGATGTTGTATCAATTACAAATGTTCGATGAAGTGACCTTTCTTCGGATGCTTTTAAAAAATCTCCGATCCAGTTAAGTGAAATTTTCAGGTCGCGGTTTTCGGAAATATCCAAGTGAAATTTTTCAGCGAAAAGAATTCGAAGTGGTTTCCGTAAATAATTGGATTTCCGAAATTGTGAAACAAATCCTGAACTATCCAGCAATACTTCATCAAACTGTCGGTTTTGAGATTCCCGGTCACTAATAAAATTTACCTCCGTTTCGGAAGATGCTTTTTTACTAAAAGGAATATTCGCCTTAACCCTTGCATTTACCAGGTTATTAAATTTATAATACACTTCAGGCAGCCTGTAAAAACTTTCTAATGAAGGTTCGGTTAAAACCCAGCTATTTAATTCTTTATAAGGGGGGTCAGTCAGTTCATCTTCCAAACTTGAAGTAGATTGTCCCAGGCTTTCAAAACCGCCGATTAATCCCAGTTTAACTTTTCGGGAAAGTATAAAATTGGTAAAGTTTACTAGTCCCCGGCCTTTTGTATTAGCACCAACTTCAGCATCTCCAAAACCAACTTTTACCCGATCTTTTTTTAAAGAAAGATTCAGGTAAACATGGTTACCAGGTTCAAACCCTTTCAATTTCTTATTCTTTAATTGATTTTGTAAAACCTGCACTTCATCCAAAGCATGAGTAGGCACACTATTTAGAAGCAGGGAAGTTTTGTCCGCAAAAAGGTCTTCTCCCTGGATGGTAATCTTTTCTACAAATCTGTCATGATACTTTAATTTTCCATCGCCGGTTATCTCAAATCCTGGCAAATGTTCTACCAGATCTTTGAGCTTATGATCGGTTTGTTCTTTAAAAGAGTCCACATTAAATTTTGTAGTATCGCCAGACTGCATTATCGGGCTATTAATTATTACCTCCGATAAAACAATAGGTGTCTTATACAGTGTAACGGTGTTCTTCTTAATTTCAAAAGTGCCTACCGATATAACCAACTTTTGAAATCCCAAAAATGAAAATACCAGGCTGTCTTTAGTGCTGCCGTTAAAATTTATTTTAAACTGCCCTTCCTCATTGGTTATTCCAAAGCCTGAAATTTTCCCGGACTCGGTTTCTAAAACATAAACCGACACTCCTTTTATAGGCACATTACCCACATCAACTACAAGTCCTGTCAGTTTCTGACCGGAAACAATCACAAACAATAAACAGAAACTACAGGATAAAAAGAATTTTTTGAAAACAAAAAATGAATTTTGAAACTTCAACTTATTCGAGTTCTTTTCTGATAAATACTTCGGGAGAAATGGTATCCCCAATCCTGACCTTTCGGAGAGTAGCCTCAAGTCCCATTTTGTTTTTTAGTTTAATTACCAGGCCGGGAACAGGGGTCCATACTTCAAATCCAGTGGGGCAGGGAATATCCGCTGTAAACCAAATTTCAGTTAAAGTATCTTTTCCATTCGATGATACCCAATATGCGTGCTGACATTTATATCCTGAAATTTCAAGGATTTCTGTTGTCAATTGCCACTCTCCATTAAAAACCCCAAACTTTCCCCTGTAAATCCGCGGATAAATATAGGACTCATATTTTCCTGAATCTAAATTTACTAACAGGATATGCTGAATCGAATCCGAACTAAAAACATAAGAGGTGCCATTTCGCTCAACATTCCCATCAGGATATTGAATTAGGTACTCAGGAATTAAATAGGATATAGAACGATTGTCCTGATAATAATATTTTCCACTGTATTTTAATGAAACTCCACTGGGATAGGAAAGGTTGCAATCATATTCGGCTGAAATCCCCTGAGAAGACCCATAATGGGTGGATAAAATAAAAATGGTAACAA
>JAFEAB010000060.1 GCA_018266615.1 Bacteroidota bacterium
CACGCCAACAAACAGAACCCGCTCGATTTTATCGAAGCCGGTGATATTGGCGCGGGAGTAGGTTTTAAGGATATTAAAACCGGGGATACTCTTTGTTCCGAAGATCATCCGATCGTGCTGGAATCAATCAACTTCCCCGAACCCGTTATTGCCATCGCCATCGAACCGAAAACCCAGGCCGACGTGGACAAGATGGGTATGGCCATTGCCAAACTGGTAGAAGAAGATCCTACCCTTCGCGTAAAGACAGATGAAGATACCGGTCAAACCATCCTTAGCGGGATGGGTGAGTTGCACCTCGAAATTATCATCGACCGTATGAAGCGTGAGTTTAAGGTTGAGATCAACCAGGGTGCGCCTCAGGTGGCATATAAAGAAGCATTCAGCACCACCATCGAACACCGGGAAGTCTTAAAGAAACAAACCGGGGGCCGTGGTAAGTTTGCCGATATCGTATTTGAAATCGGGCCTGCGGATGAAGAATTCCTAAAAGAAGACAAAGGCCATTACCAGTTTGTGAACTCCCTCTTTGGAGGTAGCATTCCCAAGGAATTTGTACCGGCTATTCAGAAAGGATTTGAAACCTCTATGACTACCGGTGTATTGGCTGCCTACCCAATGGAGAATATGAAGATCAATGTGAAGGATGGTAGCTTCCACCAGGTGGATTCCGACTCTATGTCGTTTGAACTTTGTGCCAAAGCCGGTTTCCGGGAAGCAGGCCGCAAAGCAAAACCCGTATTGCTCGAGCCCATCATGAAAGTGGAAGTACTAACTCCCGATCAGTATATGGGTGATGTAACGGGCGATCTTAACCGCCGGCGGGGTATGCTGGAAGGGATGGACTCGAAACACGGAGTGCAGGTAATCAAAGCCAAAGTTCCGCTGAGCGAAATGTTTGGTTATGTTACCCAACTTCGTTCACTTACCAGCGGTAGAGCCACCTCTACCATGGAGTTCAGCCATTATGCTCCGGCACCCAATAATATTGCCGAAGAAGTGATCGCAAAACAAAAAGGTAAACTGAAAGTAGAAGATTAATATTCAAACTTTCTTCATATAATCCCCGGCCTTTCAAAGTCGGGGATTTTTTTATTCAACCACCTTAAACGATTCTGTATTGAGATAGTCTTTTGCCCTGAAAAATCACGAATCATGACACGCTTCATTGTTGGTATTTTTATTGTATTCTTTTTCATGCTGGCCGGTTGCCGTCCTTCGGCGGTGGTAGTAAGAGAAAGACCGGTAGCACCTGCCGTTATAGTAAAGCCGCCCAGGCCTTATCCAAATTATGTTTGGGTGGAAGGAGGTTGGTTTGTTACCGGAAACCATTATTCGTACAGGCAGGGTTATTGGGCACCACCCAGGAGAAAAGCTTACAGGCCGGGTTACTGGCGTAATACCCGGGGTGGATGGGTGTGGGTTCCGGGAAGGTAATTTATTTCAACCCGTTCCATTCTGCCAAAAACTGAGCTAGAAAGATTTCTAAAAAACGATGCCGTTCCAGGGCGAGCCTTTTGCCGGTGCGGGTGTTCATTTTATCTTTTAATAATAACAACTTCTCATAAAAGTGATTGATAGTGGGCGCGTTACTTTTATGATATGCAGAAGCACTATTATATTCCTGAGGTGCAATTTCCGGATTGTACATCACCCTGTTTTTAAATCCGCCGTAATTAAATGCCCGGGCAACACCTATTGCACCCAGTGCATCCAGCCTGTCGGCATCCTGAACAATTTTTAATTCGATTGTCTTTTCTATATTTTCATTGCCTCCCCCTTTAAAAGAAATATGGCGTATGATGTATTCGGTTTGCAAAATGGTATTTTCATTTAACCCCTGCAATTTCAAAAAATCGCGGGCTATGGCCGGCCCCTTTTCTTCGTCGCCGTTATGAAATTTTGCGTCTGCAATATCATGCAGCAGGGCGCCAAGTTCCACTATAAGCCGGTTTGCACCTTCTTCCGATTGTAAAATATGTAATGCATTTCGATGTACCCGCTGTATATGCCACCAGTCGTGGCCCGATTCCGCATCTTTTAACTGCTCTTTTACAAAAGCGATGGTAGGGTTGATAATTTTTTGATTCATGTATTAAATATCTGAATTAAATTCAGGATTGAAGTATCCTTAATTCTTCTTTGTTTTTTACAATTTTGTGTTACAAATAAATTAATCGGATTTATGAAATATCCAATATTATTTCTTCTTGCCCTGATATGCTTTTTGGGATCTTGCAGTAATTCGGAAAACGCCAAAAACATTATAGGCCATTGGCAGGGAACGCAATGGCTGGTGGAGAACAGGCCGGGAAATTATAATGCCGATTCCACTTCATTTAAGTTTGATGAAAAAGGAAATTATACGTTTACCTATAAATCGAATGTAGAAGCGGGTACATATAAGGTGGAGAACAATATGCTTTTCACCAGGCCGGCAGGCGAAAAAGAGATGATGGTTTATATTGAAAAGCTGAGCGGAGATACTTTGCAATTTAAAATGGATCGGGGAGGAGTAAGCGAATTGCTTACGCTGCTTCGCCAGCGGAAATAACCGGATTTTTCGCTTCCTTCGAAATTTTTAAGGAGGCGCTGGTAATATCGCTACAGAGTTTTTTCATGAAATCGAGTTGTTGGGATAAATGCCTGTCTTTTTCCTCTATATCCGGATTGTGAATGGGAGAATGGGGTAGGGGCGTATAACCGGGCTTAAATTGAAGCAGCGCCGCTTCCAACGAATTGATACAGGATTGTACCTGTATCAACGAATGTTTTGTGGCCGTTATACCAGGCCGGCCAGAGATATGGGCCGTTAAGCTGGCAACATTCGATGCCAATACATGGTTCAGCACCACCAACTGATAAATTTCCCTGCTTGATTTTTGTTTGTTTGATGGCTCAGAAAGCATACGGTGAAACGCGGCCGCTAAGTTGGCCATGTTTACAAAAAGCACTTTCCGGGCAAGTTTATAATCCACCATAGAGAAGGAATGACCCTGCAGGAGGTCTTTAAGCAACCTCAGGTAGTTGATATTTGCTTTCAATACGCCGGTAAGGTAAAGTGAAATGTGTTTTGCCTCCCAATGCGGAAATAACAGGTAGTTTGCCATAAACGCAAGCAGCCCTCCGAAGGCTGTATCAATAATGCGTTCTTCCACCACAGCCCAGGTGTTCAATCCCAACAGGTAAAATAAAATAATCACATAGGGGGTCATGAAAATCACCATTACCTGGTAATTGATGCGGATAAACGTGTAGGTGCCCAGCATAAAGAAAATAATCAGGCCCGAAAGCACCATCTTGTTAGGAAAAAAAAAGGTAAGTGTTAACCCCAGGATAGCCCCAATTAAGGTACCCACTAACCTTTCTGTATTTCTTTTTTTTGTTAGCCCGAAACCCGGTTTTAAAATAACAATGATCGTCAGTAAAACCCAGTAACTGTGGTTGCCATAGGAAACTGCTTCGGTAATGGCATATCCTAACAGGCAGGTAACCATTACCCGGATCGCATGGCGAAAGGAAGCAGATTCGAAATGCAAATTATTAACCAGGATGTTTTTATTTACCTGCTGGTGAGATACAAACTTCTTGTATTCCGAATCGGTAAGCAGTTTCCTGCTTTTATGAAATCCCGATTGAAAATATCGGGCTACATCATTTATTTTTTCGCCGAGGGTACGAAGGTTGATTATTACTTTTTTCAAAACAAGGGTAGAAACCCCTCCTTCTCCCAGGGCATCCACCTTTTCTTTTAAGCTGTTGAGCGCATCAATATGATTGAATGTTTGTGTGTATCCGGAATGGGATTGTATAGCCAGCCCGATGATATTCATTTCATCGGCCAGCTTATGGAGGATAGCCGAAATATCGCCCAGGATACCGGTTGCGCCATATTTATTTCTCAACGATTCATAATCGTACCAGGTTGCATTAATCTGTTCATAAAGATCCATGAGATCAGAGAAAGTCAGGATGAGGATTTTCCCCTGCCTGCTGGCTTCCCGGGTGAGCATCCGGTTTGTAAAAAGTAATTCGCGTATGGCTTCCTGTTTTTCGTTTACTACTACCTGTTGTGCTAATAATTTGCCATACTCCGTTTCGTAATTGCTTTGGATATTGTAGAGCGCCGCTTTGATGCGCAGGTAATTGGATGTTTCGTAAATGCACTCTCCGAGTAACCGTTGGGCAGGGCGGTATGGTGTAAATTTAAAAAAGATCATCGCCACCAGCATGTACCATAAACCACCGGCCAGTATCAACAGGGCATCTGTGAGTGCAACCAGGGGCGTAGAAATTTTGGTCATGCTTAAGATCATGGCCAGCAGTGCGGCGGTACCCACCGATGCAGCTCTGGCGCCGTACACACTAACCATGCTGAAGAAAAAAGTTCCCCCGGCAATGAGTAAACTCATCCATAATATATTGCCGTTAAACAGCCCCGCCAGCAAAGCCATGGCAAAAACAAACAGGTTGCCATACCACATTCCGTTCTTCTTGTGTTCCACCGGTCCGGGGGCATCGCAAATACTTAAACAAAGTGCGCCCAGCGCCATATTAAAACCGGCATCTAAAAATCCAAAATAGGCAAGCACAAACGCAGGAATGGCAATTTCGAGCGTGATACGGATCCCATCAGCCAGGTGCTGGCTGAATAAAAAATAGCGGAGTTTTTGTTCACCGGCTACGTGCATCCTCACAAGGTAAATTGAATTTCTAATGTTTTTTCTATTTACAATTCCAATGCAGGGGAAAAAATTCTTTTTGGTGCGGGATGAGCAATTCTTTTTTGACCGCAGAAAAATGAATGAGCTGTTTCATGCAGGTTTTTATTTCGATTTTTTGTTGTGAAAAATTCGAAATGAGATTTTTCAATTTTTGTGCATATCATGTTGTATTTTTGCCCCGGTTTTTCATAGGATATTGGATTTTAATACGGGGCTGGATTTTTATCCTGGCCCTTTTTTTATGAAAATTTGTTAGGAACTGAAATTGGGAATTTGTACATTGGTTGTATAATGCCCGGTATGAAAAATTTTTCTTTCCCTGCAATGGTATTATTTCTCGGTTGCCTGCTATATACACCGCATTCCAACGGCCAGGTGGTGGTGCGGGAACGCCCGGGCGCACCGGAGCTTGTAGCCCGGCCCAAAGCTCCGGGCCCACGCCATGTCTGGGTTTCTGGCGAGTATGTATGGAAGGCGCATAAATACATTTATGTACCCGGGTATTGGGCCATTCCTCCAATGAACAAAAGGAGATGGATAGAAGGACGATGGCGGCATAAACGGGGTGGATGGATTTGGAAGCCCGGTTACTGGCGATAGAATGGTTCCCGGAAACCGGTAGCGGAGTGATTTTTTTTCGGATTTTTTTTCAGGGATAATATTTCTTTTGCAATATTTAACAACCCATTCCACCGGAAAAGTGAAGTGCGAAACCCAAAACTTTATATTCGCATTTGAATATTCTCCGGCTATGCAAAAATTCATCTGCTGTTCATGCTTTCTTCTTGTTTCATTTTTCGTTTATGCCCAACGCAATCCATCGAATATGGATCACGAAAATTTTTTCAGGGCCGGTATTAAAGGAGGAGTGAACCTGAATAAAGTGAATGGTAAATCGTATAAAGAAGGGTTTAATTATAACTTCCAGGCTGGCGCATTTTTACAATTTAATTTCAGCCGTAAACTCGGCTTGCAACCGGAAGTGAATTTTGTACAAACCAGCTCGGAGTTTAGCCAGGATGGTACCGATATTTACGACGACCTTTTTTTGGACGGCAGCCAGAAAAAATCGAAACTCAGTTATCTGGAAGTCCCCCTTTTGCTTAATTACAACCTGGGCCCGAGCCGCAGGGTGAAATTGCAGGCAGGGCCTGCTTATGGTGGCCTGATAAAACAAACCACCGATAGCCTCGTGCGGGGAGGAAAGCTTTATAAAAACGGCGAGTGGTCGGTACTCGGCGGATTGTGGATCCAGTTGCCACTCGTTAACCTGGGCGCCCGATATAAATTGGGCTTAACCAATGTAAATGCGGTGGATGACCGGCAAACCTGGAAAAATCAGGCCATTCAGCTTTTTATCGGCTTAACATTCTAAAACCAATTCTGAATTTTCTTCAGCCATTTTATTTCCGTTCCCAACCATTAATGGATAGGTTGCAATAAAAAATATGCAACCCCACCCGCCCGAAGATCTGTTGGTGATAGATATTGAAACCGTAAGTGTTTTTCCCTGCTATGATGCAATGGATGCAGGCTGGCAAAAATGCTGGGACAGGAAAGTGATGCGCCAGGTTACGGATGCAGATTCGTCCGCAAAATTGTATGAAAAGCAAGCCGGAGTAATGGCCGAATTTGCCCGCATTCTTTGTATTTCCTGCGGCCTTTTTGAGAAGAACCAGTACCGTCAATTATTTGTGCAGAGTTTTTTTGGAATGGATGAAAAAATTTTGCTTACGGAATTCCTCCTGTTTGTAAAACAATTGGAAAACAGGGCTGCCCGCTTTTGTTTTGCCGGGCACAACATCAAAGAATTTGATATTCCTTTTATCTGCCGGAGGTTAATTTATAACCAGCTTCGAATTCCCAAATCCCTCGACTTTCAAAATATGAAACCCTGGGAAACCAATTTATTGGATACCTTTCAATACTGGAGGTTTGGGGATTACAAACATTTTACCTCGCTCGAGTTGCTCAGTAAGTTGCTGGATATCCCCTCCTCAAAAAATGATATCGATGGGAGCATGATCCATGAATTGTTTTGGCATCAGCCCGGGACGCCGAAACAGGAAACCCTGGAGCGCATAAAAGCCTATTGTGAAAAGGATATCATTTCCACTGCCAATTTAATTCTACGGCTTAAAGGCCTTCCGTTGTTGATGGATGAAGATATCCGGAAAATTTAGGGTAACCGTATCAGTTAGTCTTTGCCGTATCCACTTTCTTTAAGGTAACAATATACGTGGGGAAGTGATCGGAATACCCGTAATTGTAAATGGTTCCATCCCAGGTGCGTTTTGGATAACCGCGGTACTTTCCGGTTTGTTGCACCATATACTCGGGATTAAAAATAAAGGCTTTATAATAGTGGTATCCTTTTTGGTTTTTATCGAGCCAGGCTTGCGAAAGCATGATCTGATCAAAAAGCCCCCATGCGTCCTGGTAAGCAAGGGTTCCGATTCCGTTTTTATAAAAATCTACCCAGGGGTTGTACATGCCCGAGCGGGCTACATCTTTAATTTTTCCTTTGGCTCCAATTACTTTGGTAACACTGGGGCTGATGGGATCATCGTTCAAATCGCCCATTAAGGCAACTTTCGAATCGGGGTTGATGGCCATGATAGAGTCGATGGCATGTTTGGCAACGCCGGCTGCGGCCGCACGGCCCGGCATGGAACGTTCTTCACCCCCTACGCGGGATGGCCAGTGGTTTACAAAAACGTGAACCGTGTCCCCGTCCAGCAAGCCCTTCACATAAAGCACATCGCGGGTAAAATAAGAATCTTTTGCACCACCCGGAAGTTTCACAAACAGCGGTTCGGAAAATAACGGGGTGAAATATTTGGGGTTGTACAACAGGCCTACATCCACGCCCCGTACATCCGGTGAATTATAATGCACAAATTTTAAATTCCGGTCTTTCAGGTTTTTGCTATGCACCAAATCGGTAAGTACAGTATCATTTTCAATTTCGGCCACACCCAATATGGCCAGCCCATCGGGGTTATAGTTGGTGCCCATTTCCGAAATCACCCGGGAGAGGCGGCTGATTTTATCAAAATATACCCGCGTATTATAGTGCCGGTCGCTATTGGGTAGAAATTCCTCATCATTTACGGATGGGTTGTTGATGGTGTCGTAGAAATTCTCCAAGTTGTAAAAGCCGATAACAGCGGGTTTATAACTGGCTTTTTGGGCATAAGATGCTGATACTGACAGCATTAGGATAGTGGCGGCAAAAATTAATTTTCTCATCTTTATTAAAATGTGAGCGGCAAAGGTATCTATCCGGGTGAATCCGGCAAAGTATCTATGAAAAAGAAATTGATAATCTGCAAATTTTATAAGTTCGGGTATCTAAAAAGCATAAATTTGCAGACTTTTTAACAAGACCTATATGATTATCAAACCAAAACATCTCCTGCTTATGGGTGTCTGTCTTGGTATTGCGTCGCCGGCGGTTTTCGCACAGGTGGGGCGCCATACCGATACAATCCCTTCCAGGGACAGCGTGTTATTAGAGACGCTGAAAGATAATTTACAGGACAATATTCCTGTTATTTCCCTCGATGAAAGTGAAGAAGAAAGCGGTAGCGCTCAAAATGTTTCCTCCCTGCTTTCGGCCGGGAGAGATCCCTACCTGAATGCGGCTACTTTTAAATTCAGCGCCGTTCGGTTCCGGGTGCGTGGATATGATGCCGACCAGTTTGGCACTTATATCAATGGCGCTCCAATGGAGAACCTCGACAACGGTTTTACGCCCTATGGCCAATGGGGTGGCTTAAACGATGTGCTGCGTAACCGCGAAACTACCCTGGGACTGGCCGCAAGCCCCAATGCATTTGGTGATTTTGGCGGGGTAACCAGTTTCGATACCCGGGCATCGCATCAGCGTAAACAAACCTCCATTAATTACGCCGTTTCTAACCGAACTTATACCCACCGGCTCATGGTTACCCATTCCACCGGGTTGAACATGAAGGGCTGGGCCTTTTCATTTTCTGCATCCCGGCGCTGGGCGGATGAAGGGTACACCGATGGAACTTTTTATGATGGCTGGTCCTTTTTTGCGGCCGTTGATAAACGCATCAGCGATCGCCAGTTGTTATCGCTTTCCATCTTTGGCACCCCCACTAAAAACGGGCGCCAGGGACCTACCGTTCAGGAAATGCGCGACATTGCCGGTAATAATTTTTATAATCCCTATTGGGGATATCAGAATGGAAGGGTACGAAATGCCAACGTAGCAAAGTCGTTTCAGCCGGTTGGAATTTTAACCCACGATCTGAAGCTGAACGATAAAACCTCCCTGGTAACTGCGGCTTCCTTTACCTATGGTGTTCGAAGCAGCACCGGCCTCGATTGGTACAATGTGGCCGATCCGCGCCCGGATTACTACCGTTACCTCCCCAGCTACCAGCAGGATCCATCCTTCGCTGCCACCCTGCGCCAGGAAATGATGAACGACGTGAATATGCGCCAGATTAACTGGGACGCTTTATACCAAACCAACTATGGCTCCTACGAAACCATCAACAATGTTGATGGCATTCCGGGTAATTCTGTTTCGGGTCTTCGTTCCCGTTATATTGTAGAAGACCGTGCCGTGCTTACCCAGAAATTCAGTTTCAACAGCACCATCAACAGCACGGTTTCAAATCATGTTATTCTTACAGCCGGCGTATCTTACCAGGCACAGAACAACAACTATTATAAGAAAGTGGACGACCTGATGGGTGGCCAGTTTTATGTGGATATCAACCAGTTTGCAGAAAGAGATTTCCCTTCCAATACCAGCGCTATTCAAAATAACCTGAACAGCCCCAACCGCATCCTCCACGAAGGAGATAAGTTTGGATATAATTACGATCTGAACATTAAACGCGGCGCCATTTGGGCTCAGGGTAACCTGAAGTTTGCCAAAGTGGATGCCTTCTTTGCCACACAACACAGCTATACCAGTTTCTTCCGTTATGGAAATGTGCGTACCGGGTTATTCCCCAATAATTCATTTGGTAAATCCAAAACCTATAATTTCTACAATTCTGCTGTAAAAGGCGGACTTACATACAAAATTAATGGCCGTAATTATGTGTTCGCCCGTGGCGGATACGAATCCAGGGCGCCGTTTTTCGAAAATGCATTTATTGCCCCACGTACCCGCGATTTTGTACAGGATAACCTGAAATCGGAAGAAATTTTATCAACCGAACTGGGGTATGCCATGAATGCACCCAAATTGAAAATCCGTGCCACCGGTTTTTATACCGAATTTAAGAACGGGATGGATGTGTTAACCTTTTACCACGATGATTACCGCAACTTCGTAAACTATGCATTGAGTGATATCGGTAAAGTACACATGGGTATTGAGTTTGGAGCAGAGGCAAAAGTGTATAAAGGAATCAGCATTAACGCCGCCGCCAACATCGGTAAATATTATTACAATACCCGCCAGAGCGCTACCGTAACCGTGGATAACAGTGCTACCCTTTTATCAACAGACGATATCGTTTATTCGAAAAACTTTAATGTTCCTACCCCGCAAAGTGCCTATACGTTCGGTATCGATTACCGTTCGCCGAAATTCTGGTTCCTGAGTGTGAACTTTAATTATTTCGACAACATGTATATGAACTTTAACCCATTGCGCCGTACCGAGGCCGGTGTAAGCGGATTGGAAGAAGGTTCTGCTGCATGGCATGATGTGGTGGATCAAACCAAACTGGATGCTCAATATACCCTGGATGCCAATGCCGGGTATTCCTGGATGATGAACCGCAGTTTCAAATCCATGAAGAAAAGGACCTACCTCGTGTTTAATGTGGGTGTGAGCAATATCCTCAACAATAAAGACATCGTTTCGGGCGGATACGAACAATTGCGTTTCGATTTTGCCGAAAAGAACGTAAATAAATTTCCTGACAAACAATTCTTTGCTTACGGAACTAATTTCTTCGCAAGCATCGGACTTAGGTTTTAATTAAACTAATAACTTATTTTAAATAGTAAAACATGAACAAGTTAACCAGGTTTCTCACCGTTGTATCGCTGATAGCCTCTGTTGGCACTTTCACGGCATGTAAGAAAACCTTCGACAACCCGCCCGGGGCAAGCGACCCGGGTATTGTGGCCAATACCACCATTAAAGCACTGAAAGCCCTGCATACTACGCCCGGTGCCTATGATGTAATTTCCAGCGACCTGATCATTTCAGGCGTAGTGGTAGCTGATGATAAAAGTGGTAACCTGTACAAGCAACTCTTCATCCAGGATTCTACCGGCGGATTGCAGGTGTTGCTGGATGCAGCCAGTCTTTTCGGAACCTATCCTGTAGGCCGTCGCATTTATATTAAATGTAAAGACCTTTGCATCAGCGATTATAACGGCACCATGGAACTGGGCGTAAAAGCCCTGGTGGATGGATCACCTTCGGTAGAAGGGATTCCTTCCGGCCTGATCAGCAAATACGTAATTGGCGGTTCCTTAAATAACCCGGTGGTTCCTATTGTAGTGAATCAAAGTGACCTCGGAACCAACATGCAGGATAAATACCTGGGATCTCTCATTCAATTGAATAATTACGAATTTGGAGATACCACTTTAACCTTTGCCGATACGTCGGTTTATAAATCAACAGTAAACCGCGATATTAAAAACTGTAACGGTCAAACTATCATTATCCGCAACAGCGCCTATGCTAATTTCGCGGGTCGCAAAGTGCCCGGTGGAAACGGGAATGTGGTAGCTATTTATACCACCTTCGGTACCACCAAACAATTATTGCTCCGCAATGCAGATGATGTACAGTTCACCGGGGCGCGTTGCAACATCTTCGAAGAATACTTCACTTCTTTAACCAGCGCCGATAACAACCAGGAATTTGGATTTGCCGGCTGGACCAATGTAGCTCCCAATTCTACCGCAAAATGGAAAAATACCGTATTTGGAAGCACCGGACGTGCTGTTAAGGTTACGGCCTTTGGAACTTCCGTAGCCCTGGATACCGCCTGGTTAATTACTCCGGCTATTGCCTTACCGGCTGGCGCTACTCCTAAGTTCAGCTTCAGCACCGCTTATCAGTTTGCCCTTGGACCCACTACACTGCACGCCTTTATTTCCACTAATTACACCGCAGGAGCTGATCCTAACGGTGCTACATGGACGCAATTAACCACCGATGCCAACATTGCCGGGAATACCGCAACCAATAACTCCGGTACCTGGAGCAGCACGGTGAATACCGGCCTCATAGACTTAACCAGTTATGCAGGTCAGACCGTTTATATTGCTTTTAAATATATGGGAGGGACTTCGCCGGTACGTACTACCAACTTCCAGGTTGATGACGTGCGGATAACCAAACAATAATTTTTCAGGGAGGGTAGTGGGGATACCACTGCCTTCCCAATTTTAATGCATGATGAATATGAAAAAAATATTTACATTTTTATTCCTCCTGTTTTCGGTTACCGCTTTTTCGCAGTCAACCACCCTGGTAATTAGCCAGGTGTATGGAGCAGGTGGAAACAGCGGTGCTACACTGAAAGCCGATTACGTGGAATTGCATAATATTTCGGGTTCTGCGATCAGCCTTTTTGGCTATAGCATTCAATATGCTTCTGCTACCGCTACCGGTAAATGGACCGGCTTTTCGGAACTGCCGGCATTAAGTATACCGGCAGGTGGTTACTTTTTGATTCAAATGAGTGCTGAAGGAGCCAATGGGGCCAGCCTCCCCACACCCGATCATGTGGCCAACCCTTCCATCGCAATGGCTGCGGCAAATGGACGTACTGCGCTGGTTCTTGGGTTGGATACGCTTATTGGCTGCCCTACAGGGGGCACCGTGGTTGACCTTGTTGGTTATGGCACTTCCAATTGCCACGAAGGCGCTACTGCCTGTGCCGCCCTGAGTTCAACCCTGGCTGGCTTCAGGAACAATAACGGATGTACCGATACCGATGTGAATAGTGCAGATTTTACTACCGGTGCGCCAGCGCCCCGCAACAGCGCCAGCCCTATTGCAGCATGTGGTGTAATTAATCCATCTCTAACAGCAACTCCTACTTCTCTTTCTTTTGGAAATATTACGGTGGGTTCTGCCTCCGCTTCTCAAACGTATGTTCTTTCCGGATCTAATTTGCAGGGAGCGCCGGGTAACATAACCGTAACCGCTCCTTCTTCCGATTTCCAGGTTTCAAACGATAATAGTACCTGGGGAGGATCCACTACCATTGCTTTTTCGAGTCCAACCCTTTCGGGTGCAGCTGGAACGGTGTATGTGCGGTTTACCCCGCAGAGCGTAGGGCCTTTATCGGGGAATGCTTCCAATACCGGTGGAGGTATTGGTACTTCGGTGGATGTAGCCTTAAATGGAACAGGAGATGCACCAGTTACACCGGTTCTTTCTGCGGGTACTTTAAATTCTTTTGGCAATGTATGCCTCAATGCAACTGCGGGTCCTAACTCATTTACCGTAAATGGCCTCAACCTTACAGCTGGAGACCTGCAGGTAGGACCCCTCGCAGGATTTAGTTTTTCAACCACTGCAGGAGGCACTTATGCTGCTTCTCTTACCCTTTCTCAAACAGGGGGTAGTTATGCGCAGGATATATATGTAAAATTCACCCCAACGGCTATGCAGTCCTATGATGGAAATATTGCCGTTACCGGTGGAGGTGCTGCGGGAATTTCAGTGGCCGCCAGTGGTGCCGGAGCCAACAATCCGCCTTCGGTAACTACCGGTTCCGCATCAGCGATCACCTATAATGCGGCAACCCTTTCCGGCACAATCACCAACAATGGCTGTTCTGCCGTTACGGCTTATGGCTTCGAATACAGCACCACTTCCGGTTTTGTTTCCGGAACGGTTGCTTCTTCTTCCAACCTGTCGGGTACCGGTTACAGCAGCAACCTGGTTTCATTGCAACCATCTACAACCTATTATTATAAAGCGTTTGCCACCAACTCCGGGGGAACTACGTATGGAGTGGAAATGTCGTTCACTACCGCCACGCCGGTATTTACCGCTACGGCACTTACCGATTTCGGTGCTTCCTGTGTGAATGTGAGCAGCGATCCTCAATCGTTTACTTTAACCAGCGCCGGTTTAGGTTTGGCCAACGTAAATGTAGGCCCCCTCGATGGATACAGTTTTGGAACATCGGCTGCGGGTCCGTTTACAGCTACCCTTAGCATCAGCCAGCCGGGAGGCGCGTTCAGCAAAGATATTTTTGTAGTATTTACACCTACCGCCGAACAGTCCTATAATGGCAATATTCCGGTAAGCGGAGGCAACGCCGCCGCATTTAGTGTACCCGTTAGCGGTAGTGGAGAAGATGTGCCTCCGCAAATGGTTACCGGAACGGCCACCGAAATTACTCCATGGAGTGCTACCCTGTCTGGCACGATCGGATTCATCGGATGCTCGCCGGTTACAACCTATGGCATTGAGTACAGTGGTATCAGCGGGTTTACGCCCGGCATCGGCACCAAAGTACAGAGCAGCAACCTGAGTGGCTCAGCCTATTCGGTTGGTCTCAGCCAACTGGCCCCAAACAGCACCTATTATTTCCGTGCTTATGGTATTAATGCAGGTGGTATTTCTTATGGTGAAGAACAAAGCTTTACCACCCAGAGCCTGAAGAACGGCCTCATCATTTACGGATCGCAGATCCCCCGTGGCGGAAGCCTGCATTACAGCATCACCAATGTGAAGCCCGGCCATTACCAGGCCCGGATCATTGATGCGGCAGGACGGAATATTTTCCGCCAGGATGTGATTACCCAACTCGATTTTATTAACGAATGGTTTACGCTCCCCACCTATATTGGTACCGGCGTTTACTATTTACAGTTAGTAAGAGAAGGGTTTATCGAAACCCGGAATTTTATGGTTCGCTAATTGCAATTTTTTCAAACGGGAAGGCTGCATCATTGTAAAAGTGGTGCAGCCTTTTTCTTTTCGGATATTATCTCCTGAGATGGTTGCTGCCGTTTTTGATGAATGTTTATTTTGTCTCTTCATTAAAAGAGGCAATGGTAATGAAGATTGAAATGATTGGTTCAAATTAGAATAATCCTATTCTTTTTCTTTAGAATTCCCTCCCCGCTGGAGCCGGCAACATATCGCCCCGCTGGGGCTACCATAATATCGCCCCGCTGGGGCTACCAAAATTCCGCCCCGATGGGGCGATATGTTTTAAATCGGTACGATTCAAATTTATTGGGGTAATCGCATAATTTGAAATGCATTTGGCATTGCAGGCCGGTACG
>JAFEAB010000061.1 GCA_018266615.1 Bacteroidota bacterium
AAAGGAGTTGGGCCATAAAGTGGATTATGAAGTCACCAAGCAAAAAATCAGCAAACATTTTGAAGAAGTATTCCAGGTAAAACTACTTCAATCAGCGGTTGTTTAACCGGGGGATAGAAATATTTGTTTTAGCGTCTTTACCCAGGAAAAATTTATTCTTTTCTATCAGCTTATCAGCATCATATAATTCAAAATGATACCATCCGGATTTCATAAAGTTATATTTCTCCAATATCAGGTATTCGTCTGTTAGTTTATGCAATTCCAATACAGGTTTGTCGGACTCGTCAAAAAACCTGACATGGTATTTCCGATGTGATGCCCCGGGCAGGAATAATACTAAACTGGATTCGCGAACCGTGTAAATTCTTTTACTGGGATAGGTAATACTCTCCGGTGCTGGTTTGTTTGGGATAACAACCGAATCGGGTTTGACAAGGGATGGTGGAATGGTTGTAATTTCCTTTTCAGCCTTAGAAGAATCGGGGCTCGCTTCCGCAACAGGTTCCAGTTGCCAAAAGTACCTGATACCATAACTATTCCCATTTACCTCTTCATTTGCCAGGGGGACCCTTTCAGGTCTTTGTGTTTTACTGAATTCGTAATTTCCTCCCTCGAAGCTGATAAATAATCTATAATACATCCCATTAAAAGGGGCTTTGTCATCTGCAAAACCATTTTCCAGGTTTTGGGGATTTAATACGGTACCAATGGTGGTGAAATTCCGCAAACTATCGAAGGAACGTTGAATGCTGATATTACTGATTGGTTTGGCATAGTCGTTTTTCCAGCTTACCACAATTTTCCCGTTATAATCCTTAACCGTAATATTAGGAAGGCTGGCTTGTGCCAGAACAGATTTTGCCTGGAGCGATAAGATGAAAAGAATACTGTAAAAAGATAGTTTATTCAACATGATTTCAGATAGGCAAAAATAAACACCCCTTATTCAAATTCCCTGCTTTAAAAATATTTATCTGTTAATGGGGATTAAAAAATCAAACTACCGGGATTAAGCGACCTGTTTCCCTGTAAACCGCCGCTGTGGATACAAATAATCCTGGATCCCCTGGGGAAAAATCCATGCTCTAACAGATGATCCAATGCAAAAAATAATTTTCCGGTATAAACAAAATCAGACGGGATTTCAAAACGACGATACCACTCGTTCATAAATAGATGGAGGTCGGCATTGTATTTTGCATAACCTCCAAAATGAAATTCGTGGAAGATTTGCAAATTTTCACCTGTTTTTCCCGGGACCAGAGAAAGAATATCCCGTTTTAAATTGGGGTATCCTTTTAAAACCGAAATTCCGGTTATTACCTGGGAAGAATCAGCATTTTGTAAGAGTCCGGCAATACTGGTTCCTGTACCGCAGGCGCAAATGATATGGGTATATTCATTCCCCCGGATATCATCATACATCAATGCGGCTCCCTGCATTCCCATTTCTCCAAAACCACCTTCGGGAATTATGATGGGGTTTTCGTAAGAATCCTGAATTTGAAGTAATTTATTTTGTTGCAGGCGGTATTCGTTCCTGGAAAGAAATTGGAGATTCATTCCGTAATATGCGCAATCCTGCAGGGTAGGAGATAAGTGGGTTGGTTTCTCTCCCCGAATTATCCCGGTCGATTTAATACCGAGCGCTTGGGCAGTAAAGGCTAAGGCATGGAGGTGGTTGGAATAGGCCCCTCCAAAACTTATAATTTCCGGTGACGGGGATTTTAGAGCCTTGCTAAGGTAATAAGTGAGTTTATAAAATTTATTCCCCGAAATAAGTGGATGCACCTCATCCAGGCGGGCCACACTTAATGCAATTTCCCGACGGGTTAAGCGTTTATCGTGCAGTTGCACAATCCCTGGAGGTTTGATGCCCAACAGATTTTTCAAACTGTTATATTATTTTTGCCCTGCAAAAAAATAGAATAAATCCCAGAAAATATAAATTCATGAAACCAACGCTTTTAATTTTGGCAGCCGGAATGGCCAGCAGGTATGGCAGTATGAAACAAACAGAAGGATTTGGCCCCTCTGGTGAAACGATCATGGATTATTCCATTTATGATGCCATCCGGGCTGGGTTTAAAAAAGTCGTATTTATTATTAGAAAGGACTTTGCCGACAACTTTAAGGCAAATTTTGAAAATAAATTGAAGGGAAAGATTGAAACAGAATATGTATTTCAGGAAATGGATAGTTATGTTCCGGGCGGACGGGTTCCGGAGATGCGCACCAAACCCTGGGGTACGGGCCATGCCGTGTTATGTGCTGCAAACGTTGTGCAGGAACCTTTTGCAGTTATTAATGCAGATGATTATTATGGTCCGGATGCTTTTAAAAAGGCGGCAGACTTTTTACTCCATGGATGTAACCCCGACACCTGGGCCATTATTGGTTACCAGCTAGATAAAACCCTGAGTAGTTATGGTACCGTAAGCAGGGGCGTATGTAAGGTAGATGCAGATTTTAACCTGGTAGCTATTAACGAACGGACCAGCATTTATAATGATAATGGTAGGGTGGTTTATGAAGAAAAGGGTGAAAAGGTTGAAGTTCCTGCCAATTCAAGTGTGTCGATGAATTTCTGGTGCTTTCACCCTTCCATTTTTGATAAAGCCAGAAAGCAATTCGAAATATTTGTGGAAGCAAATTGGGATAACCTGAAATCCGAATTTTTTATACCCCTCATTGCAGATGATTTTATTAAAAGGGAGGGGGGGCATATTAAAGTGATTCCTACTTCCGCCCAATGGTTTGGAGTAACGTATAAGGAAGATGCCCCCGAAGTTAAAGCAAGTGTTACCCGGCTGGTGGCGGAACAGGTTTATCCTGCTGCGCTTTGGAGTTAAAAAGGAACTGATTCTCTTTTAAATTCCAGGAAACATTGGATAATTAAAAAAGAAGAGGCTGCTTAAAGTTTAGGCAGCCTCTGATATGATTCGGTTTAAGGGTTAATTTCCTTTAACCATGAATACGTAGTCTTGAATTTTCCTGATTTGATCGATGCGGTCAACGCCCCTTAAGGAAGACTGGGAATTAATCCGGATATCATCATAGTCCTTCATCTTCTTCACATTTTCAATAGCACGATAAATGTTGGCCGATTTAATGGCAAAAACGACACCGGCCGCATTGTTTTCCATGCTGGTAATAATCCCCAGGAGTTCTCCATTTTTATTGATTACCGGAGAGCCACTGCTTCCTTCATTTACAGAGGTAGAGAGTTGGCAATAGGTGGTATCCAGTTCATACCCATTTCGTGCAGAAACATATCCTTCGCCATAAACTATTTCCTGTTTGGGGAACCCAAGCATAAATACCTGTTCTCCCAATTGCGGATTGTTTTTAGAGATATTGTAAGGAAGGGGAGGTAATTTTTTAAATGTTTCATCTTTTACTTTCAGGATGGCGAGGTCGGTGGCGGGGTCAACATAAATTGCTTCTGCCACATATTGGAATCCTTTGCTGTTTTCTACGATGAGCTTGTGTAACGCCTCCTTAACCACATGGGCATTGGTTACAATATAATTATTGTTGGCATCAATCATAAAGCCGGTAGCCCTAAATCTGGCGTCTATCCGGGTAGGTTCCGGGGTGGAATTATTTTGGTCCTGCTTAGCAGCAATCTGGTCGGTTTTACGGTTTATATCCCTGATTTGTTGTCCCTGCTTATTGATTTTACTAACCAGCAGGCTAAGGTTATTGTCCTTCCGGGTACTTAAAGAAGACATAATGGCCATACTGACCAGGGAAATAATGCCTGCAATGGAAGCTGCCACCGCAATGGTCTTTTTGTACCGCTTCCACATATATACCAGTTTTGATTTTCCATTAAGGGGTGATTTGTGAATTACTCCTTCCTCAACCAATTTCACCTCCGTTTCCTGCAGGATATGGCGGAACTGGCGGGATTTACCATAATTATCTATTTCATTCAGAAAAAACAAATATTCAACAACAGCCTGATCTAACTCGGGATTATTTTTTCGGAGATCTTCAAAATAGATTTTTTCTTCCACCGACATTTCCCCGTTGGCGAATCGCTCTACAGCATCCATCAATAATGTATCTTCCATCTATTCTGTGTTTTTATATTGAGCAAAAAACAATTTTTTTAACCTAACCAGGCATTTATATTTCTGGGTTTTGGCATTGTCGGAATTGGTATATCCAAATTCCTGGGCAATCTGTTGCATGGGCTTCTTTTGAATGTAATAGGCCTCCAGTAACGATTTACAGGGTTCCCCGATTTTCGCCATGGCAGCATCCATTACATTGAATTCCAACTGCTTTTTTTCATGAATCTCCAGGTCTTCTTCCACCGCTACCATTTCCATGCTGGCATCAGTGGCCCTGCCAAACCGTTGCATCTGTTGCAGTTTTTTGAGCCATAGCCTTCTTGCGACAGAATATAAATAAGTCTTAATCAGGCAGTTAAGTTCAAATTCCGGAGATTTTGCCTTTTCAAAAAGAACGATCATGGATTCCTGAAAAATATCCGCAGCATCATCTACAGACCCGTTATTATTAATAATCAGCGACTGGATCATAGGGTAATTATCCCGGTAAATTTGCTCCACTACTACCCGGTCTTCTTTAGCCAGTCCTTTTAATAATTCCTTTTCCTGCGTTGGGGTGCTCACTGAATCCGTTGTTTTTAATACGTTTTTTAGGCATTGGTAACCCAATCCAAAGAAAATAAAACTTTTTTAAAATTAGTGGGTTACCTTTTTTAATATCCAGTATAAACTGTCAAATTATAATTTTAATTAAACAACAAAAACAAATGAAAAAGTTTTTTGCAATCGCAATCCTTGCTGTAGCTTTCGCAGCATGCACTAGTTCAGACAAGAAGGAAGAAACTCCTGCTACTACAGATTCTACTGTAACTGAAGCTCCTGCTGCTGCCGTAGTTGATACTGCCGCTAAAGCTGCTGCTGCTGTAGTTGATACTGCTGCTAAAGCT
Source organism: Bacteroidota bacterium (assembly GCA_018266615.1). GTDB lineage: Bacteria > Bacteroidota > Bacteroidia > Chitinophagales > Chitinophagaceae > Ferruginibacter. The sequence goes on from JAFEAB010000061.1 coordinate 4,973, forward strand.
GCTGCTGCTGCTGTTGATTCTGCAGTTAAGAAATAAGAGATTTTCTGTTTCCCCAACCTGGGGAGGCACGGATAATATCATTTTTTAGACAAGCAAATAGGAAGGCCGTCCATTTTGGATGGCTTTTCTTTTTATATTTTTTCCTCTTTTTCACCTATTTTCGTTACAGATGTTAAAAATTCTATCATACGGTTATTATTATTACCTGACTTACTCATAGCCGGAATTTTTCTTTTTTCTCAATTGTTTGACCCTAAAATATTCCGGCTGTTAGCCGGCTTTTTTATGACTATTTGTATTATTGGATTGGGATTGATAGGGGGATCTGTTTCTCTCAGGCTTAGGCAGGAATGGAAAGGACTACATATTGTGGGTTTTGATTGCAGTGAAAATCACGCTCAGAAGGCCCTTCATTTAGAATTGGTACATGAGATTTTACCACTTGCTGAGGCAGTTACCAGAGCAACCCTGATTATTATTGCAATACCAGTGGATGAATGTATCCGGATCCTCCCACGGGTTTTAGACCTGGCCGCTGGTAAAACCGTGATGGATACGGGTTCCACCAAAGGGCCGGTATGCCTTACTGTTATGAACCACCCCAATCGGGAATGTTTTGTGGCAACCCATCCGATGTGGGGAACAGAATACGCCGGGCCGGATGCGGCCAGGGCAGATTCATTTTCAGGAAAGGCAGCCGTAATTTGCGAAAGGGAGAGATCCGGTAAGGACTGTCTCGTGCTGGTGGAGAAATTATACAAAGCCCTGGGGATGCATTTGGTGAATATGTCCCCGAAAGAACATGATATCCATACAGCGTATATCAGCCATATTTCCCATATCACCTCCTTCGCCCTGGCAAATACAGTGTTGCAAAAGGAAAAGGAAGATAAAAATATTTTTGAACTTGCCAGTGGAGGTTTCGAGAGTACGGTGAGGCTGGCCAAGAGCAAAGGCGAAATGTGGGTGCCCATCCTGTTACAGAACCGCGAGCATATCCTGGATGTATTACAGGAACATATTGATCAACTTAATTTGTTTAAAGGTTGCCTGGAAGAAGAAAATCCGGAAAAGCTAAAAGCTTTAATTTCCAGGGCTAATTCCATTAGCCGGGTTATTAAATAGCATGGCCATCATACCTTAATTTTACAACTGTTAATATATGAAAGCAATGCTTCAGGATATATGGGAAAAGAGGCCGCTTTTGGTAAGCGGACCCTGCAGCGCAGAAACAGAACAACAGGTAATGGATACTGCTAAAAGATTGGCTGCCACAGGGAAGATAGATTTATTTAGAGCGGGTATTTGGAAACCCCGAACCAAACCCGGAATGTTTGAAGGGATTGGGATTGCGGGTCTTCATTGGCTGGAAAATGTTCGAAGGGAATATAATTTGCCGGTTACAGTTGAAGTAGTTACTGCGAAGCATGTGGAAGAAGCGCTGAAACATGAAATGGATGTTTTATGGATTGGGGCACGAACAACGGTAAATCCATTTAGTGTTCAGGAAATTGCGGACGCCCTGCGTGGCGTAAATGTTCCGATCCTTATAAAGAATCCCATCAATCCCGATCTTGAACTGTGGTGTGGTGCCGTGGAGCGTTTTTTGAATGCCGGTATCAAAAATCTGGGATTGATTCATCGCGGCTTTTCTTCTTATGGAAATACTAAATATCGAAATGCTCCCATGTGGCACCTGGCCATCGAAATGAAAATCCGTTTTCCGGAAATGCTGATGATTTGCGATCCATCGCATATTTGCGGAAACCGGACCATGCTGCGGGAAGTGGCCCAAAAAAGTATTGATCTCGATCTGAATGGATTAATGATGGAATCGCATATTGATCCGGATAATGCCTGGAGCGATGCCAAACAGCAAATTACCCCGGAGGCCTGGGCTGAAATGATGGAGAGCCTTACCTGGCGCAAGGAAACAAGCCAGGAAGAAATGTTTCTTCAAAACCTCAATACGCTCCGGCATCAGATCGACCAACTCGATGAAGAGTTATTGATCCTGCTGGGGCAGCGCATGAAGCTGGCTGATAGCATCGGGGAACAAAAACGGGATAATGATATTACAATTCTCCAGGCAAACCGTTGGAATGAAATATTGGAGAGGGCTTTCGAAATTGGAACACCCCTTGGACTAAGCCGCGATTTTATCAGGCATTATTTTGACGCTATTCACCTGGAAAGCATCAACCATCAAAACCGGGTTATGAATACAAACAAAACTATTGAATCCAACAAATGACCGAAAGAAGATACTCCTTCCCCAATGCGGCATTTACTTCCTGCATCTTCAATCAATCTCTGGATACCTTTTTGCGCACCCTACCCGCATCCTTTGTTATTCTTACAGATGAAAATGTTTTCAATGCTAATCCGGGCCTATTTGCAGAAAAGGAGACCGTCGTTATACCTGCCGGTGAGGAAAACAAAGTTCAATCAACCGTGGATAGCATTATTGAGAAACTCCTACAGGCGGATATAGATAAAACATCTTATCTGGTTGGCGTAGGTGGGGGTGTGGTTACCGATATGGCCGGGTATGTGGCATCTGTTTATAAAAGAGGAATGCACCTTGCACTTTTTCCAACTTCCATACTGGCCATGGTTGACGCCTCACTGGGTGGAAAAAATGGGGTGGATGTGGGAATGTATAAAAATATGGTGGGTACCGTTTATCAACCGGAGTATATCGTTTTTGATTTCCAATTTCTAAACTCCCTTCCCGAAGAAGAATGGGTAAATGGTTTTGCCGAAATCATTAAGCATGCCTGTATTTGCGACCTTTCTTTGTTTGAGTTACTGGAGCAAACCACTTTGCATAACATACGGCAGGATCCAACCTGGGTAGCTTCTCTCATTGAAAGGAATGTAGAGATTAAAATGGGGATTGTTACCCGGGATGAATTTGAAAAGGCCGACAGAAAATTATTGAATTTTGGCCATACCCTTGGTCATGCAATTGAGAAATTGCACCATATCCCGCATGGTCATGCAATAAGCGTAGGCATGGTTGCGGCCTGTACCTTATCGGAGAAAATAAATGGGTTACATTTTTCAGAATCTAAAAGAATTATTTCTCTGCTCACAAAATACCATCTTCCGGTGGATATTGAAACCGATTATAGCCGGGTATTTGAGGTGCTAAAGAGAGATAAAAAAAGAGAAGGGAAGCATATTCATTTTGTTTTGCTCGATAAGATAGGTGCTGCCCACGCAGAACCGGTTTCCCTTGATTTCCTTCAGCAACATTTAAAAGACCTGGTATGAGGGCGATTACTATTTCCCCTTCTTCCTGCCAGGGTACCCTTGTGGCCCCCGCCAGTAAGAGTGCTGTACAACGGGCCATGGCGCTGGCTTTACTGCATAATGGAAAAACTATCATCAAAAGTGCAGGCCATAGCGAAGATGAAATGGGGGCAAGAAAAATAATTAAATTACTTGGAGCAAAAATTGAAACTGCCGGAGATGCTGAATGTGTTTTTAGTAAAGGAAATATTAAGCCCCTTGATACTTCGCTTGATTTTTCTGAAAGTGGCCTAAGTTTCAGAATGTTCACTCCCATAGTATCTTTGTCTCCCCAGAAATTTATTTTAACAGGAAGTGGTACACTGCTTAGGAGGCCTATGCATTTTTTTTTGGATGTTTTGCCTGAAATGCAAGTAGCTGTTTTTTCAAAGGACGGATTTCCGCCTTTTGAAGTTCAGGGCCCGTTGATAGCCCATTCAATAACCATTAGTGGAGAGCAGTCTTCCCAGTATTTAACAGGAATGTTGTTTGCTTTGGCAAAGGCGGCGAATGAACGGGTTGAAATTTTTGTTCATAATTTAAAAAGCAAACCCTACATCGATCTTTCCATTCAAATGTTATTACATTTTGGATATTCCGTAAGCCACTCCGGGTACGAAAAATTTATCATTGAACCCGGCAACCTGGCTCCCGAAACCATAATTTATAATGCAGAAGGTGATTGGAGTGGAGCCTCTTTTTTTTTGGTGGCGGGAGCAATAGGTGGTAATGTGACCATTTCAAATTTGAGAAGAGAATCCTTGCAGGCAGATCAAAAAATTGTCCAGGTACTTGAATCGGTTGGAGCACAGATTTCATGGAACGGTGCAATTTTAAAATGCGCGAAAGCTGATTTAATGCCATTTGAGTTTGACGCCACCGATTGTCCAGATCTTTTTCCTCCACTTGCCGCACTTGCCGCAAATTGTAAAGGCGAATCTGTCCTCATAGGAAGATCCAGATTGGTTTCCAAAGAAAGCAATAGAGAAAAATCAATAATCGATATTTTGTCGAAGATGGGAGTACCCGTAAAGACTGAAAAAGACAGTATGTGGATTATGGGAGGTGGTGGTATTCAGGCGGCAAAGGTTTCGTCTCATCACGATCACCGTATTGCCATGATGGCATCCATACTCGCCTTAAATGCAAATGATGCCGTAGAAATTGAGGGAGCGGATTCAGTAAGAAAGTCATATCCCGGTTTTTTTTCCGATCTTCAAAATCTAGCTGTAAAAATGAACATTCATGAATAGTTTTGGAACCTTATTCCGGATTTCAATTTATGGTGAATCGCATGGTCAGGAAACCGGTGTTATTTTAGATGGTTGCCCGGCAGGCCTGGAAATTGGTGAAACGGACTTCCTGCCAGATCTTAATAGGAGAAGGGGGGGGGCACAAAAGGGAACTACGCCCAGGTCGGAAGCCGATATCCCGGAATTTCATTCCGGTGTCTTTAAAGGGAAAACCGCTGGTTCACCGCTATGTATTGCGTTTAAAAATGAGAATACCCGAAGCGAAGATTATGAAAAGCAAAAAGCAATACCCAGGCCCGGACATGCAGATTGGGTAGCAATAAAAAAATTTGGGGGATATTCAGATTACAGGGGAGGCGGGCATTTTAGCGGCAGGCTTACGGTTTCACTGGTGGCGGCAGGAGTGGTAGCGAAAAAAATTTTATCAGAATGTTACCCTGAACTGAAAGTCCTGGCCTTTATTTCTGAATTAGGCGGGATGCAAACAGTTGAAGCAGGTTTACAAAGGGCGATAGATGCTAAGGATAGTGTTGGAGGAATAGTAACCTGCACCGTTAGTGGAATGCCGCCTGGTTTAGGCGAACCTTTTTTCAATTCGGTGGAGTCGCTTATCAGCCATGCCGTATTTTCCATTCCTGCGATTCGGGGAATTGAATTTGGAACCGGGTTTAAGGCCGCTTCCATGTTTGGATCAGAACATAATGATGCCATTATTGATACAAACGGGAAAACGCAAACGAACCATGCCGGTGGAATTGTGGGAGGGATTAGTAATGGAAATGAAATCCTGTTTCGGGTTGCGGTTAAGCCCACCTCTTCTACTCCAAAGGGCCAACAATCCATAAACCTGGACACGGGAAAGCTGGAAACCTTTTCAGTAAAAGGCCGCCACGATCTCTCCATTGCATTGCGGGTACCGGTGGTAGTGGAAGCGGTTACAGCCATAGTATTGACAGATTTATTAATGATCAATCGGTTAGTGCCTGCTGTTTTTGGGGACAAAAGGTAATCAGGTACAGTCCGGAATAATTACCTGTTTCTTTTTATTTTTCTTTCATGTTTTGTTGGTTACTTTTTCCCGACTGGATGCTAATTGGGCCATGTGGGTTTTAGATTTAATTTCAATACATTGGTTTCGGATTGAATCAAATTTATTGGAGGTAATTACATGATTTTTTTAGGAAGATGGGATAAGGGATCTCCTGGATGAAAAAAGAGGGCCCCAGGGAGTTTAGTGAAGGAGAAAAAAAATTTCAGGCCCTTTGCTGCCCCCACCCCGGGGGTAAAAATAATGCCGAAAAAAAAATGAACAAAGAATTTCCACTTAAGGATATTCAGCCTGGCCTAAGAAATATTCAGCTATGCCCAAAAAAAAGCTGCCCCGTTTTTGAGGCAGCTATCTCATTTGATTTTATTAAAATTATCTTACCAGTAATACAGTTCCTTTCATCTGGATGGTTTTTCCCGCCTTGTCAATTCCCTGAATAACCCAGACATAAGCCCCTATTGGCTGAATTTTACCCAGGTAACGGCCATCCCATCCTTTGCGCCATTCGTTGGTTTCAAAAACCATTTGCCCTAACCGGTTATACACCTTGAAGTAATTTGTCTTCACCATATTAACCGGGGTTGGAATGAATACATCATTCAACCCATCGCCATTAGGCGAGAAGGCATTGGGAATATAATACCCGGAATCTTTATACACCTGGATGAAAACGGTGTCATATCCAATACATCCGGCATAGTCTGTAACCTTCAGCACGAATTGCTGATCGTGGTTAAGAATAGCGATTGGGTTTTGAGCAGTAGAAAGGTTCAGGGGAGCAGCAGGCGACCATTCGAAGGATACGCCGCCACTACCAAACAGTTGATGCGGTTGCCCAATGGCGGCAATTGTGTCTCTGCCCGCGAATGCAGGTACCGGAGGTTGAACCACCACTACAACCTGGTCGGTTACCAGGAAATTGCAACCATAGTTATCTGTTACCGTTAGTGTAAACACCTGCGTTTTTGGAGGGGTAACTACCGTGGTTTCCTGATTCGGGGTAGTGGCGTATTCAGCAGGGCTCCATGCAAAATTGACTGTTCCCGAAAGGTTAGTGGCAGATCCCGAAACAACAGCACTGCTTAAGTCGCAAATGGCTGTATCTCTTCCGGCATCGGCAATTGGTTTGTGCAATACCCTTACCAATACGGTGTCTTCGCGTACACAGGCGCCCCATTCTGCATGAAGCACATACGTGGCGGTATCAAGCGGCGCCACGGTGGCATTTTTAATGATGGGATCAATAATGGTTGAGGGAGGGGTTATAGCCGCATTTAAAGGCCTCCATTGGAATATATTCGTACCTGCATTGGTCTGTGGGGAAAAGGTCAACCTGGATTCGGCACAAATTGTAGTGTCGTTTCCAATGCTGAGGAACATATTATCAATCAACTGTACGGTTGCTGAAGCTGTGGCCGTACATCCGTTATTATCCTTAACGGTAATGTTAGCGAATGTTCCCGGGGTTGGCGTTACAAAATTATCTGCAGCCTGGAAGGTTGTACCATCCAGTGAATATTGATAAGCCGGCGTACCTCCTGCGGCGGTTATGGTAACTGTTCCATTATTGCCATCACAACCAGCCGGGGTATTGCTCACGGCAGAGGCGGTAAGTACCGGAGGTTGATTCAGGATAACCGTTGTATCCTTGGTACAACCATAGGTATCCTTAATGCGGATGGTATAGGTGCCACTGGTGGTATTAAATGTTCCATTAGATTGGTAGCTGGTAAAGGGGGCAAGTGCATATTGATAAGGGGCTCCGCCACCAGAGGCATTCAATGCAATTATACCGTTTGCATTTCCATTACACAGTGGCATGGTTAAGGAAACGGTGGTAGCTAATGGGCTATGGGTGGTTAATACTGCGGTTCCGGAGCCTGTACAACCTATTGCATCGGTAAAGTTGTAGGTATAATTTCCAGGAGCCAGGTTGCTAAATGTATTACCGTTTTGTGAAGTAGCTCCACCCGGCCCGGTCAGGGTAAAGGAAGCATAAGGTGTAGTAGCTTCTGCCCCGGGATTGATGGTGATAATACCATCATTGATGTTGGCACAATCGGGCTGATCGAGTGTGGTAGTGGAAGTGCGATATGGCCCTTCTGCCACCGTAAAGGAACCGGCCACTGTTCCAACGCAACCGCTGGCTGTTGTAAAATCAATAGTATAGGTACCCGGAGCGAGGTTGGTAAATATATTAGAGGCCTGTGAAACAGCTCCCGGATTAAGGGTAAAAGTATAAGGCCCAGTACCGCCCGGAGTAATGGTAATCGTTCCGTCATTTACCGTTGGGCAGGAAGTGGCGGTGGCAACGGCAGTTCCGGTAAGGGCTGCGCCGGCCGTAATCGTAATGTTGGTAACTGTTCCCTGGCAGCCGGTACTGTTATCCTGGAACTGAACATCATAAGTCCCAGGTGCTAATCCGGTAAATAAATTATTATTATTTTGAACGATGCCTCCTGGATTTAACGTGTACGTATATGCGCTGGCAACAGAAGGCGTTACGGTGATGGTTCCATCATTAACCCCGGAACAGGAAGTTGCGGATGGGGTAGCCGTCCCCGTTAGTGCAGCACCGGCGGATACAGTAACATCTAAAGAACCGGAACATCCCAATGTATTTTGGAAAGTAATGGTATGGGTGCCTGAAGTCACATTATTGAAGGTACTGGATGCCTGTGGAGTTCCCCCATCGATAGTGTATGCATAAGTGCCTGCTATGGATGTAGTTACGGTAATGCTTCCATTGGTGGCGCCCGGGCAGGAAGCCGGTATGGTGGTGGAGGTAGCGGTTACCTGCGGTCCTGCAGCTACATCCACCGTTGTAGTGCCTATACAACCGGCAAGATCCTGGAAGGTTACCGTGTGGTTACCTACAGCTACAAGGTTAAAAATATTGGAAGCCTGGGAAGGCCCGCCATCCAACGTGTAGGTGTAGGTGCCGGCGATAGCGGGGGTTACCGTAACCGTTCCATCGGAAGCCCCCAGGCAAGTGGTGGCGGTGGAGCTGGCAGACCCGGTAATGGCAGGGCCGTCTGTTACGATAACATCTGCTGTACCGGTACATCCTGTATTATCCTTAAATGTAATGGTATGAGTACCTGCAGCCACATTGTTGAAAATATTTGAAGCTTGAAATGTTCCTCCATTTAAAGAATAAGTGAATGGGGCAGTTCCGGTTACGGGTGTGGCTGTAATCGTTGCATTGCTGGCTCCGGGGCAGGTAGTTTGCGTGGCAGATGCTGTACCTGTAATTCCAGTGCTGGAAGTAATGGTACCGGTTTTTGTTCCGGAGCAACCGATTGCATCCTGAAATGTAATGGTATAACTTCCGGTAGCAAGATTAGTGAACGTATTGGATGCCTGGAAGTTGGTTCCACCATCAATTGAATACGTGTATGGACCTGTACCGGTGGTTGGGGTAAGGGTAATGGAACCATCGTTGCCCGCACAAGATGCCGGGGTAACGACAATGGTACTTTGCAAAGCAGCGCCGGCGCCAATTCCAACTACACGGGTTCCGGTGCAGCCGTTGGCATCTTTAATGGTAACCATGTGGTTGCCCTGGCTGAGGCCGGTTAACGTAGGGCTTACCTGGAATAAGCTTCCATCCACCGAAAAAGTATAGGGGGCAACTCCTGAGGTGGGGGTTACCGTAACCTGCCCGTTGGATGCACCCGGACAACCGGTGGGGAGTACACTAACGGTCATGGTTAACCCTGCTGCGCCATTGTTAATGGTAACAATTTTTGTTCCGGTGCAACCGTTGGCATCGGTAATGGTAACGGTATAATTTCCTGCCACCAACCCGGTAAAGGTGCCGGATGCCTGGTTGGTACCTCCATTGAGGGAATATTGGTAAGGTGCGTTTCCGCTGGTGCCTGTTACCGTTAGGGTACCATCTGAGGCGCCATTACAGGAAGTATTAGTGAAACTTGAAGTGGAAGTGATGGCGCTTCCGGTTGTTATGGTAACCGATTTGGTTCCGGTACAACCGTTCACATCCGTAAAGGTAATGGTGTAATTTCCACCTGCAAGGTTTGAAAATACATTGGAGGCCTGTGCAGTTCCACCGTTCAAAGAGTATTGATAAGGAGTTGATCCGGCGGTGGGAGTAATGGTAATGGACCCATTATTAATACCGGGACAACTGGCATTTGTATGCGTTTCGGTAGAGGTAAGAGAACTCACCGCTGTAACGGTAACGGTAAGGGTATTAGTACAACCTCCGGCATCCGTAGCGGTAACAGTATGCGGTCCGGCTGCCAGATTGGTGAATACATTGGATGCCTGGGTAGGGCCGCCGTCAATGGAATAGGTATAGGGGCCTACGCCACCGGCCACCGTAACCGTAATAGAACCCGAGCTCATGCCACAGGCGGTTGCGGTAGCAGTTGCATCAACCGGAAGATTGGGTGTACGCAGAACATTCACCGTATCCAGGCTATAAATAAAAGTTCCGGGAGTAACAATCGATTCGTACGTTGTTTTAACAACATAAAGACTATTGCCTGCAGGGGGACAAACGTTGGCAAAGGTGGTTTCAAAAGTTCCGGCATTGATACGGGTCGTATCTCCGGTTGCCACTACGGTTCCAGACGCATCCAACAATTCTACACTGCGGTAAAGAGGAACTCCTGAATTGGGAACAAAGCGCCATGTTTCGTTCATGTTCAGCGCGCCCCAGGTTCCATCCGCAGCAGTTCTTCCCGGCGCCATTTTTCCTTTGGTGCGGTTTCCATTCTGAATTCCGATGAGCGCCCTTCCCTCGTTCCAGGTAGTACAATTTTGTCGGGATCCCATAAATACTTCAATCACACCTGTATTTTCATGCAGGATGATTTGGTGGGTATTTTCGATCATGTTATTACAATTAAACAAGGGTATTTTGTAATAACTTAATATCCATTTCCTGTTAGGGGCAGTTCCATAGGTATTAAAAACGATATGCTGCGTTGGAGAGGTGGTAACTCCCGGTTGGATATCGTGGTAAGGCCCCATAATGACGAGGCTGTCAATTAAGGATGAGGGAAGAGCAACCGGAGTTCCGGTGGAAGCGGAAAGCCCCGTGCCGGAATTCAATATCCCATAATGACTAAACTGATTGGCATACGCAGTTGAAAATGAGATGTAACCGTTGGTGCTAATCACCAGATTATTATAAACCCTGCCGTAAAAACTAAATCCAAAAGGGATAGTTTCTGAAGTTGAATATTTATCGTCGATACTTAAGTTTGCAGAAGTTCCGGGAGCACCGGGAGGAATATAGGGCCTGCAGGTGGATTGAGGAGTAACATTCCCAACATAATAATCTGCACTGGAATTCCTTATATCGGGGAATTGAGCAGTAAGGGAAAAACAGGTTGCATTACAGCCTAAGACGGTATCCCTTGGGCAGGTAAAGGAAAGATTTTGGGTGAATCCAGAAAAGTAAATTCCCGTAATAAAGACAGTGAGGAGTAGAAGTCTTCTCATGTAAGGTATATTAATAATTTAGGCTGAATTTAAAACCCCGTGAAGTTAGTTTTTTTTAGCTGTATTTTGCATCTCCTTAACACAAAAAAGGAGGAATGGTTAAAAACTTGGTAATAGTCTGTAAATCAGCTAATAATCAGGATGAATCTGAGCGAATATTTCCCCTTTCTTGGATAAATTAAAATTTAATTCAATAATGGAAACAGGTATAGGCACAATTTCACGTTTTTATACTTCCTTAAAGGCGTTGAATCCGGAAGGAATGAATTCCTGTTATGGAGAAGACATAATTTTTTCTGATCCTGTTTTTGGCGTGTTGCGGGGTGAGGAAGTAAGAGCGATGTGGGAGATGCTTTGTGCACGAGCCAGGGAATATTCATTCAGCTTTTTCACACCCGAGGATAAAGGGGACGGTTATTATACCTGCAACTGGCAGGCTACCTACCTGTTTTCTAAGACTGGGAAATTGGTAACGAATAAAGGGAAGGCATTTATGAAACTGGAAGATGGTTTAATCATTGAACACAGCGATGCATTTTCGCTTAGGCGCTGGATTCACCAGGCATTTGGTATAAAGGGTTACCTATTTGGCGGATTTGGTTTCTTTCAAAAAAGAATCCGGTTAGAAGCCCAGGCGTCATTAGAGAAATGGATTTCCGGTAAAAAGAAAGACTAATGCTTTTTGGTTATTTTTTCTTTTCGGGAGATAAATTATTTCAAAATTTTGACGCTGAATGGAGGGCAATTTTAAAGTTGTAGGCTATTTTATGGCAGACCGAAACAACTGACAAACAATTATAACAGATACTGAAAATGCGTTACATTATTACAATTATACTTTTCTCATTCGCTTACAATGTTTTGTCTGCCCAAAAGGCACAGACAGAAAATTTTAAAAAAGACAGTTTAATCATAATTGAAAAAAATCCTGCAAAAGGATTTTTCAATGATTACATTCTGTTTATTCCAAAGGGCGTTAAATTAAACAGAAGGACGTTTTTGCTTGTAGAGCCCAATAATACTGGCAAAGTATCAGACAGTTTTGAAGTCCATAAAAATGCAGCCATTTATTTAGCGTCAAAAAGTTCAGTAGGAAATAATATTTCTACTGAATTAAAAATTCCATTTCTTGTTCCAATTTTTCCAAGACCAGCATCAAAAGAGTTGACCTATACACACGCATTGGACAGAGACGTAATGTTAGAAAAATCAAATGAACTAAAACGACTTGACTTGCAATTATTAGAAATGATAAGCGATGCTAAAAACGTTTTAAAGAATTTGAATATTGAAGTTGAAGACAAAATATTTATGAATGGTTTTTCAGCTTCTGCGACATTTACAAACCGTTTTTCATTTATGCACCCAGACAAAATTCAAGCATTAGCCATTGGTGGGTTTAACGGTGAGCTTATGCTACCTCAAAAAGAAATTAACGGCGTTAAACTCAACTACCCAATTGGAACAAATGATTTTGAAAAACTACTTAAACAAAAATTTAACTTTGAAACTTATAAGACAATTGCTCAATTCATTTATATGGGTGAGTTAGACGACAACGATGCTGTTCAATATGACGATGCCTACAACAAAAAAGAACGAAAAATAATTAATAGCAATATTGGAGAAACAGTTCAAAAAAGGTATTTACAATGTCAAAAAGTTTATTTGACAGCAAACATCAATTCAACCTTTAAGACATACGTACAAGTTGGACATTGGACGACAGCTAATATGAACTTAGAAGTTATTCAATTCTTCTTAGCACAAATAGAACAGACTGAAAAATAAAAATCCGCCTACAACAAAGGGCTTGGCATCAGGCAGGCTGACGTTCAACCGTGAAGGTTCCGGCGGACTTTCCCTCCCGAACGCCAAGCCACGAACCGTTAGGTCCGAACCTTTCTGAATCCAAAGAATGTCTTTAGGATAATTCCCTGGTTTAAATCTCTTTAAATTTTTCATTTTTACATATTGCGATTAACCTTCCCTTTTTCTGGAAAAGCAGAACGCCGTTTCTGATTATTCTCTTGTATTTATTATGACCAACGAAATGCATTCAACATTCGTTGATCTGTATGTTTGAGGAAATACAGTAACTTATCTGTAATGTTCGTCATGAAAAGTTTTCCCGGATGGGAGATAAATTCAATTGTGTTGGTTGATGCCTGAATCCACTTCGTAATTATAGTGCTCTGTGTTGGAAATCGAAACCATTGAATAGGAGTGAAGAAGAATATTCTCAAACTGAATTTACTTTAGTCTTCCTTTTTGGGTTGCGTTTTCATTTTATTTATTTTTAGCGTAGGGGGAAGAGGGGCGCAGCCCCGGGGGAAATAGGGTAAAGAATTTTATGCTTAAACTGAATTTACTTTAGTCTTCCTTTTTGGGTTGCGTTTTCATTTTATTTATTTTTAGCGTAGGGGGCAGAGGGGCGTAGCCCCGGGGAAAATATGGTAAAGAATATTATTCTCAAACTGAATTTACTTTAGCCTTCCTTTTTGGGTTGCGTTTTCATTTTATTTATTTTTAGCGTAGGGGGAAGAGGGGCGTAGCCCCGGGGAAAATATGGTAAAGGATTTTATGCTTAAACTGAATTTACTTTAGCCTTCCTTTTTGGGTTGCGTTTTCATTTTATTTATTTTTAGCGTAGGGGGAAGAGGGGCGTAGCCCCGGGGGAGTACCTCCAATTCAGATAGGATCATTTTAAATTTTGACTAACCTTATTTTTTGTATTCAGTTTTTAATTGCGTTTTGAATTTGATGGACATTTTTTGTTCGCTGAGGCAATAGGGCAGCCCAAAAGAAATGTAAAATGGGGTATTAAGAATATGCAATTTTTAATTTTGATTTCACTCCTTCTCTTTTCTGAATAGGTATTACCTGAAATAATAACTTATCTGCTACGAAGAGGCAACAGTTTATTGAGGGAAGGAGAGCCAAAGCCCTTTTCTATTTGGCCCCGGCTTATGGCGATCACGTTATTATTTGACAGGGGAAAGCCAGGTAACCCGGTCTTCTCGCAGGATATAAATCAAGGAATCAGTAAGGCGTTTCCTGACTATATAATTTCTGCACGGATTCAATTGCCTGAATGAATTTTTCTTCACCCTATTCTTGATACGGTATCTCCTCCTTATATAACGATTTTAATAGCCCAATTTTAATTTTTATCCATCGTAAAGAGCCTGACTTTTGATTCGATGTTTCAAAATGCGAACAGCATACATTGGAGAAGTGCTTTTCTATGCCCCCTGTCTGTAACAAATTTGTTGCGATAGGATTATTCCACCCGGGTAATTTTCACCACATTGGTGGGCAAATGCCTTTCCACCGGAATACTCCCGGTGTTGATCACCACATCGCCTGCCTTTAGGTAACCCCGTTCTTTAAGAATATTGATCTCATCCTGAATAATATCATCCAGGCTTTCTTCCTCGGCATAATAGAAAGCCCGTACCCCCCAGCTTAAAGCCAGTTGGTTGATGAGGGATCGTTCTTTGCTAAAAATATATAGTGGCGAATTGGGCCTGAAACTGCTCAGCATAAATGCAGTATATCCACTCTGCGTCATACCGATGAGTGCATCTGCTTTAGCATCTTTTGCCAGTTTGCATGCAGTATAGCAAACAGCGTCGCTTAAAAAGGATGGAGAGTGGGATTGTGGCGCCAGCATTTCTTCCCGGTTATAATCATACACCGTTTGTTCAATCTCTGCAATAATTTTGGACATGGTTTGCACTACCAACACCGGGTATTTTCCAACGGCGGTTTCGCCACTCAGCATTACGGCGTCGGCTCCTTCCAAAACAGCATTGGCTACATCGCTCACTTCGCTTCGGTTGGGTTTAGTACGGTCCATCATGCTTTCCATCATTTGGGTGGCTACAATTACCGGCTTAGCCCGGTGCATGCATTTTCGAATGATATCTTTTTGGATGATGGGCACCTGCTCAACCGGCATTTCCACACCCAGGTCGCCACGGGCCACCATCACTCCATCGCTTTCTAAAATAATATCGCGCAAATTTTTCAACGCTTCCGGCATTTCTATTTTTGCGATAACTTTTAATTTGCTTTTCCTCGATTTGATAATGGATTTTAGCTGGGTGATGTCAGAGGTTTTACGAACAAAGGAGAGAGCAACCCAATCTAAACTCTGTGAAAGGATGAAATCGAGATCAGCACGGTCTTTCGGAGTCATGGCTTCCATGCTTAATTCCGTATCAGGTAGATTAATACCCTTTTTGGGAAACAAGATGCCGCCAATGGTAACGGTCATGCGTACTTCCTTATCACTCACTACTTCTTTAACCGTGGCTTCCATTTTACCATCGTCAATAAATATGCGCTCCCCCGGCTTTACATCCTTTCCCAGGTTGGGATAGGAGACGTATATTTTTTCCGTAGTCCCCGTCATAGGTTCGGTAGTGAAAATGAATTCCATTCCAGGAACCATATCAATCTGGCCATTTTCCAATTCTCCTATCCGCAGTTTGGGACCTTGCAAATCGGCGAGGATGGCAATATTGTAGGGTTCCCGGTTTTCAATTTCACGGATATTTTTAATAACCTGGGCTTTATCTTCATGAGAGCCATGAGAGAAGTTTAGCCGGAAAACATTTGCTCCGGCTTTTACCAGCTCCAGCAAGGCTTCATAGGAACTGCAGGATGGACCAACAGTTGCAACAATCTTTGTTTTTTTCTGCGAATGTAGGGCACCCGCAAAATTGTCCATATCCGGATGCAGGTACTTGTCTAAATTTTTACTCATGCAAATGTTTAATTATTCGGATGTTAGGTGGCGAGGATTTTTACAATCTTCATCCACTCCTCACTTATTCTTTGTTTCTTTTTAACGGCTTCGTTTAATGGGGTATAATTCATTTTATTGTTGACAATCCCCACAAATACATTGTGCCTTCCTTCAATCAGGCATTCCACGGCCGCATACCCCATTCGGCTGGCAATTACCCTGTCGAAACAGGTTGGCGTCCCTCCCCGTTGGATATGTCCAAGAATACAAACGCGGGTTTCCATCAACGGAAGTTTTTCCTTGATGAGGTTGGCCAATTGTACTCCTCCGGTTTGTTCTCCTTCGGCAACTACAATCAGGTTCACCAGTTTCTTCCTTCTTTCTTTTTCTGTTAACGATTCAATCAGGTCATCGTAATCGGTTTTCTTTTCGGGTATCAGGATGTTTTCTGCTCCCGTTGCTATCCCGCTGTGCAGGGCGATATACCCGGCATCACGTCCCATCACTTCAATAATAAACAACCGGTCGTGGGCATCCGCCGTATCCCTGATTTTATCAATTGCATCCACTGCCGTATTTACCGCCGTATCAAATCCAATGGTGAAATCGGTACCGGCAATATCTTTATCAATGGTTCCGGGCAACCCAATGCAGGGAATGTCGAATTCGTTGCTAAAAGTTTGTGCTCCACGGAAACTTCCGTCTCCTCCTAATACCACAAGACCGTCTATTCCATGCTTTTTCAGATTTTCATAGGCTTTTTTTCTTCCTTCATATTCATAAAACTCTTTTGAACGGGCTGTTTTTAAAATGGTGCCTCCGCGTTGAATAATATTGGCCACACTGCGGCTTTCCATTTGCTGGATGTCATCTTCTATCATGCCGGTATAACCCCGCATAATCTTATATACATCTAACCCGTAGTATATCCCGGTCCGCACCACGGCCCGGATGCATGCGTTCATACCCGGACTGTCGCCCCCGCTGCACAAAACCCCAATCTTGGTTACTTTCTTTTTCATGTTATTTTATCAATGGGTAAAGATCAAAGTTAATTTTTTATTACATCCTTTCCGGCGCCCTGATTCCAAGCATTTTTAAGCCCGAGGATAAGATATTCCCGGTACTCACTGCCAGGCGCAAACGCAATTGTTTTTTTTCTTCCGTTTCTGCATTGGCAACCTGGTGCTCACTGTAAAATGAATTAAAAGTCTTGGCCAGTGAAAAAAGGTAATTGGCAAGCACGGAAGGGTTTAATTCTTTGGCTGCCTGTTGCAATACTTCGGGATAATGCTCTATGGAAACCAGTAATTCTTTTTCCAGTGGAAGTAATGCAGCGCTGTAATTAACCGTACCCCCGGGTTGTGCCTTGCGAAGGATACTTTTAATCCGCGCATGGGTATATTGGATGAATGGCCCCGTAAACCCATGGAAATCGATGGACTCCTCGGGGTTAAAAACCATCCGCTTTTTGGGGTCCACCCGAAGCAAATAAAATTTGATGGCCCCGATGCCCAGGGTTTCATACAATTGGCTTAATTCTTCCTCCGTAAAGTCGTTTACCTTTCCTAACTCGGTTGTATGCTTCTGCGCTGTTTTAACCATTTCTTCTATCATGTCATCCGCATCCACCACCGTGCCCTCCCGGCTTTTCATTCGGCCACTCGGTAACTCTACCATTCCATAACTGAGGTGAAATATATCATGGGCAAAAGCCAATCCCAGTTTTTGGCAGATGAGTTTTAAAACCGTCATGTGGTAATTCTGTTCATCTGCAATTACATAAATGCTCTGGTCTGTATTAAACTCTCTGTATTTCTGTTCTGCCAGTCCAATATCCTGTGTGATATAAACCGATGTGCCATCCTTTCGCAGAACCAGTTTTTCATCCAATCCTTCTTTTTGGAGATCAATCCAAACACTGCCATCGTCTTTTTTGAAAAACACGTTCTTTTTTAACCCTTCCTCTACAATATCTTTTCCCAGGAGGTAGGTATTGCTTTCATAATACACTTTATCGAAATCGGTGCCAATTTTTTTATAGGTTACATCAAATCCTTCATAAACCCAGTTATTCATTTGCTTCCAAAGTGCGATCACTTCCGGTTTCCCCGCTTCCCAATCCACCAACATCTGTTTTACTTCTTTCATGAGTGGGGTAGCGCCCCTGCGGAGTTCTTTTAATTCCCCTTCAATTTTTTCTTTCTTGTCTGTATATTTTGTATCTGTGGGATTAAGATTAGCAAGCGCATTGGATAGGACCTGCACTTTATCGGCAGTTGGGGCATCGTAATGAACGAAATTGCCATTCCCCTCCTTTTGTTTCAATTCTTCCGCTTCTCTTTTTAATGCATTCTCAAATTTTACATAATAATCGCCCACCAGGTGATCCCCCTTTATACCGGTTGATTTGGGTGTTTCCTTGTTACCCCATTTTTCCCAGGCCAGCATACTCTTACAAATATGTACGCCCCGGTCGTTTACTATACAACTTTTAAAAACTTCATTCCCGTTAAATTTGAGAATTTCTGCAACCGACCATCCTAAAAAGTTATTTCGTAAATGCCCCAGATGTAGCGGCTTGTTCGTGTTGGGGGAGGAGTATTCCACCATCACCCGGCGGCCGGTAGGTGCTGATTTTCCAAAATCCGGGTCAACGGAATTTGAAAGGATGTTTACCCAATACGAATCTGAAATGCTCAGGTTTAAGAATCCCTTTATTATATTATAGGAACTGAATATTTCGGGATGTTGCTGCACCAGCTTCCTGCCCAATGCATCGCAAAGCGCCTCTGGAGCTATCTTAAGCTTTTTTACCAGCGAAAATAAAACCAGGGTATAATCTCCCTCAAATTCGGGTTTGGTCTGGTTTATCTGAAAATCGCCTGCACTAAAACTACCAGGGTATAATTCCCCCAGGCTTTTGATAGTATATTGAGATAGAATGTGTAAAATCGACATATTTCCTTAAGCGCTGGCAAATGTAACTATTTAACCTCGATTTTCTGGTTCAGAATTAGCCGGGGTTATCCGTTCATCAACCTGAATTTTATACTCACGACAGTTTGATAGCCAGAGAGTTAACCGCCGAATACCCCAAACCGCCAGCGGAATCCTGGTTCCTTTGGTTCTTGTGGCAATTAGGCCGTTTTGGCTTAACTTTGCCAACTTTTTAAATTATGATTAGTGTAAATAATGTAACCCTGGCCTATGGTAAAAGGGTACTTTTTGATGAAGTAAATATCAATTTCACCAAGGGGAATTGCTATGGAATAATCGGTGCCAACGGGGCCGGAAAATCAACCTTCCTGAAAATCATCAGCGGCGATATTGAACCCAATAAGGGTACGGTGGACATTACCCCCGGCGAACGGATGGCCGTTTTGAAACAAGACCAGTTTGCTTTTGATGAACAAACCGTTCTGAATACCGTTATGATGGGGCACGAGAAAATGTGGTCGGTTATGCATGAACGTGAGTTGGTGTACGCCAAAGAGGATTTTTCGGAAGCTGATGGCATTCGCGCCGGAGAACTGGAACATGAGTTTGGCGAAATGGGAGGCTATACGGCCGAAAGCGATGCCGCCACCCTGCTGAGTGAATTGGGTGTTAAAGACGAATTGCACAGCCAGTTGATGAAAGATATCAGCGCCAATTTAAAAGTGAGGGTGTTGCTTGCCCAGGCATTGTTTGGAAATCCTGATATTTTGTTGCTGGATGAACCCACAAACAACCTGGATGTGGAAACCATTTCCTGGCTCGAAAACTTCCTTGCCGATTATCAGAATATTGTTTTGGTGGTGAGCCACGACCGGCACTTCCTGGATGCAGTTTGCACCCACGTGGCCGATGTGGACAAACAGAAAATTAAAATTTATACCGGCAATTATACCTTCTGGTACGAAAGTTCGCAACTGGCAGCCCGCCAGGCCTCCGATAAGAATAAGAAGATGGAGGAAAAGAAAAAGGATCTCCTCGATTTTATTGCCCGCTTTAGCGCCAACGCCTCTAAATCGAAGCAGGCTACCTCCCGGAAGAAAGCATTGGACAAACTGGTGTTTGAAGATATCACCCCCAGCAACCGCCGCTATCCGGGCATCATATTTAAACCCGAACGGGAAGTGGGAAATGAAATCCTTCGGGTTTCGGGTTTATCAAAATCCGTAGAGGGTAAACCTCTTTTTTCAAAACTTAACTTTGATATTCAAAAGGGGGAAAAAATCGCCTTCCTTAGCCGCGATCCACTGGCACTTACCAGCTTCTTCCAGGTAATTAACGGGAAAGAAAAAGCAGATGGAGGTACTTTCGAGTGGGGCACTACCATCACCACCGCTTATCTGCCCAACGATAACTCCGAGTATTTTGAAGGCAACAGCCAGAACCTGATGGACTGGCTCCGGCAGTATGTGCCCGAAGGAACCAAAGATGTGGATGAAGATTTCCTTCGCGGTTTCCTGGGTAAAATGCTCTTCAGCGGCGATGAGATCCTGAAGAAAACCAATGTGCTCAGCGGGGGCGAAAAAGTGCGATGCATGATCAGCAAGATGATGCTGCAAAATCCCAATGTGCTTATTTTGGATGAACCCACCAATCACCTCGACCTCGAAAGCATTATTTCTTTCAACGATAACGTGATCGCATACCCGGGAATCGTGTTGTTTACCACCCACGACCACCAGTTTATGCAAACAGTGGCCAACCGGATCATTGAGATTACCCCCAACGGAATGATCGACCGGCTGATGACCTACGACGAATACCTTGCAGATGACCGGGTGAAAGAAATGCGGGAAACATTGTATGCCGGTGTGTAACGAAACCGATGCGCCAGGCCATTCATACCATATTAGATATTTTTTATCCGCCATTCCGGAAGCTGATGCCACTCCAGACTTTCCGGTATGCCGCCTGTGGGGGAATTAATACGGTAATTGGACTGCTTGTGTATTTTATAGGGTACCGATATGTTTTTGAAAAAGAGATTTTCGACTTTGGATTTTTTGCATTTAAGCCCCATGTGGCGGCACTCTTTCTTTCGTTTGTGGTTTCTTTCTGCCTTGGTTTTTTGCTGAATAAATTTATTGTATTTACCAGCAGCACACTCCGGGGGAGGATCCAGCTATTTCGGTATGGATTCAGTTTTGTGGTGAATCTTATAATCAATTACCTGCTGCTGAAATTACTGGTGGAAGTTATTCACTGGCCGGCTATGTTAAGCCAGGTAATCACAACGATTATTATTGTTACCATCAGTTACCTCAGCCAGAAACATTTCAGCTTCAGCACAAAAAAATAGCCCCGCCGTAGAAACGGAGGGGCATTAACGATTGCTTGCTATATAAAAACTTGCTCTTTAATTTCTCTTTCCTAATTTTGATTACCGTTTTTGCAAAATTCAAATACCGGTAATCACGATTGCTTGCTATTTTTTAACAGGCTATCCTTTCTGAGTACAAAAATATCTTTTGAGAAGGGATGCTAAAAATCAAATTGTTGCCTCTTTTATTATGCTTAAATGGGGGTGATATGGGTTAAACCCTTGCCAGTATTACGTTTTGAGTGAAGCCATTGATTATGCCCAACCGCTCTGCCGACATATTATTCCAGTTGATAAAATCCCTTCAGAAGGCAGAAAAACGGAATTTTAAACTATTTATCACGCGGAGTTCGGGCAACAAGGACCTGAAAATTGTAGAACTCTTTGATGCCTTGGATAAGCTTCCCGAGTATGAGGAAACCCAATTGTTAAAGCGGGTAAATTCCATTAAAAAACCACAGCTTGCCAATTTAAAAGCACATCTCTATAAAGAAATTCTGGCCAGCCTGCGGTTGCTAAACAGCAAGGAAGGAATCGATCTAAACCTCCACGAACAGTTAGATTTTGCCCGGATCCTTTATAACAAAGGCCTCTACCTGCAGGCGTTGAAGATATTGGATAAAACCAAAGAACTGGCCCGCAATTACCACCAGGATAGTTTTTTGATCCAGGTCATTTCCCTCGAAAAAAAAATTGAAACCCTGCATATTACCCGCAGTATGCAAAACCGGGCCGATCAGCTTTCCTTAGAATCGGAACAGGTAAATGAACGGCGGCAAAACATTACCCATCTCTCCAACCTGGCCCTCCAGTTGTATAGCTGGTATATCCGGAATGGACACGCACGCAATGAGAAAGATGAAGAAGGCGTTATTTCTTTTTTTCAAAAGCACTTCCCTCCCGGTGCCCATGCTTATTCGGGATTTTATGAACGGTTATACCTGTTTCAAAGTTTTTCCTGGTATGCATTCATTCGCCAGGATTTTTTGATGTATTACAAATACACTAAAAAATGGGTGGATTTATTTTATGAAGAACCCCTGATGATTGAAGTGGAAACTGCGCATTATATTAAAGGAATGCACAACCTGCTGAATGCCCACTTCGACCTCCGGAATTATATTGGGTTTCATCACACCCTCAATCAATTTAAGGCATTTGGAAATTCGGCTGTTGCCAATGCACAGGAGAATAGCCGGGTACAAACCTTTGTGTATATACGAAGTGCACAGTTGAACCTGCATATCCTCGAAGGACGTTTTAATGAAGGCTTAAAACTGGTACCCATCATTGAAAATGAAATTAACCAATACAGGATATTTCTCGACCGGCACCGCATCCTGGTGTTTAATTATAAAGTGGCCATGCTTTATTTCGGGTATGGCGATTTCGAAAAGTCGATCGATTACCTGCAGAAGATCATCAACGAAAATGTAGACCTGCGCATAGATCTGCAATGCTATGCCCGGCTCCTTCATTTGCTGGCCCACTATGAATTAGGAAATTTTGAACTGGTAGAATACCTTACCCGTTCGGTATATCGCTTTATGGCGAAAATGGAAAACCTCACCGTGATAGAAGAGGCCATGTTTAAATTCATCCGGTCCAACTTTTATGTGCCTGCTAAAAAATTACAACCGGCTTTTGCAGCATTCTTAACCCAAATAAAGCAATTGGAGAACAGCCGTTTCCAAACCCGCACTTTTGCTTATCTCGATGTGATTTCCTGGGTGGAAAGTAAGGTGGAGAACAAATCTATGAGCGAAATC
This sequence comes from Bacteroidota bacterium, assembly GCA_018266615.1. GTDB lineage: Bacteria > Bacteroidota > Bacteroidia > Chitinophagales > Chitinophagaceae > Ferruginibacter. The sequence goes on from JAFEAB010000061.1 coordinate 27,888, forward strand.
ATACGCCAGAAATACCAGGCAGACAGGCGGATACGGAGATCAGGGAGCCATAAGCCCTTACGTAAAGTGGGATAGGTAAATGCGGGAATCCCCGGCAGCCCTATTTATTTCCACTCATTTAAAGCTTTCAATTTCAACGGTTTGCAAAGAAGCCAGCCGCAGTTTTTTTTCGACTTTTTTGATGGAGTTCCTCATAGAAAAATTTATTTGAATATTTCAAAAAATTGATATATTTAACAGGTGATTCGTGTTGCCCTAATTGAAAGTAATGTTTCAAATTTGAAAGCTTTGCAATTGCAAATAGGCAGTTGTGCCGACCTCCATTTAGTATTTGCAGCGGATAGCCTTCATTCGATAGAATCTGTTTTGCAGGGCAGGCCGGATGTAGTGGTGATGGGTATCGATTATTCCGAATTTTGTAATGCAGAAGGGATAGGATTAATAAAAGGAAAATTGCCCGAATCAGGCCTATGCATCCTCACCGATGCCGGGGATGATGATATTATTCTTCATGCCATCAAGCGGGGCGCCGATGCATTTCTTCAGAAAACGGATCCTCCGGAAAAGGTAGTAGATTCTATTTATGCACTGGCCCGGGGGGAGAGTATCATCAATGGGAATATTGCCCGGAAAATGCTGGCTTATTTTAATCAGTTTGAGTTTAGGAAGAATCATATTTCGGATCATTTTGGTCTCACAAAACGGGAGTCGGAGATCCTTGATTTTCTTATTTCCGGAAAGCCATACAAACAAATTGCCTGCGAGTGCGAAATCAGTTTGCAAACCCTTTTTGCCCACACCCGGAATATGTACAGCAAATTAAATGTACACTCCCGTGCCGAAATAGCTGCAAAGTTCCGTTAACAAGCTCTACCCACCAGTAGGTATAAAATTTGCCAGCTACCATAACTTGGGTATTGGATGCTATGGTTCCTATGGATATTTTTAATTTAGAAATTGCTTTCATCCTGTTTCAATATCCATTTTGAAAAGATCTCCCTAACCGGGAAAGTTTTCCTTGTCAGGCAGTCCTATTTAAATTTTTCCGGATTTCGTGCTTGAAACTTTCGAGATAGGGGTTTTGAGGTGATGTTCTTTTAGGATCCGAATTCATTAAAGAACCATCTTATTTTACCTGGGTTTAATGAGCGCAGGAGCCGGGGTGAAGTTTATGTGCAGCGTCATTTTTTCTTTTTTGCTTCCTTATCCTATTCTTTTCTCTTTTTAGTTTCGGGTTAAAACACCCTAAAAAATGAGGTGAAAAACCTGGCTATTGAAATATTATCTCTGGTTAATTGCATTGAAATTAAAAATGGATGAGAATGCCATGCAGGAAGTTTAGCTGTACATCCGGTAACGGATTGTATGGGAAGCGTTGAGTTTTTGGGGGAGCTGATCCGATTAATTTTTGGTTCATAGAAGCTCCACTAATTATTTAATAATAAATAGTTTATAATTGAAAACGAAAAATTTACTGTGGCTTGGGATATTACTTTTCCCATTCATATTCTTTTGGAATGAAGCAAATGCACAGGTTTTATTTACTACCACTTCTTCCGGGGGAGCCGGAGGCGGTGGCAGCATTGCAAAATATGATGCTTCCACCCAGTTACTTAGCGCTGCACACAACTTTGAGTTGGAGGGCACCTCCCCGGCGTATTCAAAGTTAATACAAGCAAATGATGGCAAACTCTACGGGATGACATACGGTGGCGGCATTAATAATGCGGGAGTCATCTTTTCTTATGACCCCGGCACCTCCACTTATAGTAAGCTCAAAGATTTTAGC
>JAFEAB010000062.1 GCA_018266615.1 Bacteroidota bacterium
ATTGCCTTTAGGGAAGCGCTGCGCGAAGCCATGCAGGAAGAAATGCGGAAAGATGATCGCATATTTTTACTGGGAGAAGAAGTAGCTGAATATAATGGAGCCTATAAAGTTAGCCAGGGTATGCTCGATGAGTTTGGCCCCAAAAGAGTAATTGATACACCCATTGCCGAACTGGGTTTCTCAGCAATTGCCGTAGGGGCAGCCCAAAATGGATTGCGTCCCATTGTGGAATTCATGACCTGGAATTTTGCCGTCCTGGCTTTAGATCAAATTTTAAATACAGCTTCTAAAATGTTGGCAATGAGCGGCGGACAGATTGGTTGCCCAATTGTATTTCGCGGAGCAAATGGGAGTGCGGGGCAACTTGGCGCCCAGCATTCTACTGCTTTCGAAAGCCTATATGCGAACATTCCGGGGCTGAAAGTTATTTCAGTTAGTAATCCATACGATGCAAAAGGGTTACTGAAAGCTGCCATCCGCGATGATGATCCGGTGATGTTTATGGAAAGCGAAGTGATGTATGGCGATAAGGGAGAAGTACCCGAAGAAGAATACATCCTTCCGATTGGTAAATGCTTTATTAAACGCCCGGGAAAAGATGTTACCATCGTTAGTTTCAATAAAATGATGAAAATAGCGTTAGGTGCTGCGGAAGAACTGGCAAAGGAAGGAATTGAAGCGGAAGTGATTGATGTGGCTACTATCCGGCCATTAGACTGGCATACGATATTGGAAAGTGTAAAGAAAACAAACAGGTTGGTCATTGTGGAAGAACAATGGCCTTTTGCCTCCGTATCATCGGAAATCGCATATCGTATCCAAAAAGAAGGGTTCGATTACCTCGATGCCCCCATTCGCCGGATTACCTCTGCCGACTCACCGATGCATTATGCACCAAACCTGGTAGCCGCTTACCTTCCCGATATTCCACGGACCGTGAAATTGGTAAAGGAAGTGATGTACCAAAAGAAATAATGACAGAAAACCGGAACAGGTCGCTTACCCTTTGTCTGAAAATCCTTTTTGCTATCCTGATGCCCATGTCAGGATGGTCTCAAAATTTCTTTGTTTCGGTTTTTGCCGGTGCAAGCAATTATTCCGGAGACCTCCAGGAAAAAAGGTTCACCTTGCAACAGGCCCATCCGGCGGGTGGGGTAGGGTTACTCTATGAACTTACCGATAAAATAATGATTCATGGGGAATTTGATTTCGGGAAAATATCGGCGGCAGATAAATACGGTAAAAATTATAAACGAAACCTCAGTTTCTATTCCCACCTGTACGAATTCTCTTTGAAAGGGGAATACTTCATCCTGAATCCTTACGATTATGCGATCAGCCCGTATGTTTTCTTAGGGGTATCCATTTTTGATTTTGCACCTTATGCAGATGATGAGCACGGAACCCCGGTCCTCCTGCCCGAAAAAAGTACAGAAGGCCAGGGATTTATTGTAGGCCGGAACCCCTATAAACTCCGGCAGTTTGCAATTCCCTTTGGTGGGGGCCTGCAATGGACCATCAGCCACAACTCAAGGCTGGGTTTGTTTCTTGGCTTTCGAAAAACTTTTACCGATTATATAGATGATGTAAGCACCACCTATGTAGATGAAACCCAGCTTGCTTTGGAAAAAGGCGCTTCGGCGGTTGCCATTGCCTATCGGGGCGATGAAATCCCTAACGGTGCTCCCTATCCGCCCGCCGGAACGCAACGGGGAAATGCCAAAAGCCTCGATTGGTACTACTTTACCGGTTTAAGTTACCGGGTAAGAATTTTTGCTAAGGGAAAAAGGAGGGGCCATACCGATGAAGATGGACGGTTTAATGGCCGAAAGGGCCAATTGGGCTGCCCCAGATTCTGATTTATAAATACCCTCCCTTTCATCCAATATCAGCAATTACTTATTAATTTGGCTTATGGCTTATTCAACGCTGGAGGAGTGCATTTCCGATTTGGAACGCACAGGACAACTCATTAGGATAAATGAAGAAGTGGATCCGAATTTGGAAATGGCAGCCATTCATCTCCGGGTATTCCAAAAAGGCGGCCCTGCACTTTTGTTTGAGAACCTGAAAGAATGTTCGTACCGTGCCGTATCTAATCTCTTTGGAACCATGGAACGATGCCGCTTTATTTTTAGGGATTCACTGGATGATATTCCCAAACTCATCCAAATAAAACAAAATCCAGGCCTGGCCTTTCGCAACCCCTTGCAATCCCTGCCCGTTGCATTCAAAGGAATAAAGGCAATACCCAAAAAAGTTTCATTTTCCTCCACCGGATTCACCCAGATTTCCATCAATCAACTGCCTTTATTAAAACACTGGCCTGATGATGGCGGCGCTTTCATAACTCTCCCGCAAGTGTACAGCGAAGACCCGGAACAGCCAGGCCTAAGTCTATCCAACCTCGGAATGTACCGCATTCAACTTAGCGGAAATGATTACCAGCTAAACAGGGAAATTGGCCTTCATTACCAGATTCACCGGGGAATAGGAGTGCATCAGGCTAAAGCGAATGAAAAGGGCCAACCGCTAAAAGTGAGCATTTTTGTAGGCGGACCACCTGCTCATACGGTGGCGGCAGTAATGCCCCTGCCGGAAGGGATGAGCGAACTAAATTTTGCCGGCGTATTAGGCAATCGGAGATTCAGGTATGCTATCGATAACGGATACCTGATTAGTGCTGATGCCGATTTTGTAATTACCGGCCTGGTTTACCCAAACCAAACCAAACCCGAAGGTCCCTTTGGTGACCATCTTGGTTATTATAGTCTGCAACATCCATTCCCGGTTATGCAGGTAGAAAAGGTTTATGCCAAACGAAATGCCATTTGGCCCTTTACCGTGGTGGGAAGGCCTCCTCAGGAGGATACCTGTTTTGGTCTGCTCATCCACGAACTTACCGGACAAGCCCTTCAGCATGAAATTCCTGGTTTGAAGGAAGTAAATGCCGTAGATGCCGCCGGCGTTCACCCCTTGCTGTTAGCCATTGGCAGCGAAAGATACACCCCCTATTCATCGGAGTCGAGACCATCTGAACTCCTAACTATTGCCAACCGGGTATTAGGCACAGGCCAGTTAAGCCTTGCCAAATATTTATTTATCACTTCCGGTAGTAATAATGAAACGCCCCCTTCAACAACAAACATTCAGGGATTCCTGAAGTATTTTTTGGAAAGGATTGATTTTAACAGGGATCTTCATTTTCAAACCCAAACCAGCATGGATACACTCGATTATTCCGGAGAGGGTTTAAACCACGGGAGCAAACTCATCCTTGCGGCTTATGGAGAAAAGCGGAGAGCGCTGCTGAATGAAATTGAATTTAATGATTCCGGGCTGCAAAGGGAAGGAATGCATTGGATACTTCCAGGGATTTTGTCTGTTGGAATAAAACCCTTTTCAAATTACCCTAATACCATCATAGAATTTAACGAACTGGAAAAAATCGTAAGAGGGTTAAATCCACAGACGTTGGAAAAGATTGCTTTAATAGTAGGTACCGATAACGCTGCAGAGGCTGCGGCTAACCTGGATAATTTTTTATGGATAACCTTTACACGCAGTAACCCTTCTCATGATGTGTATGGTGTTAAACCCACCCTAAATTTCAAACATTGGGGTTGCAATGGACCTTTGATGGTTGATGCGAGGAAAAAACCCTTTCATGCGCCTGAATTGAAAAAGGATTTGCAGGTAGAACAAAATATAGAAAGGATTTTCAGGAAAGGAGGAAGTCTTTTTGGAAAAATGTAGTTCAATTCTCCGCTTTACGGGCCTGCCCCCTCTTCCTGAATTGGAACGGTTGTTATGCCATTTTGATACCATTTAATAGATATCTTTAACGCCTTAAATTTTCATTCTTGAAACAATTTCTATTCGCTGCCTGCTGTTTCTTTTTAATTTCCTGTAATGCTCAAAAACCAGCGCCGCTCCCAGTTTCTCCGGATGACAATAGCCTGCTCTGGGAAATTTCTTCCAAAAACGGAGGAAAAACCTCCTATATTTTTGGCACCTTTCACCTCATGTGCAAAGAGGATATCCATTTCTCAAATAATCTTTTAACCGCCCTGCGCCAAAGTGATGAAGTGTATTTTGAGATGGACCTCGATGACCCTGCAAATACCCTGGGTGGATTGTTTTATATGAATATGAAGGGAGATACTACGCTGGCCGATTTGCTATCCCCGGAAGAGTATAAGAAAGTAGCGACTTTTTTCCAGGATAGTTTAAAAACGCCCATTGCCTTATTGCAGCGGATGAAACCTATGATGCTGGGAGCTTTAATTTATCCTAAACTGATGCCCTGTAAAAATATGAGCGGCATTGAACAGGAATTGATGCAACTGGCAAAAAAAGAAAAAAAGGAAATTAAAGGGTTTGAAACCATCCAGTTTCAGTCATCCATTTTTGATAGTATTCCCTATTCCACCCAGGCAAAAGAACTGCTGAAGAACATAGATAGTATGCAGGCATATAAGATATTTTTTGATAGTATGTTAACTGTGTACAAATCGCAGCAGCTTACCAAAATTGGTAATATGATGAATGATACCAGTTATGGAGGGGCAGGCGATATGGAGGTTATGTTATATAACCGGAATCGGAACTGGGTTGAACAATTGGAAAAGATAATGAAAGAAAAATCTGTATTCGTGGCAGTGGGTGCAGGCCATTTACCTGGCAACCAGGGAGTGCTGGAACTTTTGAGAAAAAAAGGATATATCGTTAGGCCAATTCTAAATAAGTAGACTGCTAACTACTAACGAATCACAACCTCCTTAATAATCTTTTCTCCCATGGCCTCATTCAACCGTTGGATGATGAGGTCTTTTTGGAAGAGTAATTCATTTTTTAATGGGGCCACCGTGGTTTCAACAAATAGGGTATTGCCCCTGATTTGAATTTTATCGGTGTATTTGGCAATTGTTTTTCCCATCAGTTCCTCCCATACTGCTTCAATTCGCACCGATTGAATGCCACTCTTTAATCGGCTTCCTTTAAGAAACTGGTTCATTGCATCTTCCATTGATAACTCACCCATAATGGCAAAAATAGTTTATTCCAGTTCAATCATCTGGTAGGTAATATCCACCGAGTCGAAAGCTTCTTCCAACCTTTCCCGATGGGTATCGGTAATAAAAACCTGGCCCTCATTATCCGTGCATACCCACTGCAAAAGGTGATTCATTCGGTGGCCATCTAATTTTTCAAATACATCATCCATCAACAGCATGGGCGAAAACCCCTTTCTTTCTTTGATTATTTCAAATTCTGCAAGTTTTAAAGCAAACAAAAGACTTTTTCTTTGCCCCTGGGAAGCCACCAGCCGAAATAATTTTGATTCCAACTGAAATATTAAATCATCGCGGTGAATACCCCAATTACTTCGTTGGGTAATAAGGTCTTTTTCCCTTCCTTTGACGAGTAAAGCAAGTAATTCTTCATTTTCCAACTGGCTTTGATAGACGAGGAATACATTTTCATCCGTTCCCGAAATCCGGCGATAAAACGTTGCGGCAAGAGGTAACAGTTTATCCAACAATTCCTTCCTGCTTTTATAAATTGCAAGTCCTACCGGTGCCATTTGTTCATCCAGGATGTCCAAAATTTCAGAAGATACAGCGCTGTCTGAAGCCATTAACCGCAATTGGCTGTTTCGTTGTTGAAGCAACCGGTTGTACTTTATCAATTCCTGAATATAACCGGGTTTAAGCTGGCATAAAAGGGTATCCACAAAATTTCTTCTCTGTTCTGCTGCGCCGGTTATTAGTTCGATATCATCCGGGGCAATCATCACGATGGGTAAAGTCCCAATGTGTTGGGAAAATTTTTCGTAAGGGATAGCATTTAAAGAGAGTTCCTTTTTATTACCCCGGGTAACACAAACAACATCAAGCGCCCTTTCATCCTTATTAAAATATCCTTCAATCCGGAACCCATCCGTTCCAAACATGGTAGATAATTGAGAACTGGGACTAAAATAACTTTTTGCCAGGCAACAATAATGAATGGCATCCAGGAGATTTGTTTTGCCCTTGCCATTGAGACCGGTTATGGCCACTACGTTATGATTGAATTCGAATTCCCGCTGTGCGTAATTTTTATATTGCGTTAATCTTATCCGGTTCAAAGTAAGCATCTGGTTTGCAAGATACGACTTGCCGAACCGGAATAGCTTTACCGCCCCAAACCAGGCAGATTACCCTGATTATCAAAAGCATCCTCCCTCCGAAATTGGTTCTATATTCTGGGAATTCTCCCTTATCTTTGCCGCCAAAATCAGGACTATTGGCTACAAAGTTTTCTAAAGAAACTTATTTATACTGGTACGAACTCATGCTGTTGCTTCGTCGATTTGAGGAAAAGACAGGACAGTTGTATGGAATGCAGAAAATCAGGGGCTTTTGCCACCTGTATATCGGCCAGGAAGCGGTGGCTGCCGGTTGTATGACGGCCACTAACCCCGAAGATAAATTTATTACCGCCTACCGCGATCATGGTTTGGCTATTGCCAAAGGGGTTTCTGCAAAATCCTGCATGGCCGAACTGTATGGGAAAGCCACCGGATGCAGCAAGGGTAAAGGAGGCAGTATGCACTTTTTTGGCGTGAAAGAAAATTTCTTTGGAGGGCATGGTATTGTGGGAGCACAAATTGGAACAGGAGCCGGAATGGCCTTTGCCGAAAAATACCGCAATACCAAAAATGTGGTGCTTTGTTTTTTTGGTGATGGAGCCGCCCGCCAGGGTATGTTGCACGAAACCTTCAACATGGCTATGCTGTGGGAACTTCCGGTAATTTTTATTTGCGAAAATAACCATTACGCCATGGGTACTTCAGTAGCCCGAACCAGTAAAGTGCTCGATATTTATAAGCTGGCCGATGCCTATGAAATGCCTGCCGATAGTGTGGATGGAATGAATCCCGAAACGGTGCACAATGCCGTACTCAGGGCGGCAAACCGGGCAAGAGAAAACGGAGGCCCGTCCTTATTGGAAATAAAAACTTACCGGTATAAGGGGCATAGTATGTCGGATCCCCAAAAATACCGCACCAAAGAGGAATTGGAAAGTTATAAAGAACAGGACCCTATCGAAAAAGTGCTCGAAAAACTTCAGAAGGAATTTAAAGTTCCGGAGGCAGAAATTGAGGCCATTACCGAAAGGGTGAACCTGGAGGTTGAGGAGTCGGTAAATTTTGCCGAAGAAAGCCCCTGGCCCTCGGATGACGAATTGCTTAAAGACGTTTATATACAAACGGATTATCCCTTTATTACTGATTAAAGAAATTGCAATTGCAATTGAACCATTATTTAATACCCAGGAATTTACATGTCAAAAGAAAAAGAGCCCGTTAAAGTAAAACCGGCAATGGAAAAAAATGAAGCCCTCGAAAAAGCAAAAGATGTTTGGGCAAGGTTTAGCAAGCCTATAATAATTATTTGCGGAGCCATCATTGTGTTAGGTGGCGCCTGGCTTGGATACAGAAAACTTATTGTAGAGCCTAAGGAAAAGAAAGCCTCAGAAGTTATTTTCAGGGCCGAGAACCTGTTTGGGAAAATGGCAACCAACGGTTTCAATACCGATTCTGTCGCCATCGTTTTAAATGGCGGTAACCTGGAAGGACATAAGGTAACCGGTGTGCTGAAAGTAATCAGTGAATATGATGGATCAGAAACTGCCAACCGGGCAAAATACATCGCCGGGGCTTCTTACCTTCAAATTCATGATTATGATAAAGCTATTAAATACCTGAAAGAATTTAACGCTCATGGAGCATCCCAAATACAAAGCAAGGCTAACCTGATGCTGGGACATGCCTATGCGGAGAAAAAAAATACCGAGGAGGCCCTGAGCTATTATAAGAAGGCTGCCGATGGCAACGAAAAGGATGAAGCTACCGTTTCAAATGCTTTATTTATTGCTGCATCCTATGCCGATGCTATGGGCAAAACAAAGGATGCCATAACCCTTTACACTAAACTGCGCGATAATTTTCCAAAGAGTTCGGCTGTTTCTTCCGGCGATGTAGATAAGCATCTCGCAAAACTTGGTGTCCTTAAATAAACCGGGTACCACATTATGGCATTTACTCCAAAAGAATTTCTTAATACTACAGGCATCCGGATAAAAAAGGGTGCCTGTGTTGTAATTGTACGAACTGAATGGAACACACAGGTTACCCAGGCGCTGCTGGATGGATGTATCCGCGTTCTCACCGAAGAAAAAATTAGTTTTAAGGTAATTGATGTACCTGGTGCTTTTGAAATTCCCTTTGCTATCAAAAATGATTGGGATTCATCCCGAAATAAAAAGCCATCTGCCTATATTGCACTGGGTTGTATCATCAAAGGTGATACCCCGCATTTTGATTTTGTTGCAAAAGCCGTTACAGATGGTGTATTGCAATTGAATTTAAAGTTACCCGTACCCACTATTTTTGGGATATTAACCGTACATACCCAGGCCCAGGCCGATGAACGTACCGGAGGTATCCATGGGCATAAGGGATGTGAGGCGGCCATCACCGCTATTAAAATGATGGCCATATCCCAATTCAACAAACGACGAAAATAACGGCCATGCAGGTAGAGATTTTTGTGCCTTGTTTTATTGATCAGCTTTATCCTCAAACCGCTTTCAATATGATTAAAGTATTGGAAAGGGCAGGGTGCGGGGTACATTATAATACCAATCAAACCTGTTGTGGCCAACCTGCGTTTAATGCCGGGTTCGCCAATGAAGCCCGCGAAGTTGGCACTAAGTTTATTAATGACTTTGAAGGCACGGATTGCATTGTGGGGCCAAGCGCCAGTTGTGTGGGATTTGTGAGAAATTATTACCCCGGACTTTTTGAGAACGGTACCCTGCACAATCGGGTAAAGGGGCTCGGGAAAAGGATGTATGAGTTCAGTGAATTTTTAATTGATGTATTGAAGGTTGAAAATTTCAATGCCACCCTCAATGCAAAAGCGACTTACCACGATAGTTGCTCTGGACTACGCGAAATTAAAATTAAAAGTGGCCCCAGGAAATTGCTTTCTCATGTAAAAGGGCTGGAGTTGATTGAAATGAATGATACTGAGACCTGCTGTGGTTTTGGAGGCACTTTCTCCGTAAAATACGAGCCCATTTCCCTTGCCATGGCCGATCAGAAAGTAAAGAATGCAATGGCTACCGGCGCAGAGTACATAATTTCTACTGATATGAGCTGCCTTATGCAGATTCAGGGCTATATCAATAAGAATCATTACAATTTGAAGACTTTGCATCTGGCAGATGTACTGGCGAGTGGCTGGGAATAAATTTTCCTTTTATAGAATTAAAATTATTTTAGAAAAGGCCCTGACGAAACACCATCTGTTATATTAAAAATTTAGGGCAGTTTGCTGCCCCCTCCCTGGGGGCAAAAATAGGTGTTGAAAAAATTTGAACATTGGATTTAAACTGAAGCATATTTAGTGTTGTTGAAGTTTATTTAGCCACGAATACACGAATGGATTTTTCCAAACTCTGGCGCAAGTACCTCCATGATGACCTCTGGTATCCATTGAATGCATTACGGGTTGTTTCCGTATAATTTTTCTCTTTCTTCCAAAGGTTACTAAATACCTACTTACAAAAAATTAGAAAATCAGGTGTGCTTGAACCAAAAGGGAAAAGATGTCCCTTTAATTAATCGAAAAGGTGGCTTCAGAAAAAATTTTGGACAGTTTGCTGCCCCCTCCCCGGGGCAAAAATAGGTGTTGAAAAAATTTGAACATTGGATTTCAACTGAAGCATATTTAGCGTTGTTGAAGTTTATTTAGCCACGAATGCACGAATGGATTTTTCCAAACTCTGGCGAAAGTATTCTCCATGACGATCTCTGTTATCCTTTGAATGCAATACGGATTGTTTCCGTATAATTTTTCTCTTTCCTCCAAAGGTTACGGAAAACATACTTACAAATAATTGGAAAATCAGGTGTGCATGCACCAAAAGGGAAAAGATGTCTCTTTAATTAATCGAAAAGTAGGATTCAGAAAAAATTTTGGGCAGTTTGCTGCCCCCTCCCCGGGGGCAAAAATAGGGGTTGAAAAAGATTGAACATAGGATTTTAACTGAAGCATATTCAGTGTGGTTGAAGTTTATTTAGTCACGAATGCACGAATTGATTATTCACCGTTGCCGGTATCTGATGTTTAAATGGATACAAAACAACAATAGCTTTCCTTTTTACCTTCTACCGAATTAACGCCAGGCTTTGTATTTATTGATTAATCCATTGGTGGAACTGTCGTGGCTGCTCACCGGAGTATCCACCTGTAATTCGGGGAGGATGTTATTAGCCAGTTGTTTTCCTAATTCTACACCCCATTGGTCGAAGCTGAAAATGTTCCAGATTACACCCTGGGTGAAAATTTTATGTTCATAATAGGCAATGAGTTGACCCAGGGTAAACGGAGTAATCTTTTTTACCAGGAATGAATTGGTGGGCCTGTTTCCGGTAAATACCCGGTAGGGATTCTCATGGGTTTTGCCGTTCATCAACGCTTCTGTCTGGGCAAAGAAATTGCTGATCAGTTTTTGCTGATGGTCGCCAATGGGGTTATGTGATTGCGCAGCTACTATAAAATCGCAGGGAATGATTTGAGTACCCTGGTGAATTAGCTGGTAAAAGGCATGCTGACCGTTGGTGCCTGGCTCTCCCCAAATTACAGGGCCGCTTTGCCATTGGATGGGTTTGCCATCCCGACCCACATACTTTCCGTTACTTTCCATATTTCCCTGTTGAAAATAGGCCGGAAAACGGTGCATATATTGGTCGTAGGGGAGGATGGCCTCCGTGGAAGTACCATAAAAATTGCGATACCAAATTCCCAGCAATGCCATAATTACTGGGATGTTTTTTTCCAGGGGCATTTCCCTGAAGTGGTTGTCGGTATGATGCCCACCCCGGAGAAGTTCTTCAAAGTTTTCATACCCGATCATCAGCGCTATGGATAACCCAATGGCGCTCCACAGGCTGTAGCGACCGCCAACCCAATCCCAAAAGACAAACATATTGGCAGTATCGATACCAAATTTCTCTACCTCTTCTTTATTGGTGCTTAACGCCACAAAATGTTTGGCAATATTCTTTTCAGTTCCGCCATTTTGAAGAAACCAGTTTCGTGCCGAATGGGCGTTGGTCATAGTTTCCTGGGTAGTAAAGGTTTTACTGGCAATTAGAAAAAGTGTTTCTTCGGGCGTTATCTGTTTAAAAGTTTCTACAATATGGGTTCCATCTATATTACTCACAAAATGGGCTTGCATTCCTTCTTTCCAATAAGGCCTCAGGGCTTCTGTAACCATTACCGGGCCCAAGTCGCTTCCGCCTATGCCAATATTTACAATGTATTTAATTTTCTTTCCTGAATATCCTTTCCACTCACCACCATGAATCCGGGAACAAAACTTTTTCATCTGGTTAAGCACTTTTTTAACATCTTCCATTACATCCTTCCCATCCAGCATAACAGGCTTTCCCGAAAAATTGCGTAAGGCGGTATGAAGAACTGCCCGGTTTTCAGTTTGGTTTATTTTCTCCCCCTTAAACATGGCATCCCGGGCCTCTGTTAACCCCGATTGGTTAGCCAGAGAAAATAATGCGGCTAAGATTTTATCATTGAAATTGTTTTTACTGTAATCGAAAAATATATCGCCATCCGAAATGGAATACTTATTAAACCGGTCTGGATCTTCATTGAAATATTCATGAATTTTTCTCTGATTACTTTGTTTGTATAAATCGGCAAGTAATTTCCATGCCGGTGTGGTGGTTGGATTGATGGTTGGAAACATAATTATTCTATTCTTTACATGTGTTCAATTATATGCCCCAGTTGTTCTACCATAACTGGAAGGATATCGAGATGAGTAACCATGCGGACCTGCGTAGGGGAGATGGCCAGGCATTTTATTCCACTTCCGGCAAGCTTTTCTACAAATGCTTTAGGTGTAAACCTACCATGCACCTCAAAAATTATCATGTTGGATTCCACGGGTAGCATTTTTCCCACGAAATCCTTTTTAATAAGTTGGGATGCTATGTATTTAGCGTGGTTGTGATCTGATTCGAGACGAGCTACATTATGATCAAGCGCATAGAGGCAGGCAGCGGCAAGATACCCGGCCTGCCGCATTCCACCGCCATAGACCTTCCTTACTCTCCTGGCCTGGTGGATAAAATCGGCATTCCCAACTAATACACTCCCAACCGGTGCCCCTAATCCTTTTGAAAAACATACAGAAATACTATCAAATTGTTTTCCATGTTGGAGGGCTGTTTCCCCCCGGGCAACCAATGCATTCCAGAGCCGGGCTCCATCCAGATGCAACTTCAAATTATTTTGTAAGCAAATAGCCCTTATATCTTCTATATCAGATAATTGATAAATACTTCCACCCCCTCTGTTTGAGCTGTTCTCCAAACAAACGAGGCGGCTTACCGGCTTATGAATATCATCGGGGTTTATCGCTTCTACAACCTGCTGGGCATTGATCAGGCCCCGAACTCCTGGTAAAGGCTTAACCTGGCATCCACTATTAAATGCAATTCCACCCCCCTCATAAATATAAACGTGGCTATTTGTTTCGCAAATAACCTCATCTCCAGGCCTTGTATGGCATTTAATCGCAATCTGATTGGCCATTGTGCCACTCGCACAAAACAAGGCTGCATCTTTTCCAAATTGTTTAGCCACCTCGGCCTCTAATTCATTTATTGTAGGATCCTCCCCAAATACATCATCCCCAACCCGGGCTGCCATCATGGCTTCCAACATAGGCTGGGTAGGGCGTGTAACCGTGTCGGATCTTAAATCAATCATGGGGCAAATGTAACAAATGCTGAATCGAATTGTTTGGAAATACCCATCCGGGAAATGCCATATTTATAAATTTAATTATATCTAAATTATAAGATATCCACAGTTTTTTTTTGAAATTGAACAATTTTTCCTGGTTTTCATTATGAATTGCCATTTTCGCACACTAAGTTTGCAGGCGCTTTTGTAGAATTTTACTTGCATAGCCCTGCCATGCAACACATTTTCAACAAAATGTGTCCTATTACTGTTATTCTTTCAGCTTAACCAATTACACATGAGGCAACTTAAAATCGCAACGCAAATTACCAACAGAGACTCCCAGGCAGTTGAAAAATACCTCCAGGAGATTTCAAAAATTTCGATGATCACCCCCGAGGAAGAAACAGTACTTGCACAAAAAATCAAAATGGGGGATCAGCGTGCGCTCGACAAGCTGGTTCAGGCTAACCTTCGCTTTGTGGTTTCGGTAGCAAAGCAATACCAACACCAGGGCCTTTCTCTTAGTGATTTGATCAATGAAGGTAACCTCGGTTTGATTAAAGCCGCACAACGTTTCGATGAAACCAAGGGTTTCAAATTTATCTCTTATGCCGTTTGGTGGATTCGTCAATCCATCTTGCAGGCGTTAGCCGAACAGGGGCGTTTGGTTCGCCTTCCTCAAAACAAAATCGGTACCTATAATAAAGCCAATAAAGCGTATATGGCTTTTGAACAGGAGCACGAAAGGGAACCCTCAACAGAGGAATTGGCCGAGCTCCTCGAGATGAGTGAAACTGAAATTAATAATATTTTTCAATCGAATACCCGCCATACTTCCTTAGATGCCCCCGTACACGAAGCTGAAGATGTAGCCATGGGCGACCTGTTAAAGGGTGGCGCTGAAACAGATGAAGACGTGATGCACGATTCGCTGAAAAATGAAATCCGCCGCGTGTTGAAATCCCTCAGCCCAAGGGAAGCTGAAATTGTAAATGCTTATTTCGGGCTGGATGGCGAAAACGGCGTTACCATCGAACAAATTGGCCAAAAATACGACCTCACAAAAGAACGTATCCGCCAAATCAAAGAACGCGCCATCAAGCGTCTTCAAAAAGCCCGCTACAGTTGCACCCTGAAAGCCTACCTGGGATAAATAGATAAGTCGATTTACTTTTTCATATTGCTGCCCCGTTTATTACGGGGCATTTTTGTAAATAGTCGATTTCGAGTATTGACTGGTGTTAGTAGACAGTTCATATTTGTAGCTACTTATACAAATAGAACATGAAAAAAATTATGCTGCCGCTACTGGCCTTGTTTGGTTTTGTTTCCACCGGGCTCGGAAATAATATCCTGGTATCAAATGCACAAATTTCCGGTCAAAATGTAGGGAGCCATTTCTCCCTGATTGGCTTTAATGTTTCCTGGGAAAATAGTTGGCGTACATCCACCAACGAAAGCAACCAGGATGGCGCCTGGGTATTTATAAAATTCCGAAAAAATGGAACCCAGGAATGGCGTCATGCTACCCTAAATACCACCGGATTTACTGCCGGTAGTGGTGCTGCTATATCCGTACCAGCGGATGGAAAAGGATTGTTTATTTATCGGAATGCGGATGGAATTGGCAATGTAAACTATACCGGTAATATCGTTAGGTGGAATTATGGTGTGGATGGTGTGCTTGATAATGAAACAGTAGAAATTCGGGTTTTTGCCGTCGAAATGGTACTGGTTCCTACCGGCTCATTCTATCTGGGAAGCGGAGGAACGGATGCTAACGGCTTTAAAACCGGGGCTACCAATAATCCTTACCTCGTTACAAATGCTAATATTACCTGGGGTACTTCAGGTGCAGATCTTAATTCAAATGGACTGGGGCCGGTTTCTGGAACAGTTCCTTCCGATTTTCCTACCGGTTACCAGGCATTCTGGATGATGAAATATGAAATCAGTGAACAACAATATGCTGATTTTTTAAACCACCTCGATCTGGCGCGGGCCAACGTTAATAATACACCTGCAATTTTTACCGGTACACATCCAAACCTGGTGGCCCCCCATCCGGAAAGGGCAGTAGGAGGAATAAATAGCGGAAGGTTTGCAGCCCTTGCCGATTGGTCGGGACTACGGCCTGCTACAGAAATGGAATTTGAGAAAGCATGCCGGGGAAGCAATATTAATCCCGTACCCAATGAGTTTCCCTGGGGGAATACTACAGTGAATCCTTTAACCTCAGTAACAGATCCAGGCCTGGTAAATGAGGCTGTTGAGAATCCGGGCAATGCAAATGCAATAATTAATGGGCTATTTGCTCAACCGGTACGCACCGGAATTTTCGCCCGCAATGCTGGTTCTACGAGGGAACTTTCCGGAGCCTCTTATTATGGAATTATGAACCTGGGTGATAATGTGATGGAAATATTTATTTCTGCCGGGAATATTCCGGGATTGGGTTTTTTAGGAAATATTCATGGAGATGGATATTTAGCGGCAGATGGAAATACAGATATCACTACCAATACCAATTTTAACTCCTATGGCATTCGGGGTGGAAGTTATACCGCTACCAGCGGGTACTGCACCATTTCCTTTAGAGGGTATGCTACTTTTTTCCAGACATTTTATGGGTATGACGCCACATTAGTTACTATAGGTGGCCGTTTTGTTCGCACTGCGCCATAAATAATAAACATGAGCAAAATTTTAATTTCTCTTTTCGGACTTTTGGCCCCCATAATCCTGCATGCACAAAATAATGCCGTATTCAATGGAGGTCAGGCGGATGGCTGGGGTAAAGCCATATTTGCGCAATCTGCCAATTCTATTTATTCTGGAGGTATAGGCGATGGGTGGAATAGAACCACGTTCAGCCAATCCACAAATTCAATTTTTGTGGGTGGAATAGGAGATGGCTGGCACCAATCTGGCTTCGCGCAGCCAGGTAACCAAATTTTTAATGGGGGTATTGGAGATGGATGGGATAGTACTGCATTTGCACAGGCCGGAAACCTTATTTATACTGGAGGGATAGGGGATGGTTGGAGCAGTACCTATAGGCCAATGGGGCCACTGCCTATACATGTGCTTTCATTCACTGCTCAGAAAAAGAATAATTCCCAGGGGTTGCTTTTATGGCAGACCTCTTCGGAGCAAAATAGCGCCTGGTTTGAGGTTGAGCGCTCCTTTGATGCAGTAAATTTTGAATTTATTGGCAGGGTAGCTGCCAGTGGTTCCAGTAATCACAAAATAAATTACTCCTATATCGATTTAGCTCCTCATAAAGGATATAATTATTATCGTTTAAAAATGGTTGATTTGGATGGCAGTTTTTCCTATACGCCTGCCCGGGTTTTATTATTTGATCAACCGTTGGAGTCCGGATTAATTTGTTTCCCCAACCCCAGTACCGGGAAATTTGAAGTAGCCCTATCCGGGTTTAAAAACCAGGAGAAAATGATAATCAACATTTGCGATAGCAGGGGAGCGGTAATCTGGCAGGAAAAGCTAAATCCCGCCTCCCTATCATCCCGGAAATCATTCAATTTGTCGGGATATCCAAAAGGCATTTATTTAATTCAGGCTGTATCGGAAGGAGTGCAGGCCACCGGAAAAGTAATTTTACAATAGTATTTTGAAATCAAGAACTGGTTGAAGGGCATTTGATAGTGCCCTTCTTTTTATATTTGCAAATGCGAATTTTCGTGTTCTTCTTTTTTTTAATTACTCTTACCGGTTGCGAGAAGAACATTCATTTTAATTTAGATAAGGCCTCTCCGGTTTTGGTGGTGGATGCCCAAATTGAAAATGGGAAACCCCCACAGGTAGTTTTAACGAAGAGCCTCTCGTTTTTTGATCAGATTAATCCGGTCATACTGGCCAATTCATTTGTTCATGGGGCAGATGTTTATATTTCTAATGGAACCCTTACCCATAAATTGAAGGAATATACCATCCCTTTAGTTCCAGGTTATTCGGCTTATTTATACTCCATCGATTCAAGCAACCTGGCTACTGCCTTTCTGGGAGAATTAAATACGGGTTACCAACTCCGGATTGTAAGTGATGGGAAAGAATATACTTCACAAACCCAAATTCCTGCATTAAATGTGGTACCGGATTCTGTATTCTACAAGCAGGTTCCATTTATTGATGATACTACCTTGCGGAAAATGATGGTTAGGGTACATGACCCCGTGGGGCTGGGAAACTATATCCGGTATTTTACAAAACGAGGCAATCTTCCATTTTATCCCGGCGAAAACTCAACCTATAACGATGAAATACTGGATGGCACTACCTATGAGGTGTCCTTCCCGCAAGGGGTAGATAGAAACGATCCGCCCAAAGCCGATAGCAACTTTTATCATATAGGCGATACCGTTACCTTGAAATTTTGTAACATCAACAGGGCTACCTACCAATTTTGGAACACCTGGGAATTCGCCTTCCAAAGCATGGGGAACCCTTTTTCTCAACCCAATAAAGTAATAGGAAATATTTCCAATGGAGCGTTAGGCGCTTTTTGCGGATATGCTGCCTGGTATAATACACAAATCGTGCATTAAAGAATCAACATTCAGTATGGAACAGAACAACGCAAATGAAATTATTAACTGCCTGATTATCGGATCGGGGCCTGCTGGTTATACAGCAGCTATCTATGCATCGAGGGCTAATCTAAAACCGGTACTATATCAGGGGATCCAACCCGGTGGACAGCTAACTATTACAACCGAAGTGGAAAATTACCCGGGATATCCGGATGGGATTCAGGGACCTGAAATGATGATTCATTTCGAAAAGCAGGCTGCCAGGATGGGAGCCGATTTGAGATACGGAACCGCTACTAATGTAGATTTTAGTGCCCGCCCCCTGAAAGTTCAGATTGACGATGACAAATGGTTGCAGGCACATTCCGTAATCATTTCCACAGGGGCATCCGCAAAATGGTTGGGCATTGAAAGTGAACAACGGTTAAATGGGTATGGAGTTAGCGCCTGCGCCGTATGCGATGGTTTCTTTTTTCGGAATAAGGAGGTAGCCATCGTAGGAGCCGGTGATACCGCCTGTGAAGAAGCACTCTATCTTTCAAAAATATGCAGCCATGTACACATGCTGGTTCGAAGGGATGAAATGCGGGCCAGTAAAGTAATGCAGGACCGCGTTAAAAATACTTCAAACATTACGGTTTACTGGAGTACGGAGGTGGAGGAGGTGATAGGCGAAAATAAAGTGGATGCAGTAAAAATTTTCAACCGAAGAGATCATACATCAAAGGAAATTCCAGTTAGCGCCCTCTTTATAGCCATAGGCCACCAGCCCAATAGTGAAATATTTAAAGGATGGCTGGATATGGATGAGGCCGGATATCTTAAAACTATCCCCGGAACATCGAAAACAAATGTGGAAGGGGTCTTTGCAGCCGGGGATGTACAGGATAAAATTTATCGACAGGCCGTAACCGCTGCCGGTAGCGGATGCATGGCTGCGCTGGATGCGGAACGTTATTTAGGAGAAAAAGGACACCACTGATGTTCACCATTCATCTCAATAATATGCATTTCTTCGCCCATCATGGCTTACATGAAGAAGAAACCCTGGCCGGAAATGGTTTTGTTGTTGATTTGAAAATTTGCTTTCTGCCCAACTATCCCGTGCAGGAACTTGCAGATACCATTAACTATGTGCAGGTGTACGAATTGCTGAATATACGAATGGAGCAACCCGTTAGGCTCCTCGAAACCCTTGCAGAAAAAATCGTAGCCGATATCCGGCAACTGGACGACCGGATTAAGAAGATTTCCATTAATATTAACAAACTGAACCCACCCATCACCCGGTTTTCGGGTACGGTAGGAGTTACGCTTGATAAAGAATTTTAACCCCCAATTTTATGAAAGGTACAATCCTCTTTTTAGGTATGTTGGTTACAACGGGCGTATATGCACAATACAACCCCCATACGTTGTTTGCCCCTTCTGTTCCGGTAACTCACTCCATGTATCGGCTGCCTTCGGGCGAACCGGCGCCCAATTATTGGCAAAACCGGGCAGATTATAAGATCAGGGTAACCATAAACGATAAAACGAACCGCATTTCCGGATGGGAAGAATTGACCTATACCAATAACAGTCCCGTTTCTCTTGATTTCCTCTGGTTACAGTTAGACCAGAACCTGTTTAAGCCCGGAAGCCGGGGCCAAAGCAGGTTTGAAGCGGGAGAACACAGCCGGTATGGCAATGCCACTTCAAATTTTCAGGGCGGTTTTGATATAGGTGCTGTTACCATTGGAGGAGTTCCGGTAAAATATATTATTACGGATACCCGGATGCAGGTTTGGCTACCTGTATCCTTAAAAGATAAAGGCCAATCCGTTAAATTGAAAATTGAGTACGCCTTTACGTTACCTGACGAAGGAGCCGATCGATGTGGAATATTACAAACTCCCGATGGAAAGATATTTTCTGTGGCGCAGTGGTACCCCAGGATGTGCGTTTTTGATGATTTGCAAGGCTGGGATACGGATCCCTACCTGGGGCCTGGAGAGTTTTATTTGGAATATGGCGATTTTGATGTGGAAATCACGGCTCCATCCGTTTTGCTTGTAATGGCAGGTGCTGAACAGACTAACAAAAAGGAAACCTTGTCTGCCTCTGATCTGGAACAGTTAGATAAGGCCGAAAAGAGTAACCATACCATTATGATCCGGGATGAAGATCAAATGAAGGAAGCCTTAAAAAGAACAGGAAATAGAACATGGAAGTTCCAGTTAAAAAATGCCAGAGATTTTTCCTGGGCAGCTTCTTCAGCTTTTCTGTGGGACGCCGCAAAAATTAATCTTCCATCCGGTAAAAAAATTTTGGCAATGAGTGTGTATCCTGCTTCTGTAAAAGGAAATAAAGCCTGGGGAAGGAGTACAGAATTTATTAAAGAGAGTATTGAGAATTACAGCCGGCGCTGGATGGAATATCCTTATCCTGTTGCTGTAAATGTTGCCGGCAACATCCGGGGAATGGAATACCCGGGCATCGTTTTTTGCAATACCCAATCAGCAGGTGAAAGTTTATTTGGAGTTACCGACCATGAATTTGGACACACCTGGTTCCCCATGATTGTGGGCAGCAATGAGCGGAAGTACGCCTGGATGGATGAAGGCTTTAATGAATTTATTAATTTCATTTCTGCGGGAGATGTAAATAACGGTGAGTTTAAAAATTCAACGCCTTCTTTTGAAATGCTCAGCCTGATTTCATTTGCCCCTGGAACAGAATCAATATTTAATACGCCACAAGGAATGAAAGAAGCGAATATCGGCGAAGCGGTTTATTATAAACCTGCATATGCGCTAACACTGCTAAGGAATGTAATTATTGGTGAGGAGAGGTTTGATAAGGCATTTAAAACCTATATCCAACGATGGGCTTATAAACATCCTTGCCCTAACGACTTCTTCAGTTGTATCGAAAATGTGACAGGAGAGGATCTTCAATGGTTTTGGAAATCCTGGTTCTATGAAGATTTTACACTCGATCAATCGGTGGAATCGGTTTCGTATAACAGTACCCTGAAAGGGAATACGGTGGTATTGAAAAACAATCAGCAAATGGCAATGCCGGTTTTAATAAGCTATACCCTTAAATCGGGATTAAAAGATTCATTGGTTTTGCCTGTTGAAATTTGGACAAATACAAATGAATTCCATGCATTCATACCGGCTGATGAACCCATTATTTCATTGGTTATTGATTCAAACCGATTGTTCCCCGATGAAAATCGAAAGAATAATTCCTGGCAGTCAAGGTAATTATTCACCATAAATTTTTGAAGTCTTCCATTTTCCTGAACGCATATAGAAGAAAGAAAAAAGGAAAATGGTAGTCCAATAAACAAATTCATTGGTCCACCCCATGGCCAGCGACTGGTAATCAATCACCATAAAATACCAGGTGTAAACCATATATATGGCAATTGCAATGATTTCAATGCCAAGATTCACTTTGGTTTTGCCGGTACCTGTTACCGCATTTAAAAACGGGTTTGCTATTCCCAACAGGAGAATCCCCAAGGATACAACCCGGATCACGGGTATTCCGGCCTCCACAAACGATTCATCCTGCCCAAATAAGTTAAAAAATTGAGTAGGAAAGAAGTTTATTAGGAGGCATATAAACAGACAACAGGTAACACTAAGGATTACAATTTTCTTCAACAGAGGAAATATATCCTGCTGGCGGTGTTGTCCCATTAGGTTACTTACCATTACATTGGTGGTGCCAGACAGTGCCCAAATAAAAATTCCGGTTATCCCATAAACAATTCGCATTACATTACTGATTGCCTTCGCCTGCTCTCCACGAGGTTCTATAAGGAGAAAAAATGCTAACCAGGTAGTGGCGCTAATCATAAATTGTGAAACAAGTGGGAGGGCAACCCGAACAATTTCCCGGCTTAGATTTCGATGGTATTTAAAATTTGAAAAAAGTTGGTATTTCTTTTGTAACCCTGTTTTATGAATTACGGCTATCACGGTAATCATCCCCGAAAATTCGGCAATTACAGAAGCATATGCGGCGCCATTAAATCCCAATTTTGGCATGCCCAGTTTTCCAAAAATTAACCCATAATCGAGGATAATATTTAAAACTGTTTCCACAATAAAGGCAGTAATCAATAACCGGCTATTTAAACTGGCTACCAGAAAAGCATTACAAATTTGAAAAATGAATAAGAAGAAGATTCCCCAAATGCGAATTCGCAAGAACCCCATCTCTACCGGAAAAGCCTTTTTATCGGCTACTGCACTTAATATATAGGGTGCCACCAACCAGGTAAACAAAACGCAAATCGCAGAAAAGATAAGGGAGAGGCGAATTCCCTGAGCTATGGAATACCTGAACATTCCGATATCGCCACTTCCTGCAAAACGGGAGAAAACGGTTTGCATGGCACTGTTTAACCCGTTAGCGGCAAGTGCAAAAATAAGATAGTAAACCCCCGTAATTCCCGCGTTGCCCAAAGATTCCTCGTTTAAATGTCCGAGGAAAATGGTGTTAACCACAAAGTTCACCTGTGGAACAAGGATTGCCAGGGTTATTGGTAATGCAATTTGGAGAATTTGCTTATAGCTAACTTCCACCCGCAAATCATAACCCGAACCTATTGCTTCCATAAATCAGGTAAAATTATCTTATTTTGCTAATTCAATTGTATGAAACCAGTGTTTAATATTTCACCTTCTCCTGGAGATCAGGAAGGGAAAAATTTATTGATTGAGGTGGGTAATTATGGAGTGAGTTTTTCTTGGTACCGGAATAACCCCAATTTTCTGGAAGGTATTCTTGTTTTTAATTTCGATAAATTCCTTACCCCCTCTGAATGGATTGGTGCCCTGAATTCCATGTATCGCAATTACCCTGTATTAGGGATGCCGCACCACTCAATCAGTGTTTGCATCAATTTTCCTGAATTTATGCTGATACCCGGTGAATATTACAATCCTGTTAATGCCAGGGAATTATTTTCCCGCACATTTCAGTCGGGACCAGAATTTGAAATTATTACGGATGTACTGAAGGAAGAAAAAATTTTTATGGTTTATGGAGTTAGGAAGGAACTTTACGATTTTTTTCAATTTCATTATCCGAATTGGGTAATGCTTCATGCTTCTGTAAATGAAATTAGATCTTGGGGTAAAGAGAACTCCATAACCTGCATCATATACCACAATGCAATAAAGATAATTGCCTGCCGGGATGGCTCTTTCCAATATTGCGGGATTTTTTCATTTACAAAACCGGTGGATGTAGTGTATTTCCTGTTGAAAGTTTGCGAAACCTATCAGTTAGACCCTGAAACCATCCCCTTAAAGCTATGTGGGATGGTTGATGAATATTCTATTCTTTATAATGAGGTATATAAATATTTTGGAATAGTTTCCTTTATTTCTGAAAACGAGAATTTCGAAATGCAGGAGCGGATTCGATTTTATCCGAATCATTTTTTTTGCCACCATACCATTCAAATATCATGCGCATCATAGGTGGATCGATGGGAGGAAGGAGGATTACCCCGCCTCCCAAAATGCCATATACCAGGCCTACTACGGATATAGCAAAAGAAGGATTATTTAATATCATTGAGAATAATTTGGAAATTGACGGGCTTGTTACACTCGATCTTTTTGGAGGAACAGGTTCAATAAGTTACGAGCTCGCTAGCAGGGGAGCTGCCGACCTTACCATAGTGGAAAAAGATCCGGAAATGTTTGCATTTATAAAAAGGACAACAAATGCACTCAATCTACCTCACATAAAAGTGGTAAAATCTGACGTATTTCGGTTTATTCGTGAAGGGGGTAAAAAATATGATCTGATTTTTGCAGGCCCTCCTTATGCACTGTCAAGTATTGATGAAATTCCAATAGAAATTTTTAAGAATGAACTGCTAAAGGAGGAAGGTTGGTTTATTTTGGAACATACCCCTAAAAATGATTATCGTAAATTTGATTTTTACCGAACTGAAAGAAATTATGGCACCACTATTTTTTCAATTTTTGTCAACAGGCAGGATCCAAATATTTGATCGTTGAAAAAGCTCAGATTCTTATTTCTTCCAATTGCTTGGGTTCATCAAATTATTGTTACTCTGAGGAATTGGTTCTTTGATAAAGGAATTTTTAAATCTTCCACTTTTAATTTCCCGCTAATTTGTGTGGGTAATTTGGCATTAGGCGGAACAGGGAAGACCCCCATGGTTGAATTGTTGGTTACCTTGTTGAAAGATGAATTTGATGTGGCTACCCTGAGCCGGGGATACAAAAGAAAAACAAAGGGGTTTGCCATAGCAAACGACAGGACCACCGCCATCGAAATTGGCGATGAGCCAATGCAGTTCCATTTGAAATTTCCCCAAATTACCGTTGCAGTAGGAGAGGAGCGTTTGGTGGCTATTCCACAAATTTTGCAACTACGGCCAAAAACAGATGTCATCATTCTGGATGATGCCTTCCAACACCGTTCCGTAAAAGCAGGAATTAATGTACTGTTAACCGAGCAGGAAAATTTATTTACAAGGGACAATATGTTTCCTGTCGGCGACCTTAGAGACATTCCCCAAAGTGCTTCCCGTGCTCAAGTAATAGTGATTACAAAATGCGATCCACAAATTTCAGCATCGGAAGCCGAGAAAATTAGAAAACAAATTAGCCCTCAAAAAGAACAAAAATTATTTTTTGCCTGCCTGAAATACAAGACCCCATATCACCTATTTACCTACCGTGAGTTGCCTCTCACTTCACAAACAGATGTTTTATTAATTTGCGGTATTGCCAACCCTAAACCTTTATTGAGATACCTTAAAGAAACAGTTCGAACTGTCAGGACATTAAAATACAGCGATCATTATATTTTTAAAACAGATGACCTAAGAACCATTTGCGAAAATTTTGATTCGATTGAATCATCAAACAAAATTATTCTAACCACCGAAAAAGATGCGGTTCGCCTTGTAAAATATGCCATCGAGCTTTCCCATTATCCGTTGCATGTATTGAGTGTAAGCCATGCAATCTTATTTAACCAGGAACCGGAATTCAGAGAATACTTTGTTTCCTTTATTCGCCGCTTTCCAACCACCGGGCATGATTTAGCCAGTATGCAGGAAAATTAAAATCTCCCTAATCTACTAAACTTTTCGTATTTCATCGTAGTTTCGCAACCATGTCGAAATATATTAAATTTATTATGGGAAAAGGGTTCTTTAAGAACTCGCTGTGGTTGCTGGGTCTTATGGCTATTAGTAATTTTTTAAATGCACAGGACTATACTTTTTCCGGCGTGGTACAATCTAATGAAGGAAAGCCATTAAAAGGTGCTACCGTTTTATTCGGAAGGATGAATCAGGATAGTTTAAGAAGCACCACAAACCAGGAAGGTATTTTTAATTTTTCTTCAACACATTCCCTGGGTAGCGGAAACCTCATCATTAGTTATGTTGGGTATTCCACCTTAATTTCCCATGTAAATACCGACAGCTTAAAAAAATCACCAGTTGTTTTTAAACTCTTTCCCAAAGATGGATTGTTGGAAAATGTAACTATAGAATCCAATAAAATTCAAATAAAGGAGGATACGGTTTCGTATGTAGTGGACAGTACCATGTACCGTAAGAATGATAATGTGGAGGAAGTCTTAAAAAAACTACCGGGTGTAACGGTAGATAAGGATGGGACTGTAACAGCACAGGGAAAACAGGTAACCAAGGTAAAGGTGAACGGAAAAGATTTCTTTAATGGCGACGTAACCACAGCCACCCGGCAGATTAATGCCGATATGGTAGACCGGATTCAAATAATTGATGATTATGGAGACCAGGCTGCCTTCACCGGGGTAAAGGATGGAGACCCGTCTAAAACTCTGAATATCCAGCTTAAAAAGGATAAGAATAAAGGGTATTTTGGAAATGTTTCAGCAGGAGCGGGTACGGAAGACCGTTACCTTATTAATGCTTCCTTTAACCTGTTCAAAAACAGCCGGCAAATTTCATTGTTAGGTAATTTGAATAATACCAATGCCAATACCTTTAATTTTGGGAGTATGGGGCTAAGCCCTTCTATGGCAAGAATGGTAGGTGGGGCTATCCGCAGTTTTGGAATGGGAGGCCCCGGTTCTCCTTTATCAGGATTTGGGAATACAGACGGAATTTCTATTAATAAATCTATTGGCCTGAATTACAGGGACGAATGGGGAAAAAAAATTTCCTTTTATGGAAGTTATAGCTTCTCCCATAAAACTACCTATTCCGAACAACAGATTTCTCAGCAAAATTTCTATGCACAATCTTCAAATATCAACCACCAAGACCTGGTAGATAATACAGGGAACAACAATCACAGGGTAAACCTGAACCTCGAATACCGGATTGATTCATTTAATTATCTGAAAATTAGCCCTGGGTTTACATTTAATGACGGGGAGGAAACCAGCAACAACCGGTTTAGTTACTTCGACAGTTCGGGGAGGAAAACAAACGATGGAAATACTTTCCAGGATATTTCAAATAATGCGCCAGGATATTCGGGAAGTGTTCTGTACAACCATCGTTTTAGGAGGAAAGGACGGTACCTGAGTATAAACGGATCTGGGAATACTAATTCAACAGATAACGGTAACGACTATACGAATAATGCCAGCCTTTATACTCAAGTTGGAGTAACCATCGATACCAGCCTAAATCAGTTTACGCAACAGGAAAATAGGGCCTCCAGTTACAGTATTAAAGCGTCCTACATTGAACCTCTTGATAAAAAGAGGAGCCTCGAGATTAATTATGCCTATTCGCATCAATATACTTCCAACAACAAAAAAACCTATAATGTAGATATGCCCGGACAGGCAAGAACATACCTTGACAGCCTTAGTAATATTTACGAAAATAATTATTATACCCATCGCTTTGGATTGAACTTCCGTACGGTGGAGAAAAAATTTAATTATGCGATAGGAATGGGTGTACAACCGGCGATAATTAAGAGTAATTCAGAAACCGGAAATTATGCTTACACCCAGCACCTATTGAATTTCTATCCTGTCATCCGATTTGCCTATAATTTCTCGAGAAGCAGGTCGTTGAGTATGAATTATAATGGAAATACCAACCAGCCAGGATACCAGCAATTGCAGCCTGTTACGGATTATAGCAATCCACAGTATATAACCGTGGGTAACCCCAATCTGAAACCCGAGTTTAATAATTCGTTTAGTCTGCGTTATAACAATTTTGACTTTATAACCGGGGATGTTTTCTTTTCCTTCATTAGTTTTTCCTTTACAAAAGATAAAATTGTAAACAATGTTTTTAACCGGGGCTTTGGCGTACAAGAAACACGGTATCTGAACACGAATGGATACTATACGGTGACAGGATTTTATAATTACTCTAAACCCTGGCGAAACAGAAAGTATGTGCTCAATTATGGCGGAAACATCATTTATAATAACAATATATCTTACCTTCAAGATAAACGAAACAAGGGCGCAAATTGGGTTGTAGGTCAGCGATTATCAACTGATATTATGGTGAAGAAGTGGCTCGAAACAACCGTCGGGGTGAATTTCAATCTCAATAGTTCGCATTATAAAATACAAAAATCTTTAAACAGCCAGACCATTGGGTGGACGTTAACCAACACAACCCGCATCTTTTTGCCTAAGAATTTCCGGATGAATTATGATCTTGAAAAGGACCTTAATTCGGGGTATGCCAATTCAGTGAAAGCCGAACCGTTTATTATTAATGCCGGGATCGAAAAGGCGTTTCTTAAAAATGAAAAGTTATCCGTAAAATTCCAAGGGCTGGATATATTAAATCAGAATAAGAACCTATCGAGATCTGTTACTGCCAATTCCATTACGGATATAAGAGCAAATCGGCTTCAACGATATTTTATGGTAAGTGCAACCTACCGGCTAAACAAATTTGGAGGCGGTGGAGGAGGAAAACAAGGGAATATGCCGGTTGGGATGCCATTGATGCGAATGCAGAATTTTTGACTCCTACAAATTGTGTAGTTGGTTGAGAACAAGATTTGTGGGGAGTATACAAAAGGACGGGATAGCCTAACGGCTTGCCAATGCGATGTTGGCGGTTCGTTGTATTTTGATTGTTAATCCTATATTTGAGGTCTTTCAAGTCCAAGTGCCCGCAAGTATGAAAGCATTTGTCCTGTGTGAACTAATTCGTGATATGCTAATCCTTGTAAATAATCGCCGAGTTTTCTTCTTTGTCCTTTTTTACTTCTGACAATTTCTAAATTTGTCAAATCGTCTGCATTAAATGCTTTTATTGTTTCAATGAATTTCTCTTTAAATGGTTGTTCAAATTCAAGTTCATTATGAAGTGTTGTATAAGGTCTAGCTTGCCAAGGTGAAACATAGTTACCTAAATTTCCTTTGTTTTCAACAATTTTATGAAAAATATTCACTACCGGCTATTTACTATTACTTTTAAGGTTTGCAACTTAATTCCATTACTGAGTAAGGTTGCCCAATACATTCCGTTCGGCAAATGGGACGTTCCAATTCTAAATGTTCCTGCATTTACGTCCTTTTTCAAAATTTGCCTTCCTGTTAGGTCAGAAATGATAAGGGTACCGGAAATATAATTTGTTTTGAAAATAACATCCATTCCATTTGATGGGTTATTAACTATGGTAAAGTATTTAACAAGATCCAGTTCAACACGGCGTACGGATGAAAAAGAGGAATGATTATCCAAATCAACCTGTTTAAGCCTATAATAATTTAAGCCCCTAAAAGGTGAACGGTCAATAAGCTGGTACTGTTTTTCGGTGGTACTGTTCCCGGATGCCAATACCTGCCCGATTTTAATAAACCGGAACCCATCTGCACTTCGCTCTACCTCAAATCTGTTACTGTTTTGTTCACTTGCGGTTTTCCATTGCAACAATACATATTTATTCCCTGCTTCCTGGGCTGTAAATGATGTTAACTGAATTGGCAAAACAGAATTGCCGGCATGAATCCAAAATTCACTAAAGCCGGATACATCAAATTCAAGATAGCGGTTTCCGTAAACCGTACCGGTGGTAATAGATGCTGCCGGAATAAATGTAAGCGTACCGGAGGAAGCATCAAAAACGCCATCTTCATTGGGTCCATCGTATTGGGTAACCACCAGTTGGTTGTGTGAAGTAAGAGAGGGTACCACTACTTGCAAATCGGCAAAATCGGCATTTGTGTAATATAACCGCACTCTTTTGGTTCCAGGCAACTCCGTGGATGGATTTATTACATAATGTCTGCGCATGCAGTATTGCCCACCATAAAGGCCTGCTGTTGCCTCTACATACACTATATCTGTTCGCTGCCCGGTTGTGGAACAATTGTTGTCTTTAACAGAGGCAATTATTTCTGCATTATTTGTATTGCTATAAGAGTGTTTCCACTTGCCATCATCAGTTATTGCATTACTGCTGGTTTGGGAAAGAGGTACTGCACTGAACTGAGTGGAAATTGCAGTTCCAAAATATTTATTTTTAAGATAATTGTTCAAAGAATTTCTTTGGGAGGTTGTCAGGGCTTTGTTGTAAACAATTATTTCGGCAATATCACCATTAAAATGCAGGGATGAGCTGCCCGGTGCCCCACCAATAAAAAATGGGTAATTGCCCAGGTTATTGGTAATCTCTGCTCCGGATACGGTACCGTTACTATTAGTTAAGGCGGTTCCGTTTGCCCAAATATTAATTTGTGCCAGCCCAGTAAGGGCTTTATCAAAAGCTATATTGTATCGTTTATAGCATTGGTAGATGTTGTCGCTTTTAAAACTTACTGCATCAGTGCCGTTGCCGCTCATCATTGCCGATAACCCGTTTGTACCACTTGTATTATTTTCAATAACATGAAAATTATTTACATCACCGGCCGCATTGGCATGATAGATGGGATAACCTTCGGTTTCGGTTTTTGAAACTATGAAAACCTCTGCTGCCTGTACAGTAGATAAGTTTACGACAGGTGTTTGCATTTCATCATCAGTTCCATCAAAGCGAATAATGGATTTATTGTTGATTTGGTTGGTGAAACGTTTGGGCATTTTTGTGGCAGTAGCTTGTGTAGCATGATGGGCGTTGGGGCCTTGGTCGTTCCATTGGCTTACATTGCCATTAACATCCGCAGTAACGCCTGCCGATGCATCTAAATGTAGTATAGGGCCGCAGGTAGGAAGCATATCTACCACCGTACTATTATCAACAAATGCGGTGGATGCACCCACAGTAGTGCCGTCATAGGTACCTATAGTAGCATTAGCGCTATTTACTGCCGTAATTCCTGCGCCTGTTCCTGTTTCGTTGAGTTTCCAATAATATTGAAGGCCGGTTTCGTTGCCTGAAAGTTCTGTTTGATAATTTGCTGCAATTTCAGCATCTGTTCTTACCGTATGTCATATTCTCAAATCGTCAATATTGCCGTAAGCTTTAGCGTAATTATTCGCTAAACTGCGAGACGATCCAATCAGCATTGGATAGGTGGAAGTATTCCATCCTGCCCCATCTGTTCCGGAAATTAATGAGTGGGGCACTAATGCTCCATTTACATAAAATTTGAT
Source organism: Bacteroidota bacterium (assembly GCA_018266615.1). GTDB lineage: Bacteria > Bacteroidota > Bacteroidia > Chitinophagales > Chitinophagaceae > Ferruginibacter. The sequence goes on from JAFEAB010000062.1 coordinate 29,964, forward strand.
ATCATTGCTGGCAGTAGTCGCATCTATACTAATGGCAATATGTGTCCAGGTATTAAAGGGTATTACTTCGTCATCACTATAATAATGCGCTTGGCCGCCGGCGCAACTATTATACCCGTTTCGCCATTTTGCCAAATGTAATTTTTGCTGATTAATGGCAACGTAAATTGTCCAGTCGGGGGCGCCACACCATCCTTTACTAAAAACATTAAAGGCTGATGTGCCGTTTTCACACTTATAATAAACCCAGGCTTCGATGGTCATTGTATTATTAACAATGCTACTGGATGCATCGGGTACAGTTACATAATGAGAGTTTAGCCCAACAAAAGATACAGAATTACCGGGTAGTTGGGCGGCACCCATTGTGCTAATTAAAATAAAGAGAACAGGTAATAGTTTTTGCATAAAAAGGGTATTTTATTAGAAAAAGCTTTCACGTCCTGAAAAAAGTTGACGTTTAATTTTGGTTGAAATTATGAAAAATTATCTTTTCCCAGGTTTGTTTAGTGTTTAGTTTTATAGGGTACGGTTTTTTAGCATGCATTATTTCAGGCGTTAGCATTTTGCATGATAGATGAGGCCTCATTTGGTTATATATCATCACGGTTTTATTAAGTTCTCGTTGTGCATAATAATAGGAGGGGAGTCCCTGGTCGAGGTTAAATTCATTTTTCAGGGTTCCATTAATTCTCTCTGCAATAGCATTCTCATAAGGATCATATTTACTGGTCATACTGATTTCTATTTCATGATTTTTTAATAGGTTAATGTAAGCATTGCAGCAATATTGTACTCCCTTATCCGAATGGTGCATTAGCTTCCGTTTAGGGTAAATTCTGTTTTTAATTGCCATTTTCAAGGCCTCAATAGGACCTGTTGCTTTTAGATGATCTGCCAGGTGGTATCCCATTATTTTTTTTGAAAAGGCGTCAGTGACCAGGCTAAGGTATAAAGGCTTTTCTTTCGTGGTGATGTAAGTGATATCACTTACCCAGAGCTGTTCTGGTTTGGTCACTTCCAGATGTTGGGCCAGGTTATCGTATTTTCTATATGGATGGTTTGAATCGGTGGTATGAAAGTACCTCTTACGCCTAGGAATGAGCAGGTTATTGACTTGTAGGATATAATGCAGCTTACCCCTGCCAATTACAATACCTCTTTGAGCAAGAGAATCCTTTATGATAGCATAACACTTCCTGGTTCCGGAACCGGGAAGGATCTGCCTTACACGATTTATTATTGTACACATTTGTTTACTATGATCAGCTTTAATTTGAATTGATTTTTCTCTTTTGTGAAGAGCTTGACGGGATACGCCGAACAGCCTTGCTTTTGTATTTACTTTGATCCTTTTTCGATCTCTTTGGCAAATTGCATCAGCTGTCCGGCATAGGACTTTTTTTCATCTTCCCCCAGCCTTTTAAAAGCATCCTTAATTACCTCGGAATGTACTTCTTTAATAAATTTGAGATCCTCAATTTCTTGTTTGAGCTTTTTAATTTGCTATTTAAGTGATTTGTTTTCGCTGTTGTCATTCATGTCATTACTTAGTTTATGGTACCAATAATCAATAGAACTTCTGGAAGCAAAATACTTCTTAGCAGCGAAATTTCGGGAAATCTGCCCATTTTCAATTTCCCGGACAACTTTAAGTTTAAAACTGTGGGAGCGTTCGCCAAATGGAATTTGTTCGGCAAGTGGGGTTTTGTTGCGTTTCTTGTCCATAAATGGTTACATGTTTTTATGTCAACCTATTTCAGGACGGGAGACGCGTTGGGCGGTTTCTAGTTTCTATTTCAACTGAATGTAAATGTAGTAATAATTTTATTTACCCATCGCTTTGTCGCCTTTCTCTAAGAGGAGAGAGGCGAGTCGCTCTGGGTAAATTGAATGAATTAGATTGTATCCATTATATATTTTTCAAAGACTTCTTTGGGAGTACACATATCTAAGACTTTTCGGGGTCTTTCATTTAGTTCGTTTTG